>NZ_JAVAYG010000001.1:0-662488 GCF_041954745.1 Pantoea sp. CS_6
GCTGAATATTAGTAAGACATTATTTTTTGAATTAACGGAGTATCGGTTAATATTAATATAAGGTCGCAAGATAGTGGTTGGCACATTATTCCTTAATGAAATCAATGAAATAGCACCTTTGCATGCTGTTTTTTTGTCGTGTCTGTACTCATCTTGCGAAGTAAGGCTATATTTCTGCAAAGCAATTATTTCGTAGAATCATCAATCATATGCTGAAGTACTGCAATAATTTCCTGTGCTGATGCCCCGTTATCATATATCTTATCAATTTCGTACTTATCGACTGGCGTCAAGTAATAGTGTCCATCCTGGGCTGCCTTAAACAGTCTTACGCCTTTCTTATGTGCTGTGACCAATGCTACAGATAACTGTTTAATGATTGTAAGAAACTTACGTACAGTATTAATAGTTGGTAGTGAATCCTCTTTGTACATAGCTGAATAGTAATCTAACCAGTACTTAATAGTGTTTTTATTCACTTCAAAAATATTAAAAAACACATAATATACTTTCTTGTGCGGATATCCATTCTTACCAGAACACTTAGTAATAATATCGTTAACAATTTTTTTTCCATTTAACGTAAGATCATTGTAATTACTAAAGTTACCAGCTATATTTTTAAATTCAGTATTGTCAAAATTTTGTGTTTTTCCTGCCATAAATAATCCTCTTATAACAAACAATTCAAATGAAAGATGGTTTTCTATTAATTAGTGGATATGATAAAAATTTATAATATATGTCTTGTTCTTTTATTGCCATCAGCTATTTCTTTTGCCTTCTTAACTTGCAATTCATTAGTTAATGGCATTATTGCTATTTTCAGAAGCATTAGAGTCGAAAAATTCTGATGCTTTATTATTAAAGCTTAAATATTGTCACCCCAGCTTGAATGTGTCATCCTTCAGTAATTAATGTACTGTTTGCTATTGATGACGCTATATTGCATTGTCGGGCAGCATATTTGATTTAGGATAGAATCTTTAATCGTATCAAAAATTTTCTCCATTAGTCCTATTATTAATTATTTCGCATAAAATATATGTTTTTCCTGAGCCATACTCAGTAGATACATAATTAAATTTGGTAAAAATAGATATAGGATTAATCATTTGTATACACTCTATATTGATAACTTTAGAAAGACCGGCTCATGCGAGTGAGTCGGCCTTTTTTTTGGGGCGATTAGTTGTTTAACTGGGGGCTGTGTAAATGCTTAATTTTTATTTTTTGGTACCAGTTCTTGTATTTCGTAAGTTTGTTATTTCTTAGCTTCTCTATGTATCCTTTTGGTAATCGCACTTTTAATATGTTACATATTCGTGCTGAGGTCATATCGCTACATAGAATGTTTTCATATTGATAGAAAGTCAGTGATATATCTGATGAAATTATTTTTTTACGAACTGATTTATTCAACGTCTTTCTATTGGTACGTATTTCCCTTTTTTTCAATTGTTATTCTCCATGATTTGTTCTTTTGCTAATATATTGTTGCAGCCATTTTGTTGCAACAATGTTCATATCTGGTGGGGGATTGTTGAAGTACATCATTTCATCATATTCTTCTTCCAGTCTTTTTATATTAGATAATATTTCATTTTCTAAATTATCTTTAAATTTCATTTTATACCTATGTGTATAAGATTTGGCTTTCAGATTTTAGTATAGGTCACAAAAAAACTTGTTTCATGAGAAAATAACAGTTAATTACTGTCTCTACAGATTATTTCTGTTGAAGGTAATTACATAGCGGAAAGAAATGAATAAAGTAGGGCATCTACTTTATTTTTCTAAACATGATTCAAAACTTCATTTGGCGATAATAATGATTAATTCTGTCCATAGATTCTAACTATAACCGTTTTACATGGGTAAAGAATAATCAAGCTTTTTGTTTTCCTGTGGGGTACAAAATGGGGTACAGGCTGGGGTACAATGCTCAATAGTGAGATTCGTAAAAACAACCTTATACAAACAGGTAAACTTACATAACTCACTAATTAATAAAGAAATGTAATCTACACGACTCGGGGTGCCCTTCTTTGTGAAGGCTGAGAAAAACCCGTATTACCTGATCTGGATAATGCCAGCGTAGGGAAGTCTGATGCCTGACCGCATTCGCCTTCTTGTCCGCCGGTTGGGAGTTCTGATGACACATCAACCGCACCATCTTTCTGATGCGCAATGCGCGCCCATCCTGCAACAGTTTCGCCGTCAGTCACCGCTCGTGCACTGCATGACCAATGATGTGGTGCAAATGCTCACGGCTAATGTCCTGCTTGCTCTGAACGCGTCACCTGCCATGGTCATCGATCGCGAGGAAGCGCCGCAGTTCAGCGGTATCGCGGATGCACTGTTAATCAATGTCGGCACATTAACGCACGAACGCCAGCAGGCCATGGCCGCGGCAATCGAGGCGGCTAATCTGGCAGGCACGCCCTGGACGCTGGACCCGGTAGCGGTGGGCGCACTGACGTTGCGTACCCGGTTTTGTCAGCAGGTGCTAATGCAGTCGCCTGCCGTGATTCGCGGCAATGCTTCCGAGATTCTGGCGCTGGCCCAGCAGGCTGACGGCGGACGTGGCGTGGACAGTCTGCACGCCGCCGAAAGCGCCCTGCTGGCCGCCCAACAACTGGCGCGGGAGTATCAGACCTGTGTGGTGGTCACTGGCGAGGTGGATTATGCCACCGACGGGATGCGTACCCTGTCGATCGTCGGCGGATCGCCCTTAATGACGCGGGTGGTCGGTACCGGCTGTGCACTGTCTGCGGTCGTCGCCGCCTTTGCCAGCCTGCCGGGTGACAGACTGGTCAATATCGCCAGCGCCTGTCGGGTGATGGCACTGGCCGGAGAGAAAGCCGCACAGGCATCAACCGGGCCGGGCAGCTTTGCACCGGCGTTTCTGGACGCGCTCTGGACACTGGAGGCCGCCCTGTGAAACGCATCAATGCTTTAACGATTGCCGGTACCGATCCCAGCGGCGGTGCCGGGATTCAGGCCGACCTGAAAACCTTCTCCGCACTGGGCGCTTACGGCACCAGCGTGATTACGGCCCTGGTGGCGCAAAATACCTGTGGCGTACAGTCGGTGTACCGTATTGATCCTGATTTTGTCAGCGCACAGCTGGATTCCGTTCTTGATGACGTGCGCATCGACAGTGCAAAAATTGGCATGCTGTCCGACGCGGCGATCGTGGAGCGGGTGGCGGTTGGCTTGCAGCGCCGGGCAATCCCGTTTGTGGTGCTGGACACGGTGATGGTGGCCAAGAGCGGCGATGCCTTACTGAGTCCTGATGCCATTGCCTGTGTCCGCGAGCGCCTGTTGCCACAGGTGTCACTGATCACACCTAATCTGCCCGAAGCCGCCGCGCTGCTCGAATGCCGTATGGCCAGCAATGAGAACGAGATGCTGACGCAGGGCGATGCCCTTCTGGCGCTGGGTTGTCAGGCCGTGCTGATGAAGGGCGGACATCTGGATCATGGCGAAAGTCCTGACTGGCTGATCACGCCAGCGGGGCGGCAACGGTTCAGCACGCCTCGGGTGAAGACGCGCCATACGCACGGTACCGGTTGTACGCTGTCTGCTGCGCTGGCGGCCCTGCGTCCACGGCACAGTGACTGGGCGGAGACGGTTAATGAAGCCAAAACCTGGCTACAACAGGCCCTGCTGGCAGCCGATTCGCTGGAGGTGGGCCACGGGACTGGACCTGTTCATCATTTTCATCAGTGGTGGTAACGGCTTCGCTCAGCGATTGTACGGCGCGCTACTCAGCCTCGAACCAGTCACGGTTTTGCCTGATCACGGGCGCGAGCGAAAACATCATTGCCTGCAGATGGTGACGCAGGGCGGTTTCTGCCTGGTCCGCATCGCGCGCTTTCAGGGCGGCAAAAACGGCTTCATGTTGTTCGATCAGCGTTTCAGCGGGCGCGACCTGATTCAGGGTGAGATAGCGCACCCGGTCCATCGTCGCCTTGATGTTTTCAATGGTTTCCCATGCCAGCATACAGTCGATGCTCTCGGCAATCAGACGATGGAATTCATCGTCCAGGCTGAGAAACATCTGGCTGTCGCCCCGGGCGGCAGTGATGCGCTGGAGCTGCAGATTATGCTCCAGCGCCATCAGTCCGCGCTGGCTTGTTTCCCGCGCTGCGCGGCGTATCACGGCCAGTTCTACCGCTTCCCGGATAAAGCGTCCATCTTCGACCTGCTTCGCTGAAATCTTACGCACAAAGGTGCCGCGCTGTGGAAGGATTTGTACCAGACCGGCTTCTGCCAGCTTAATGAACGCCTCACGTACCGGCTGGCGAGAGAGATGAAAACGGGCGGAAACCTCTTTTTCCGACAGCAAAGCGCCCGGCTGAATGACGCAGGTGACGATATCTTTGCGTAGATAACGGTAAATCTGCTGATTGACCGGTTCACTTGTCGTGATGGTGTAGGAAAGCGTCATGTTCTGTCCCTGTTAACATTAACCCGATTTCGCCAGCGCGTTAAAACGCCTTAGCCCTGTGCGATGGCCTGTTGCACGGCTGCCCGTGCCCCCACTTTCGTCAACTGTATATAGCAGGCGGAGAGCGCGTCAACAAAGGCTGTATTATCCGCCAGATCCTCGCCGAAAACGGTTTTCAGGCCCAGTAAGGCCCGCACCCGCTCCTGACCTTCCGCGCTTTCCGCCACACAGGTGGCCAGCTGCGCTTTAAGTGGGTCGCGGATCGCTATAGGTTCGCCTTTTTCATCGACCGCACCGACATAGCGCATCCAGGCGGCAATGCCCAGTAACAGCAGCGGGCAGGGTGTGCCGTTAGCGAGATGCCAGCGCACGCTGTCGAGAAAGCGTTGTGGCAGTTTCTGGGTGCCATCGGTCGCAATCTGGTAGGTGCGGTGTCTGATAGCGCGGTTGGCAAAGCGAGCGATTAAGGCGTCGGCGTAAGCCGGTAAATCCACGCCCTGCGTGGTTAACGTCGGTGCCTGTTCGTTAACCATCAGCGCACGTGCAGCCGCCCGGAACGCGTCGTCAGCCATACAATCGCTGATGTGTTCATAACCCGCAAGGTAACCAAGGTACGCCAGAAAGGAGTGGCTGCCATTGAGCATGCGCAACTTCATTTGCTCAAACGGCAGCACATCCTCCACCAGTTCGGCACCGGCCTTGTCCCAGTCAGGTCGGCCGCTGACAAAGTGGTCTTCAATCACCCACTGAAAGAAGGGTTCAGCCTCAACGGCCACTGGATCGGACGAACCAATACGGGCACGTAACGCGTCAAAGGCGGCCTCATTCATCGCCGGAACGATGCGATCTACCATGGTGGAGGGAAAGGTGATGTTGTGCTGAATATAGTCCGCCAGCGACGCATCATGCTGCCGGGCGAGCTGCGTCACCACATTCCGTGTGACGTGGCCATTTTCAGGCATGTTATCGCAGGACATCACGCTGAAAGGCGCTAAACCCAGATCGCGTCGACGGCGGATGGCGGCGACAATCAATCCGGGCAGCGAGCGGGGCTGTGCGGGGTGCGCCAGGTCATGTACGATATCCGCATGTTGCAGATCGAGATTGCCGCTGGCGGGCAGGTGACAATAGCCTTTTTCCGTCACGGTCATCGACACAATCGCCACGTCCGGCTGGCACAGGGCCGTAATCACGGCATCAATGCCGTCCGTTTTGCCGTGCAGTGCCGCGGTAACCACCCCAATGACCCGGGTTTTCACGGCGTCGTCACTTTTTTCGGTCAACGTATAGAGAAAGTCCTGCTGGCGGAGTGCCTGAATCAGCTCGCCGCTGTTAAGGTTAACCTCGCAGATTCCCCAGTCGCTACCCTGTTCGGCCAGTTTATCCGTGCACAAGGCCTGATGGGCGCGATGAAAGGCACCAAAGCCGATATGCACTATACGGGTTTTAAGCTGGCGACGGTCATAGGCGGGCAGATGAACATCCGCAGGAAGGTGATCGATGTGTAGCATAAAGCATCCTTGTGGCAGACGGACGGCAGGCCATGCTGGCATTAAGGATGAAAAATTACGCGCCCCGCTACTACCATACAAGTTGAAGTAGCGGAATTGTGAATGTAATCACGAACTGTTTACATTAAGGCCGGGAGCCAGGGCTCCCGTGAGAATTAACTCAGCAGGGCACACTGCGGCGGCAGGCGGCAGCTTAACGCGCCCGGCATGATATCGATGGTAAATGACTGGCCTGTCAGCGGTTCGCCATCCAGGTTAAAGGTCATTTCATGCGGTGAGCGAATCGTCAGGGACGATAAGCGCGTGGAAATAATGCCGGGATTCTCTTCATCGCCGGTCAGGGAATGCAGCAGGGTAGGCAGCAACTCCTGCGCGGTGACAATGCTGACGTCCAGCAGGCCATCGTTAATCAACGCCGACGGGCATAAACGCTGACCGCCTCCGGCCTGACGACCGTTGCCGATGCCGATGACCAGCGCATCGCCCTGCCAGTTAAAACCGGGCCCGGTAATTTCACAACTGTCCGGTTTTAGCGTGTCCATGCGCATCAACCCATGAATAAAATAGGACACGCCGCCCAGCGCGGATTTGAGTTTTTCCGGCGTCTCGGTCGTAATGCGCGTGCCAAATCCTCCGGTCGCCATATTAATAAAATAGTGATGCTGGTTAACGCGGGCGAGGTCGATATCACAGGCTTTACCCTGGATAGCCAGGCGCAAGGCGTGCTCAATCTCTTCAGGAATGCCGACGCTGGTGGCAAAATCGTTCGCTGTGCCCAGCGGCAGAATCCCCAGAACCGGGCGCTCATCCGCGTTGACCGACGCCAGTGCGGTAGCGATTTCGTTGACGGTGCCGTCACCGCCGCCCGCCACCACGGTTTCCGCCTGCAGTTCAAGGGCTTCTTCCACGTAACGCTCACCGTCTCCTTTTTCATACGTCACGCGCACGGCTATGTTAAAGCCCTCGGCGCGCAGCTTCGTGATCGCTTCACGGAGATCGTCATTGCCTGCGCCTTTACCATTCAGGATTAGCAGCGTAAGCGATTGTTTGTCCATTATCTGTTCCTTGGAGATCGAAAGCGTAGTTAGTGGTTATAGCATAGCCGGAAGAGAAAAATGATTGGCGAAAGGGAGAAAAAAGAAAACCCGCACGGGGGAGCCGGGCGGGTGAATGAGGTGGATCCAGTTACTGCTGCTGATAATTGTTACTCATTGGTAGCAGGCAGCACTATAGTTCAGTAAAACCGAGCCGTCTGTGATCCTGTTCTTGCTTTTGTCAAATTTTGTCAGGCCGTGGCGTGAGCGGCATGCGGATCCTGAGTGTTCTGGCCTGGCGCAAAGTTACGCAGCAGCAAGGCAAACCGCAGATCTACCTCCGGCGGCACTTTCATCCAGACGCGATGCCCGTCTCCCGGGGCCACCTCTGTCGGTTCTCCACGGCTGTTTTGCAGGGCATCAAGGGTGCAGATCAGGTTACCGGACGGCGTCATGATTTCCAGGCTGTCATGCAGAACAAATTTATTCTTTACCCGTACTTCCGCCCAGCCCTCGCGCTGTTCACCGCTAAACTCCCCGACGAACTGCTGGCGCTCTGAGACAGAGTAGCCGGTCTGGTAATTCTGGTAGCTGTCGTGGGTGTGACGACGCAAAAAACCTTCGGTATAGCCGCGATGCGCCAGGCCTTCCAGGGTTTCCAGCAGGGCAGAATCAAACGGTTTACCTGCCGCCGCATCGTCAATGGCTTTGCGATAAACCTGTGCGGTGCGGGCGCAGTAGTAATAGGATTTGGTGCGACCTTCGATTTTCAGCGAGTGAACGCCCATCTGGCTCAGGCGCTCGACGTGCGCCACGGCACGCAGATCTTTCGAGTTCATGATGTAGGTGCCGTGTTCATCTTCAAAGGCGCTCATCATTTCGCCGGGTTTCATTTTCTCCTCCAGCAAAAACACCTTGTCGCTGGGTTGCCCGATGCCCAATGTAGGCGTCACGTCCTGTACGCTGACCGGCTGATGAATTTCAACAATGTTGCCGACGTCATCTTGTCTGGCTTCCTGCAACTGATATTCCCAGCGGCAGGCGTTGGTGCAGGTTCCCTGGTTAGGATCGCGTTTATTCATGTAGCCCGACAGCAGACAGCGCCCGGAGTACGCCATACACAGTGCGCCGTGCACAAACACTTCCAGCTCCATGTCCGGCACCTGCTCGCGAATATCGGCGATCTCCTCCAGCGACAGCTCGCGGGATAAAATCACCCGGCTTAAGCCCATTTGCTGCCAGAATTTCACCGTTGCCCAGTTCACGGCGTTAGCCTGCACAGATAAGTGGATGGGCATGGCCGGAAACGCCTCGCGCACCAGCATGATCAGGCCAGGATCGGACATGATTAACGCGTCGGGCTGCATCTCAATTACCGGCGTTAAATCGCGAATAAAGGTTTTCAGCTTGGCGTTATGCGGGGCGATGTTCACCACCACATAAAACTTTTTACCCAGCGCGTGGGCTTCGTTAATGCCTTTCGCCAGGTTTTCATGGCTGAATTCGTTATTGCGTACCCGCAGGCTGTAGCGCGGCTGGCCGGCATAGACGGCATCGGCCCCATAGGCAAACGCGTAACGCATGTTTTTCAGCGTTCCGGCGGGGGAAAGTAATTCGGGTTTCATGATGTGCTCACTGATGTCAGGTCAGCATGTCGCCTGGGCGGCATGTGCAGGGGGAAACCCTGCAAAAGGTGTGGAATTGTAGGCAGGGTGAAAACGGAAGTAAATTGATCTGGGTCAATCTAAATCAACTGGCAGACATCGGCTTCCCAGCGATAGCCCATGCCATATACCGCGCGGATAAAGGGTTGTTCGCTGTCCAGGCTTTCCAGTTTCCTGCGCAGGTTCTTGATATGGCTGTCAATGGTTCGGTCGGTGACAACCCGGTAATCGTCGTAGAGATGGTTTAACAACTGTTCACGGGAGAAGACTTTTCCCGGTTCAAGGGACAGCGTTTTCAGCAGACGAAATTCAGCGGGCGTTAAATCCAGCGGCTCATCACGCCAGCTGGCCTGAAAGCGGCTTTCATGAACTTTCAGCAAAGACGCGACGGGCGCTTCTTCGGGAGATCGCTTCACCCGGCGCAAAATGGTTTTGACCCGCGCTACCACTTCGCGTGGGCTGAATGGCTTGCAGATATAGTCATCCGCACCAATCTCCAGGCCCAGCAGGCGATCGATTTCTTCCGTGCGCGCGGTCACCATAATAATCGGCAAGTCGGAATCACGGCGAATCTCACGGCACAGCGTCAGCCCATCTTTACCCGGCAGCATCAAATCCAGCAGGATAAGATCGGGCGGCGTCTGTTTAACGTAGTCCAGTACCGCGTTGCCGTGCGCCAGATGATGCGTGCGATAGTTAGAAGCCTCAAGGTAATCAATCATCAGCTGTGCCAGCTTGGGTTCATCTTCAACCACAAGGATTAGCGGGTAAGTGTTTTCCTGGTTCATAATCTTCTAAACGGGAGGAACATAACGCAATTGTAGCGCGATTTTCAGCCCACCTAAATCCGCATGCGAGGCGCTGATGCTGCCACCGTGGGCATCAACAATGTTTTTACAGATTGCCAGCCCCAGGCCAGAGCCGCCGCTGGCGCGATTGCGCGAACCTTCTGTGCGGAAAAAACGCTCAAATATTTGTGCCTGTTGATCGCCTTCCACGCCGGGCGCGCTGTCCTCTACGGTGACGTGCCAGTAGGGCACGTCATACCAGAGCCGCACCCGGACTACGCCGCCGGCATCGGTGTAACGCAGGCTGTTTTCCAGCAGGTTAATAAACAACTGCATCAGCCGGTCAGGATCGCCAAAAAACGACGCGTCATCCGGCATGTCGAGCTTCAGGGTTAGATCATGGCTGCGGTAGCGCTCGGTAAAATTGCCTGCGCTGATCTCAATAAGCTGCACCAAATCGGTGGCCTGCTTGCGATAGGCCAGTGCGCCGACGTCAGAGAGCGAAAGCTGGTGCAGATCATCCACCAGCTTGGTCAGCAGCGCCACTTCGCTTTGCAGAGAGGTAATCGCGTCTGGCGTGAGTTTACGTACACCATCCTGCATGGCTTCCAGCTCACCGCGCAAAATCGCCAGTGGCGTGCGCAATTCATGCGAGATGTCGGCCATAAAGGCCCGACGCATACTTTCATTTTTCTCCAGCGAACTGGCCAGCAGGTTAAAGTCATGGGCCAGCTGGCCCAATTCGTCCTGGCTGTCAACCTTAACCCGTGTGGCTAAGTTCCCCGCCGCCAGATGATGCGTACCGTCTACCAGTCTTTTCACCGGTGCCAGCAAGCCCCGCGCCATCAGCCAGGTGACCAGGGCGGCAAGCAGAGTAGAGAGGCCCACGATATACCAGCTGGTTCGTCGCTGCTGCTGATCAAAATTGATATCGGTGCTGCGCGTCAGGCGCTCTGGCGGCGAGCTGATGATCCAGCCCACGACTTTACCGTTACTGAGCGTAATATCGTGACGTATCCCTTCCGGGGGAACCTGTGAGCGCGGGCCGACCATCACTTTGTAGTGCTGATCGAGTACCCAGAACTGGGTGCGCCAGCCGTGAGGCGGTAACTGGTTACTGCTGTCCGGGTTTTGCTCCAGCGAGCGCAGCATCGAGAAGATCAGCCGGTCGTTATTACGCAGAAAATCCCAGTCGCCATGCTGTTCATACTGATCGGCCAGCGCCGCACCCAGCAAATTCAGCCGCTGTTCATTCCCGCGTTTAATATAGTCCACAAAGCCATGTTCAAAGCTGAGCCGGACGCCCCAGTGCATGGTAATCAGGACCAGCATGCAGGTGGAGAATATGGCCATGAATAATTTGGCACCGATGCCAAAATGCAGGAACGATCTCATTCACTTCTCCGACGTCGCAGATCGACGCTTTTACTCATCTCTTTCGGAACCCGCCAGAACACCAGCGCAGGCAGAATAATGATCAGCGCCATACAGAGATAAACACAGATAAACGCCTGATGGCTTAAACCCTGTTCCCCGGACGTTGCATGACCAAACGCGCCCAGCAGCAGGCCCGCCACGGTTACGCCAATACTCATTGAGAGCTGCATGATCATCGATAACAGGCTGTTGCCGCTGGAGGCCAGGTCATCGGGTAGATCCTTGAGCGTCAGCGTGTTCATCGAAGAGAAGCGAATCGCATTCACCATGCCTTGCAGAAACAGCACCAGCGGCAGCATGACTGTCCAGCCGAGCATCGCCACCAGTGGAAACAGCAAGACCACCAGCGCCAGGCCTATGGTTGAACCCACCAGCACGTTGCGATAGCCAAACAGGTTAACAATGCTGACAACCACACGCTTCATGCCCATATTGCCCAGCACCATGGCAATCATCATCAAGCCTGCATGAAACGGGCTGAAGCCCATGCCGATTTGCAAGAACAGCGGCGTCATAAAGGGCAACATGCCGCTGCCGATGCGGCCAATCAGACTACCGAGTAAGCCAATGGAGAAAATGCGGTTGTCGAACAGCTTCAGGCTGAAAAGCGCACTGTCGTTTTGGCGCGCATGCAGCAGATAAAACAGAAGAGAGCCGGTGCCGATGAGGATCATCGCGGCCAGTAACAAGGCAGAGCCGCCGCTACTGCGTTGACCGTCAAGCGCCAGCGTTAACGTGGCCATTCCGGCGGCCAGCAGGACAAACCCGACAAAATCAAAGCGTCGCGGCGGCATCGCGTAGTTCGGCAGTAACTTCAACGTGGCGACGGCACCGATGATGCCGACCGGGATGTTAATCAGGAAAATCCAGTGCCAGCTGGCATATTCCACCAGCACACCGCCCAGTGCGGGCCCCAGCAGCGGCCCAATCTGGCCGGGCAGGGTGACAAAGGTCATCGCAGACATATACTGGTCACGCGGTACAATGCGCATTACCGTCAGCCGTCCTACCGGCACCATCATGGCCCCGCCAATCCCCTGAATCACACGCGCCATGATAAGCTGATTCAGCGTGCCTGACAGGCCGCACAACAGCGATCCCACGCTGAACAGTACAATCGCGCTAAAAAAGATATTTCTCACGCCAAACCGGTCCGCCAGCCAGCCGCTCAGCGGCAGCGTCACCGCCACCGTGAGCACATAGGCCACAATCACCGAATGCATATGCAGTGGGCTCACGCCCAGATCGTGCGCCATGGACGGGATCGCCGTGTTGACGATGGTGGTGTCCAGCGTCTGCATAAAAAAACCAAAGGCAACAATCCACAACTGCCAGCGGACCGTGACGCTCTGCATGATATTTACCCCTTAATGCTGAGTGGCATTCATCATCTGGGTGCGCGTTTTACGTCGCAGTTTGTCCATCATTAAGTACACCACCGGCGTGGTATACAGCGTGAGGAGCTGGCTCATGATCAAGCCGCCGGCAATGGTAATGCCCAACGGCTGACGCAGCTCGGCGCCGTCTCCGCTGGTCAGCACCAGCGGTAACGCGCCAAACAGGGCCGCCAGCGTGGTCATCAGGATAGGGCGGAAGCGTAACAGGCAGGCCTGGAAAATCGCCTCGCGGGCACTCAGGTTGCCGTTGCGTTCTGCGTCAAGCGCAAAGTCGACCATCATGATGGCGTTCTTTTTTACTATCCCGATCAACAACAGAATCCCGATCAAGGCAATCAGGCTGAACGGCGTATCAAACAGCTCCAGCGCCAGCAGGGCACCGACGCCCGCAGACGGCAGCGTCGAAAGAATGGTCAACGGGTGCACATAGCTTTCGTAGAGAATCCCCAGCACGATATAAACTGCCGCAACCGCAGCCAGCATCAACCAGAGTTGACTGCTTTGCGATTGCTGGAACGCCTGTGCGGTGCCGGCAAAGCTGCCGCGCACGCTGGACGGTACGCCAAGCGCCGTCATAGTGCGATCGATCGCCTCGGATGCCTGGGACAGCGACACACCTTCTGGCAGATTAAAGGAGAGGGTTGACGCGGCAGACAAGCCCTGATGATTAACCGACAGCGGCGCGTTGGCCGGTTGCCATTTGGCGAACCAGGAGAGCGGGATGGGTTTGCCGTCGCTGTTAATCACAAACATCTGATCCAGTGAACTGATGTCCTGGGTATAGCGCGGATCCACTTCCATGACGACCTTGTACTGGTTCAGCGGCTGATAGATGGTGGAAATCTGACGCTGACCAAACGCATCGTTGAGCAACGCATTCGCTTCGGAAACATTAATGCCCAGCCGCGCCATGCTGGCCCGGTCATACGTCAGGGCCATTTCGCTGCCCTGATCCTGCTGATCGGAGTTAACGTCGGCCAGTTCCGGCAGGGCGGTAAAGGCCTGACGAATTTTCGGTTCCCAGGTGCGCAGCGCAGCCAGATCGTCTGTTAACAGAGAATACTGATAGCTGGCGTTGGCTTCGCGACCGCCCACCCGGATATCCTGCACCGCATTAAGATACAGGTTGGCACCGGGCTCCTTTGCCAGCTTGGTACGCAGGCGGGCAATCACTGCCTGTGCATTATCTTTGCGTTCGGACAAGGGTTTCAGGGAGATAAACATCAGGCCCATATTGGTGCGCATGCCGCCGGTAAAGCCCACCACGCTTGAGACATCCGGATCGGCCCCCACGATTTTCATGAAGTCCTGCAACTTACCGCGCATCGCCTGAAACGAAATGCTTTGGTCGGCAGAAATAAAGCCGGACAGGCGACCGGTATCCTGCTCGGGCAAAAAGGTTTTAGGGATACTGATGAACAGCCACACCGTCAGGGCGACAGTGCCCACGAGCAACAGGATGACCCAGCGCGCATGGTTCAGCACGACGTTCAGAGAGCGCGCATAACCCTGTTGTACCGCCAGCAGCAGGCGGCCAATGCCCCGTCGCCGCGGCTGACTGCGCGGCGCATGGGGTTTCAGCAGGTAAGCACACATCATAGGCGTCAGCGTGATGGACACAAACAGCGAGATCAGAATAGCAACCGACAGGGTGATGGAAAACTCCGCGAAGAAGCGGCCAATCAATCCGCCTGTCATCAACAGCGGCAGGAAGACCGCGATCAGCGACAGGCTCATCGACAGCACCGTAAAGCCCACTTCACGCACGCCTTTGAGCGCGGCGGCCAGCGGTTTCATGCCCGATTCAACATGACGGGCAATGTTTTCCAGCACCACAATGGCATCGTCCACGACAAAGCCGGTGGCGATGGTCAGCGCCATCAACGACAGATTGTTCAGGCTAAAGCCGCACAAATACATGGCGGCAAAGGTGCCAATCAGCGAGACCGGCACGGCCGCCGCCGGAATCAGCGTGGCGCGACCTGAGCGCAGGAAAACAAACACCACCAGAATGACCAGGCCAACGGCGATAATTAGCGACTGCTCCACTTCTTCGAGCGACGCGCGGATGGTGGGTGATCGATCCTGGGCAATCTGCAGATCGATCGCCGTCGGGATGATTTCGTGCAGTTCGGGCAGTTCAGCGCGAATACGATCAACCGTCTCAATCACGTTCGCATCCGCCGTTTTGCGAATCACCAGCAAAACGGCCGGTTTGCCCCGCGACATACCGGCGTTGCGCACATCCTGCACGGAGTCCTCAACGGTGGCGACATCGGACAACCGTACTGCTGCGCCGTTGTTGTATTGCACGATCAGCGGCTGGTATTCCCGGGCGGTTTGTAATGCATCGTTGGTCCGTAACTGCCAGCGCTGTTGCCCGTCTTCCAGCGCGCCCTGGGGACGGCGCTGGTTAGCGTTAGCGATGGTCTGACGCACCGCATCCAGCGACACGCCCTGATTAAATAACGCCTGCGGATTGAGCGCCACGCGCACTGCGGGCAGCGAGCTGCCGCCCACGGTGACATCGCCCACGCCATTAATCTGCGACAGCTTCTGTGCCAGCTGTGTCGACGCATAATCATAAAGCTGGGCTGGCGTGTACAGATCTGACGTCAGCGTCATAATCATGATCGGCGCGTCAGACGGGTTGGCTTTGCGGTAGGTCGGACGCGACGGCATGCCGGTAGGGAGCAGGCTCTGCGCCGCGTTAATGGCCGCCTGTACATCACGTGCCGCGCCGTTAATATCACGATTAAAATCGAACACCATAATAATGCGGGTCGATCCCAGCGAACTGGTCGAGGTCATTTCACTGACGCCTGCAATTCGGCCCAGCGAGCGCTCCAGCGGCGTGGCGACCGAAGACGCCATCGTTTCGGGCGAGGCTCCTGGCAGGGACGCTGACACCATAATGACCGGAAAATCCACCTGCGGCAGCGGCGCCACCGGCAGCAGGCGGAAGCCCAGAATGCCCGCCAGCGCAATGGCCAGCGTCAGTAGCGTCGTGGCGACCGGACGATGGATAAACAAAGCAAAAAACTTCACGGCTGCGCCTCCGTCTGACCCAGGCGACGACGCAGGTTATGCGCCAGGCGGTCAAACAGCAGGTAGATTACCGGCGTGGTAAACAGCGTCAGAATCTGGCTCAGAATCAGGCCGCCGACCATGGCGATCCCCAGCGGCTGCCTCAGCTCTGCACCCACGCCAGTGCTGAGCATCAGCGGTAATGCACCCAGCAGGGCGGCCAGCGTCGTCATCAGAATCGGTCGGAAACGCAGCAGGCAGGCCTGATAAATCGCATCATAGGGCTTCATGCCCTGTTCACGTTCCGCCGCTAACGCGAAGTCGATCATCATAATGGCGTTCTTTTTCACAATACCAATGAGCAGAATGATGCCGATGATGGCAACAATATCCAGCTCATTCCCACTTATCATCAGCGCCAGCAGCGCACCGACGCCCGCCGTGGGCAACGTGGAGAGAATGGTGATGGGATGGATAAAGCTCTCATACAGCACGCCGAGCACGATATACATCGCCACGACTGCCGCCACAATCAGCCAGACGGTACTGGTCAGGGCAGCCTCGAAAGCCAGCGTGCTGCCCTGGAACTGCGTCATCACCTCTGACGGCATCCCCAGTTCCGTCTCTGCCTGGTTGATCGCTTTGGTCGCATCCTCCAGCGAATAGCCCTTCGCCACGTTGAAAGAGAAGGTGGCGGAGGGGAACTGACTCAGGTGGTTAATCGCTAAAGGCGCATGGCGCTGGGCAATGCTGGCGATCGCGCTCAACGGCACGCTGCCACCGTCAGTGCTGTTCAGACGAATACCGTCCAGGCTTTGCAGGCCCGGCATGGTGCTGTTGTCCTGTTCCAGCACCACGCGGTACTGATTCGCCTGGGTATAAATCGTGGAGATCAGCCGCTGACCAAAGGCGTCATACAGCGCGTTATCTACGTCCGCCATGCTGATGCCCAGCCGGCTGGCACTGTCACGGTCCACTTTGATATAGGCTTCCAGCCCCTGGTCCTGCCAGTCACTGCTGACGTCACGTAGCGCAGGGTGTTTCTGCAGGGCGTTAAGCAGGGCAGGGACCCAGGTGCTGAGCGAATCCAGCGAACCGGACTGCAGGGTAAACTGATACGGCGTTCGGCTGGCCTGGGTATCAATTGTCAGGTCCTGCACCGCCTGCAACCACAAGGTGACGCCAGGAATTTTGCTGATCTGCGCTTGCAGCCGCTGCTGAATCTCCGGAATACGCTCGCTACGCATATCCAGCGGTTTGAGGTTAATCTGCAATCGGGCGCTGTTGAGTGACGGATTGGTGCCGTCCACGCCCACGAACGAGGTCAGACTCTGCACAGCCGGATCTTTCATAATCACAGAGGCAACATCGCGTGTCCGCTGCGCCATACTGGCGTAGGATACCGACTGCGGTGCCTCCAGCGTTCCCTGGATAATGCCGTTGTCCTGCTGCGGAAAGAAACCTTTCGGAATGGCCATCCACAGCAAAACCGTCAGCAGCAACGTGCCGAGCGCCACGGACAGCGTCAGCCAGGGGTGATTCAGCACCCGGCGCAGCCCACGACCATAAACGGCAATGATGCGATCGAACATCGCTTCGCTGGCACGGGAAAAGCGGTTCTGCTTACGCAGTGACTCGGCGCTCAGCATGCGGGCACACATCATCGGCGTCAGGGTGAGCGAGACCACCGCTGAGATCAGAATTGCCACCGCCAGCGTCACCGCAAATTCGCGAAACAGGCGACCAATCACGTCGCCCATGAACAGCAGCGGAATCAATACCGCAATCAGTGAAAACGTTAACGAAATAATGGTAAAGCCAATTTCGCCTGCCCCTTTCAGGGCCGCTGTCATCGGCTTTTCCCCTTTTTCGATATAGCGCGAGATATTCTCAATCACCACGATGGCATCGTCCACCACAAAGCCTGTGGCGATGGTCAGCGCCATCAGCGTCAGATTATTGATGGAAAAGCCCAGGAAATACATTGCCGCAAAGGTGCCAATAAGCGACAGCGGAACAGCCACGGCCGGAATGATGGTCGCAGGCACATTACGCAAGAACAGGTAGATGATCATCACCACGAGCGCCATTGCCAGCATCAGCTCATGCTGCGTATCGGTGACGGACGCGCGGATATTGGTGGTGCGATCGGTGACCAGTTTCACATCGACGGATTTGGGCAGGCTGGCAATCAGCCCGGGCAGCATGGCGCGAATATTGTCGGCGGTTGCAATAATATTGGCACCCGGCTGGCGCTGCACATTCAGTACGATGGCGGGTTCACGGTTAGACCAGGCACCCAGCCAACTGTTTTCGGCACCCTGTTCAATCGTAGCCACATCGGCCAGCCGCACTGGCGCGCCATTTTTATAACTGACGATCAGCTGGCGGTAATCCTCGACCGATTTCATCTGATCGTTGGCTGACAGCGTAATCGAGCGGGTCGGACCATCAAGACTGCCTTTCGCGGAATTTACGTTGGCGTTGGTGATCGCCGTACGCACCATTTCGCTGGTCAGGCCCATAGAGGCTAATGCCTGGGTGTTCATCTTAACGCGCACAGCGGGACGCTGGCCGCCGGTCAACGTGACCAGGCCGACGCCGGTCACCTGGGAAATTTTCTGCGCGACGCGTGTTTCCACCATGTCCTGTACTTGGGTTAAAGGCATGCTGGTGGTGGTGACGGCGAGCGTCATGATGGGCGGATCCGCCGGGTTAACTTTGCTGTAAACCGGCGGATTCGGCAAATCGCTGGGCAGCAGGTTAGAGGCAGAGTTAATCGCCGCCTGGACTTCCTGTTCTGCGACATCGAGCGGCAGCGAGAGCTGGAACTGCAGCGTCACCACCGAGGCGCCGCCAGAACTTTGCGAGGCCATCTGCTTAAGACCGGACATCTGACCGAACTGACGTTCAAGAGGCGCTGTAATCGACGACGTCACCACATCCGGACTGGCACCGGGATACAGGGTAACAACCTGAATGGTCGGATAGTCCACTTCGGGTAACGCTGACACCGGCAAAAAGCGGTAACCCAGAATCCCCGCCAGCAGAATAGCAATCATCAGTAACGTCGTCGCGACCGGGCGCAGAATAAACTGGCGTGACGGTCCTCCGCTGCGGTCAGGAGGCATAACCTGCATTACTCTGACTCTCCTTTGGATGGCAAGCTGGCGCGGCTCTGTTTAGTTGCACTGCTCTGTGCTGCAACCACTTCCACTTTTGCCCCCTCTGTCAGGCGGTCAAGGCCATCCGTTACCACGCGGTCGCCCGCGCTCAGTCCGGCATTGATGACCACTTTCTGACTGTCCTGGAAACCGGCGGTCACGGTTTTCTTACTCACCTTATCTTCGCTGTTAATCACCCAGACAAAGTGGCCTTCGTTGCCCATCTGTAACGCAGCTACCGGAATCACGACGGCATCCTGCAACGTATTCACCTTCAGCCGGGCGTTGACGAACTGATTAGGGAAAAGCAGGTCATCCTGATTATCAAAACGCGCTTTGATTTTAATGGTCCCTGTCGTGACGTCGATCTGGTTATCCAGGCTGAGCAGTTTTCCGCGCGCAATCAGATGTTGATTGCTGCGGTCCCAGGCTTCCACCAGCAACGGTTCGCCACTTTTCTGCGCCTGCATGATCTGGCTGATATTGTTTTCGGCGACGCTAAAGACGACATCCACCGGATGCGTCTGAGTGATCACCACCAGACCATTGGTATCACCGCTGGTGATGTAGTTGCCAATATCAACCTGCTTCAGGCCGACGCGACCCGCAATCGGGGAAGTAATTCGGCTGTAAGTCAGGTTCAGCTGTGCGCTGGCAACGCTGCCTTCGTCGGCCTTAATCGTGCCCAGGGTTTCACTGACCAGCGCGTTTTGCGTATCCAGATCCTGCTGGGATACCAGCGAGGTTTTCGCCAGCTTCTGATAACGGGCTAAATCACGGCGGGCGTTCGCTAGCGTAGCCTGATCGCGCGCCAGCTGGCCTTGAGCCTGCATCAGGGCGACCTGATAGGGACGCGGATCGATCTCTGCCAGCAGATCGCCGGCTTTGACCTGCTGACCTTCCGTGAAATGGATCGCCACCAGGTTACCATCTACCCGGCTGCGTACCGTGACGGTATTGGCTGCGGTCACCGTACCCAAACCGCTAAGGTATTGCGGCACACTTTCTGTCACGGCGCTGGCAGCCTGCACGGGCGCAAGCGCTTTATGCCCGCCGTTGCCTCTTTTGCCGTGTTCTGACTGGCTGGGTGTTTCGTTGCCTGCGGGTTGGGCTGGATGCTTCCACCAGTAGTAACCGCCTGCAGCAGCGGCAATAACCACCGCTAAAATCAGGCCTTTTTTCATTCCAGGATGTCGGTTGTTCATTGTTATTGTTGCTCTCCAGCGATATCGTTCCAGGACGCGGGCGTAAACGTTAGCCTGCAAACCACGAATTGTAGTCGTCCCTGCGGGTAAAAATTTGAAGGAATTAAGGATATCTGTCAGCGCACCGTAAGTTTGTCGGTTTTTTGAAAAAACGGCGTTGGCAAAGAGTCAGATTTGATGTGAAACAAGGCGGACTACGCTGACCACAGCGCGCCGGATCATATCCTGCCTGACCAGGAAATACAGGATTAAAAACAACTTATCCTTCAGGAAGATGACACATTCATCACCCAGCGCTTTACGCAGCCGTGCGCAGCATGAAGAAGGTCAGCGTTTAACCTTACGTTATGCCTGCTGAGACATTGAGCGCTGAGCAAGGGGGCGCGGTGCGAAGAGGAATAAGCATCATCTTCGATACCGCCGGGTCCGTCAGTAACGTGTATTGCCGGACTGGGCGCTATCCTTAACGCGGCAGAACCGGCTGACGCATGGTGCCGCTTTAACCCCGCTCAAGATTAAAGGGCAGAAGGGCTTTTTTCTGAGGACAGGCACTGCATTCGTTTTGCCTTCACCGCAAAAGAAAGCACGGGCTCACATACTGTGTCGCTTTACCCGCGCACAAACTGACAAAGCCAGAAGGGGCATTTTCTGCGAGGTATTCCGCAGCGCTGAGCGACCTGAAGGCACCGCGTGAGCGGCGCGAGGACCGCCGAAGCCAAAGTGCCTCTTCTGGCGATCTCACCCGCCGACATCACAACAATGGGTTAGCATCCCAAAACAGCTCAGCCTGACGTCTTCGCGGTAAAGGCAAACGAAGGAAAGGGAGCCGAAGCCAAAATGCCCCTTCAGGCGATTTCACCCGCCGAGAGTGCTGCACTTTATTCGACTCCCCCCGCTGTCAGGCAAACATCACCTCAGCCCAGCGCGCCAGACCAGCAGTCACTGAGGCAAAGTCATCTCCGCCAGCAATCGGTGTACCTGGCAGGGCCTGCTGCAGCGCAGCGCGCAGCAGAGGCGAACGTGCACTACCGCCCGTCAGATAGATCACTTCCGGCTTAATATGACTGGTCGCCAGCGCCAGATGTACCTGTTCCAGGATCTTCTCCAGCGGCTGGCTGATCGCGTCCTGCAGGGTTGCCACGCTGATATCGGCCTGTAAATCCGCGCTGATAAAATCCAGTGCGGCGGCGAAGTCAGGGCGGTCGGAGAGGGCGATTTTGCTCTCTTCCGCAGTACGCACCAGACGATAGCTCAGCTTTTGTTGCCAGACTTTTAACAGGTGTGCCACGGCGGCAGGATTTTCGGCATCCCGTACCAGATCGCGCAACAGTTTGCCGCAGACGGTACTGTAAAAATCGCTTTGTGCAGGCACATCGTTGATGGCGACGGCATTCCACCAGGGCAGGGCAGGTAAGGCCGTGCCTTTTTGTGTCTTCCCGCCCGCGCCAAGCAGCGGCATCAACGCTTTAAACGCCAACATAATATCCAGGTCATTACCGCCCACGCGGCAGCCACTATGGCCCAGCAGGCTTTCCCGCCGGTCTGACAGATGACGCCACTGCGGCCCCATCAACAGCATCGAACAGTCGGTGGTTCCCCCACCGATGTCCACGACCAGCACGCGGGTTTCTTTTTCGAGTGTGGCTTCAAAGTCCAGCCCCGCCGCGACCGGCTCAAACTGAAACTCCACCTCCCGAAAGCCCGCGCGTTTAGCGGCACGCAATAAGATGCCCTGCGCCTGCGCGTTGGCCTCTTCGCTGCCCAGTCCCTGAAAGTTCACCGGGCGGCCAATTACCGCCTGTTCAATTGACTGGTCAAGCTGTGCTTCGCCCTGCTGACGAATATGCAGCATCATGGCGCACACTAAATCTTCAAAGAAGGCGATCTGCTGGGGTTTTAACCCACTCGCGCCCAGGAAGGACTTCGGCGACTTCACGAACCAGACATCTTCCGGATCGACCATATAGTGCTGAAGCGCGGTCAGACCGAACTGCACGCTATCGGAGAGAACATCGATATCTTCTTCACGGTTATAGCGCAGCGCCCGTTGCAACAGCGCCGTGCTTTCCTGGTCCGGCGTGGCAACCTGATGATGGCGATGAAGCCATTCCGTAACGGCTTCACGTGTCGGGGAGCAGATCATCGATGGCAGCAGGCGTTGACCGTTCTCCAGCGTTAACAGTCGTGGTGTGCCTTTTTCGCTGACCGCAATCAAGCAATTAGCCGTACCGTAATCGAATCCAATGAACATTTTTCGCCCCCAGGCAGGAAAAAGGGGGCGACTTTAGCGCAGCTGTAAAGGTGAGGCAAGCGGCGAGCGGCAGAATTAGCGAATCGCAAAAAGGTGATCTTCACTCAGTTTGCTGAGCGGCTGGCGCTCGGCAACAGCACTGCCCCAGACTCCGTCAACATCCAGGCTGGTAAGCGTGGTCAGAACGGCCGGCACGGAGACTGGCCCCGCAAGCAATATAATATTGCGTTCATTGGTCTGGCTTTGAATAATGGAAATCAGCATTTCATCCATCAGATTGTTATGCAGGTTCGCCACCAGCTCGGGTGCCAGAATCAGGCAGTCCACCACTTTACCGGTTAACTGATTAAACGCATCCAGGTTACGGCCAAACTGTTGCAGCACGATGCGACAGCCTGCCTGGCGCAGTTTCATCAGTGTAGCCAAAAGCTGCTCGCCGCCCGATAACACGCTGGCGGCATGCAGCGCGATACCGCTGTTACTGTTCGCCAGACCGGATTCTGCAAAACGGACACAAAGTTTCTCAACGAAAACCGGATTATAAAGCGCGTTAACATCCACGGGCAAAATTAAGGCAATGCCTTTTTGGCTCATAGCCGCAATGCGATGACGGAAAAAAGCCTCAACGATATTGTCTTCCAGCCGCTGTTTCAGCGCCGCGTCAGTCAGGTTGTTACGCAGCAGATGTTCATCCACCAGCAGTCCTTCCCGGGTAAATAACTGTACTTCAATCAACCAGACGCTGGCAGAGTGCGGCTTGCCTGGCGGTGCGACAGCCCAGACCTGAAGTTCCACCTGCAAGGCATCAAGGGTTGCCTGATCCAGCGAATGGTGGCTGCCGGTCAGGGCCAGCGGATGCTGTTCGTACACCATGTAGCGCCCGCGGCCGCTGCGTTTAGCGTTGTAACAGGCAATATCGGCCTGGGACAACACATCACTGCTTTGACAATTATTCGGTGAAATTTGTGTCATGCCTGCGCTGGCCCCAACCTGATAGGCCCGGCCCAGCCATTCAAAACAATAGTCGTTGACTGCACGCACGATACGCTGCACCACATCACGGGCCTGGTCCACCAGACATTCAGGCATGAGCACGGCAAATTCATCCCCGCCAAGACGGGCGAGAAAGTCGGTGCTGCGCAGGTGATGACGCATTAAATCGGAAAGTTCGCTCAGCAGTGCATCCCCGGCGGCGTGCCCGGCGCTGTCGTTAACCGCTTTGAATTTATCCAGGTCAATAAACACCAGTACATGCTGATGTTGATGTTCAGCGGCATCGGACAGCAGTCGCTTCAGTTGCAACTCAAAACTGGCGCGATTGGGCAGGCGGGTTAACGTATCGTGCAGCGCGCTGTAGCTCAATCGTTTCATGACCTTACGTGATTCACTCACATCCTGAATGACCATCACCGCGCCGCGTTCAGTTCCCGATTCCGATTTCAGCGGCGTTATCGTGTAATGGATATCAATGTGCTCACCATTCAGGGTGTGAAGCACCCACTCTTCAGACAGATAGGGCGCAGTCTTTTCAGAATGCGTGGGGTTGATCATCAGATTTTCCACGGGCGCGCCGTGACGGCCATGGGTGATGTGAAGCAGTTCACTTACCGGTCTGCTGACCGCGGCTTCCTGTGACCAGCCAGTCATTTTTTCAGCCACCGGATTCATGAAGGTGACGCGCATGGCCTGATCCGTACTGATGACGGCCTCGCCGATGGAATCGAGCGTAATCATCATGCGCTCTTTTTCCTGAAACAGGGCTTCGTTCAGGTTACGCAGCGGCGTAATATCCTGTGCAACGCCCAGTATGCGCTCGATCCGGCCTTCCTGACTGAGTAAACGATTCGCCTGAGAACGTATCCAGTAATGTCCTTCTTCGCGTATCACGCGATACTCCATTTGAAACGCGCTGCTTTCTTCAATGGCCTGCTGTATGGTCTGCACACAAAATGCGCGATCGTCGGGATGCACCAGTTTGATCCACAAGTCGAAGCTGGGCACTTCATCCGACTGCAAACCGAACAATGTGTACATGCGTTTATCCCACAGCATTTCTCCACTGTTCATGTTCCATTCCCACACGCCAATGCCGCCCGCTTCGTTGGCCAGCGTGATACGTTCCATTAACCGCTGGTTGACCAACTCGCTCTGTTTTAATTCAGAAATATTCACAATCTGCGCAATAAAATAGAGCGGTTGTTGTTCGCTGTCCCGTACCAGCGAAACCGTCAGCCGCACCCAGACGATTTCATGGTCCTTACGGAAGTAACGCTTCTCCAGCGTGAACGACAAAATCTCGCCAGCCAGAAGCTTATCCATTTTGCCATCGTCAATACCCAGGTCGTCAGGATGCGTAATCTGCTGGAAAGTCAGGTTCTTTAATTCGTACTCGGGATAACCCAGCGTGTCGCATAATGATTTATTCACCTGAAGCCAGCGGCCTTCGGGTGAAACCAGCGCCATGCCAATAGCGGAATACTCCATGGCGTTACGAAAACGCGTTTCGCTTTCACTGATATGACGCGTTTCATGGCGGAACGCATCCATGACCAGCGACATAATATGGCAGGGGATTAAGACCATCAGAAACGGCAGCCAACTGACAATCATGGCGTAATTCGTCGTCGTAGGCGTGACGATTATCCAGTCTAAAGAAAGCAGCAGCGCCATAAAGCTGGCGTTGAGAAAGAACAGGACAAACGCCTCCACCTTGGGCAGTCGAACAGCGCACCAGAACAGCACGACCAAAATGAAGGTAAACGGCCAGGGCAAAAAACGCAGCGACAAATAGCTGGCAATCAGCGTCAGAACGAGGCTGAAAAGTGTTTCAAACAGCGAGGCGCGCCTGAGGTAACCCTTAGGCAAGGGCCAGGAGAGCAGCAGCAGAACCGGCCCAAGGGCGAGCATGCCGATGATTTCCGAAATCACCCATGTATAAAAGAAGGCGAAAGAGGCCTGTTGTCCAACCTGTAAAACCCACAGCGCCAGTACGCCACCAATCAGTGGCGAAATCACGCCGGTGGCAAAAACAAAGCGCAGCCAGTCGCGCAGCGACACCAGCGGTGCCTCGCGGTTAAGCAACGCGCGCAGCAGCATGCCACCGATGCCCGCCTGCAAAAGGTTCAACAGGGCAAATTTTAAATTTGAAAGCGCAGGACCGATGACAAACGCATTGGCTGCGGCGGTGCCAATCAGGCAGGCCGCAAGGAACAACGGCAACTGACGTGATGTGCAGCGAAACACCACCACGGTCATTAAGGCGGTGGAAAACCATAAAGGCGAAATCTTGCCGCTCACTACGATCAGTTCAAGGCAGAACAAGGTCAGGACGAACGAAACCAGGCCAAGCCCGCAGGCATGAAGCCACGAATTAGGTGATTTATCTGACGAAGCCAGCGCATCAACGATCATTTATCGATCCAGCAGGGTACAAGGTATTGACATGGCAGGTGACGAGATAGCCATCCTGATTGAAGAATGCTAGCACATTTGTTGGAGAAAAAAGGGGGGAAATCATTAAATTGCGTTATTTGACCGATTGACGGGCTCGTCTGTGAGGCGAGCCCGTCTCGCCTTATTCAACGAAAAAGGTCGGCACGGGTATAGGGTTTTTCCAGGCCCGCGAGGCAGGCTGAAAAGTGCTCAAGAAACTGCTGCGTGGTGGCGATGCGTCCATGTCCCAGCAGCAGCACCGGCACCAGCAACGCGGCGGCAATCTGCGGCCAGCTAAACCCTTTTAATGCGGTTTCGCGTTGTGAAAGCAAAAAAGCGGTGCTCAGTGTAAAGCCTAACAGCAGTCCGGTCAGGACTTCGCTGAGGGAATGGGCATGGATGACGAGGCGGGAAAACCCCACCATTAAGGGGATCATATAGCCCACGCCAATGGCGAAACCGCGCCACAGGCTCGGCCAGCGTCCGGATATCAGCCAGAGCATCACGGGCCACAGGGTGGCAGACATGGCGCTGTGGCCGCTAAATCCGGTGAAGTTAAAACGGGCACTGCCAATGCCAAAGCCCAGAAAGAGAATTTTTGACAGGCTGACGACCAGCCCCGCCAGGCCAAAGGCAAAAAGCCAGTACCATACGGTGCGCCGGTTATCGCTTTTCCACGGTAAAATCAGTGCAATAATCACCGCCGTGGGAATTAACAACATACTGTCACCAAAATAGGTGAGGGTCTTCCAGAGCATAGTTTTCCTTTATTTTTTTCGGGCCCCAGGCCCTTTTTGTTCAGGTTTGTAAGACCTGATACGTGCTGTGCATCGTCATGCTGTCTGAGAGGGCTAGTTTATCGATGAAATCATTCGAGTTAAAAGGGGAAAGTCTGAAAACCGGCCATGCCATTTCTCTGGCATCAAAAGACCGAAATCCCTATACTTAGCGCCAAATCACCCTCTCCGTTCAGCCCCATTAACTGGGTGCGCAGTTTGCGTACAGTTTCTGGCTCCAGTATCAGGTTTTTAAAAGTATGACTGACAAGTCCCATCAGTGCGTGATCGTTGGCATTGCAGGTGCATCCGCATCCGGTAAAAGTTTAATCGCCAGTACCCTGTATCGTGAAATTCGCGATCAGGTGGGTGATGAACACATCGGTGTTATTCCCGAAGATGCCTATTACAAAGATCAAAGTCACCTCACCATGGAAGAGAGGGTTAAGACCAATTATGACCATCCCAGCGCGATGGATCATGATTTGCTGTTACAGCACCTGCGCGCTGTCAAAGCAGGACAGGACATTGAACTGCCGGTTTACAGCTACGTTGAGCACACCCGCACGCAAGAGACGCTGCATCTCAAGCCCAAAAAAGTCATTATTCTTGAAGGCATTCTGTTGTTAACGGATGCGCGGTTACGCCAGGAACTGAATTTTTCCATTTTCGTCGATACGCCGCTGGATATTTGCCTGATGCGCCGAATGAAGCGCGACGTCAATGAACGCGGTCGCTCAATGGATTCCGTCATGAGTCAGTATCAGAAAACGGTACGCCCGATGTTTCTGCAGTTCATTGAACCGTCAAAACAGTACGCGGATATCATCGTGCCGCGCGGTGGTAAAAACCGCATCGCGATTGATATTCTGAAGGCCAAGATTAATCAGTTTTTCGAGTAGTTTACGTCTCAAAAGGCGTGACGCGAACAGGTTAAAAGCACAGATGCGCCCTGTTCGCTACACTTACTTCATGGAGTTACCGTAATGAGATTATGCGACCGCGATATTGAAGCCTGGCTCGACACCGGAAAACTGGCGATTACCCCACGGCCAACCGTGGAACATATCAATGGTGCAACAGTGGACGTGCGTTTGGGCAATCAGTTCCGGACGTTCAGCGGACATACCGCGCCGTTTATTGATTTAAGCGGCCCGAAGCACGAGGTCAGTGCTGCGCTGGATCGCGTCATGAGCGATGAGATCGTGTTGCCGGAAGGTGAGGCGTTCTTTCTGCATCCGGGCGAACTGGCGCTGGCGGTAACGCTGGAATCTGTCACGATTCCCGACGATCTGGTGGGCTGGCTCGACGGGCGTTCTTCACTTGCCCGCCTCGGGCTAATGGTTCACGTCACTGCGCACCGTATCGATCCGGGCTGGCAGGGCCGTATCGTGCTGGAGTTTTATAATTCAGGCAAACTGCCTCTGGCGTTGCGCCCTGGCATGTTGATTGGTGCGCTAAGCTTTGAACCGCTTTCCGGTCCGGCAGCGCGTCCCTATAATCGCCGTGAGAATGCAAAATATCGTGGCCAGCAGGGTGCTGATGCCAGTCGTATCGACAAAGATTAATTCATGAGGATGTGATGAGAAGAGTGATAACCACGCTGGCCATTCTACTGGTGGTGGTCGTAGCGGGATTAACGGCGTTGATCATGCTGGTGAACCCTAACGACTTCCGTAGTTACATGGTTCAAGAGGTCGAACAGCGTAGCGGTTATCAACTCACTATCGATGGCGACCTGCGCTGGCATGTGTGGCCGAAACTCAGCATTCTCGCCGGACGGATGAGCCTGACGGCACCCGGAGCGGCGCAACCGGTTGTTTCTGCCGATAACATGCGTCTGGATGTTAATCTTCTGCCGTTACTTTCCCATCAGCTCAGCGTAAGCCAGGTGATGTTAAAAAATGCCATCGTGCGGGTCACGCCAGACAGCGCCGCGCGGGCACCTGAGAACGCGCCGCGCGCGCCCCACAACAGCGAACCCACCTCGTCTGCCGGCTGGTCGTTTGACATCGACAATCTGCAACTGTCCGACAGCCTGCTTATCTGGCAGCAGCCGGGCGGGGACGCCTTTACCTTCCGTAATCTTAATCTGGATATGGAGCAGGATCAGTCCAGAATCGCCACGATCGGCCTGACGACCAGTCTGACCCGTAACCAACGCACCGCTGTCCTGACGCTGAAAGGGCAACTGGACAAATCACGCTATCCGCATCAGTTGAGCGGCCAGGTGGCGCAGGTCGACTATAACCTGACCGGAGCGAGCCTGCCGCCAGAGGGCATTAAAGGCACGCTGAGCTTTCAGGGCAACTGGGACCTGGATAAAAATCGTTTTGACGTGAGCAATCTTAAGCTGACCGCTAACGACAGCGTGCTCAGCGGGCGCGCTGAAGGCGAACTTACGCCGCCGCAAAAGCTGGCGATGGATCTTCATGCCAGCGCACTCAATATGGACAATCTGTTGTTTATCTCGACCCTGACCCAGCAGATGAGTGGACAAAACAGTCAGATTGCCCCGGCACCGGTCATCGCGGACCAGCCTGAACCGACCAATGCAGACTCCCCGCTTAACGACATTGATCTTGATTTGTCGCTGCAGGCCGATAGCGCGGTCTGGCGTGGCCTGAACCTGACCAAACTCTCCCTCAAAGCGGTTAATCAACAGGGGCTGGTAACCTTCAGTACATTATCAGGCAATGTGGGGCAGGGGAGCTTCTCTGTACCGGGCAGTATCGACATTCGTCAGCCTGTTACGCAGGTCGCTTTTACGCCGGTGCTGAACCAGATAGCTATCCAGCCTTTATTAAAAGCGCTGGCCTTGCCGCCGTCGCTGCAGGGAACCCTGAGCCTTAAAGGTGAATTGTCGGGTGAAAATCTGACGCTTGCGGATGCAAAACGCAGCTGGCAGGGCAAGGCCGATATCCAGGCGCATGATCTGAAACTGGCCCAGCTCGACTTACAGCAAATGGTGCGCAGTGCCGTGGCACGTGTCAGCGACCGTGTCAGCAGTGATTCTCAGGCGTCCGGACAGGGCATTGAGCAGGTGAGCGGACAACTGGCCATGAAAAATGGGCTGCTGACGTTAAGTCATCTCGACGGTGGAGGGAAGGCGCTGACGCTGCGCGGCGAGGGGCGTATCAATCTGGTGCAGCAACAGCTGGATGTGACGCTGGGCCTGACACTGAGCGACTGGCGCGGCGACGAAAACCTGGTGGCCGCGCTGTCCGACCAGGTGATTCCGTTCCGTATTTATGGCAGTTGGGCTAATCCGCAATATACGCTGCCGGTAGATGATGTCATGCGTGACAGGCTACAGAATGAGGCAAAATCCCGCCTCAATCAGTGGCTCGATCGTCAACAGGCAAAAGACAAGAACAGTACGCACCCGTAATCACCGTCGGCAGCCGGCGCTGAATTACGCTTTCAGCGCCGCACCGTCGACGTGAGGTACAATCCCTACCTTCTGAATCCGATGCTGGTCGACCTGTAAAGTCCGTAGCCGGTATTCGCCAAGCTGAATCTCTTCGCCTTCCTGCGGCACATGTTGCAGGCGATCCATCATTAAACCTGCGATCGTGTGGTAATGCTGTGTGTTTTCTCGCGGCAGCGTGACGTAAAGGGCCAAATCGTCCAGTGGCATATGGCCATTGGCAATCCAGCCGCCTGCGCCGTCAGGCTGAATGTCGTGGCGCGCCTCTGAATCGGCTTCGTTCGGCAGATTGCCCGCAATCGCCTCCATTAAATCGCTCAGCGTCACCACGCCTTCTACCGACCCGAACTCATCGACCACAAACGCAAAATGCGTCTGTGCCTGGCGGAACTGCTCCAGCGCCTGTAACACCGTTATGCGCTCATGGAAGACCAGCGGCTGACGGATCAGGCTACGCAGATCCAGGGCATGCCGATGCAGCGACTGATGCAGCAGATCGTTAACATGGACAACACCAAGCGGTTCATTACCGTTTTCGGTGATAACGATGCGCGTATGCTGATTGCGATCAAGATCGGCCATAATGACGTCGGGGTCGTCGCTTAAATCAATGTGCTGAACATCATGGCGCGTGGTCATAATTGTGTCGATACGACGTTGCCCCAGTCCCATCACGCTGGCAATCATCACACGTTCCTGCCGGTTAAACAGGGCAACAGACTCACCGTCAGCCAGCATAGAAGCGGTTTGCGTATCCAGCTCGGCCTGTTCCGCTTCACCACGCAGCAGCCGCAGCACGGCTTCAGCTGTGCGCTGGCGAAGGGGCCGTCCAGCTGACAACACTTTACGGCGGTTAAACTGTGCCAGCTGATTCAGGGCTTCAATGACGACGGAGAAACCGATCGCGGCATACAGATAGCCCTTGGGAATCGCAAAACCAAACCCTTCCGCCACCAGACTGAAACCAATCATCAGCAAAAAGCTCAGACACAGAATCACGATGGTCGGATGGTTGTTAACAAAGCGCGTCAGCGGTTTACTGGCTAACAACATCAGTAAAATGGCGATAGTGACCGCCGCCATCATGATCGGCAGATCGTTGACCATCCCGACGGCGGTAATCACCGCATCCAGAGAAAAAATGGCATCCAGCACGACAATTTGTGCCACGACGGGCCAGAATTTAGCGCCGCCCTTTTGTTGAGTGTCCTCCGCATCGCTGCCTTCAAGTCGTGTGTTAAGTTCGGTGGTCGCTTTGAACAGCAAAAACAGCCCCCCGCACAACAGCAACAGATCACGCGCACTAAAGGCATGATGCGCGAAGGTGAATAAAGGTTGAGTCAGCGTTACCAGCCAGGAAAGCGAGGCTAACAGCAGCAGGCGACAAACCAGCGCCATGAGCAGACCAATAATGCGCGCGCGGTCGCGCAACGCCGCAGGCAGTTTCTCCACCAGGATAGCGATAAACACAAGGTTATCAATACCCAGCACCAGCTCCAGAACGATTAGCGTTACTAAACCTGCCCACAATGAGGGATCGGTCATTACCTCCAGCATGCGTTATTCACCTGAATGTCTAAAAATAAGCTTTGTCTGATGATAGTGGACAGACGGCGTCGGGACAAATAGCGGAATGACAGGCGCTTTATGCTTTATTTAGACACAGGCCACTTTAATTACAGGCGAATTAATGGACGAAATGATTAATGCGGGAAGGACGGTAAGGGATAAAGGTTGCAGATTAATGTCACTACACTCGCCATTCAGAGGAATTTCTTATGCGATTAATCCTGGTGCCAACATGGAATAAATCTGATTTTTTTCTTCCCTGGCACCCAAAATGAGCGGCTTCAATACTTATTACTGGTAGTCTTTTTCCTAAAATAGTCCGGTGATGGCGGGGTCCACTTGTAAACAGGCCAGTAATAACTAGTATAGCAACGAGTTAGTTAACGCCTGCGTCTGAACCTGTAATTTGCGCAATCATCCGTCAGGGTAAGCAGCGGAATGTAAACGCATTCGGCAAGGGATGCGTTGTGCGCCTTCATTTGTGGCGCAGGGAGAACCCGAGGCTATCAAGGCGGTATTGGCACCGACAGCCAAGGGCGGTAGCGTGCCTGATTTGCCGCTGTGGTTTGATATTTAATCAGTCCTGTGTGGGTAAAGTCAGAGTAATCTGTTGGTATTGAGTACGGGATTATTGTTTTCATAGTCAATGACAATGGCGTAAATGCCGCAGGAGCTCCCCTCAGAAACGCTTCAGGCTCAACATCAGTACTGTTCACTTCAGGGTCTGGTCGTGGTGGGTTAAGGAAATAAAATAAAGAGTTAAATATGCGCGATAACCATTTTACGTTTAAAAGTCTTATCACCAAATTATTATTGGCTTGTTCTGATTTAATATGTTTCAACGCGGCATTATTTATCGCGATGATGCTAATTAATTTGACATCTCCGTCTCTTTTATCGGATATGTCTGACCGGGAATTAAATTTAAAAATTGCTACCCACATTTGCCTGTCAGTAATTTGCGTGGGCTGGTTCTGGGTCAGACTGCGTCATTACACCTATCGCAAACCTTTCTGGTTCGAATTAAAAGAAATTTTTCGTACCATTCTTATTTTTTCCGTTATTGAACTGTCAATTACGGCACTGTCTCAGTGGCAGATGTCCCGTTTTGTCTGGCTGCTGACCTGGCTTATCACGCTGGTGATTATTCCTGTCTGTCGCTCCGTTTTTAAACGCGTCTTAAATAATTATGGCCTGTGGAAAAAACAGACCATCATTATCGGCAGCAGTAAAAATGCCCAGGAAGCGTGGGAAGCGCTGCAAAGTGAAGAAGTCATGGGATTCGATGTCATTGCCTTCTACGACGTTGATGGGACCTGCCCTCAGGACGTCATGTCGGGCGTTCCCGTTCTGCGCGACGAACAGGACGTATGGAAGCTGACCAATGCGGACACCCAGTTCATCGTGGCGGTGGAATTCGAGCAAAGCCAGTACCGTGATATGTGGCTGAAATCACTGGCTATGCACAACTGTCGCTCCGTTTCTGTCATTCCGACGCTGCGCGGCGTACCGCTGTACGGTACCGATATGGCCTACATCTTCAGCCATGAAGTCATGATCCTGCGCGTGCAGAATAACCTGGCTAAGCGTACGTCACGCTTCCTGAAGCGCGTGTTCGATATTGTCGGCGCACTGTCTATCATCGTCATGCTGCTCCCCGCGCTGCTGGTGCTGGGTTTTCTGGTCGGCCGGGATGGCGGTCCACCGATTTATGGTCATGAGCGCGTGGGCATGAATGGCCGTAAATTCAAATGCCTGAAATTCCGTTCGATGGTGATCAACTCCAAAGAAGTGCTTGAGGAAGTGCTGCGTACCGATCCGGTCGCCCGTGCTGAGTGGGATAAAGATTTCAAACTTAAAAACGATCCACGCATTACCAAAGTCGGCCACTTCATTCGTAAAACCAGCCTGGATGAGCTGCCGCAACTGTGGAACGTCGTTCGGGGTGATATGAGTCTGGTAGGACCGCGTCCTGTCATCGAAGACGAGCTGGCACGCTACGCCGGTGACGTGGATTACTACCTGATGGCCAAACCCGGCATGACCGGACTGTGGCAGGTCAGTGGTCGTAACGACGTAGATTATGAAACGCGCGTCTATTTCGATTCCTGGTACGTGAAAAACTGGTCGTTGTGGAACGATATCGCCATTTTGTTCAAAACCGTCGGTGTCGTGCTTAAGCGTGATGGTGCTTATTAACCGCAGGAAAAAGGTGCCAGCCTCTCTCTGACAGCACACGACAGGGGAGCGGGTTGGTACATTTTTCTAAAAAAAAACGGTACGGCATTGATAAACAGCCATGTTCTGCTTTGCTTTATTTCTTTCTGGGTAAAGCGCGCGATCGGTAAAAGACAGGAGCTAAGAATAATGAACGACATGTTCAGTGCCTGAGTCAGGATAGTTTACTTTTTTTGAGCGCTTACACAGCGGCGTACTTGCCTCTATCAAACATTAACTGATAGCGAAGATCTAAATGATTACAATGAAAATGAAGATGATACCTGTTTTGGTATCTGCCACGTTTATGGCCGGCTGTACCGTCGTGCCGGGGCAAAATTTATCCACTTCGGGAAAAGATGTCATTGAGCAGCAGGACAACAACTTTGACATCGACAAGTACGTTAACGTGTATCCGTTAACGCCGAGCCTGGTGGAAAGAATGCGTCCTAAGCCACTGGTAGCACAAGCCAACCCGTCACTGCAAAATGAGATTCAGAACTATGAATACCGTATCGGCATTGGTGATGTGCTCACCGTGACCGTATGGGATCACCCTGAACTCACCACGCCCGCTGGTCAGTACCGCAGTGCAAGCGACACCGGTAACTGGGTCCATTCAGATGGCACCATTTTCTACCCTTATATTGGTCGGGTCCGTGTCGCAGGCCGGACCGTAGGGGAAGTGCGTAATGAGATCGCGCGTCGCCTGGCACAGTACATCGAAAGTCCTCAGGTTGACGTCAGCATTGCTTCCTTTAAGTCACAGAAAACTTACGTAACCGGTGCGGTGACCACCTCAGGTCAACAGCCTATTACCAACGTTCCGCTCACTATCCTGGACGCAATTAACGCCGCGGGCGGACTGGCTGCGGACGCCGACTGGCGCAACGTGGTTCTGACGCATAATGGCCGCGAACAGCGCGTGTCATTGCAGGCGTTGATGCAGAATGGCGATCTGAGCCAAAACCATCTGCTTTATCCGGGTGACATTCTGTATGTGCCGCGCAACGACGATCTGAAAGTCTTCGTTATGGGTGAAGTGAAACAGCAGGCCACCCTGAAGATGGATCGCAGTGGCATGACGCTGGCAGAAGCGCTGGGCAATGCGGCGGGCATGGATCAGACCACGTCGGATGCGACCGGTGTCTTTGTTATCCGTCCGACACGCGGCACAGACCGCAACAAGATCGCCAATATTTACCAGTTGAACACCAAAGATGCTGCATCGATGGTGATGGGTACCGAATTCCAACTCGAACCTTACGATATCGTCTACGTGACCTCGACGCCGCTGACGCGTTGGAACCGCGTGATATCGCAGTTGATACCAACCATAGCCGGTGTTAACGATGCGACGCAGGCCGCACAACGCATCCGCAACTGGTCGAACTAAGGTTTCGCCATGATTAAGTCTGTGTTAGTCGTCTGCGTAGGCAACATCTGCCGCTCTCCTACCGGAGAGCGCCTGTTCAAACGTGCGCTGCCGCAACTCTCTGTCGCCTCAGCCGGTCTGGGTGCCCTCGTCGGGCACGCGGCGGATAAAACCGCCTCTGACGTCGCGGCCGATAACGGGTTGTCACTGGAAGGGCACGAGGCCCAACAGTTAACGGCCAACCTGTGTCGGGAATATGACCTGATTCTGGTGATGGAAAAGCGCCACATTGAACAGGTTAACCGCATTGACCCGGCAGCGCGTGGCAAAACGATGCTGCTTGGGCACTGGCTCGATCAGAAGGAAATTGCGGATCCGTACAGAAAAAGCCGTGAGGCCTTTGAAGAGGTTTACGGGTTACTGGAACACGCCACTCAGAAATGGGTCAGCGTTTTAAGCCGATAGTTGGGATTATCCATGAATAGTAAAAATAAAGTCATGACCGCGCCACGCGAGGAATCGAATGGATGGGATCTGGCACACCTTGTGGGACAGCTGATTGATCACCGGTGGGTGATCGTCGCTGTGACCGCTTTTTTCATGCTGGTGGCAACCCTTTACACCTTGTTTGCAACACCCATTTACAGCGCCGATGCGATGGTTCAGGTCGAGCAAAAGAACACCAGCACCGTTCTGAATGAACTGCAAACGCTGATGCCGACCACGCCTGCTTCTGACACTGAGATTCAGATTCTGGAATCACGCATGGTGCTGGGCAAAACCGTTCAGGACCTCGGTCTGGACGCGGTGGTCTCACAGAACTATTTCCCGGTTATCGGTAAAGGTCTGTCGCGCCTGATGGGCAATAAACCGGGCGAGGTCGCGGTTTCCCGTCTGGAGATCCCACGCACTATCGACAAACGCAGCGTTAAGCTGGAAGTGACCGGAAAAGACAGCTACACCGTTTCGGCTGACGGGGATGAGCTGTTTAAAGGAAAAGTCGGGCAGTTTGAAAAACACGGTGATGTCAGCATGCTGGTCAGCGATATCAATGCTGAGCCCGGCACCACATTTACCGTCACCAAACTGAACGAGTTGCAGGCGATTAACAGCATCCTGTCTAACCTGACCGTCGCGGATAAAGGAAAAGATACTGGCGTGCTGGGCCTGCAGTATGTGGGTGAAGACCCGGATCAGATCAGTAAGGTGCTGAATCAGATCGTCAACAACTACCTGTTGCAGAACGTTCAGCGTAAATCTGAGCAGGCGGAGAAAAGCCTGGAGTTCCTGAAAACGCAACTGCCTGAAGTCCGGGCCAAACTGGATCAGGCTGAAGATAAGCTGAACGCCTTCCGCCGCGCGAATGAATCCGTTGACCTCTCACTGGAAGCGAAATCGGCACTGGATTCTTCCGTCAGCGTACAGAGCCAGCTTAACGAGCTGACCTTCCGTGAAGCCGAAGTGTCGCAGCTGTTTACCAAAGATCACCCGACCTATCGTGCGCTGCTTGAGAAGCGCAAAACGCTGGAAGATGAGCAGGCTGAGTTAAACAAGAAAATTGCGCAGATGCCGAAAACCCAGCAAGAGATTCTGCGTCTGACCCGCGATGTGCAGTCAGGCCAGGAAATCTACATGCAACTGCTTAACCGTCAGCAAGAGCTGAGCATCAGCAAGGCCAGTACCGTGGGTGATGTTCGCATCATCGACCAGGCGGCCACCGCTAACGCACCGGTAGCACCGAAGAAGCTGTTGATTATCGCCGCCAGCTTTATCCTGGGCCTGATGGTTTCCGTGGGCGTGGTTCTGCTTAAAGCCCTGTTGCATCACGGCATCGAAAATCCAGAACAGCTGGAAGAGCTGGGCATGAACGTCTATGCCAGCGTACCGCTCTCCGACTGGCAGCGTAAGAAAGACACCGAAGCGCTGGCACGTCGTGGCCACAAGGTGAAAACCGATCCGCATGAGACGCTGCTGGCGCTGGGTAACCCGACCGATCTGTCCATTGAAGCGATTCGTAGCCTGCGTACCAGCCTGCACTTCGCCATGATGGAGGCGAAAAACAACATCCTGATGATTACCGGGGCCAGCCCGGGCATTGGTAAAACCTTTATCTGTGTCAACCTGGCGACGCTGGTGGCCAAAGCCGGTCAGAAAGTGCTGTTTATCGACGGTGACATGCGCCGGGGTTATACCCACGAACTGCTGGGTGCTGATAACAAATCCGGGCTGTCAAACGTCCTGTCCGGCAAAACGGAGTTTAGCCCGGCCATGATTCAGCAGGGCGCGTACGGATTTGATTTCCTGCCACGTGGTCAGGTGCCGCCGAACCCGTCGGAGCTGTTAATGCATCGCCGTATGAGTGAACTGCTGGACTGGGCAAGCAAAAACTACGATCTGGTCCTGATTGATACACCGCCGATTCTGGCCGTTACCGACGCCTCCATTATCGGCAAACTGGCCGGTACGTCGTTGATGGTGGCGCGTTTCGAAACTAACACCACGAAAGAAGTGGATGTCAGCTTCAAACGCTTTGCCCAGAACGGTATCGAAATTAAAGGGGTGATTCTGAACGCCGTGGTACGCAAAGCCGCTAACTCTTATGGTTACGGCTACGACTACTACGACTACGAATACGGTAAACCCACGAAAAGCTAAGCGCTAAGTGAGAAGGGGCGGGTTTCACCGCCCCTTTTGATCGCTGGCTTGCGATGACGACACGCAACGATTTGCACAGATGATTCTGGATAGAACGCACAATAAGCGACGATCTCACGTCAATCATCAGAATTCATCATCAACATGCCCTGGTCTTTCACGCAGACCCGCTGAGACAGCCCCCTGGAAGGGCATCAGCGCTGGCCATTGTTGGCATGTGAACTTGTGGATTAAAGGAATCACACCATGGCTCCATATTGGTCAATATCAGGGTTTTTGCTGCTGCTTTCGCTGTTCGAAATCCTGGTTAAAAAAGACGAACGCACAAATTATGCTTTAACCTGGCTGCTCTGTATTGCTGCTATGATTTTGATTGTTTTCGGCGGTATTCGCGGTCTGGGCACCGGCATGGATGACTTTCAGTACCGGAGTTTCTTCGAGGATTTCGTACGACGTATCCAGATTAACGGTTTTTTTAATACCGTCGCTTTTTTCCGTTACGAACCGCTGATTTTCGCCATGGCCTGGCTGACCAGCCTGTTTTCGCACAATGCCAGCGTCTTTCTGTTTGTGTTTTGTGCCATTGCAGTTTCCATAAATACCTACTTCTTTAAGAAGATGTCACCCTATCCGGTGCTGGCGCTGGCGCTGTATTCCGCGCACATCTTTATTAACAAAGACATAAACCAGATTCGCTTTGGCCTGAGCTCCGCGCTGTTCCTGGGTGTGCTGTGGTCCATTTACCTCAAGCGTTACTGGTGGGCATTTACCTTTTTTATTCTGTCATTTATGAGCCACAACACCGCCGTTATGGTGGTGACGCTGGTGCCGTTCCTGTTTATTCGTGACTGGCGCTGGTGGCCGGTGGTTATCATTCTCTTCAGTCTGCCGCTCTCCGTTGTCGGCGGTTCCAGCTTTATCGCGCTGATTGCCGGTCATCTGGGGTCACTGGGTGAAAGGGCATCGGGCTATAACAATGACCCGTCCTACGCAATGGATGGCAGTATCCTGTCAGTCTCGAACCTGAAAAACATCATGCTGGTGTTTATTTTCTTCTATTTCATGCTGACGGAAGAGCTGAAGCGCGAAAATTACGCCCAGTACCGTCTTAACTATCTGCTGATTTTAAGTTTTGCTATCGGCGGGGCGATCAGGATCTTCCTGTACAACTTCCCGTCGGGTTCACGTCTGTCCAACTATTTGCAACAGGTCGAGCCGATTATCCTGACCTCGCTCATCTTTCAGGCCAGGCGCGTCTGGAAGCCCGCACTGTTTGGCATGCTGGTTTTCTTCCTGCTCTATTACCTCTACTACAACACCATCTCCACCAAACAGGCGGTTGTCGGCTACGAAGTGGCGCAGGAGTTTTGGTTGACTCGCTAATCAACCCGGCGATTGTCCTGCCGTGAAAGGCGTCACGCAGGGGCGGTTGCCAGTCAGAACACAGGTTTTTCTTCGACCTTTGTCGATTGAATTGTTTATTTTTGAACTATTTTAATGAGGTGCTGGCAATGAAGGACATTCGTTTCTCCATCGTAATTCCGGCTTATAACGCGTCAGAATCGATTGTCACGACGCTGGATTGCGTTAAAGCACAGACGTATCGTCATTTCGAGGTCATCATCGTTGATGACAAATCGGCGGATGCCGCCGCGCTCGCCGAGGTGGTTCGCAGCGAGCGTTACCAGGACCTGGACATCAACCTGGTGTTGTCAGAGGTCAAGCTGAATGGTGCAGGTGCGCGTAACAAAGGCATTGAACTGGCCACGGGCGACTATGTCAGCTTCCTGGATGCCGACGATGAATGGCACGCCGATAAGCTGCTGCAGGTCACAAAAAAAATTGCCCAACTTGAGGCGCAGGGCAAAGACAAGACCATTATCTTCAGCCAGGTGAATATCTATCAGGACGGCGCGTTCCTGAAAGTCATGCCGATGCAGCCGCCTGCTGAAAATGAAACGGTGGCGGAATATCTGTTCGGTTGTTATGGCTTCATTCAAACCAGCACGATTGTGCTGAAGCGTGAAGATGCCGCCAAAATTCAGTTCGATGCGCGCTTTATTCGCCATCAGGATTATGACTTCTGTATCCGTGCCGATCGGATGGGTTACCGGTTCGAGATGATTGACGCGCCGCTGGCTAATTATCATCTGGTGACCTCGTTCGGTTCAAAGCACAAAGGGGAATCGGTCAAGTACTCCCTGTTCTGGCTGGATACCATGAAGCCGCACCTTACCGCGCGTGATATTCACACCTATAAAGCCTTTAAGCTGCCGCTGCGCTACAAAATGGATGGCAACGCCCTGATGGCGAGCGTGAGTTTTGCCCGCTATTTCTTGCTCACTAATAAAGACAATCGCACCTACTTCCTCAACCGCGTGAAAGACAAGCTGAAAGCGCGTTTTGGCGGTGAAAAGGCACTTTCCTGATTCTCTTAAATGTTGTGACGTTTCTGTGCTGCCGGAAGCCTCTCCCGGTCGCTCCGTCTTTTTATTTATTCAGGTATGAAAATGACTAATCACTCTGGTACCGTTGGCATCGTGATGCCTATGTATAATGCCCGCCAGACGGTATTACGCGCCGTGCAGTCCGTGTTAAATCAAACCTATCAGGACTGGCACCTCTATCTGATCAACGATAAATCCACCGATGACTCCCTCGCCTGGGTAACAGAACAGTGCCAGGATCCGCGTATTACGATTCTGGACAATGCCGTGAACATGGGCGCAGCCGAAACCCGCAATGTCGGCTTGCGCGCGGCCAAAGAAGAGATCATTGCTTTTCTGGACAGCGATGATGAATGGCACAGTGATAAACTGCGTCAGCAGATGCAGGCGATAGCCGATGGGGATAATCTGGTTATTACCGAATATCATTATAAAACCCGCAAAGCTGACCACGATATCCGCTACTCGAAGCCGTATTTACAGCAGGACAACTTCGTAAAAAAACAGTACCGTGTCTGCTTCTCTTCCGTGTGCTTTCGCCGTCCACCAGGCGGTATTTTTTTCCAGCGCAAAGGTCATGAAGACTTCCTTTTCCTCTACGAACTGTTTAGCCGTTATAAACAGGCCAGGATAATTCAGACAATTCTGGTGAATTATTATGAGCTGGGCGATTCTCTGTCGCGTAATAAAAATAAAGCCGCGAAATGGCACCTCGAACTATTAAGAATTATCTATAAAAACAATCCGTTAAAAATCTATTACTATTACGCCTGGTATATGGTGAACGGTGTGCTTTTTAGCCTGAAACACCGTTAAGCCGATCGGCAGGATTGTCTGTAAACTTTGAGGTGGATAACGTTTCATGAAAAAAATCGTCCTGGTGATCAAAGACGCTTACTCGTATGCCGGCACCGAGAATATCTGCAACTTTATGTCGGAATGCCTCGGTGATGAGCACGACGTCACCATTTACTCGCTGGAAGGGCACGGTCAGCCGTTTTACCCGTTTGAAAAGGTTAAGCGCATCGTCAGCTTTGAAGGGGAAAGTAACCCGATTAAAAGTGCGGTGGCACGTATCCAGCAGGAAGGCTTTGATACCGTGTTTTTGATCAGCATGGGCCGCCTGAGCGTGATGTTTGCGTTCTGGAATCTGATGACGTTTAAAAAGAAACGTTTCAAAGCCTATGCCTGTGAGCACGTGGCCATCAACTCCTTTAGCAAGCCCATTAAATTCCTCAAATTCCTGCTTCTGCGCTACTACGACCGCGTGATTGTGTTGACGGATAAAGATCATCAGGTCTTTCAGCGCTGGCACATTCCCAGCCAGACTATCCCCAACCCGGTCGTATACAAAGCCTGGCAACGCACCTCGCGTCATCGCCAGGCGCTGGCAGTCGGCCGTCTGGACAATCAAAAGGGTTTTGACCTGCTACTGGATATCTGGCGCGACTTTGCCAAAGCCCATCCAGACTGGACCCTGGTCATTGCCGGTGACGGCGAGCTGCGCCAGCAACTGCACGATCAGGCTGCCGTGCTGGGCATCACCTCCAGCGTGAAGTTCGTCGGCAAAGTCAGCAACATCAACGACTACTATCGCGACAGCGATATGGCGCTGATGACCTCGCGTTATGAAGGTTTACCGCTGGTTTTGCTGGAAGCCAAATCGTGGTCGTTGCCGGTGGTGGCGTATGACTGCCCGACGGGTCCTCAGGAGATCATCAATCACGGTGAAGACGGCTTCCTGGTGCCAATGAACAAGAAAAGCGAATTTCTGGCGCGGATGGAGCAACTGGCGAGCGATGATGCCTTGTTCTACGCCATGAGCGAAAAAACCCAACACACTGCGCTGAAATTTGACGGCAAACAGATTAAACAAAGCTGGCTGGCGCTGGTGTAAACGGGCTGGAGATGCTCATTTTTGCTGTGCCTCATGGGACACCTTTTATGGCTGAGTTTACAGCCTTCATGACGACGGGATTTACTGCATGAAAAGAAGAGAAGTCTTGCAAACCGCAGCCTCCGCCCTTGTCGGTGCGCTTTCCGTGAGCACGTTTTCCAGCTACGCCGCCAAAAATACGGGTCTGGCGCTGAAATCGGTTGATGCAACGGCGATCCCGAAAGGGGATGTTCCCATTCTTACCCCTGAAAATGTGTACGCCATGCCACCGCAGTTTTGGCAAAATTTTCAGGGGAAGCTGTGGATTGGCAAAGCAGGCAGCGATGCCCGCCAGCCCGGTAACCAGATTCCGGTCTTTTTGCGTGATGCCAACGGCAATCTGGCGCAAATCACCCAGCCGATTACGCTGAACAAAGGCAATTTTGATCAGTTCGTCAAAGACAATGCGGCGCTTATCGCTAATCCGTCGCACGCCATGGCGCTGGAGGACAGCAACGGACAGACCGTATTCAACATTCCGGATGTCAGTCAGCCGGGTCAGGCCGCTTTTAGTCAGCGTCTGGCGCAGCCTGCCGGTTATCAGCTCATCGGGGAAATTCCTTCTGTCGATGATCTGCGTAAAACGCGGCCGCTGTTTGAAGGGGCAAAGATTAAGCTGAAGAGCTGGCATCCCGGCCTGGAAGTGGGCGGCGGTGAGTTTGTTGGCAGTTTTCAACCCGCTCAGGACGATCAGGGCGTGATTTTCAGCGGCGACGGCTTTCACTGGCGCCGCGTGGTGGATGACTATAACCGGCTGTCGCTGTTTGACTTCGGCGCGATCGCCGACGGCAAAACCGACAGCGCGCCCGCCATTAAAGCCATGTATCAGTGGTCGCAACAGAGCGATCAGCCTATCTGTGTCCAGTTCCCGGCAGGCACCTTCTTCGTGACAGGCTGTGACTTTGGCGAAGAACAGCGTCGCTTTTTCCGTATCTCCGGGGCCATGGTCAACTTCGGCTACTTCCCGGCGACCACCATCGTTTCTGATGGTCAATCCCCGTTTGTGTTTGAGGTCAGCGCCCGCTGGGTGGAAATCTCCAACCTGATTTTCAATGGCAATACCGATACGAAGCCGAACAGGCAGGGCCTGTTCCGCAATACCTGTCCGGGAGGGCAATTCTTCCGGGGGGCCTGTCTGCGTTTCAACAACGTTGGTGGCACCGCGCTGAGCCTGCTGGATACGCTGGACTGTAAAATTGACCAGTGGTACGCCTCGGCCTGTACCGGTGATGTCATTCAGGCCGGCTGGTCAGGACAGAAGAAGGGCAACTGGGATCACAGCACGGCGATTGAGCTTTCCAACTTCAATGCGCAGCACTGTAAAGGTGGCAAGGTCCTGAATCTGCCGCGCTGCAGTCAGTCGCTGATTCATAACGGCTGGATTGAACACTGCGACAATCCCGGCGATATCTCCAATGGTCAGTGGATTATTGATGCGCTCAGTCTGGAAGATTGCAAAAACCCGCTTATCGCCTGGCACTCGCGCCTGAATACGCGCCAGACCAACCTGCAGTCGGGGAGCTGGATTGATAACTCAGAGCAGGGCGATCGCTGGTTAAGCGCCTGGGAGATGGGATCGACCCGCGTTGAATCCTACGGCGTCGCGATTGATGGCAGCCTGAAATACAACTATCTCACTTCGCGCTGGTTGCTGGAAAACAACACCAGTCAGCCCGTGTGGTACGAACTGGCTAACCTTTATTCTCCTACTGTCGGTGACTCGTGGGAAATCGAGGTCTTCGGCCAGTCGCAGTTTAACAACGGCACGGACAGAGAACCGCTGATGAATCTGATCGACGGCAGAAACACCGGTGGTCGCGCGGTGATTCATGTACAGCGTAAGAAAGATCATGCTGAAGCCAGCTGGTCAGCGGAAGGCAGCAGCCCGGTGCTGGACGTGCGTTACGTGGCGAAAACCGACACCGATACACAGGTCTTTATCAGGCTGGCAGGCTGGACGCCTTCTGCTGCCATCATGATCAAAAGCACCGCGAAGGACCGTTTTGTGACCGGCCGCTGCGCACGGGTCGATGCCAAAATGACTAAAGCCACGCCCGACAGTGGCAGCCATGCTGCACCGCAGCGCTTTAGTCTGCACAACGGCAAAGCGGGCGTGGGCGCAAATGAGCAAGGCGATCTCCTGCTGGCTTCCCGCGCGCTGTCGGCTGACAACGTGGATACCCGTAAACCAGAAGGTTTCGTGTCGGTGGTCATTAACGGTAAAACCGTTGCCTTGCCCTATTTTGCCATTAAAGCGTAATTGAGAGAGGGCTGCCCTTAGCGGCAGCCAGGGCCAACAGGATCTGGGCTGTTGGCGTGCATGTTATTGCTGTTTTTTATCAGTGTTCATTTTGCCCGTTTCGGAACTGGGCGGTTGTCAGAATTAGAAAAAATTTAATTCGGAGTTTTTATGAAAATTTTATTGGTGGGTAACCATACCTGTGGGAATCGTGGGGATGGCGCGATTCTGCGTGGACTGATTGATTCAATTCAGGCCGCGCGCAACGATGTCGATATTGATGTGATTAGCCGTTATCCAACCAGCTCCGGTTATCTGCTTCAGCAACATATTCAGCAGGACAAGCTGTTCCTGCATAACAACTCCTCGGGGAAGGGCCTGATTGGCTCAGTCAAACGTAAGGTAGCGAACCGCCTGATGCCGAACATCATGATGGCACACCTGGGTAAGGGCGGTCCTTACAAGTCATTTTCCGTGCCGCCGCACCTTAAAGCCTTTACGGAAAGCCTGAAGGATTATGATGCCATCATCCAGGTAGGCGGCTCATTCTTTGTCGACCTCTATGGCGTAACGCAGTTTGACCATGCGCTTTGTGCTCTGTTAGCTAAAAAACCTATTTACCTGATTGGTCACTCGGTCGGTCCGTTCCAGAATGCGCGCACCAACCAACTGGCAAATTTTGTGTTTGATCGGGTGGACAAGCTTATTCTGCGTGAATCGGTCAGTCTGGATCTGATGAAGCGGGATGGCGTTACCAGCTCGAAAGTGGTGGCCGGTGTGGATACCGCGTTTCTGGTTCGTGCCCGTGAAGTGGAAAACCCCAGCCACAGCCTGCAACACTGGCAGAGCGTGATCCGCGCGCGTAAAACCATTGCCATCACGGTACGCGAACTGGCCCCCTTTGATAAGCGTTTGGGCGTCACGCAGCAAGACTATGAAGCCGCATTTGGCCGGGTGATTAACGCGATGATCGCGAGCGGTTATCAGGTCGTCGCCCTGTCTACCTGCACCGGTATCGACAGCTACGCCAAAGATGACCGCATGGTCGCGCTGACCCTGCGTGACCACGTGCAACAGTCTGAGCATTATCACGTCGTGATGGACGAGTTTAATGACCTGGAACTGGGTGTGCTGCTCAGCGAGTGTCATCTCACCATTGGTACCCGTCTGCACTCTGCCATTATCTCGATGAACTTCGGCACGCCTGCCGTAGCGATTAACTATGAGCACAAATCCATGGGCGTCATGAATCAGTTAGGCCTGCCGCAGATGGCGACCGATGTGCAGAGCCTGATGGACGGTTCCCTGATCGATAAGGTGCAGAGCGTCCTGGCCGACTACGACGCGATCAAGCAAAACGTTGCTGCTGCCGTGGCGCACGAAAGGGAAGTGGGTAACCGAATCACTGAAGAGATTCTAAACGTAATAGGATGATGTGATGAAACTGACTTTTTTCACGATGCGTTTCCCGGTTGCCTCTGAAACATTTGTTCTGAACCAGGTCACTCATTTTATTGATGCGGGCTATGACGTTGAGATCATCTCGGTATTTCCGGGGGATCTGGTCAACCGGCATGGCGCGTTTGATGAGTACGGCCTGGCAGCAAAAACGCACTACCTGCTGCCAGAAGAAAAAGTGTCGCTGACGGACAAGCTGGGACAACGCCTGAAACTGGTTTTGCCTAAAATCACCCGGGCATCCTTATTACGTTCGCTTAACGTGCGCCGCTATGGCGCACAGTCAAGCAAACTGCTGCTTCCCGCCATTGTCGCCAATGCGCGTCAGACCTATGAAGCGGATGTGTTCCTGGTGCACTTCGGCTATGCCGGTGCGCTGGCAAATAAACTTCGCGAACTGGGTATTCTGAAGGGCAAACAGGCCACCGTTTTCCACGGCGCGGATATTTCGCGTCGTCACATTCTTGACGAGCACAAGCAGGATTACCGCAACCTGTTTCAGCAGAGCGAGCTGATGCTACCGATCAGCCATCTGTGGCAAAACAAGTTGATCGAAATGGGCTGCCCGCCCGAAAAGATTCACGTGACCCGTATGGGCATTGAGCCAGAGAAATTCAACTTCCAGCCGCGCGACGGTTTTCACACGCCGCTGCGTATCGTGTCTGTCGCCCGCCTGACTGAGAAGAAAGGCCTGGATGTCGCGGTCAAAGCCAGCGCCATGCTTAAGCAGCGCGGCGGTCAGTTCCAGTACACGATTATTGGTAACGGCGATCAGGACAAGATGATGCGTGACTTCATTGCGAACGAATCGATGCAGGATTGCGTCACCATGCCAGGTTTTAAACCGCAGGAGGAAATTCGTAAGGCGCTGAGTGATGCCGATATCTTCCTGCTGCCGTCAAAAACCGCCGCCGATGGCGACATGGAAGGTATTCCTGTCGCGCTGATGGAGGCGATGGCGGTCGGGTTGCCGGTGGTCTCCACCTTCCACAGCGGTATTCCTGAACTTATCGAAAACAACGTTTCCGGCTGGCTGGTCAAAGAAGATGACGCTGACGCGCTGGCCGACACCTTACTGAAACTGTCCCAGGGCGAGGTAGACGTTGCCCCCGTTGTTGCGGCCGCCAGACAGAAAGTGGAAACCGAGTTTAATCAGCATATCGCCTACCGCGAGCTGGCACAGATTCTGGAGCAAATGGTTTGAGTGGAATAAAGTCACAGGCGATTTGGTTGTTTGGCAGTACCTGTTTTTCAGCCGTACTGCAGGTCGCGCAACTGAGTTTTCTCGCCCGTAAACTCGAAACCCATGAACTGGGGCTGCTGGCCATTATCAACGCCATTCTGGCGGTGGCGGGTGTCCTGCAGGACATGGGAATGAGCAGCTATCTGGTACACCGCCAGGACATCACGCGCCGCGAGCAGAGCACGATCTATTGGGTTAACGTCGGTATTAGTTTCTGTACCGGCCTGGTTATGCTGGGCATTGCTTTCCCGGTTGCCTGGTTCTATCACCTTCCGGCGTTAACCGGACTGATTATGCTGACCAGTCTCAACTTCCTGGTGCTCGGTCATCTGTCTCAGTATCAGGCGCACTATATCAAAACCAAACGCATGGTTTCGCTGGCGAAAATTGAGATGGGCACGAAGCTGTTCGCCTTTCTGTGTGTTGTCGCCATGCTGGAGTTTACGTCGCTCACCGTCGCGGCAGCGATTCTGGGCCTGTTTATCAATGCGTTCACCCGTATTTTGTGCATGATTGCGCTTGGAGAGAAGTCCTGGCGGCCTACGCTGGAGTTCGACAAACAGACCTTTTTTAACGCGGTACGCTACGGAATTTACCAGCTCGGTTCGCAAACCATTAACCAGTTACGCACCCAGGCCGATGCGCTGGTGGTGGGGAAAGTGATGGGCGCTGACATGCTCGGTGTTTACTCACTGGCGAAAGAGCTGGTGTTGCAACCGCTCAAGCTGGTGTCGCCCGTGATTAACCGCCTGGCGCTGCCGCGCTTTGCAGAGAAGCAGCACGATCCGGAGCAGTTGAAGAAACTGTTCCTCAAGGGCACGCTGGTGATTATGTTGTTCAGTAGCGCGATGTATCTGGCTATTGGTATTTTGTCACCCGTCATTGTTCGCGTGCTGTATGGTGCCTCACATGAGCAGGTTTACCATCTCATTCCGTTGATGCTGCTGTTTGGCATGCTGCGCCCGATGGGCGGTCTGACTGGTGCTATTTCCCAGGCTAACGGTCGCACCAACGTGGAGTTCTACTGGAACATCGTCGCGAGTCTGGTGGTGGTGGCGGTACTGGCCACGACCTTTATCTGGCCGAACGTCCTCTATGTCGCGCTGACGCTGTCGATTTCGCAGGTGTTAATTTCCGCCCTGGCGCATCCGTTCTTTATTAAACCGGTCATTGGCATTCGTTTTATACCCTATGCCCGACAGTGGGTGTCGGTCTCCGTGCTGTTTGCGGGACTGATGCTGCTGGTCAATCACTTCAACCTTTTCGTGATGCCGGAATGGTTTGAACAGTGGCTGTAAGTGTCATTATCACGGGCGACTTCGGGTCGCCCGAGTCGTTTTATGGCTGGCCTTAAAAAAGGCAAAGGGCGTTGCATTCAGACCGCCAGAGACTCGCTTGTCTGCGGGATTGCACTTTATTTCTAAACGGCGAAAACCCAGGGAAAATCCCGAATTTGTAAGATTTCACAGCGAGTTAGTGTGGGCTTTTCAGATAAAGATTATACTTCCTTTTCCGGTCCATCCGGCATAATTGACGCATGTCTTCACTTCATTAGATGGAATAAATATGACCAAGCTTAAAGCAGTAATCCCGGTTGCGGGTCTCGGCATGCATATGCTTCCGGCGACCAAAGCCATTCCGAAAGAGATGCTGCCTGTTGTGGACAAGCCAATGATTCAGTACATCGTTGACGAGTGCGTAGCTGCAGGTATTAAAGAGATTGTGCTGGTCACCCATGCGTCCAAAAATGCGGTGGAAAACCACTTCGATACAACGTACGAACTTGAAGCGTTGCTTGAAGCGCGCGTGAAGCGCCAGCTGTTGAGTGAAGTACAGTCAATTTGTCCGCCAGGCGTGACCATCATGAACGTACGTCAGGCGCAGCCACTGGGTCTGGGACACTCCATCCTCTGTGCCCGCCCGATGATCGGCGATAACCCGTTCGTTGTCGTCCTGCCTGATGTCCTGCTGGACGATTCTACCGCTGACCATTTACGTTATAATCTGGCGGCCATGGTGGCGCGTTTTGAAGAGACCGGTCACAGCCAGGTTCTGGCGAAGCATCTGACCGATTATGACCTGTCAGAATACTCGGTGATCACGACGGAACAACCGCTGGAAAACCCGGGCGACGTCAGCACCATCAGTAACTTCGTTGAGAAACCAGAGCATCCGGCTGAGTTAAACTCAGACCTGGCGGCGGTAGGGCGCTACGTCCTCTCTGCCGATATCTGGCCAGAACTGGAACGTACCGAACCGGGCGCATGGGGACGTATTCAGTTAACGGATGCGATTGCCAGCCTGAGCAAGAAAAAAACGGTCGATGTGTCCCTGATGACCGGTCACAGCTTTGACTGTGGACGCAAGTTGGGTTACATGCAGGCGTTTGTCTCGTACGGTTTACGAAACAATGCGCAGGGCCGTGATTTCCGCGAAGCAATCAAGCATATTCTGGCGAAGTAATCACTGTATAATTCGCCGCGGTTAACGCGGCAGAAAGGGAGAAGTTGAGATGGCAATTTTGGTTACAGGCGGCGCGGGTTACATCGGCTCTCATACCGTACTGGCGCTGCTGGAGCGCGGTGACGACGTCGTCGTCCTGGATAATCTGTGCAATGCCTCGCGTGAGGCGATTAACCGTGTTGAGAAACTCGCCGGCAAGAAAGCCACCTTTATTGAAGGTGATGTCCTTGACCGCGCCTGCCTGCGCGACCTGTTTGCCTCTCACCGTATTTCTGCCGTGATTCACTTCGCCGCACTTAAAGCGGTGGGTGAATCCACGCGTATGCCGCTGGAATATTACGAAAATAACGTTGCCGGTACCGTTGTTCTGCTGGAAGAGATGCGTAACGCCGGCGTCTGGAACTTCATTTTCAGTTCCTCTGCCACCGTTTACGGCGCTAACGCGCCGGTACCTTACGTTGAAACTACCCCGATTGGGGGGACGACCAGCCCGTACGGCACCTCCAAGCTGATGGTCGAATTCATTATCCGTGATTTTGCCAAAGCCGAGCCGAAGTTCAAAACTATTGCGCTTCGCTACTTCAATCCGGTTGGCGCGCATGAATCGGGTGAGATCGGTGAAGATCCGTCAGGCATTCCAAACAACCTGCTGCCCTACATTGCCCAGGTCGCTATCGGTCGTCTGGATAAGCTCGGTGTGTTTGGCGGTGACTATGATACGCCAGACGGCACCTGTCTGCGTGACTACATTCATGTCGTTGACCTGGCGGAAGGCCACCTTAAAGCGCTGGATCATCTGGACAAAATTGAAGGTTATAAAGCCTACAACCTGGGTGGTGGCAAAGGCTTCTCCGTACTGGAGATGATCAAAGCCTTCGAAAAAGCCTCGGGCAAACCGATTCCGTATGAAATCAAACCACGTCGCGATGGCGATCTGCCGGCGTTCTGGGCGGATGCGTCGCTGGCGAACCGTGAACTAGACTGGCGCGTGACGCGGGGAATTGACGCGATGATGCGCGATACGTGGAACTGGCAGTCGAAGAACCCGGAAGGGTTTCGTTAATATTACTCATTAGCATTTGTAAAATCCCATATCGTTCGATGCTAACAAGCAGCCGGACGTATGGGTTGTTCTGTACTGTCTTTAAACCATTTACATCATTGTAAGCACTCACCCGTTAAAAAAAGGACATAGTTATTTTTTGTCCATAAATCAAAAATCTAGGGCGCTTTCAACCCCTTCCGCTTGCCACTGAAAACAAAATTTGTTGATTAAATGGTCAGATTTCAGATGCCAAATCTTGTGTGATCAGAAAATTGTTAAAAAGTGGCGCTTTAAACCTTGTCTCAAAGCCAGGATAGTACGAGAATCGTAAGGTTTTTTATCGATTCAGCCAGGTTCTCGAAAATAATAACCGGGCAAGACAACGCCATTTTGTAATGCAGTCTATGCTTAACGATGGCTAAAACTATGTTCACGCAAGTGGTAGCGATAGCCAGGGGCGGTAGCGTGGTTAAAATATGACAACTCAGCAGTGGTGCATACATGCAAGAGATCGTTTGTGTTTTTCTAAGTGCATTCGCGTTGCTATTCATTGCGCGCAAGGTCGCTCGCAAAGTCGGACTGGTCGATAAGCCTAACGACAGAAAGCAGCATAAAGGACACATTCCCTTAGTTGGCGGCGTTTCGGTCTACTTATCACTATGGATTTTATACATCATGCAGCCTGGTTGGCTGCCTGATTTCACCATATATATGTTCTGTGCCACCGTACTCTTAACTGTAGGTGTGATGGATGATCGTTTCGATCTGCCTGTTATGCCTCGCATCATGATCCAGGCTTTAATGGCGTGCATCATGATGTGGAACGGGTACTATCTCTACTCCCTTGGCAATGTTTTGTTCGGTTTTCAGCTTGTGCTGGGGATGTTTGGCTATGCGTTTACGCTCTTTGCCGTCATCGGGGCAATTAATGCCTTCAACATGGTCGATGGCATTGATGGTCTGTTAGGCGCATTATCATGCGTAACGTTTGGGGCTTTGGGGATTATTTTTGAACTTGGGGGTAATCCAAAGCTCGCGTTATGGTGCACCTGCCTGATGGCGGCCTGCCTGCCTTATATTTTACTGAATCTTGGTATTCCATGGGGTAAGAAATTTAAGGTCTTCATGGGCGATGCAGGAAGCACGTTAATTGGCTTTACAGTAATTTGGCTGCTTATGATAGCAACTCAGGGAACTGAAGCGGTAATGCGGCCTGTTACCGCTCTCTGGTTGATAGCGGTTCCTTTGATGGATATGGTAAGAGTGATGAGTTCACGTATCAGACGTGGTTGCAGTCCTTTCAGGCCAGACAGAGAACACCTTCACCATCTATTGATGAGAGGTGGACTGACCGGACGCGGTACTCTCGCCGTCATGGTTTGCTGTGCGGCTATGCTCGCAATGATTGGGATTGTAATGGATAGCATTGGCATGGGTGATTGTTGGCAACTACTGGCATTCATTGGTCTGTTCTTCTCCTTTAATGCAGCCATCAACAAGTCAGCAAGATTTCATAGAATAAACCCAATTAATCTCTCAAATCAGAACGAAAATGAAGCATTAGCAGATAAATTCTGAACTTACATTTATTTTGGCTAAGATGCGGCACTTTCGCTGTAGCGAAGACTAAATTTAACACACAAAGTAAATTGCATTCTGAGCCAATTAATTAGAGATTGGCTCAATATGTTGAACTTGAAATAATATTCTGGATAGCAATCGTGAAAATTTTAGTGACTGGTGGTGCAGGTTTTATTGGATCCGCGGTAGTTCGTCATATAATTAAGAATACGCAAGATAGCGTTGTAAACGTTGACGCACTGACCTATGCAGGTAATCTTGAGTCACTCAAAGATGTTGAGAACAGTGAACGTTACAGTTTTGAACATGCAAATATCTGTAATTCAAGCCAAATGGCTTCTGTGCTGGAACGCCATCAGCCCGATGCAATTATGCACCTCGCTGCAGAAAGTCATGTCGACCGTTCAATATCTGGACCCGCAGCATTTATAGAAACTAATATTGTAGGGACATACACTTTACTGGAAGCAGCACGTCAATACTGGCTCAAGCTTGATGAATCGAAGAAAAACGCTTTTCGCTTTCACCATATCTCAACGGATGAAGTCTATGGTGACTTACCTCATCCCGACGAAGTACCAGAATCTCAACCACTTCCCTTGTTTACAGAAAAAACATCGTATGCACCAAGCAGCCCTTACTCTGCATCGAAAGCATCCAGCGATCATCTGGTAAGAGCATGGACACGCACCTACGGTTTACCTTCCCTTGTCACCAATTGTTCTAATAATTACGGTCCTTATCATTTTCCAGAAAAACTTATCCCTCTCGTCATACTTAATGCGCTTGAAGGTAAATCATTACCTGTTTATGGCAAAGGCGACCAGATTCGTGACTGGCTGTATGTTGAAGATCATGCGAGAGCGCTCTATACAGTTGTGACATCTGGACAAATAGGTGAGACATACAATATTGGCGGTCATAACGAAAAGAAAAATCTCGATGTTGTATTCACAATTTGCGATTTATTAGATGAACTCGTGCCCAAAGATGTGTCTTACCGTGAGCAAATCATCTATGTAAAAGACAGGCCTGGACACGATCGCCGCTACGCTATTGATGCGAGCAAAATTGGAAACGATCTAGGTTGGAAACCTCAGGAAACCTTCGAAAGTGGTATCCGTAAAACAGTAACGTGGTACTTACACAATACTGAATGGGTTAACAATGTGAAAAGTGGTGCATACAAAAGCTGGATAGAAGATAACTACGGAGAGCGTCAGTAATGGATATCCTGCTTTTAGGTAAATCAGGGCAGGTGGGCTGGGAACTACAAAGAGCACTTGCGCCACTAGGTAATGTTGTTGCGCTTGACAGGCATTCGCAAGCGTATTGTGGTGATTTAAGTCAACCTGATGCTATCGAGCAAACTATCAGACAGCTCAAGCCGCACATCATAGTTAATGCTGCGGCTTACACGGCAGTCGATAAAGCAGAATCTGACAGTGAACAAGCGTACTTATTAAATGCTGACTGCGTTGAAGTTATTGCAAAAGAAGCTGAAAACATCAACGCATGGGTTGTGCATTACTCAACAGATTATGTTTTTTCGGGCCAGGGCGAAACGCCGTGGCGCGAAAATGATATCACGGAGCCTGTTAATATTTACGGTGCAAGTAAACTGGCGGGTGAAAAAGCGATTCAGATGCACAGCACCAGATATCTGATTTTTCGCACAAGTTGGGTCTATGCAGCAAAAGGAAGTAATTTTGCTAAAACAATGCTGAAGCTTGCAAAAAACAAAAAAGAGCTGTCCATCATCAACGATCAGTTTGGCGCACCTACAGGTGCGGAGTTACTGGCCGACTGTACAGCTCATGCACTTCGTGTTGCCGTTTCCCAACCCGAGGTTTGCGGTATATATCACCTGGTAGCGAGCGGTATCACCACGTGGTTTGATTATGCATCATTAGTATTTTCCGAAGCGCGTAACAACGGTGCCGTGCTTGAACTAGAAAGCGTTAAAGCGGTTCCAACTAGTGCTTATCCGACGCCAGCTCCCCGGCCAAATAATTCACGACTAGATAATACTAAATTTCAGCAGACATTTAAGCTGAATTTGCCTGAATGGGAAATTGGTGTTAAGCGTACGCTGAATGAACTATTAAGTTAAAAATTTGATAATCCGCTAATGCCTGAGATCAGGCATTTTGTGCTTAAAGAGAAAAATATATGGAAAAGCGTAAAGGCATAATTCTTGCGGGTGGATCTGGAACCCGACTCTACCCTGTAACAATGGCTGTCAGTAAACAGCTACTGCCAATTTATGACAAGCCTATGATCTACTATCCGCTTTCTACGCTTATGCTGGCCGGGATTCGAGACATTTTAATTATAAGTACGCCTCAAGATACACCGCGTTTTCAGCAATTACTTGGTGATGGAAGTCAGTGGGGCATCAATTTAGAATATAAGGTTCAGCCTTCTCCTGATGGATTAGCACAAGCATTTATTATTGGCGAAAGCTTTATTGGAAACAGCAACGTCGCATTAGTATTAGGTGACAATATATTTTACGGCCATGATTTGCCAAAGCTTATGGAAGCTGCCATTGAAAAAGAAAATGGTGCGACTGTTTTTGCCTATCATGTAAATGATCCAGAACGATACGGCGTTGTTGAATTTGATAAGCAAGGCACGGCAATAAGCCTGGAAGAAAAACCTGATACACCTAAAAGCAACTACGCGGTCACAGGTTTATACTTTTATGACAACGATGTCGTCGAAATGGCTAAGAATCTTAAACCTTCTACTCGTGGTGAACTCGAAATCACCGATATTAATCGTCTCTACCTTGAACAGGGACGCCTGTCTGTAGCCATGATGGGGCGAGGTTATGCGTGGCTCGATACAGGAACGCATCAGAGTATGATCGAGGCAAGCAATTTTATCGCGACAATAGAAGAGCGACAGGGGCTGAAAGTATCTTGTCCTGAAGAAATCGCTTTCCGTAAAGGGTTTATATCAGCTGAAAAAGTTGAGACATTGGCTAAACCACTTTTAAAAAATGCGTATGGGCAATACTTGATGAAAATGTTGAAAGGCTATTAAGCATGAAAGTGATTGAAACTGAAATTCCAGAAGTGCTTATCTTTGAACCACAAGTTTTTGGAGATGAGCGCGGGTTCTTTATGGAGAGCTTTAATCAGAAAAAATTTGATGAAGCGGTTGGGAAAAAGATTGAGTTTGTTCAAGACAACCACTCTAAGTCTGCTAAAAACGTACTTAGAGGATTGCATTATCAAATTCCACCCTACTCTCAAGGAAAGTTAGTCCGTTGTGTTACGGGCGAAGTCTATGACGTAGCCGTCGACATACGTGAGAATTCCTCATACTATGGGAAGTGGGTAGGTGTGCATTTATCGGCTGAAAACAAGCGTCAGTTATGGATTCCTGAAGGGTTTGCACACGGGTTTTTAGTTTTGAGTGATTCTGCAGAGTTCTTATACAAAACGACAAATTATTATCATGCAGAAAGTGACAGAGGTCTGATGTGGAATGATCCTGACATCGGTATTCAATGGCCTTTAGTGAACTCACCTCTGCTGTCTGATAAAGACCGCAATCAACCTGGTTTCAACAAAGTGCCTTAAAAGCATACGAAATAAAACAAACTAATCAGCTGATAGTTTAGAAATGAATTGTCAGCTGGTTAAAAAAAACTCAACGCTAATATAAATAATTAATTTTACGCGCAATATGAGAAAGCAGTATGGGGCATTACAAGAAAATAGTTTTTGATAATTTCTTTCTGGCTGTCCAGTTTTTATTTGGTGGTTTAACAGTATTTTATGTGTCGCCAATGATTATTAAAATTATTGGTGTTTATGATTATGGAAAACTGGCGGTTTTTTTAAGCCTGGTTACATATATGTCAGTAATAATCCAGTATTCCTTTAATATGACTGGTCCAAAACTAATAGCGGAAAATAGTGATAAAAAAGAACATATCTTTAATGTAATTTTGTCAGCGAAAGGTGTTTTATTTTTGCTGATGACCTTGTTATTTTTTTTGTATTTTTTTATTAATCATGAAAAATACAGTCTGGTCTATCTTTTGTTTCTTATTATGCCATTTTCATGGGTTTTAAATAGCGCATGGTTTTTACAATATAATGGTAAGTTTTTAATCAGTAGTGTTTGCTCCATCTTAGGCTCTATAGCAACATTTATTTTTGCCTACTTTTTTTTGAAAAAAAGTGATGGCTATGCTGTAGCTATCATGTGTCTGGTTTTGTCGGCAGCAATTAATGGTTTATTAACTTTTATTTTTTCTGTCTGGAATATAGATAAAATAAGAATTTTAAAACCATTCGGTGTAATTAAGGATGGTCGCGATATTTTTATATCGCAGATGATTTCAGCACTGTACACAATGTCAGGTGTTTTAATTGTCTCGTTTTTTTACGGTTCGGCTCAGAGTGGTGTTTATGCCGCTATTGAAAGATTCATGAACCTTTTTATTTCATTAGGAATATTAACACATGTGGCGGCGTATCCTAAGTTGACTGTAATTTTTAATAAGGACTTTAAAAAATACAAGGGTACAGTCCTGTTCGTTGTAGGCGTTTATACATTATTCTCTCTTGGTATCTTATTAGGACTGTTTTTATTTGAGGCTCAAATAGAAAACTATATATTTGGTAGTCAATACGATGATGCATATAAAGTTTTGTACTCGGCAGCATTTTATATTTTTTTTGGTATTTATGGTCCAGTTATAACTGGCTATTTAAATCTTATTAATGAAAGTAGCAAAATAATTAAAATAAATATATCGATAACCATCATTTCCATGTTGTTAGGTGGTTTCTTATTGAGGTTTTTAGGCAGTGAAGGTTGGTTGCTGGGGCTTGGCTTGGCTCAAATTATCAATGTAATATATTTCATAAGAATATTTTTCCGGAGATCGTCATGTGTGGGATAGTTGGATTTATTGGTGAACACAAAAACAAAAACATTATTGCTAATATGCTGGCTACTATTAAACACAGGGGCCCTGACTCCGATGGTATTTGGCATGACGATTCCTGCAATTTATTTTTAGGTCACACTCGTTTATCAATTGTAGATTTAACCGCGTCCGGTCATCAACCGATGGTCAGTGATTGTGGCAACTACGTGTTAACCTTTAATGGCGAAATTTATAATCACATTGAACTTCGCAATAAATTGTCAAATACGCTGTCATTAAATTGGAGGGGGATGTCAGATACCGAAACTTTATTAAAGTGTATTATAGAGTGGGGTTTAGTTAAGACACTTGAAAACCTGACGGGGATGTATGCCTTTGCGCTATGGGATGTTCGTAAAAGGACGTTAAGTTTAGCACGGGATCGCTTGGGTGAAAAGCCACTATATTATGGATATTTGGGTGGGTCTTTTGTATTTTCATCAGAATTAAAAGCGATAAAAGAACATCCGGACTTCAGTGAAGAAATAGACTGGGATTCCGTTAACGGGTTTCTACACAAAAACTACATATCATCACCCAACTCAATATATAAAAATATTAAAAAATTAAAAGCTGCACACTATTTGCGTGTCACGTACGAAGATATTTTGTCAAAAGCTGATGTTCAGCCTGTTTGCTATTGGTCAGTCTCGTCTTCATTAACTGATAATAATAATTACGAAAAAAAAGACTACAATAAATCTTTAGAAGAATTAGACGTTATATTAACCAATACGATAGCGCTACAGTCTATTGCTGATGTAAAAGTGGGTGCTTTTTTATCAGGAGGTATTGATTCAAGTGCTGTTGTTGCGTTACTTAAAAAGAATAATCAAAACGTTACTACTTTTTCTATTGGAATGCCCGATAAAGAATTCGATGAATCGCAACATGCTATCGAAATCGCAAAATATCTCGGAACCACACATTTCAATTATAATATCACCCCAGATGAAGCTCTTAATATAATTGATAAAATCCCAAGGATTTGGGATGAACCTTTTGCGGACAGTTCTCAAATACCTACTTTTATGGTGAGCCAATTTGCACGGGAGCATGTGACAGTAGCTTTATCCGGAGATGGTGGCGATGAATTATTCATGGGTTACAATCAGTATCCTCTGTTAAAAAAATTATGGGAAACAAATGCATTATCGGTGCTACCTGTAGCCAAAGTTTCAAACACCCTCAAAAGATTAAAAATAAAAGGTTTAAATTCCTATTTACAAAGAGCTGAAAACTTATCGCTGGCATGGAATTTTAAAGAGCCATATCAACTCAATGATTTCTGGATGGATAAATACAGAAATTCAGATTTTCCAATGTTAAATAATCCGCAACATTTCTCGGATCCTGCACCGAAATTTAAAGATGGAATAACATCAGTCTGCCTTCACGATTTGAATTATTACCTTCCAGATGATGTGTTAACGAAAGTGGACAGAGCATCCATGGCTGTTAGCCTCGAAACGCGCGCGCCATTTCTTGACCATAAAGTTGTTGAGTTTGCATACCACTTACCAACACAGTACAAAATAGATCATAAAGTACAGAAAAAAATTCTTAAAGATATGCTCTACAAATATGTGGACAGGACGTTGATTGATAGACCTAAGCAAGGATTTTCGCTGCCAATGAAACGTTGGCTGAGAGTCGAATTAAAAGACTGGGCTTACGATAGATTAAAATCATTACCGTCGGACAAGTTTAATGGCAGTGCTATAGAAAAAATATGGTACGAGCATCAAAATGGACTCAAAGATAATAGCGAAAAAATCTGGGGCCTTTGTAATTTAGCTAATTTCCTGGTAAAAAAATGAATAAGATTGCCGTTTACACTTGTGTTACTGGTGGATACGATAAAATTAAAAAGCCAGCTGTTATTAACAGTAACATTGACTATTTATGCTTTAGTGATACCAATATTGATGTGCCTTATCCTTGGAAATTAATTCAAGTTCATGAAGAAGCAAAATTCTCAGGACTTGATAAGAAAACCATCAATCGTAAGGTTAAAATTACACCACATATTTTTCATTATTTTGATAATTACGAGTTAACAATTTATATTGACGGCAATATAGAAATCTTAAGTGATTTGTCAATGTTAGTGGAGACAGTGACAAGTCAAGATGAAAAAATATTCATGTACGAACATTTTGCTCGTAATTGTTTATATGAAGAAGCCATTGAATGCTTATTGATCGGCCATGACTGGCAATGGAATATTTACAGACAGATGAGAAAATATAAACAGTCTGGATTTCCTTCTCATTATGGTCTTTATGAGTGTTCTATCATTATTAGAAAAAAAGACACATCCATCAATATGTTAATGGATGATTGGTACAAAGAATATTTGAGTGGGGTAAAGCGCGATCAATTATCCTTAATGTATGTGGCCTGGACCAACATGTTCAGAATTAAGAGTTTGGGCAAAAGTGATGCGAGGTTCCTTAAAAAGGATTTTAATTTGGTACCTCATAAAGCCTCTAATTCGAGTTTAAAAAGGCGCATTAAAGCAAAACTAAACAAATGTATGCATTCTTTAGCAGGTGGATTTTAAATGTATAATAAAAAATTTGGCATCATCATAGTCTTTTATCACCCTGAAATAGAAAATGTAGAGACTGCTCGCAGGCTAAGTGAAAAATATGATGTTGTCATTGCTGATAACAGTGAAAAGCCACAAAACTATACATTGCCCTCTGCAACAGTTATCAATTTGAATGGAAATCAAGGAATAGCAACAGCATTAAACAAGGGCCTTACCTATTTAATAGAAAAAAATTATGAGTTTGCATTTTTGTTAGACCAAGATAGTGAACCCGAAGATGATTTAATAGTATCTTTAATAGAATATATTGAAAGTACTGATGAGAAAACCTGTCTGGTATCTCCTTCATATTTTGATAATGCAATCAATAAAAATGCTGAGTTTATTGTCTGTGAAAAAGACAGAATTGTCAGGCAACCCGCAGTAGGCAATGAGCCTATTCAGGCTTCATATGTAATAACGTCTGGCTCAATGATTAGGCTTTCAACTGTCCAACATATCGGTTTTATGCTTGATAAACTGTTTATCGATTTTGTGGATATTGAATGGTGCCTGCGTGCAAGGCATGCAGGGTATCAGATAGTAGGATTACCCTGGTTAAAAATGAGTCATGAGATTGGTGGTAAGCCGGTTAAGGTTCTGAATCGGACGTATGTCAATCATTCACCCATTCGACATTATTATTATTTCCGAAACGTTTTTCATCTATTAAGAATGAAACATATTCATTCTCAATGGAAGAAAATGGAAATTATCAAACTGGCTCCGAGGTTCTTGGTATATGCTTTTTTCACTGAAAAACCTCTTCAACATACCTCTCATATGTTGAAAGGTATTTGGGATGGAATATGCGGTAGGTCCGGTAAAAAAAGATGACTACAGATAATAAAAAAATAATATTAATTTTATATTTCCTTCTTGCTATCGCTGTATTTATCTTTTTTGACTTTACAGATTCACCTGATTTCCAATCCTATCTTAATTGGTATGAATCTTCGATAAACCTGTCATATCTTGACACTTGGGTCTTGTTGAAAGATCCGGGCTTTTATTTCCTATCAAATTTTTCTTATTTTTTAAGCTTAGGAGTCTTGGGTGTAATATTTATTTTGTTTACTATTTCTATTAGTACAAAAATGCTTGTTGCTTATAGATTTCTCAATGCAGAAATGTTTTTTTGGTTTGGTGTGTTATATCTATCCAGATTATTTATAATTCATGACTTAATACAATATCGTGCTGGTGCGGCCATTGGTCTGGGCTTTTGATCTTTCTTTTTCTATTTAAATTCATACAGGTTGCGAGCCGGTATGTTTTTTTTAATCGCTGCTTCAATTCATCTTTCGGCGATACTAATATTGGTGGTGATTCCACTTCATTCGTTTTTGAGAAAAAGACAAAGCGCTAATCTTTTCAATTTTATTGTTATCACATTTATACTATCCTTTTGCGTGGTTCTCATCGATCCTTACAGGCTGTTCATGGGACTAATGGCAAAAATTCCTTTTTTGCAAGAAAGGATTGCACCCTATGTAGATGGTTCATATCAAACATCAGCTATCCCTTTATTTAACACGTATGTTTTAATCAAAATTTCAATTTTTATATTTTTTCTGCGTTGGATTTATCTGAATCAAGATAAAGAGCTTGTTAGAAATAATTATTTGCTTTTTTTGTCATTTTTTATATCTTTTTTTAGCCTGGTGCTGGGTTGGTTTTTTAGAGGAAATGATTCTTTAGCAATAAGGTTATCTGATTTTTATTGTATATATGATATTCTGTTTTTTGTGCTCGTGCTAAATGTTTTTGCTGAGTCCAGTAAGCCTTTATATCGGTTATATATTTTGATAAGTGCAGCTATCTTTTTATATTCATCTGCAAAATTAATTCTTCATTAAATGGCCATTTTATGAGTGTTTTTATTTCTGTAGTTTCACATAATCATGCTGACATGATTATGAAGACAGTTTTCTTTCGGGATCTCGCAGCAAATTATAATGTTGTTTTAAAAAATAATACTGCTAAAGATAGTAAAGTGTTAAATGATTTTTGTAAAATCAACAAAATACATCTTATAGATAGAGATTATGGGCTTGGGTTTGGAAGTAATAACAATGTCAACTTTAAATATTGTGTTGACGTTCTCGGTATGCAAGACGATGACATATTTATTCTTATCAACCCCGATGTTTCCATAAATACTAAAAGCATAGAAGATTTAATAGCGTTAATTGGTAAATATGATTCTGACGTTGCAGGGATCTCTCTTTTTAAAGACGAAAGTTTTCAAAATAGAGATTTATCAATACGTAAATATCCTACTTTTATATCATTCTTTTCATCATTAGTTGGTGTTAAAAGAGAATGTTATTTTGCCAGTTTTTCTGCTAATGAAGAGGCGGTGGATATGGAGTGGGTCGCAGGCTCTTTCATGGCATTTAAATCATCTTCTTACAGAAAAGTGCAGGGTTTTAATGAAAATTATTTTATGTACTGCGAAGATATTGATATCTGTTACAGAGCAAAATCACAAGGGATGAAACTCTTGTATTTCCCTCAAATAAAGGCTTTGCATATGGCTCAGCATAACAACCGTAAAATTTTTAGTAAGCATTTTTTATGGCATCTGACCAGTGCGTTGAGGTTTATACTAAGCAAGCATGTCAAATCTTACGTAAATTCTTCTATAAAATAAAACGTGCTTTTGACTGTTTTTTCTATCAATTTTTAAGCGTTCGCTCTTTTTTTTACTAAGATGTATCCTTTAGGGTATAATTTTAACCATATTTTAATCGCGCCTGGCGCGAAGAGCACAGAAGGAGTCAAAAATGTCTAAGCAACAAATCGGCGTTGTAGGTATGGCGGTAATGGGCCGTAATTTGGCACTTAACATTGAGAGCCGCGGTTATACTGTTTCAGTTTTTAATCGTTCACGTGAAAAAACGGATGAAGTGATTGCTGAGAACCCTGGCAAGAAGCTGGCTCCATTTTATTCTGTTGAAGATTTCGTCGATTCCCTTGAGAAACCACGTCGCATCTTGTTAATGGTGCAGGCTGGCGAAGCTACCGATAAGACTATCGCTTCACTGACACCGCATCTTGATAAAGGCGATATTTTGATCGATGGCGGTAATACTTTTTATAAGGATACTATCCGTCGCAATAAAGAACTTTCCGATCAAGGTTTCAATTTCATTGGTACAGGTGTATCGGGTGGTGAAGAAGGCGCGCTTAAAGGCCCCTCAATTATGCCTGGCGGTCAAAAAGAAGCCTATGAGCTTGTTGCACCTATTTTAAATAAAATCGCTGCCCGCGCTGAAGATGGCGAAGCATGTGTAACCTATATAGGTTCTGATGGTGCAGGCCATTACGTTAAAATGGTTCATAATGGCATTGAATATGGTGATATGCAGTTAATCGCAGAAGCCTACTCTTTGTTAAAAGGTGCACTGAACTTAACAAATGAAGAGTTAGCCGACACCTTTACGGAATGGAATAATGGTGAGTTAAGTAGCTATCTTATAGATATTACTAAAGATATATTCACCAAAAAAGATGAAGATGGTAATTATTTAGTTGATGTCATTTTAGATGAAGCAGCTAATAAGGGGACGGGAAAGTGGACGAGCCAGAGTTCTCTTGACCTCGGTGAGCCGTTATCATTAATCACAGAATCTGTATTTGCTCGCTACCTTTCTTCTCTTAAATCTCAACGTGTCGCGGCTTCTAAAGTTTTAAGTGGGCCAGTAGCCAAAAAATTCACCGGAGATAAAGCCGAATTTATTGAAAAAGTTCGTCAAGCTTTGTATTTGGGCAAAATTGTTTCTTATGCACAAGGCTTCTCTCAACTAAAGGCTGCATCAGATCAATATAACTGGGATCTGCAGTATGGCGAGATTGCCAAAATTTTCCGTGCAGGTTGTATTATCCGTGCTCAATTCCTTCAGAAAATTACTGATGCTTATTCCGCGGATGTAAATATTGCTAATTTACTTTTAGCGCCTTACTTCAAAAAAATTGCTGATGAATATCAGCAAGCACTCCGTGATGTTGTTGCTTTTGCCGTTCAGAACGGAATCCCGACACCAACCTTCTCGTCAGCAGTTGCGTATTATGACAGCTACCGCTCAGCAGTTCTGCCTGCTAATTTAATTCAGGCACAACGCGACTTCTTTGGTGCGCATACTTATAAACGAATTGATAAAGAAGGCGTTTATCACACTGAATGGCTTGAGTAAATAATATATGAAAGCCTCTTATTCATGAGAGGCTTTTTGTATGCTTACACTCTTGAGTGTTAACCAATAATTGTAGGTAATTCAACTTAATTAATGAATTTATTATGAATAAAAATGATGAAAATGATAATTTCTCATCCCAAAATGGTTTTTTTGTGAAAGCCAGGGCTGACGAATCTGGAATTGATCTAATTGATTTGATTATACAGCTTTGGCGTGGAAAAGTTGTTATTTTTACAGCGATTATTATTTCTATCTTTATTAGTTTGATTTATCTTCACGTTGTAAAAGAAAAATGGGTTTCTACTTCAGTAGTAACCCTTCCTGCAGCTGGGCAAGTAGCAAATTATAATGCTGCTTTAAGTATAGTTTATGCTGATTCCCCACAGGATAAACCTTCACTTACGGGACTTCAAAACCAATTATTCAACCGCTTTACTGCTTCTATGAGTGCTTTATCAGCAGCTCTTAATAATCTTGAAACGCCACTCTCACTGACATTAAGTCCAGTTAAAGGGAGCGACGATGCCATAAGCATTTCATTTGTAGGACATACTGCAAAAGAAGCTCAAATGCAACTAACGCAATATATATCTCAGATTAATAATGAAGTCGTTAAAGATTATGGCGATGATATCAAAAGAAATTTAAGTGTAAAAACACGTGAGCTTACTAATACTCTGGATACATATACTCAAGTAGCATTGAACCAGAAACAGCATCGGCTTGATGTTATCAAGCAGGCTTTAAAAATTGCTGATGCGTCTAATGTAGGTAAGTTACAAGTAAATCAGGCAGAGTTTCTGTCAGATGATACTTTATATTTATTAGGCAGTGATGCTCTTAATGCTATGGTTAAGAATGAAAATTCAAAACCTCTTGATTTTAGTAAAGAATATTATGAAGCACAACGGGCTTTGCTTGCAGTGACTCATCTTAAAATCGAAGTTGAGAACTTACAATCTTATCGTTATATTTCTCAGCCAGACCTGCCATTTAAACGCATGAGTCCTAAGAAGGGCTCTACTTTAATTCTTGCTTTTTTAATTGGTGCTTTATTAGGTTCAGTTATTGTTATCGGCCGCAACGCTCTTCTTAGCTATCGTCATCGGGAACGATAAAAAATAAGGCTGGTCTAAATTTTAGATCAGCCTTTTTTATTACTTTGCTCTCAATCAATTTTCGATGTGAAATTGATTCAATTTTAGCAATAATTTATTAGAAAATATAATAGCATCTAATTTATCCGGGTTTAAACCAACAACTCCCCACTCCTCACCGCCTTATCGCCCGCCAGCCTTAACACCAGCATGCCTGCCGTCGCAAATCTGGTCCAGTGCCGCGCGTATAGCACGCCTCCAAATTCTGCGACCAGCGGCGTGATGTGGTCGGTGACAGGATCAACAATCTCCGCAACCACTTCACCTGGACGGATTCGCGCGCCCAGCGGTTTGCGATACAGGATCAGGCCCGATACCGGTGAGTGAACATATTCACAACCCGCCAGCGGCGTCGGGGGATTTTTAAGCGGCGGCATTAAAGCCGACGTGCCTTCGGTGTGACGCTGCTTGATAATATTGCCTTCTTCGGCAGCCTGCGCTACACCAGGCGCACCCAGTCCGGTGCCGCTCTCATCCACACCGACCACATCTTCGCCGCCGCTCACCACCGACACCAGCTCATCACCGCCAATCACCGGCGCAGCGACTTCAACGGACACGGACGTATCGGCCGCAGAGATATAGCCGGACTCCTGCAACGCGTTAATGATCGCATTTGCGTCCTGCTCAGCCTGTTCAGGCGAGACATCACGTACGCCACGTAGCTCCAGCGTTACCGGTAGCAGGCCGCGCGGCATCGGGAATGTTTCACCAAATTTTTCAGCCAGCGTTAGCCAAGGTTCACAGCAGGCTTCGTCAAAGGGCTCCCCCCCCGATATCTGTGCCAGTAGCTGCACTTCACTGCCCAGCCAGCGTGCTAAGGGTTCGATATCCGGCCATGCATGTGGCGTGGTGTAAAGGTGTGGAACCGCCTCCCAGTCACAATGCAAATCAATCATCAGATCGGCCTGACTGGCCATGCGCATCAGCGTATAACGCTGGGCTTCCAGTTCAGTTTTCGCGATTGTGTCACGGTAGTAACGGTCAATCGCATCACGAATCAGCTGCCGATTCTGACTCTCATTCTGGGTCAGCGTCTCGGCCAGTTCTCCCGCCAGAAGTGCACCCAGAGACGGGAATTTGCGGTTAAAATCCTGGCCGGACTGTGCGTGGAAGCGTCCCAGATGCGTACCGTGCCAGTGTTGACTCAGGGCCAGCGGATTGGATACCGGTATCAGGGAGAAAAAAGCTTTGAGTCGTCCGGCAGATTCCAGCGCCTGTAAACGCTGTTTAAGATACCAGGCCACCGCCATCCCCGGGATCTCGTCGCCATGTAAGGAAGCCTGAATATAGACCTGGCGACTGTGATCATCGCCAAAATGAAAACTGATAATTTCACGCTGGGTGCCGAGAGAGGCGCTTAACAAAGGGTGATGTTGTTGGTACATACCGTGTTAATGTCCTTTTGTCGGTTCAGGAGCGGACAAATGCCGCCCATAAAGTCATTGAGTATAGTCATGCAGGCGGAGGAGGGGGAAAAAGCCTGCACTGACGTTACGGTTGAATGGAAATATCCGTGGCGAAATATTTCTTTTGCAGTTTGTCAAAGGTGCCATTTTTCTTAATGGCAGCGAAGGCATCATCCAGCGCAGTTTTCAGTTCGGTATCGCCTTTACGCAGGCCAATCGCCGTGCCCGGTCCGATGATCGGGTCTTTCACAATCGGCCCGGCCAGTTCAAAGGCGCTGCCCTGAGGTTGTTTGAGAAAACCGTTTGCTGCCTGAGCCGCATCGGTAAAGACCGCATCAAGGCGCCCGGCCACCAGATCACTTTCAACCTGCGCCTGATCGCCATAGGGCACGACCGTCACGCCAAAAGGTTGCCATTTTGCCCGGGCATAACGCTCCTGCACGGTGCCTTGTTCTACGCCCACAGTTTTGCCTTTCAGCGATTCCGGGGTGGGCAACAGGCCCGACCCCTTCCGCGCGATAAGCTGGGTGTGCGTATCGTACAGCGGCACGGTAAAGTCGATTTGCTTCAGGCGCTCTTCGGTGATGCCCATATCAGACAGAATGGCGTCGAATTTACGCGCTTTAAGCGCCGGGATCATCCCGTCGAACTGGCTCTCCACCCAGACACATTTGGCCTGCATCTGCGCGCACAGCGCGTTACCTAAATCGATATCAAAGCCGACCAGCTTCCCCTGCGGCGTTTTGGATTCAAAAGGGGGATAGGTGGGATCAACAGCGAAGCGAACCTGCTCAATTTTCGCCTGGGCGCCAAACGTGCAGCCAGCCAGGAGGGCCAGCGCTAACGCTTTGTGTAAACGGGTTTTCAGAGAAGTGATTGCCATCGTTTTCGGTCTTCTGTTGTCGTAATAGTGTATTACGCAGAGTACCTTTCACCCGGGATGATGGCAATTAGAGGATGATTTTCACAATGTTAGCCTGGCAAAGGCCACGGTAATCCTGGGTATTCAGTACGACAGACTGGTCGAGTACGCCGGCGTTAAAGGCAATCTCGTCATAGCGCTCAAACAGCAGCGGGTCGACCACCACAGTTAAATCAGGATGAAAGCTGAACGGGGGAATCGCACCAAATACGCAGCCGGTTAGTACATCGACCTCTGCGGGCGAGGCAAGGGATGCCCGGCGTCCGCCTACGGCTGAGGCGACTTTACTGAGATCGGCCTGCTGATCCGCAGGCAGTACCGCCAGAACATGTTGTTTAACGCCATTGCCTTTCACATGACACACCAGCGCCTTTGCGCCCTGTCCGACTTCCGTGCCGCGAATTTTGGCAACAGCTTCACATTTGCCGGTTGCCTCATGCTGCATCAGGCGGTAACGCGCACGATGCTGGTCGAGCAGAGCAATAAGTTTTTCATGCGTAGTCACGAAAAAATCCTTACAGGTCAAACGGACGGGAAAGGCTGCTCAGCAAACCGTCGAGCAGCCGTAATGCAGTCTGTCACTTATGACGGGCGCGCAGGTTATTGATGATGGTGCTGAGATCCAGATCCTGATCCTGCAGCAGTACCAGCAGGTGATAGATCAGATCGGAGGCTTCGTTCGTCAGTTCCTCACGATCGTTCACCGTGGCAGCCAGCGCGGTTTCCACGCCTTCTTCACCGACCTTCTGCGCAATACGTTTGGTGCCGCTGGCATAGAGTCTGGCGGTGTAAGAGCTTTCCGGGTCGGCCTGCTTACGAGACGCCAGCAGTTGTTCCAACTGATAGAGGAACGTCCAGTCAGGCGCAGCAGGAGAGAAGCAGCTGGAGGTGCCCAGATGGCAGGTGGGGCCAATCGGGTTGGCCAGCACCAGCAACGTGTCGTTGTCGCAGTCAGGTGTGATGCTTACGACCTGTAGAAAGTGTCCTGAGGTCTCGCCTTTGGTCCACAGACGGTTTTTGGTGCGTGAAAAGAACGTCACGTTGCCATCCTGCAGCGTTTTTTCCAGCGCCGCCTGATTCATATAACCGTGCATCAGAACTTCACCAGAAACAGAGTGCTGGACGATGACCGGCATCATGCCTTGGGTTTTTTCCCAGTCTAACCGGGCCAGTTGTTGTTCAGTTAACACGCACGAATCTCCACACCGTTGTCGATCAGAAAGCGTTTCAGCTCGCCGATATTAATAATTTGTTTGTGAAACACCGACGCCGCCAGCGCGCCATCGACATTGGCCTGCTCAAAGGCTTCAAGGAAGTGCGCCATGGTACCCGCACCGCCAGAGGCAATCAGCGGTACCTTGCAGACATCACGTACCTTCTTCAACTGCACCAGGTCATAACCGTTGCGCACGCCGTCCTGGTTCATCATGTTGAGGACAATCTCGCCTGCGCCCCGTTTCTGCACTTCCTGCACCCAGTCCAGTGTTTCCCACTGGGTCACGCGGGTACGGGATTCGTCGCCGGTATACTGATTAACATGGTACTTCCCGCTGGTGTCATCAAACCAGGTATCAATACCGACCACGATGCACTGGACGCCAAAGCGGTCGGCCAGGCGGGTGATCAATGAAGGATCGGCCAGCGCAGGGGAGTTAATGGAAATTTTGTCCGCACCAAACTCCAGAATCCGCGCGGCATCTTCCGGGGTTTTGATGCCACCTGCCACGCAGAACGGAATGTCGATGACTTCGGCAACGCGCGCAACCCAGCTTTTATCCACTACGCGGTCGTCCGATGAAGCGGTGATATCATAAAACACCAGCTCGTCCGCACCTTCTTGCGCATAGCGCTGCGCCAGCGGCACGATGTCGCCAATAATTTCGTGGTTACGAAACTGAACGCCTTTTACCACCTGACCGTCACGCACATCGAGACAAGGAATTATCCGTTTTGCCAGCATGCTATGGCCTCCGAAACTGTAAATTTGCCTTCCAGTAGCGCACGTCCGACGATCACGCCCTGAACACCGCTGCCGCGAAGGGCGGCAACGTCACTGAGTTCACCAATACCGCCTGAGGACTGAAACGCAATCTGCGGAAAGCGTGCGGTCACTTCTTTATACAGATCCACGTTCGACCCGCTGAGCGTACCATCACGGGAAATGTCGGTGCACAGAACATGCTTCAGCCCGACAGGCTGGAACTGTTCAATGACCTCTTCGAGCGTAACGCCCGCAGCTTCCTGCCAGCCGCTAATCGCCACCTCTTTGCGGTTGGTCGCATCAATACGGACGTCCAGCGCCAGCACAATCGCGTCCGGGCCAAACTCGGTAAACCAGGCTTTCACTTCCTCGGGCTGTTTGACGGCGGTCGACCCTACCACCACACGGCTGGCACCCGCGTCCAGTAACGCTTTAACGTCTTCCCGACTGCGAATGCCGCCGCCAACCTGGACCACCGCATCCACGCCGTTAAGCAGGCTTTTCAGTAAGGTAATCTGGCGTTTCGCCGGATCTTTAGCACCGGTTAAATCCACGAGGTGCAGTACCGTTGCGCCCTGGCGTGCGTAATCCTGTAAGCGGGGTAAGGGATCGCTGCCGTAATCGCGCTGACGGGCATAATCACCCTGATGCAGGCGCACAACCTTGCCATCAATTAAATCTAATGCGGGGATAATCATTACATCTCCAGGAAGTTTTTCAGCAACTGCGCGCCGACTTTGCCAGAGCGTTCCGGGTGGAACTGCACGCCAAAGAAGTTATCTTTCTGTACCGCGGCCGTGAACGCCTGACCATAGTGACACTGCGCAATGGTGCTGGCATTTACGGGCATCGCAAAGCTGTGTACGAAGTAGAAGTAGCTGCCTTCATCAATGCCGCGGAACAGATGATTACCGGCCTGAGCGGTGATCTGGTTCCAGCCCATGTGCGGTAACGGCAAACCCTGCGTGTCCATCAGTGACACGGGCTGGTCGATAATGCCCAGCGTGGGCACACCGCCATTCTCTTCGCTGTGGCTGCCCAGCAGCTGCATGCCCAGGCAAATACCCAGCACTGGCTGCGTACAGGCCTTGACCAGCTCAATCAGCTCACGCTCCTGCAGTTGGTTCATGGCCGCCTGCGCGGTGCCAACGCCGGGCAGAAACAGCTTATCGGCGCGCAGGACGACATCCGGATGGCGACTGACCTCTGGCGTATAGCCCAGACGTTCAACGGCCCACTTTACCGACGACAGGTTGGCACAGCCTGTATCCAGGATCACCACGTTCATTACAGCACTCCTTTAGAGCTCGGCAGGGTATTTCCCTCAACGCGAATCGCCTGACGTAAGGTCCGGCCAAAGGCTTTGAATAAACTTTCCACGCGGTGATGATCGTTTTTCCCTTTGGTTTTCAGGTGCAGGGTGCTCATCATGGCGTAGGACAGGGAACGGAAGAAGTGCTCGACCATCTCGGTGCTCAGATCGCCAACGCGCTGATAGCTGAATTCCGCTTTGAATTCGATATGTGGACGACCAGAGATATCCAGCGCACAGCGCGCCAGGCACTCATCCATCGGCAGCACAAAGCCAAAACGGCCAATGCCGCGCTTATCGCCCAACGCTTTCAGCAGCGCTTCGCCCAATGCCAGACCGGTATCTTCTACCGTGTGGTGATCGTCAATATACAGGTCACCGTTGACGTCGATGTTCATGCGGAAGCCGCCGTGCACGGCAATCTGGTCCAGCATATGATCAAAGAAGCCGACGCCAGTGTTGATCTTATTGCCGCCTTCGCGGTCCAGCCACAGTTCCACGCGGACCTGGGTTTCTTTGGTGTTGCGTTGGACCAGCGCGTAGCGGTCGCGCTGCGTCAGCTGCTGCTGAATCGCTTTCCAGTCCTGACCTTCTGCGCCATAGCGAATGCCCTGAATCCCCATATTTTCCGCCAGCTGAATATCGGTCTGGCGATCGCCAATCACATAGCTGTTGGCCGTATCAAGGGCGCCTTCAGCCAGCCAGGCCTCAACCATCTGGGTTTTCGGCTTGCGGCACGCGCAGTGGTCTTCAGGCTTATGGGGACAAATCAGCACATCGCTAAAGCGAATGCCCTGCGATGATAAAATCTGCATCATCAGCGTGTGTGGGCCATCGAAGTCCGCCTGTGGAAAACTGTCCGTGCCCAGACCGTCCTGATTGGTAATCATCACCAGCTGATAGCCTGCGTCCTGCAGCGCCAGCAGTGCAGGCACGACGTCCGGCTCAAACGCCAGCTTATCCATCCGATCCACCTGAAAGTCCTGCGGCGGTTCGGAGATAATCGTGCCATCGCGGTCAATAAAAAGGGTCTTCTGACTCATGCTTACTCCAGAGATAAGGCTTGCAGCGCGGCGATCAGGCGTTCGCACTCGGTGCGGGTTCCCACCGAGATGCGCAGACAACCTGCGAGGCCGGGGTTCTTGTTTTGGTCACGCAAAATAATGCCCTGATCCCACAAGGTTTTAAACACCTTTGGTGAATCGGTAAAGCGCACCAAAATATAGTTGGTTTCGCTGGGGAAGACCTGCTCCACAACGCGAATTTGCGGCAACTGTTCAAACAACCAGCTACGGTTGGCATTCAGCTCATCGACGTGCTGGCGCATTAAGGCAATCCCTTCGTCGCTCAGTGCCTGGCCCGCCACGTCGGCGACCGGCGTCGCCAGCGGATAGGGCGCAATCACCTTCATCAGCAGGTCGATAACCGGTTTATTCGCCAGCGTAAATCCGCAGCGCAGACCGGCCAGCGCGAAGGCTTTCGACAGGGTGCGCAGGATGACCAGGTGCGGATATTCGCGCAACCAGCCCGCCAGCGTCGCCTGTGGGCAAAATTCAATATAGGCTTCATCCGCGACGACCAGCGCTTTGCCGGCGGTCATCGCCAGTAGCTGACGGATAGCGTCCTGATCAATCAGGTTACCCGTGGGGTTGTTCGGGCTGCACATATAAACGACTTTCACACCGTCGAGCTGTTCGGCAATCGCGGGCAGGTTCAACTGCCAGTCTTCACGTGCCGGCACGGTACGGTACTCAATGCCGATGGTTTCCGCGCTGACGCTGTACATACCGTAAGTCGGTGGGCAGAACAGAATCGCGTCTTTGCCGGGCTCACAGAACGCCCGCATCAACAGCTCAATGCCTTCATCTGCGCCGCGGCTGACCAGTACCTGCTCAGGAGACAGGCCCGCGTAAGCCGCATAGCGGGTGATTACCTGCTTCGGCTGGCATTCCGGGTAGCGGTTCAGGGTTTGCTGCGACAGCTCAAAGGGCACCGGCAACGGAAACTCGTTAGCATTCAGCCAGACATCACCGTTGCCGCCCAGACGACGCGCCGACTGATAAGGCGTCAGCGCACGCACATTGGCGCGGGCCAGTTTTTCAATATCCTGACTCATGCTTGCTCCTTGAGCGCGGTGACGCGCAACGTGACGGCATTTTTGTGGGCATCCAGCTGCTCCGCGGCGGCCAGGGTTTCAATGGTGGCGGCGAGAGCCATAAAGCCCTGCGGCGTCAGTTCCTGTACCGTCATACGTTTCTGGAAGTCGGCCAGCCCCAGGCTGGAGCAGGTCGCGGTATAACCATAGGTAGGTAGCACATGGTTCGTGCCGGAGGCATAATCGCCTGCAGACTCGGGCGACCAGTCGCCCAGGAACACGGAGCCTGCGCTGGTGATTTGCTCAACCAGGTCGCGCGGCGTGCGGGTTTGCAGAATCAGGTGCTCCGGACCATAGCGGTTGGAAATCGCCACACACTGTTGCAAATCGCGGGCCACGATCAGGCGGCTGCTTTCCAGCGCCTTACGGGCCGTGGCGGCACGCGGCAGCTGCGCCAGCTGTTGTTCGACAGCGTCAGCCACGCGCTCAGCCAGTCCCTGTGAAGGCGTCAGCAGAATCACCTGAGAATCCGGCCCGTGTTCCGCCTGAGACAACAGGTCGGACGCCACGAACGCGGGCGTGGCACCGTCGTCGGCGATCACCAGCACTTCTGACGGGCCCGCGGGCATATCGATAGCCGCGCCATCGAGGCACTGGCTGACCTGACGTTTGGCTTCGGTGACCCAGGCGTTGCCCGGTCCGAAAATTTTAGCCACTTTCGGCACGGTCTCGGTGCCGAAGGCCAGGGCGGCAATGGCCTGCGCACCGCCCACCTGAAATACTTCTTCTACGCCACACAGCTGGGCCGCATAGAGAATCTCGTCGGCAATCGGCGGCGGTGAGCACAGCACCACGCGGCCGCATCCGGCAATACGTGCCGGTGTCGCCAGCATCAATACGGTGGAAAACAGCGGGGCGGACCCCCCGGGAATATAGAGGCCGACCGATTGCATCGGGCGCGTCACCTGCTGGCAACGCACGCCCGGCTGGGTTTCGATATCCACAGCTGGCAGAATCTGCGCACGGTGGAAAGTCTCGATATTGGCGACCGCCACCGCCATTGCCTGTTTGAGTTCATCACTGAGACGATCGCTGGCAGCCTGCATCTGCTCAGCGGGCACGCGAAAATCCGTCAGCTCAACCTTGTCAAAGCGCGCGCTAAAATCGCGCAGAGCTGCGTCGCCTTCGCTTTTCACGCGCGCCAGAACGTCACGCACAATCTGACTGATGCTGTCAGAGGCAGACAGCGCCGGGCGTGCCAGCAGCGCCTGTTGCGCCTCCGCGCTGCACGCCTGCCAGTTCACGGGTGTCATGATTTTGCTCATCGTTTACTCCAGCATTTTTTCGATTGGCAGCACCAGAATCGAACTGGCACCCAGCGCTTTGAGTTTTTCCATGGTTTCCCAGAACAGCGTTTCGCTGCTCACCATGTGCATTGCCACACGGCTCACATCGCCCGCCAGCGGTAACACGGTTGGACGCTCGGCGCCCGGCAGCAGGCTGATGACTTCTTCCAGACGCTCACTCGGTGCATGCAACATGATGTATTTAGATTCACGTGCTTTAATCACGCCCTGAATACGGGTCATCATTTTATCGATCAGCTCCTGCTTGGCCGCGGGCATGTCGCCGTCGCGCTGAATCAGCACGGCTTTAGAACGATAGATGACTTCCACTTCACGCAGACCGTTCGCTTCCAGCGTGGCACCGGTGGAGACCAGATCGCAGATCGCATCGGCCAGGCCGGCACGCGGCGCCACTTCGACCGAGCCGTTCAGCAGACAGGATTTAAAGGCGATACCTTGCTTGTCGAGATACTGTTTTAACAGGTGAGGATAGGAGGTGGCGATGCGGGCATTGTTCAGGCACTGCGGGCCGGTGTAAGCGTCATCGACCGGCATGGCCAGTGACAGACGACAGCCGCCAAAGTCGAGGCGACGCAGCGTGAAGTAGCGAGGATCTTCGCCCTGTGCGCGGCGCGTCAGTAACTCTTCTTCCAGCACGTTTTCGCCGATAATGCCCAGGTCGACCACGCCGTCCATCACCAGGCCCGGAATATCGTCATCGCGCACGCGCAGAATATCAATAGGCATATTTTCAGCGAAGGCAATCAGACGCTGTTGCTGAAGATTGATTTTGATCCCGCAGCGCGCCAGCAGCTCGCGTGAATCATCGCTTAACCGACCTGATTTCTGCATAGCTATGCGTAAACGGCTATTGTCTAACATTGTTCCTGTCCCCTTAATTAACCTGTCCTGAATGCGTATTTTGCGTCAGCCCATAAAAAAACCCCCGGAAGACGATCTTCCGGGGGTTTTCTTGCGTTCGCACCACTGGAAGATCCTAGACGTCTTCCAGCACACATCGCCTGAAAGACTAGTCAGGGTGATGGTGGTGATGATGGTTGAACTGAACGCGTGTCATAAAATTCTCGATAATGAAAAGTTATTCATTTGTGTGGAATTAACCTAACGAAGATAGTTGAAATTGGCAACTCTTTTTTAATGTTGTTCTTCGCAAAGCACAGAAACACTTTGCACTGGTTTGCAACTCAGGGGCAGCTTAAGATGGCTGAATCTTGACGTTCGCAGCAGGAGACAATATGAAAAAGGTCGCAATTGTAGGACTCGGCTGGCTGGGCATGCCGCTTGCGATGGCGCTGACCGCGCGAGGCTGGCAGGTGACCGGCAGTAAAACCACGCCGGATGGCGTAGAGGCGGCCCGTCGCTGTGGCATCGATGCGTTTCAACTTGAACTGACGCCCGAACTGGTCTGTGAGGCCGAGGACCTGGAGGCGCTGTTTGACGTGAATGCGCTGGTTGTCACCCTGCCCGCCAGCCGCACGGCAGAGGGCGGCGACGCCTATGTGCAGGCAGTACAAAACGTGGTGGATACCGCGCTGGCGCGCAATGTCCCACGGATCATCTTTACCAGTTCCACTTCCGTCTATGGCGGCAGCGCCGGTATCAAAACGGAGAAAAGCCCGCTTCAACCAGAAACCACGGCAGGCAAAACGCTGGTGGACCTGGAAAACTGGCTGCACGACTTACCCGGCACCAGCGTCGATGTATTGCGTCTGGCCGGGCTGGTGGGCCCGAAACGGCATCCCGGTCGCTTCCTGGCTGGCAAACAGGATTTACCCAATGGATCGCACGGGGTGAATCTGGTGCATCTGGATGATGTGGTGGAGGCGATTATGCTGCTGCTGCAAACGCCTAAAGGCGGCAGGACGTTTAACCTGTGTGCGTTGAAACATCCGTCCCGCGCCCATTTCTATCCCTGTGTGTCGCGCCAGCTGGGCATGACGCCGCCCACCTTTGAACCGCAGACGCACGACGACAGTGGTAAGTTGATTGACGGCGCGCGTATCTGTCACGAGCTGGGCTTTGAATACCGCTACGACGATCCGCTGAAAATGCCGCTGGAATGAGTGTGGCTTTCCCCTTAACGGGGAAGGCGTCGTGTTCTGTTCCTGATCACACGCCGAGTCGGTCGCGTAAGGCATACCAGGCGGCACCCATGGCCGTCAGCGGCACTTTAAATCGCCGTCCGCCAGGGAAGGGCAGGTGCGGAAGCTTCGCGAAGGCATCAAAGCGCTCAGCATCCCCACGCAACACTTCGCTTATCAGCTTGCCGGAAAGGTGCGTGCAGGTCACGCCATGGCCGCTGTCGCCCTGCATAAAGTAGACGTTGTTTTCCAGCCGACCAAACTGTGGCATGCGCGACAGCGTCAGCAGAAAATTTCCGCTCCAGGCGAAATCAATCTTCACGTCCTGCAACTGCGGAAAGGTGCGTAGCATTTTAGGCCGGATCATCGTGATCACATCGCCAGGCTCGCGCGCCCCATAAACCACACCGCCACCATAGAGCAGCCGGTTGTCGGCGGTCAGGCGGAAATAGTCCAGCAGATAATTGGAATCTTCTACCGAATAGTTGTTGGGTAACAGCGCTAATGCCCGGTCACGGGACAGCGGTTCGGTGGCAATGATTTGCGAGCCGCACGGCATGCTTTTGCGACTCAGGCGCGGTTCGAGTTCGGAAGGCAGATAAGCATTGCCGGCAAAAATCAGAAACGTGGCGCTGACTTCTCCCTGTGCCGTTTTTACCCGATTAGGTGAACCGTAGCTGACGCTTAACGCGGCGGACTGTTCATAGATACGACCGCCGTGGCGACGAATGGCTTCGGCTTCTCCCAGCGCCAGATTCAGCGGATGCAGATGTGCGCCGCGTTTGTCGAGCAGCCCACCTACATAGCGCTCTGAGCCGATCTCGCGACGAATGCCGCGCTCATCTAACAGTTCAAGCTGGTCGTTACCGTAACGCTGCCAGGCGGCTTTTTGACTGGCCAGGTGTGCCATCTGACGGCGGTTAAACGCGGCGAAGATACCGCCCGGGCGGTAATCGCAGGCGATTGCGTAACGGTCGATACGATCGCGAATAATATCACCGCCTTCAAACATCATACTGCCCAGCATTTTCGCGCTGTCTTTGCCGTAGCGTTGTTCAATCACATCCACATCGCGGCTGTAGGAGTTCACGGCCTGGCCGCCATTGCGGCCGCTGGCACCGTAACCAACGCGAGCCGCTTCAAGCAGCACCACATCGTAACCCGCTTCGGTTAAAAACAGGCCGGCCGATAAACCCGTAAAACCGGCACCAATAATGCAAACGTCACACTGGATGCTTTCCTGCAGCACCGGCCAGGGCGCATGGGGGTTCCGTGTGGAGGTGTAGTAGTTTTCTACGTAATTCATATCAAGCTCCTTGGCGAACGTCCCTGATTAAAAATTGGCGGGCGTATGGGCGCTGACGATGCGACAGGGCACATCGGCCTGGTTGGTAAAACTGTGCGGCAAACCCGTATCGATCACGTAACTTTCGCCGGCCGTCAGATGAAATTGCTGACCGTTAACTTCCAGTACGATGCGCCCTTCCAGCAGGGTGCCGGTCTCTTCGCCCGCATGGCGTAACTTTTCGCCGGTGCTGGCACCTGGCTGGTAAGTTTCCAGTAACATGCCTAACGCCCGGGTTTTCGTGCCGTTATCAACCAGTTTAAGCGAAACGCCCTGACTGCCGATTTCCAGCAAATCTTCAGGCCGGACCACCACTTTGGGCGCGTCCTCAGCATGCGGCTCCGAAAAAAACGCAGACAAAGACAGGCCATAAACCTTCAGTAACTTTTGCAGCGTGCTGACCGCCGGGCTGACCTTATCCTGTTCGATAGTACTGATGGCGCTGTGGGTCAGTCCGGCCAGTTCCGCGACGCGCCGTTGTGACAGTCCCATGGCCTGACGGATCTGCGCCAGGCGGCGTCCCGGAGCCTGAGCCGCATCATTCATACCTTTTTCCTCTGGTGATAGTGCAGGGCGGCCTGAATAAAGCCGTCAAACAGCGCAAAGGACGGCGTGGCGGGTTTCAACTGCCATTCAGGATGCCACTGTACGGCAAGGGCGAAAGGGTGCGCTGGCAGGCTGACCGCCTCAATCAGACCATCGGGCGCACGGGCCTCAACGCGCACCTGCGGTCCCGCTTCACGAATGCCCTGGTGATGAACGGAGTTGACGGTGATCGGCGCACGCCCCAGCAGCCTGTCCAGCAATCCTCCCGGTGCAATCTGGATGGCATGAGCGGGTGCGTAAGTTTGTTCAGGTGAGGCATCCTCGTCTGCATGGTGGCGCTGAAACTGCGGATGGTGGTCAAGGTGGCGATACAGGGCACCGCCGTTGGCCACGACCAGCTCCTGCATGCCCCGACATATGCCCAGCAGCGGCACCTGTTTACCGACAGCATGCGTAATAAGGTTAAACGCCAGGCGATCGCGGCCGGCATCTGCCTCCGGCTCTTCGCCTTCTTCGCCATACAGCCAGGGCGCCAGATGGCTGGGGCTCCCGGTCAGCAGAATGCCATTCAGCACAGCCATAGCGTTTTCTGATAGATGCGGGGCAGCCATAAGGTGATGGGGCAGGGCAAGCGGCACGCCGCCCGCCAGGACGATGGCATCAAGATATTTGTTGTGGACAGACTGAACCGGGTGGCCCTGATTGTGCGTCTGGCACATCACTACGCCAATCAAAGGCTTGTCAAAAATAATGCCCATCTTTCCCCCTTAACTGCTGTTCGAAATATTTGACGAAAAGGGCATGTCTGATGGTTAAGTGTGCAATATTTTGTCAATCTAGCAATCCATTGGTCGATCTTCAAACAGATTTGTTACATTTGCACACTTTTTACGTTAGAGCTATGTTAGATGAGTGGCGGTTTTTTTGAGCATTACGCACTCCCATTTTTGTGGTCAAAGGCGGATGAAATCATGACTAACCTGGTAGAAGTAGAAGACTTCACGCTTCACAGTGAAGAGAGACGAACCAGCGCGTTCCAGCAAGAAGTGAAAAACTGGCTGGAGCGCCACCCTGAAACGCAGTATGTCGATATCTTGCTCAACGATTTAAATGGTGTTTTTCGCGGTAAGCGCATCCCGGTTTCGGCCTTAGCCAGGCTGGAAAAAGGCTGCTACTTTCCCGCCTCGGTTTTTGCCATGGATATTCTCGGCAATACCGTCGAAGAGGCCGGCCTGGGCCAGTCGCTTGGTGAACCCGATAACCTCTGCCTTCCCGTCCATGGCACGCTCGTCCCCTCCGCCGCCGATCCGCAACACATTGCACAACTGCTGTTAACCATGTGCAACCAAGATGGCACTCCCTTTGACGTTGAACCCCGAAATGTTCTGAACCGGCTGTGGCAACAGCTGCGTAATCGTGGACTGTTTCCGGTGGTAGCGGTAGAGCTGGAGTTCTATCTGGTCGATAAAAAGCGCGATGCAGAAGGCTATATTCAACCGCCCTGTGCGCCAGGCAGTGACGATCGCAACAGACAAAGCCAGGTTTACTCGCTGGATAATCTCGATCACTTCGCCGATGTCCTGCGTGATATCGATGCGCTGGCCCGTCTGCAGGGCATTCCTGCGGATGGCGCGCTGGCGGAAGCCTCGCCGGGGCAATTCGAAATCAATCTCCATCATACCCGTGATGTGCTGAGCGCCTGCGACCATGCTATCCAGCTCAAGCGCCTTATCCGCCAGGTGGCAGAGAACCACGGCATGACGGCAACGTTTATGGCAAAACCCTATGAGGACTATGCCGGAAGCGGGATGCACGTCCATATCAGCATGCTTGATGCCGCTGACCATAATGCCTTTGCCTGTGATGACGGAAGCGATTCCCCGCTGCTGAAACGCACGCTGGCGGGCATGATTGACCTTATGCCTGCCTCCATGGCGCTGCTGGCCCCCAACGTCAATGCCTTCCGTCGTTTTGTGCCCGATGCCTACGTTCCTTTGCAGGCGTCGTGGGGCCACAATAACCGTACGGTAGCGTTGCGTATTCCCTGTGGCGATCTGGAAAGTCGCCGCATTGAGTACCGGGTAGCCGGGGCGGATGCGAATCCTTATCTCGTCATGGCTACCATTCTGGCCGGCATGTTGCACGGCCTCGATACGCAGCTGCCGCTGCCACAGCCGGTTAAAGGAAACGGCCATGAAGCGGAAGGGCTGGCGCTGCCGATTCGGCAGAGCGATGCACTCTATGCCTTCGAAAGCAGCTATCCTTTACAAAAATTACTGGGTGAGAAATTTGCCAAAGTGTGGTTTAGCTGCAAAAATTATGAGCTTATGCAGTTCGAAAGATTAATCACTGCCACCGAAATTGACTGGATGCTGAAAAACGCCTGATTAAAATTTTGCATTCTATGCGACAACGTCTTGAAATAATGCGTTGGGTTAGGGCAAAATACGCCCCCTGCAAATTCAGAACATAACCGACGCTCACCGCGCCGGTTATTTTTTTGCATATTGTTTTTAACGCGTAGCATTTAGCTGACACCAACGAGGCCGGGCACGCACCCGGATAGATAAACACTGAAAACACGCAGCCGCGTGAGATTGAGGATGTAAAGATGGGGATGTTTAACACTCTGCCAGCCCAGGCTGGTACACGTTTCCGTGATGACTACGGCGCCGCGCTGGCCGCCAGCCTTACTCCCTGTCGCTTAATGCGCAGTTTCCTTGTGAATCAACCCAGCCAGGTTGCTGCGCAAGGAGGACTGAAGCATGTCGCTTAATACCTCTGCCGCACCACAACGTGCCCAACTGAAAAAAACGCTGACGTTACTTCCTGTTGTCATGATGGGCTTAGCCTACATGCAGCCGATGACCCTGTTTGATACCTTTGGTATCGTATCGGGCCTGACGGACGGTCACGTTGCCACCGCTTATGCTTTCGCCCTGATTGCGATTCTGTTTACCGCCGTGAGTTACGGTAAGCTGGTACGCCGCTTCCCATCTGCGGGCTCCGCTTATACCTATGCTCAGAAGGCCATCAGTCCGCACGTCGGCTTTATGGTGGGCTGGTCATCGCTGCTGGACTATCTGTTCATGCCGATGATCAACATTCTGTTGGCTAAAAACTATTTTGAAACCCTGGTGCCAGGGATCCCGTCGTGGATTTTCGTGGTGCTGCTGGTGGGCTTTATGACGCTCTCCAACCTTAAGGGCATCAAAACGGTCGCTAACTTCAACAGCGTGATTGTCATCCTTCAGGTGGTGGTCATGGTCGGTATCACCGCGATGGTGATTTACGGCGTGGCGCACGGCGAAGGTGCGGGAACAGTGGTAAGCAGTAAACCGTTCTGGTCTGAAAACGCCCATGTGGTGCCGATGATCACCGGTGCGACGATTCTGTGTTTCTCATTCCTCGGTTTTGACGGCATCAGTTCGCTGTCAGAAGAAACGAAAGATGCAGAACGTACCATTCCGCGTGCGATTTTCCTGACCGCGCTGATTGGTGGCCTGATGTTTATTGTCGCGTCGTACTTCCTGCAACTGTATTTCCCGGACATCTCGCGCTTTAAAGAGCCGGATTCGTCGCAGCCTGAAATCATGCTGTATGTGGCCGGTAAAGCGTTGCAGATCGGTATCCTGATCTTCTCTGTGGTTACGGTACTGGCGTCCGGTATGGCAGCGCACGCAGGCGTTTCACGTCTGATGTACGTGATGGGCCGTGATGGTGTGTTCCCGGAGCGTTTCTTCGGCTATATCCATCCAAAATGGCGCACGCCGTCCCTGAACGTGATTCTGGTGGGTGCCGTAGCGTTGATGGCGATCAACTTCGATCTGGTCACCGCGACTGCGCTGATTAACTTTGGTGCGCTGGTTGCGTTTACCTTCGTTAACCTGTCAGTGATTGCGCAGTACTGGGTACGTGAAAAACGGAATAAGACCCTGAAAGATCACGTCCAGTATCTGGTTCTGCCGATGATGGGTGCCCTGACCGTGGGTGCACTGTGGGTTAACCTGGAGCAAAGTTCTATGGTGCTGGGACTGATCTGGGCCGCGATTGGTATTGTTTACCTGGCCTTTGTGACGCGCAGCTTCCGCAATCCCGTTCCACAGTTTAGCGAAGAAGTGTAATCCCCTGGCCCTGCTCATTCACAGAGCAGGGCCGTTTTCTGTCAGCTTTTACTTGCCAGCATCAGTGCCCAGCTTCCTGCCTGTAACGCGTTCCGCCCTGCGGCATTTAACTGATCATCTGTCACAATCACATCAAACTTTTCCAGCGGTAAGGCCAGCCACGTCGCGATTTTATCGTATTTCGAGCTGTCGCTGAGCAGCACGCGTTTGCTGCTGACGTCACACACGGCCTGTTTAACCGCTACCTTGTCTTCATCCGGCGTAAACAAACCGCGCAATCCCCAACTGGAAGTGGAGACAAAGGCAATGTCAATTGCCAGTTGCCGCAGGTGGCGTGCGGCTGCATCGCCAATGCAGGAACGGTTATCCCGACAGACGGTGCCACCGGTATGAATCACCCGGCAGCGGCTCGCCTCCATCAGCAAATTGGTCACCATAAAATCATTGGTGACCACTAACAGGTCCTCCCTGTCGGCAATTTCCCGCGCCAGCGCCAGTGTGGTCGTACCGGCATCCAGATAAATACAGCTGTCAGGCGGAATCAGCTGAGCGGCCAATTTGCCGATGGCGTTTTTTTCTTCATTACACAGCGCGGTCTTGGTCAGGTGCGAGGGTTCGCTCGCCAGGCGGTTAACGGAGCGCACGCCACCGGAAACCGACAGCACCGCGCCCTGTTCCTCCAGCTTCTGCACGTCCCGACGAATCGTCATGTGTGACACGCCAAAACGCTCGGTCAGTTCGGCGATGCTCATTACGCCGCGCTCGGCCACCAGTGCCAGAATCTGTTGATGACGCTCAACGGGGATCATATACACCTCGGTTTATCATTTTTTCACATTGTAGGGGATGCCTTCACAAAGACGCACGGAAATTTTGCACCAGATCCCCTTTGCTGGTGGCGATTTGACCGCGATACCTGGTAATAACAGTTACGTGGCTGATGTGAATAAATGTTCAACTGCGGCCTTATGAAGTTAATTTATGTGAAATACGGCACGTTTTTACCTGCACTTTCCTGCCACTATTACCAGCAGAGACCAAAAATTCACTTAATTTAACAAGGGAGGCCACCGATGCCCGCTTCAAACATCTGTGTCATAGGTTTAGGCTCAATGGGAATGGGCGCGGCGCAGTCCTGCATCCGGGCTGGGCTGGCGACATGGGGCGTTGATCTGAATCCGCAGGCCTGCGAAACGCTGCGCCAGGCAGGCGCGCGTGACGCGCAGTCGTCGGCTCATGCCTTTGCCGAACACCTGGATGCTGTCCTGTTGCTGGTCGTGAATGCCCGGCAGGTTAATGCGATTCTGTTTGGCGAGCAGGGGCTGGCGGCCAGGCTGAAGCCGGGCACGGCGGTGATGGTATCCTCCACCTTGTCCGCGCAGGATGCGCAGCAGATCGCCGCCAGACTGGCGGACTGTCAGTTGCTGATGCTGGATGCGCCAGTGTCCGGCGGGGCCGCCAAAGCCGCCAGTGGCGAAATGACCGTGATGGCATCCGGGAGCGATGCGGCCTTTGCGGCTTTGCAACCGGTACTGGATGCGGTCGCCGCAAAGGTTTACCGCGTCGGCACGGAAATCGGTCAAGGATCGACAGTCAAAATCATTCATCAGCTGCTGGCAGGCGTGCACATTGCCGCCGGGGCCGAAGCCATGGCGCTGGCCGCCCGCGCCGGGATTCCGCTCGATACGATGTATGAGGTGGTCACTAACGCAGCGGGCAACTCATGGATGTTTGAAAACCGTATGCGCCATGTCGTCGACGGCGACTATCGACCGAAATCCGCAGTGGATATCTTTGTTAAAGATCTGAATCTGGTCGCCGATACGGCGAAAGCCCTGCATTTCCCGCTACCGCTGGCCTCTACCGCGCTGAATATGTTCACTGAGGCCAGCAATGCCGGTTTTGGCCGCGAGGATGACAGTGCGGTGATTAAAATCTTCAGCGGCATTACGCTGCCCCAGCGCGAGGAGGCGATGTGATGCGCTTAGGGGTGATTGCCGATGATTTTACCGGCGCAACCGACGTTGCCAGCTTTCTGGTGCAGAACGGGCTTTCTACCATTCAGTTTAACGGCATCCCAGAACAGACAACGGTCCCGGATGCCCAGGCCATTGTGGTCAGCCTGAAATCGCGATCCTGTGCGCCGGCGCTGGCCGTCAGTCAGTCGCTTGCGGCGCTGCGCTGGCTGCAGGCGCAAGGCTGTGAGCGCTTTTATTTCAAATACTGCTCCACGTTCGACAGCACCGCTGCGGGTAACATCGGTCCGGTGACGGATGCGCTCATGGCCGCGCTGAATGAGACGCTGACGGTGATCTGCCCGGCATTGCCGGTCAACGGACGTACCGTTTATCAGGGCTACCTGTTTGTGGGGGAACACCTGCTGTCGGAGTCCGGCATGCGCCATCATCCTGTCACGCCGATGACCGACAGTAACCTGCTAAGGCTGATGGCGTGTCAGAGCACGGGAAAAGCCGGGCTTATTCCGTTAGCCACGGTCGAGCAGGGCGCAGGCGCGATAACAGAGCAACTTGAACATCTGCGTGCTCAGGGCGTGAACTATGCCGTAATCGACACGCTTACTGAGCAGCATCTGCTGAATCAGGGCGAAGCGCTGACGTCGATGCGGCTGGTCACGGGCGGCTCCGGGCTGGCCATTGGCCTGGCGCGCCAGTGGTCAACATCTGGCTGCGACGATGGTCAGGCGCAGCGCGCGGGCTATCCGCAGGGGCAGCGGGCCGTGGTGCTTTCGGGTTCCTGTTCACCAATGACCAACCGCCAGGTCAACGCGTATCGCCAGCAGGCACCCGCCCGGGAAATTCACGTTGAGCGCTGCCTCAACGATGAACAGTACGCCGGGGCGCTGTGCGACTGGGTCGTTGAGCATGCCGACGGGCCGCTGGCCCCGATGCTCTTTGCCACTGCGGATGCGCAACAGCTGCAGTCGATCCAGCAGCATTTCGGTGCACAGCGCAGCAGTGAGGCGGTAGAGCAACTGTTTGCTCAGGTGGCGAGAGATCTGCAATCCCGCGGCTGGCAGCGTTTTATCGTGGCGGGCGGCGAAACTTCGGGCGTGGTCGCCCAAAGCCTGGGCGTGACCGCCTTCCATATTGGTCCGGTGATTTCGCCCGGTGTGCCCTGGGTCAGAGATATCCAGCAGCCGCTGTCACTGGCGCTGAAGTCTGGCAATTTTGGCGATGAGCAGTTCTTCCGCCGCGCACAAACGGAGTTTTCACATGACTGAACAACAGGCCCGCGAAGAGATGGTCAGACTGGGTGCCTCGTTCTTCCAGCGTGGTTACGCCACCGGCTCGGCCGGTAATCTGTCGCTGCTGCTGGACGACGGCACCTTACTGGCAACGCCCACGGGGTCCTGCCTGGGCGAACTGGATGCGGAGCGTCTGTCTAACGTGACGTTACAGGGGGAGTGGATAGCCGGGGATAAACCGTCGAAAGAGATCGCCTTTCACCGGGCGCTCTACCTGAATAATCCGGACTGTCGGGCGGTGGTTCACCTGCACAGTCACTACCTGACCGCGCTTTCCTGCCTGCAACATCTGGACAGCCAGAACTGCATCCGCCCGTTCACGCCCTATGTGGTGATGCGGGTAGGCGATGTACCGGTGGTGCCTTATTATAAACCGGGTGATGCGCGGCTGGCGGAGGATCTGGCGCTGCTTGCCCCGCGTTACCGCGCCTTCCTGCTGGCAAACCATGGTCCGGTGGTGGTCGGCAAAACCTTGCGCGAAGCGGCGGATAATACCGAGGAGCTGGAAGAAACGGCGCGTCTGATGTTTACCCTGGGCGATCGCGCCATTCGTTATTTAACCGCCGACGACGTCGCTGAACTCAGGAGCCGGTAATGCCAAAGTTTGCAGCTAACTTATCTACCCAGTTCAACGAAATGCCTTTTCTGCAACGCTTTGCCGCGGCGGCACAGGCGGGCTTCAGCGCGGTCGAGTTTCTGTTTCCCTACGAATATCCGGCTGAGCAACTGAAAGCGCTGCTGGCGGATAACGGGCTTAAACTGGTGCTGTTTAACACCGCACCGGGCAACGTTGACGCGGGGGAATGGGGCGTTTCGGCTATTCCCGGACGGGAAGCCGACGCGCGCGCAGATATCGACCGGGCGCTGGCATATGCACGGGCGCTGGATTGCCCACAGGTGCATATCATGGCCGCAACGGTGCCGCCGGGTGCCGATCGCCAGCGCTATGTCGAGACATTCATCCGCAACATGCGCTACGCGGCAGAACGATTTGCCCCGTATAACATCCGCTTGTTGATCGAAGCCCTTAATCCCACGACCAAACCGCACTATCTCTATGCCAGCCAGTATCACACGCTGGAGATGGTCGACCTTATCGACCGGCCCAATGTATTCACCCAACTGGATCTGTTTCATGCCCAGATTGTGGACGGCAATCTCAGCCATCTGATTCGCCATTACGCCGGACGTTATCGCCATGTGCAAATCGCCGCCGCGCCCAGTCGACATGAACCTGACGAGGGCGAGATCAACTACCCGTGGCTGTTCAGCCTGTTAGATGAGGTGGGCTACGACGGTTGGGTCGGCTGCGAATATTTCCCGCGCGGCGACACCGTAGAGGGACTGAGCTGGCTGGCGCCCTGGATGAAAAACCGCTGAGTTAACGTGAAAAAATCACACCGGTGCTGCGGTACCGGTGCCATTCTGCTCGTCTCTGAAACGGAGCGGCACCAGGTTGAGCTTTAACGAAAAAAACGCGAAAAAAGATAACTATTCCAGAGGTTTACTATGACGACTGCGTTGCTGTTAGCCATTGCGACCGCCAGCATTGTGATATTGCTGTTGCTGGTCATTAAAGCCAAAGTCCATCCCTTTGTTGCCCTGTTAATTGTCAGTCTGCTGGTGGCCATCGCGACCGGTATTCCGGCTGAAAAAATCATGGAAACCATTATCAGCGGGATGGGCGGACTGCTGGGGCATATCACTATCATTATCGTGCTGGGGGCGATGCTGGGGGCCATTATCGAAGCCTCTGGCGGCGCAGAGTCGCTGGCCCAGCGTTTCAGCAAAACGCTGGGTCTGAAACGTACCGTTGCCGCCCTGACGATGGCTGCCTTTATTTTAGGCATCCCGGTGTTTTTTGAAGTGGGCTTTATCATTGTCATTCCGCTGATCTACGGTTTTACCAAAGTGGCGCGGGTGTCCCCGCTGAAGTTTGGCTTACCGATGGCGGGCGTCATGCTGACTGTGCATGTGGCGCTGCCGACGCACCCTGGTGCCGCCGCTGCCGCGGCCATTTTGCATACTGATATGGGCTGGCTGATGATGCTGGGAATTCTGGTCTCGGTGCCGGTCGGTATCCTCGGCTATTACGTGGCAAAGGCAATGAACCGTCGGCAGTACCACCTGTCGGTTGAGGTACTGGAACAGTTGCAGATGGCGAAGCCGGAAGGGGTACAGAAGAAAAATGAACCCGCACCACCGGGCGCGCTGACCATCAGCGGTTTGATCGTCGTCCCGATTGTGCTGATCGTGGCAGGCACGCTGTCGCACTCGCTGCTGACGGAAGACAGCCTGCTGCGCAAGGTGATGACGGTTATTGGCACCCCGCCGATTGCGCTGCTGATCGCCCTGGGACTGGCCGCCTGGCTACTGGGCCTGCGTCGTGGCTGGAGCAAGGACAAGCTGGAGGACCTGACCGGTCGCGCCATTCCGGGATCGGCCAGCGTGATTCTGGTGGCGGGCGCGGGTGGGGCGTTTGGTAAGGTACTGGTGGAGTCCGGTGTCGGCAACGCGCTGGCGCGGGCGCTGGAAACGCTGCATTTGCCCCTGATTCCTGCCGCGTTTATTCTGTCGCTGGCGCTACGCGCCTCGCAGGGCTCGGCAACCGTGGCGATCCTCACGACCAGCGGATTACTGACCCAGGCCGTGACTGGCATAGATGATATGCACCGTGTACTGGTCACACTGGCGGCGTGCTTCGGCGGTCTGGGCCTGTCGCACGTGAATGATGCAGGTTTCTGGGTGGTAACGCGCTATCTGGGCCTGTCGGTGGCGGACGGTTTAAAAACCTGGACGGTACTGACGACCCTGATGGGGCTGAGCGGCTTTGCCCTGACCTGGGCGCTGTGGTGGGTAATCTGATATACAAACCGGGAGGGCGACAGGCCTTCCCGGTCTGACGGGACGTCAGGACACCAGTTCCTGCGCGTACCGGTACAACGCTTTAAGCTGAGACAGTTTTTCCGCGTCCCCTTCGTGCAGGCTGGCCAGCGATTCCAGCTCCATCAGAAAAGCCTGCACTTTTTCTGGATTCAGAACCTCACGGCGATGCTGAAGCCAGCGCTGCTGTTCGGCATCATCCAGCGTACCGGGGAAATTACGGGCGCGATAACGAAACAGCAGTTTTTCCACCCGCGGGCTGTCAAATGTCAGATTGAGCGCAGGCAGATTGGCTGGAGCGGTCTGACGGATGATGTTCATTCCCGCGCGGTCGGCATCGCTAAAGAAACCGTCATAGAGCTGCGTGTCGACATCCTCTGATGGCGCAAAAGGTTCCGCCTCAGCAAAAATAGCCACCAGTTTTTCACGTACGTCAGGATGCTGACGCAGCGTGGCCAGATTATCCAGGCAGAACTGACGATCAATACCCAGCCGCCCGGCATCTTCCGGACGCAAGGTATTAGCGGGTGCCAGCACCGGACACTTATTGATGTGCACCAGTTTCACCGGCACGGCAGGCTGATCGCCCAGCTCGCTTTTAGGTGTGTACAGGCGCTCGCGCAAACTGTCCGCATCCAGCGTCAGCAGGGGCGCAATATCCCCGGCCAAATCCACCACGATCAACGCATTGCGGTTGTCCGGATGCCAGGCAAGCGGCACCACCCAGCTGGTATTGCCGCGCGCCGCGCCAAACATGCCAGAAACATGGACCAGCGGCTTCATCTGCGGGATGTCGATCAGGGTCATCAGTTTGTTTTTGTTGCGATGCGTAAACAAAAACTCAAACAGTTTTGGCTGTTTTTCTTTCACCAGTCTCGCCATTGCCAGCGTGGCATAGACATCCGACATCGCATCATGGGCGTTTTCGTGCGCCACGCCGTTGGCTTTGGTCAGATGCTCCAGCCGGAAGCTGGGAAAGCCGTCATCATTCTCTGGCCAGTTGATACCTTCCGGGCGCAGCGCATAACAGGCGCGCATCACGTCCAGCAAATCCCAGCGGGAATTACCGTTTTGCCAGCTCCAGCCGTACGGATCGTAGAAGTTGCGGTAAAAGATATTGCGCGTCACTTCATCGTCAAAGCGCACGTTGTTATAACCCACGACGCAGGTTTGTTCGGTGGTAAACAGCGCATGAATACGGGCAGCAAACTCGGCCTCGTTCACGCCCCGGGAGGCGGCTAATTGCGGCGTAATACCGGTGATCATGACCGCTTCAGGCTGGGGCAGGTAATCATCCGGTGGGCGGCAGTAGAATACCTCTGGCTCGCCAATCGGATTGAACTCGCTGTCGGTGCGCAAACCAGCAAACTGTGCCGGACGATCCCGTTGCGGGCTGGTGCCGAAGGTTTCGTAATCGTGAAACAAAAAAGTGAATTCAGAGGCGGGCACGTCGCTGTCCTGTCTGCAAAAAATCAACGTTCAGGATAGTCGTCTGCGTGCCTGAGTACAACTGCCAGGGTGCAGGCTGTTGAATGGTGCGCAGCAGTTCATACTTTTTTTCAATTTATTTAAACCTTATTAAGGGTTTTGCCGTAAAACGTCCCGCTGTTCATGTCCGTTTTACTTGCTTAACTAAGGATGAAGTGTTGAAAAGGCGTCTGTTAATTACCGTAACTGTTTTTTGGGCTTCGCTGGCGCAGGCCGACGATATGCCATTTCCTGTGACGCCACCGGCGATTGATGCAGCCTCCTGGGTGCTGATGGACGCCACCACGGGGCAGGTGCTGACCGCGGGCAATCCCGACGAGCGCCGGAATCCCGCCAGTCTGACGAAGCTGATGACCGGCTATGTGGTCGACCGCGCGATCGACCAAAAGAAAATTACCCGCGACGACATGGTGACGGTGGGAAAAGATGCCTGGGCAGCAGGCAATCCGGTCTTTAAAGGCTCCTCACTGATGTTTCTTAAGCCCGGTGATAAGTTAAGCGTGCGTGATCTCAGCCGCGGCGTGATCATTGATTCAGGCAATGACGCCTGCGTTGCGCTGGCGGATTACGTGGCCGGTAGCCAGGACAACTTTGTTAAGTTAATGAACCACTACGTGGAGAAACTGGGGCTGACGAATACCCATTTCGAAACCGTACACGGTCTGGATGCGCCGGGGCAATATTCCAGCGCACTGGATATGGCAAAACTGTCACGCGCCATTATTGATGGCGAGCCCGATTTCTATGCCATGTACCGTGAAAAAACCCTCACCTGGAACGGCATTACCCAGAACAACCGTAACGGCCTGCTGTGGGACAACAACCTGCACGTCGATGGCCTGAAAACGGGCCATACTGAAACGGCGGGTTTCAATATCATTGCCTCCAACATTGTGGGTCAGCACCGCCTGATTGCCGTCATCATGGGCGGGAAAAGTGCGAAAGGGCGTGAAGAGCAGGCGCGCAAGCTGCTGGTCTGGGGCCAGAATACGTTTGATACCGTACAACTGTTCCATGCCGGTAAGAAAATTGGCAGTGAACATGTCTGGTACGGTAATCCGCACCAGGTTGACGTGGGCACGGCAAACGATGTTTATCTGTCACTGCCGCGCAGCGAAATCCCGAACGTCAAAGCCAAATACGTGATCAACCGCACCGACCTGGAAGCGCCACTTAAAGCCAATGAGAATATTGGTGAAATCCAGGTGATGGACAAGGACAAGCAGATCGCCAGCTATCCGCTGGTGGCACTCACCGCCGTTAACGAGGCGGGCGTAGTGAGCCGCATCACGGACTACCTGAAACGCAAGTTCTAATCGTTACGTCCCTGCTTCGCCTTCGCGGGGCAGGGATGAACCCGCTATCGTGCGTCATGTGTTGTCGTCATGGTGAATTTTGCTGATTTCCGGGGCAGGGTTGTTGATAATGGTCCGATCAACGCTGTACAAGCGAAAACATTGACGGCGCGCCAGGATCGGCAGGGCGCGACGCGTAGAATCATTTTTTTACCAGCGGACAAGCGACTTTGCGCTCTGATAAACCCATCTCAAATCTGGAATTCTGGTTATATCGTCATTACCGCAGCGTGCACGGGTTACGCATCGCAGTGGCGTTTCTGTGTGCGTTTCTGCTTGTCCGCGTCACGGGCATTCCCGAAGGCACCTGGCCTCTGATTACCCTGGTTGTGGTGATGGGGCCGATCTCAACCTGGGGAAACGTCTTCCCGCGCGCCATTCAACGCATTGGCGGAACGATTGCCGGGTCAATCTCTGGTCTTATCGCCCTCAGGCTGGAGATGATTTCGCTGCCCGGCATGCTGGCATGGTGCGCAGTGATCATGTTTATCAGCGGCTATCTGACGCTGGGGAAACACCCTTACATGGCATTGCTGATTGGCATCACGCTGTGCGTGGTTGTAGGCGCGCCAATGGGGGATTTCACCGTGGCGATGTGGCGCGGTGGCGATGTCATTTTAGGATCGTTACTGGCGCTGTTATTTACGGCCATCTGGGCGCAGCGTGCGTATATTCACTGGCGTATTCAGCTGTCAGATACGCTGGCAGAAATGGCCAAAATCTACCATGCGGGGTTTTCCGCCAACCTCGTGGAAAAGCCCCGGCTGAACAAACCGCTGGGCAAACTGCTCACCAGCGTGGTGAAAATGCGTGCCCTGCTGGAGCCGTCCAGTAAAGAAACCCGCATCCCAAAATCAGTGTTTGAAGCGATACAGACGTTGAACCGTAATATGGTGTACACCATTGAGATGCAAATTAATGCCTGGTGGGCATCACGCGAAAGTCATCTGATCATGCTGAATGCTCCGACGTTACGCCGCACGCAGGAGATGACCGAAAACGCGCTGCGAACCTTATCGGTCATGGCTGTGAAGGGGGAAACCTACGACATCATCGCGGCCAATCATGAGTTAACGGAAATCGTCAAAGAGCTTAAGCAGTTGATCGCTGACGGGAGTGACCGTCTGGAAGAAGCGCCGATTTATGGCTATGTCTGGCTGAGTCTGGAGCTGGCGAAGCAGCTGGAACGCATGACGGATTTGATGCGCCTGGCGCTGCGTAAATAATCACCTCAGACAATGACTTAATGCGAAACCCGGTTTTTTTGCGCTAAGATAAGAGCCAGTCCGAATTTAGCTGTGAGAATTGCCCACAAGGCTGGCTGGCCGCTAAGCTGATCGTTTTGACTCTCTCCCTGCTTTAGCAGGCTTAAAGAAAGGTGCCATCATGGAAAATGCCAAGCAATCATTTCAGGACGTACTTGAGTTTGTCCGTACGTTCCGCCGCAAGAACAAACTGCAGCGTGAAATCGTCGATAATGAGAAGAAAATTCGTGACAACCAAAAGCGTGTGCTGCTGCTGGATAACCTGAGCGAATACATCAAACCCGGCATGAGCGTTGAGGCGATTCAGGAAATCATCGCCAGCATGCGTGCTGACTATGAAGATCGCGTGGATGAGTACATCATCAAAAACGCTGACCTGTCTAAAGAGCGCCGCGAGCTGTCTAAAAAGCTCAAGACCATGGGCGTGGGCGAGACGAAAACGCCATAAGGCAACGCGTATTATCGCGGATAACCAGCCCGCTCCAGCCATCCTGTTGGGCGGGTTTTTTTGCGTCCGCGATCAGCGGGACAGCTTGCGGGCAATCTGCTGTAACTGACGGGCCAGCGCGGATAAGTCTGCGTCTTTGCTGGCTGGCGCGGCGGTGGTTTCCCGCACGACCAGTACCGGCTCCAGCGTCCGTGATGCGACCGCTTCCCCCTGCAGCGCGGCCAGCGCCTGCTCCACGCTCGTGGCACCCAGTTGCTGGAGATCCTGACGAATCGTGGTCAGCGGCGGCTGGTACCAGGCGCTTTCTGCCGTGTCATCGTAGCCGACAATGGAGATTTCAGCCGGAATCGCCACGCCATGCTGATGCAATGCCCGCATGGCACCCAGCGCCATTTCATCATTCGCTACCAGCAGCGCCTGGGGCAGCGCGTCCGGTAACTGAGACAGCATAGCCTGGTAGCCCGACTGGGCACTCCAGTCGCCGCGCAGCACACAACAGGGAGACAGACCGTGCCCGGCCAGCGCCTGGCGCCAGACCGCTTCACGCTGACGGGCCGATACCGAGCGAACCGGACCATTCAGCAGGCCGATGTGCGTATGTCCGAGCGCGACGAGATGCTCAACTGCGGCCCGCGCCCCTTTTTCATTGGAGTACTGGCAATGAGACACAACGGCGTGCGGTTCAGCATCCAGAAACAGTACCGGTTTTTTGCCACACAGATGACGGATTTTTTCCGCGTCGGCGGCCTCAAGCGGCATATTAATCAGCACGGCATCAACGCGCTGCGCCATCAGTTCATTCACCGTGGCTTCGGCATCGTCCGCGCTGTCCATAGCAATCACTAAATGGTAGCCGGCTCTGGCAGCGCGCTGCTGTATTGCCGAGGCAATCTGCGCTGGGGCCATTAACGCCAGATTGCTGGTGGCCAGGCCAAGGGTCCGTGTGGCTTTACCCGCTAACTGCTGCGCAACCCGATTGGGAACGTAGTTGAGCTGTTGCATCGCCGCTTCCACTTTTTCGCGGGTACGGGGAGAAACCTGCTCAGAGCGATTAAGCACACGAGAAACGGTTTGATAGGAAACGCCCGCCAGTTGGGCAACATCATCAAGGGTCACAGAGCGGGACGTCATTCTTCCTCCAAAAGATGAGGCAGCGAGTGTAACAAATTTCCGTTACCCACGCGTCGTGCAACGGCGTGGCTGCGTGCTCATCACATCCGTGTTTAACGGTTCTGTTGATAGATCTGCAGGTTGACATTGACCGCGTTCAACAGCGGTGCAGTGATGCCATGACGGCTGGCACGTAACAGCAGGTCGCCAATGATCGGGTCGGCTTCAATCGCAAAGCCCTGAGTCAAATCACGATACATTGAGGAGGTCATCGGCGTCGACGGGTCGTTCAGCAGCGCGTAGATTTTGGCGGTCACGGCCGGGCGCGGTTGGTAGCCCTCAGCACAGATAATCTGCAGCACTTCGCTATAAATGCCCTGAAGCAACATCTCGCCGCCTGGCTGGTTCAGCACCTGTTGCGTATTCCCCCGCGCCAGGCAGCACACGGCGCCGAGTGTGCTCAGCAGCAGCCATTTTTCCCATAATTCACCGATAATATTGTCGGTAAAAACTGTGTCGACAACGCTGCTGCGAAGGGCAACATCAACCTGCTGAAGCCGGGCATCATTATTACCATCCAGCGCGCCGTAACAGATCTGGTGCAGAGGCGTTAACTGCACCACATGGCCCTGGTCGTTCAGCGTGGCGTTAATTTTGCAGAGCCCACCGATCACCCTGTCGGCACCAAAGTGGGTGACCAGCGTATCGATATGCCGCATGCCATTCAGGATCGGCATGATCAGCGTGTGCGGACCGACAGCCCGCTCAATGTCCTGGATGGCCTGATCCAGACCGGTGCTTTTGACCGTGATGATGATTAAGTCGTAATGCGTGTCCAGGCTGTCGGCAGTGATCAACGTCGGATGCAGCGTTTCCTGCCCTGATGGGGTCTGCAGCACCAGGCCCGTTTGTTGTAACTGACGGAAACGGCCTTCACGGACCAGAAAGGTCACATCCTGCCCGGCCTGCATCAGCCGCGCACCAAAATAACCGCCGGTTGCACCCGCACCTACCAGTAAAATACGCATCCCTTTTCCCTCTGTTAAACGCGCCTGTCCAGATGCAGGACAGAAAGTTTAGTTATGCGTTAAAACCCATTCTGCCCGCAAGCATTATTACATTCCGCATGGGCACAGAATCGCGCATTGATCGTGTTCCATTGAGCGCGACCTATGTCAAAAATCTTGAATATAGTGCTTAAGTATATTCACTATCCCTCATGACATGGCTGGCGTAACCTTATTTCATCGATGTTTATCATGCGAAAGCACCCGTCTTTCGCCAGGAGATGTTACAGATGAAAAAGATTGGTTTTCTCTCATTTGGCCACTGGACGCCCTCGCCGCAGTCCGCCACGCGTTCTGCCCAGGATGTGTTGCTGCAATCTATCGACCTGGCCGTCGCAGCGGAAGAACTGGGCGCGGATGGGGCCTATTTTCGTGTGCACCACTTCGCCCGTCAGCTCAGCTCGCCGTTCCCGCTGCTGGCTGCGGTCGGTGCACGCACCAAAAAAATTGAAATAGGGACTGGCGTGATCGACATGCGCTATGAAAATCCGCTTTATATGGTGGAGGATGCCAGCGCTGCGGATCTGATTTCCAACGGTCGCTTACAGTTGGGACTGAGCCGTGGTTCACCCGAGCAGGTGATTGATGGCTGGCGTTACTTCGGCTACGTGCCGCAGGAAGGCGAGACGGATGCGGACATGGGCCGTCGCCATACGGAAGTGTTCCTGGATGCGCTGCGTGGCGAAGGCTTTGCTAAACCGAATCCCCAGCCAATGTTCCCCAATCCACCGGGCTTGCTGCGTCTTGAACCGCTGTCGGAAGGCTTACGTGAGCGTATCTGGTGGGGCTCGGGTTCCAACGCCACCGCAGTATGGGCAGCGAAAATGGGCATGAATCTGCAAAGCTCGACGCTGAAAGATGATGAAACCGGCGAGCCGTTCCACATCCAGCAGGCCAAACAGATTCGCGCCTACCGTGATGCCTGGAAAGCGGCAGGGCATCAACGTGAACCGCGGGTTTCCGTCAGCCGCAGTATCTTCGCGCTGGTGAATGATATGGACCGCGCCTACTTTGGTCGCAGTGGTCAGGATCAGGATTCCGTCGGTTTTCTGGATGAGAAAACCCGCGCCATTTTCGGTCGCAGTTACGCGGCTGAACCCGAAAAGCTGATCAAACTGCTGGCAGAGGATCAGGCGATTGCCGAAGCGGATACCTTGCTGCTCACCGTGCCGAATCAGTTGGGCGTGGAATATAATGCCCATGTGATTGAAGCGATTCTGAAGTATGTCGCTCCTGAATTAGGCTGGCGTTAAACGCTAACTGATTCTGTGAGAATAAGGCCCCCGCGCAGTCCGGATTGCGCGGGGTTTTTCATTCTTTTCCATCCTGATGTCCTGTCTTCTCTCCCGGTTACGTAGCAGTGAATACCGTTTTTTTATTTTAAAAAACTATTTCGTCGCGACACAATTTCTTATTAAGAATAACTCTTTCGGATTTATCTCAATAAAATCATGCGCGTTGTAAATTAATTGACATGAACTCATGTTAATTTTATTAATGAGTAAAGGGCGTAGAAAGAATCGTTGCCTGATTAACTATCCCTAATTGCTGCGTGAATAACGCAGTCATCTTTTTATTTCCACTTTATAGCGAACAGAAATGACAGGCCGGTGCTTATCCTGAATTTAAGATGGCACTGATGCTGACGAAATGTCTCAGCCTGGCGATGTGCATCGTGCATTTTGTCCCACCCCAAACTAACCGGAAAAAAGAATGGCGATCGATATTTATTTGAAAGTTGAAGGCACCACAGGTGAATCACAGGACAGTAAACATAAAGGATGGACCGACGTACTCTCATTTGAGTGGGGGGCTTCACAACCCGGCAATATGGCTGTTGGCGGCGGTGGTGGCGCAGGAAAAGTGAGTTTTAACGATCTGCGGATCAAAGCCTTAATCGATAAATCCACGCCAGCCATTCTTAAATACTGTTCCAGCGGAAAGCATGTTTCAAAAGTTGAACTGTCGGTTTGCAAAGCTGGCGGTAGTCAGATTGAGTACACGAAAATTGTGCTGGAAGATGTTCTGGTCACCGCAACGAATTTCAACGGTATCGGGCAAAGTGACACTATTGTTGTGGACTATGCCTTTCAGGCATCTAAAGTTTCTACCAGCTATTGGGAGCAAAGCGCCAGCGGGACTAAAGGTGCGGAAAGCAAAGCCGGTTGGGATATTAAACAAAATAAAGAGAGCTGAGTTAATCTGCCCGTAAATATAAAGGTGAAAAATGGCTATTGATATATTTTTGAAGATAGACGGGATTGAAGGTGAGTCGCAAAATGCGAATCATAAAAAATGGATTGATGTACTTTCATTTGACTGGGGCGCGCAGCAGCCAGGGAATATGGCCGTTGGCGGCGGTGGGGGAGCAGGTAAAGTAAATTACCGCGATTTAACCGTTGAGGCCTTAATTGATAAGGCCACGCCTGCATTAGTGAAATATTGCGCCAGTGGTAAACATCTGCCGAAAGTTCAGCTGTCCGTTTGCAAGGCGGGTGGACAGGAAGTGGAGTATACCCGCATCACACTTGAGGATGTCCTGGTGACACAGACTGACTTCACCGGCGTCGGGCACGCGTCAACACTGGGTATGCAATATTCCTTTCAGGCCAGCAAAGTGGCACTGGAATACTGGGAACAGGCTTCTCAGGGAACGAAAGCCGCTTCTGTACAGATGGGCTGGGATATTAAACAAAATAAAGAAAACTAATGACTTCGTCGGGCGGCATCAAAAAGTGAGGGCGTTATGGCATTTCCAAAAGTGAGTCTTATTGAGGGCCTGACTACGGACCCTCGTTTTAATCCTGCGGGTTCCGCTAACTTTCTGTCCAAAGAGGTGCTTGATGAAGCGCTGATTTTAGTCAGATCGTTTGAACCAGCGGAAATCGCCCGGCTGAGTAAAACCGATACCAGCCAGATTGCTTATGCGATGTCGAATTATAAAGAAGATAATAACCGTCGTTATAAAACCTGGAACGAAGAGTCGGCTTCAGTCAGGAGGCCTGGCGGAGAAATTCGGCACCTTGACAATCGTATTGGCGGCGTCAGAGTTCAGCAGGCAAGTTCGATTGCTACAGGTGCGATATCAAGCTCTACTGGCGCTACAGGTGTGGTTTTATGGTCCGCTTACCAGGGTCTTGGAAGTATTATTGGACGGGGCTCTCTTCCTGTACTGGCGGCACTCTTTTCTGCGGTAGGCGTCTACTTCGTCAACAAAAAAACCGTTGCCGTTAATCAGATGGCTGCCCATATCAAAGCACTTGCGGATCTCTTTAATACTGCACATGAAGCCTTTGAAGACTTCAAAACAGAAGCGGAGCGTAAACGCGCTAATTTTAAACCCGACGATCAAATGCGTACGCCCCTCACCTTTGAGCAAACCGTGGCATCCCATAACGCCTGGCCCCAGGATCATGCGCGGGACATGACGCCCATCCTTCAGCAATTTATCCGCCATGAATATCAGCGTGTGGAGCTGTATGGCACAAGTGCCGAGTTTGTGAAGGTTTTTTTTAAAAACCAGGCACCCCTTTCTATTTCACGCACGCAGTACAGTAATCTGATTAACTTAAAATTCCCGTAAGGAATGGCGAAAAGCTGTCTGAAGGCAACGCTATTCAGACGGCAAGCCCGCTTAGCGTGCCGGACGGTGAATTCACGTCTTGATAAAGGTAAGCAGACTGACCACCTTACCGGTTAAAGCATACGCCCTGGATTTTGCGTTTACCGACTCACTTCTCAGATAAGTTACCCTGCGCGGATAAAGGTTATCCCGCGCTTTTCCGCCCGGGTAAACGGTATTGCTTTGCGCCTGCCAAAAGTCAGGCTTCAGGTCCCACCATTCACATCAACCATTCGCGCATACGGCGTGTCAGTTGGCGCGACGTATGCGTTGGAGGCGCATTAACAGTCGGCCGCAGGGCCGGACGGGACAGACAGCAGAATATTGTCAACGTTATGCGAGTTAGCTTCCAGGTCCTGACTTGTTGTCATCCGCTAAAATCGTTATGGTTTACAAGCGTTTGTCAGACCCGATAGCGGGACCAGCCCAGTAAGAAAACCTCCCGATATCAGCGCGTCGGCACTCTTTTAACTCATTGATGTCTTGCAGATATAAACAGTAAGCGGGCTGTCTGAAGGCGCAAACCCGGTGCTGGTGCACCAGAAGCAGATACAGCCTCATCCGGCCTGTATCGCGTCAAATGGCCTCGCGAATGATGGACTCACCTTATTGACCAGGAGCTTGCAAATGACGATGAATGCCCGATCTTCTGACGCTGCACTTACGGCGGCCTCATTTAAAACCCAGCGACATTATACAGTTGGTTATGTACCTAAATTCGGGGACACCAGCACACCTGCGCTGAACATTAGTGGCAAATGGTTACGTGAGTTGGGATTCGAGACGGGGACGAAGGTAAGGGCAGAGATCAGCAAGGGCTGTATCGTGTTGCAGGTCGAGACACCGGAGTCATAAGAGAACCTTTCCCGAGCGCGTTAAGGGTTGTGTTGCTCTCATCACCGTTTATAGTTACAGAATCAACCGCCCCGTTTAAGGAGCCTGACATGCCACATTACTGTTTTTTCCAAAAGGGTAAGCAGATTGTCGTGCTGGAAAAATCGTCTACAGACAACGCTACCCAGCTCATTGCGCAGGGCTATGAAAAGCAATTTGAGGAGGTGAGTGCGTCCAGTGAGAAAAAGGCACTCGCTCGCTTTGCGGATATTCGCCGACGTAACCAGGCGGATTACGAGGACTTCCTGGCGGGGGCGGCAACGATGCCGATCATCGATGGCTTACGCGCGGTAGCGGGTTTTATCGTAGGTAAGAAGTAGCGCAGCCGGAGCAGCGCCTGCGTTAAGTTCCCTGCGCTGTAACGCGACCTGGATTGTTGCGTATTTCACGCCATTCCCAAAACAAAAAGCCCGCTCAGGTTTCCCTGAGCGGGCTTCTCTAAATCTGGCTCCTCTGACTGGACTCGAACCAGTGACATACGGATTAACAGTCCGCCGTTCTACCGACTGAACTACAGAGGAATCGTTTGAACGGGGCGCATATTATCGACGTCGTGCAGGCTTGTCAAAGCTCTTTTTAATAAAAGTGTCTGATTGCTGAAATACTCGCCAACTCTGTGCGCTGTGCCGTATCGCTAACCCTAACAAGCGGCTTCACAGGGTTTCTTATTGAGTAAACAGAGACCCCACTCCGCGTAAAATTTCGCCTTGGACTGGGCAGTGACGATTGTTCTTTATGTTCGTCACATTTATTTCATTTTTAGTTTGAAATGCTCATAAATGGAATTTAAATTTCATTTCAACTTTCGCTGTCCGCCCGGAGTCCAAATGAACAAAGTCAGAATCGGCATGATCGGCAGTGGCTACATTGGCCGCTGTCATGCGATTGCTTATGCCCAGGCCCCTGCGGTGTTTGCGTTAAAAGGGGAGATTATCCGTGAGATGCTGGCAGAGGTGAATCCGGAACTGGCGGCAAAGCAGGCCGCCACCTTTGGGTTTGCCCGTTCAACCGGTGACTGGCGTGAGCTGGTGTGCGATCCCAATATTGATGTGGTGGATATCTGTGCGCCCAATTTTCTGCATAAAGAGATGGCGCTGGCTGCGATTGCTAACGGTAAACATGTCTATTCCGAAAAGCCGCTTTCCCTGACCGTGGCGGATGCCCGGGAAATGGTGGAAGCCGCGGCAAAGGCCGGCGTGAAAACGCTGGTGGGCTTCAATTACATGAAAAACCCCACCAGTCAGCTGGCGAAAGAGATTATTGCCCGAGGCGAAATCGGCGAAGTGGTGCACTTTTATGGCACGCACAATGAGGACTATCTGGCAAAACCTGACACTCCGCTCGACTGGCACTGCCAAAAAGCACTGGCCGGACTGGGCGCCCTGGGCGATCTGGCTGCGCATATCGTCAATATGGCGCATTATCTGGTCGGCAATATTGTGGAAGTCAGCGGCGATATGATGACGGTCATCAGGTCGCGTCCTGACCCGAAAGATCTCAGTCGTCAGTTACCGGTTGAAAACGAAGATCAGGCCAGCGCATTGCTGCGTTTCCAGAACGGGGCGCACGGCGTGATTGAAACCTCGCGCATTGCCTGCGGAGCCAAGATGGGCCTGACCTATGTGGTGACGGGCACTAAAGGCACGCTGCGCTATACGCAGGAACGGATGGCAGAGCTTGAACTCTATCTTCATGATGAACCCGCAGGGCGTCAGGGCTTCAAAACGATTCTGACCGGGCCTGCTCATCCGGATTACGCCAGTTTCTGTGTGTCAGCAGGCCACGGTATCGGCTTTAACGATCAAAAGACCGTGGAAATACGCGATCTGATTAATGGCGTCGCCGCAGGCGATCGTATGTGGCCGGATTTTGCCGAAGGTTTGCAGGTACAAAAGGTGCTGGAGGCGATTGCGCTGTCCGCCACAGAACGGTGCTGGCAGGAAGTCTGATAGTAGTTACAGCATACTTTAATGCACAGACGGGAACCTGTGCGCCTGCGGACAGGCAGGCGCACGTTGTTATCAGCAGTCAGACGCTTTGTCCCACCACAGCTTGTCCATCGCGTAATAACGGTCACGCTGGCTCACCGGCTGTGACAAATCCCGCTCCCAGGGCTTCGCCAGAATGTAGTGCAGGTTCTTCACCTCTTTACATTCCCACAACGTATCGTGCTGAAAACGAAGCGTTTTTAGCGCGTTATAAATATAGGAAAGGGGCAGCCATTTATCTTTAAAAGCTTCGTTGAGCAAGTCCTGTTCTGAAAAGGCATAGGCGCGCAGGTCATCAATGGCGGCAATACGCGCTTCAAGATCGTTAAAGACAGTCTCATCCGGTTCCAGCACCAGGAATCCACCGTTCAGGTAATAATCCACATGAGCCGGCGGCGTCTGCTCGCGCTCCTGCCAGGTATAGTGGCAGAACTCGGGCTCCCAACTGTCAGGATAGGACTCAATTTGGTTAGGATTACAGCGGCAGGCGTGGCAGGCGGCCAGCACGAAGTCACCCAGGTCCAGTGTAAACAGTTCATCCATATTCTTTAAGATGAGCATGTCAGCATCCAGGAATACCACGCGCCGATACTCGGTCAACTGCCAGGCGCGCAGCTTAGTCCAGACCTCGCCAAAGCGTTCAGAAGCATAGTGCTGATTCAAATCATTGTCCGGATAAAGCGGATCAACCCGGCGGATAATACAGCCCTCATCCCTGAGGGCTTCACACTCGCTGTCACTGATAGCATTGGTGGCCATCACAAGCAGTGGCCAGCGTGTTTTCGTCTGTTGCAGTGATCGGTGCAGCGCTTTCACGCCCACCAGATAATCCGGTTGTGTCAGTAACGTTACCCAGGCAAACATAACATCCCTTTTTTAAATTAGTTAAACAGTGCAGCGGTATAGTCGTTGCTGAAGCGGTGGTGCGGATCAAGTTGTTCACGCAGGGCGCGAAAGCGGTCCCAGTGCGGATAAAGATCCCGCCAGTGGTAGAGCGAGGCATCGTAATATTTACCCCAGTGCGGACGCCCACCTTCTTCGGCCAGCAGTTTCTCCACCTCGCTTAAAAAGTGCAGGCCGGCCTCAGAAAGCGATCCATCATCTGCGTAATAAACGACAAAGCCAAAGAAGCAGGTGGGCTGGTCGAAGGCGGGGCTCAGCCAGGCGGATGAGGCACCGGTGCAGCGCAGGATAATCGGATAGTGCATGTGCGGACGATTTTCGGCATACCAGCGTTTGATCTTGCTGATGATCGCCGGCGTGCGCGCCAGCGGAACGCCAATCTCAACGTTGATCTGCGGCACGGCGATACCGCGACAGAACAGTTGGTAGATGTCGCCTGTGACATCGGTAAAGTCGCGAAAGCGAGTCACAGTGCGGAACTGTTTGCCGCCTTTACCGTGAATCTGCGTATCGCGATGCATGTGCTCCAGCGTCTGTTCGATAGTATCGTTCAGGCTGTCATCACCTTCATCGGCATGTTCTACTACTTCGCGTCCCGACTGCTCGTAACGCTGGATCTCATCGTAGCTGGCCTGATGTGCATTCCAGACGTGCATGATGTTATCGTCAACAAACCACCAGGCCTTACTGAGTGCATAATCCTCATTCCAGCGCAGCAGATCGCTTTCCAGGTTGTCCGCCGAAACCGCATTCTTGTGGCAGGTGAAGATGCGGAACGGTTGGGTGCGCAACGTCACTTCGGTCACGATGCCCAGGGTGCCGAGCGACACCAGCGCCGCCGCAAAATCGTCGTCACCGCGCGACAGCTCCCGTATGGATCCGTCGCTCAGCACCAGACGGATCTGCTCGGCTTCGTCCGCAATGGAGCTTTGCTGCAGACCCTGGCCGTGCGTACCGGTTGCCATCGCACCGGCCAGCGTCTGCACGGAGATCACGCCCGGCGAAGAGGCCAGCATGCGGTCCATGTCTGTCAGGGTGCTGTAGATCTGTTCGAGCGGTGTGGCGCCTGCAAACGTAACGCTGTGAGCATCGCTGCGGAGCAGGCCGGTAAAGGCGCTCAGATCCAGCAGCAGATCGTCGGGATGCACAGCCAGCATTCTGCCGGGTGAGTAGGTTTTGCCAATAACGCGCACTGTGTTGTGAGTGTCGCGCAGTAACTGCTGCAAAGCCGCCTCATTGGCAGGGCGTTTTACCTGCTGTTGTGTACCAATCGGCGCGTTTTGCGCCCAGTTCCAGAGTGTATTGTCATGAGGTTCACGCTGCGTCTGGCGAAGCGGATAAAGGCTGGCGTCTCTGCTCAAGCTGCTTTCCTTACTTAAGTGATATTGTTATTACCACTTAAGCATAGACTATCCTTTTCAGCGCTCAGGACGCGTGGCGTGAGCATCTGATGTAGCGCAGCGTTGCCGTGACGGCGAGCTGGCGATTACGACGGATGATCTCGTCTTCATTTTTGTCCCGACTAAACAGCGTATTGAAGGTGAATCGGTTGGAGACCTGATGCACACAAATACTGCTGATCAGGCGATGCACGTCCAGGGTCTCGATCTCTTTGATGAACAGTCCCTGCTGCTGTCCCCGGCTCAGAATATCATCCAGTAAGTCCAGCGCACTGCGGTTCAGCTGGCTCAGACGGGCAGACTGCGAGATGTAGCGGCCGCGAGACAGGTTCTCCATACAGATCAGACGCACAAAATCCGGGTGGGAAACATGGTAATCGAAGCTGGCTTCAACCAGTTTTATGATGGCCTGCTCAGGGGCGAGCGAGGCCAGATTCAGGCCAGTTTCATGCTCCCTGATCTGCTGGTAAACCTGTTCCAGCGCATCGATATAGAGTTGTTCCTTATTGCCAAAATGGTAAACCACCATTCGTTTAGTCGTCTGGGCATTTTCAGCAATTTGCTCAAGACGGGCGCCTTGCATACCAAACTCAGCAAAGGTCGTCAGTGCGCTCGCAAGAATGCGCTTTTTAAGTCCTTCAGGATCATTTTTGCGTTTCGTAGTGTCTGACATAGTGCTTAACAGGGTGCCCGGTAACGAGAAGGTGAGGGCAAGATGTTACCACAGCGGATCAGGGCTGTTACTTATACCGAGAGCAAATGAAGATTAATCAGTCTGTTCTGACGTCGCACGGGAAGCCGTGTCACCTCGGTCACGGCATTAAAGCGTTTTCAGGATCATACCGATGGCGGCCAGCAGCATGATAACGCCGACCGATTTAAACATGATGCGCTGTGCACGTTGGCTGGTCAGTAATGCGCGAACGCTTACTGCCGCCAGAATAAACATGGCCCCGACCATCAGCAGTACCGCTGCGGTAACGGGCACCAGTCTGGCTGCCCAGAATGTAAAGGATATGCTCTCCAGCGATATCACAAGCGGTAATATGGCCAGATAAAACGCGATTGTTTTCGGGTTGCCCAGTGTGATGGTCAGGCCTGACAGCCAGGCAGAAGTCAGTTGCTTGTGCGTCACTTTTTGGTCCAGCGTGATGGAATGCGGCTGATAAGACCAGAACTGCCAGGCCAGAAAAGCTAAATAGAGCGCCGCAGCCCAGTTAATCAGTGTAAACAGTCCGGTATAGGTATGAGCGACAACGGCCAGGTCAAACACGGCGAGCGTCAAATAAAATAAATCGCCCATTATCACGCCTGCAAGCGCAGCCAAACCCGCCAGAGAGCCCCCGTTAAGGGTACGGGCCACGATCGCTGTCATGCCCGGGCCGGGAATGGCCGCGGCCAGACCCAGCGCCAGTATATAAGGCAGTAATTCTGTTATCGCAGGCATCGTCTTTCCTTCATAAATGTTATGTCGGGATAAAATCCAGACAGGCTGGCCATGAAAAGCGGCACGACGAGGACAACCCGGACTCGTCTGCCGCCTTAATCTGCCCTGTCCGGCCATTTCTTTTGATCTGCACCTTGTACAGCACCTGAAAACAGTATGTCCTGGCGAGACAGAAATAGGCTGTCTCAATCACATTCATTTATCGTATTCTTTGCAAGAATTAACCTCATAAACGAAATGTAGTGAAAGGAATTGACCGGTATGCTGCTTGATAAGACAGAAATGAAAATCCTGCGTGTTTTACAGGACGATGCCCGTATTACTAATCAGGAACTGGCTGACAAGATTGGTATGTCTGCCTCACCGTGCTGGCGTAAAGTGCGCAGGCTGGAAGAGCAGGGCGTCATTCAGGGGTACCGGGCTGTACTGGACCGCAAAAAAATCGGCGCCGGGGTCATGGTGTTTATTCGGGTGGTTATTGATTGCCACAGCGAGGATGAGGCAAAAAAATTCGAGCAACAGGTCACGGCGCTGGATGATGTGGTGGCCTGCTACAGTATCGGTGGTGATGCCGATTTCCTGCTACAGGTTGTGGCGAGCGATCTCGAAACTTATGCGGAGTTCGCCATGTCTGTAGTACGCAGATTGCCGCGCATTAAAGAGATGCAAAGTATGTTTGTGCTTAAAGAGATCAAACCGCTGACCGCTTATCCGGTTAAAAATACACACTGATATGACCGGCTGAATCTTATGCAGCATGTGTGATGCAGCCGGACTCAGCCGCATTAAACGTAGCGTTGACGCGACAGTTATAAAGAGCAGGAAATGACGGAAAAGCCGGGGTGCCATAAAAGGCGTTTTGATGTCTCTGGCGTGGGCAGAGGTAATATCAGGCGACACAATGGGCATTCATTCCGCGAAACTCTGCGCCTTTATCGCTGTGATTTGAAAAACACGCCATTGACCATGGCGTGTTAATGGTTCAGAAAACAAAATGCTGTTTTAAGGAGCCCGCCCGATTTTTTTCGTGCCTTTCGTGTAGTAAAGATTGTGGTATTGACCATTTGAATAAATCACCACGAATCTGCGCGCGCCGACATAAGCGCCAAAACTGTTTTTTGCATTAATCACGCCGGGGATGACCCAGCCAAACATCAATTCTTCTTTATCTTCGGGCACATTCATTACCCAGGTATATCCTTTAAAAGGTTTAAAAAAACGATAATGCGCGCTGTAAGGATCTTTCAAATGATAATAAAACGTATTTTTGACATCCGTTTTATAAGTGTCTGGCAGCGTACCGTAACTGGCAAGCTGCACTTGTAGTGGATCGGGTTCATGAGAACGGGCTACACATCCTGTCAACATCATCGTTAAAGCAAAATACAGCACACGCTTTCTCATTAATCGCCTCAAGGGTTAATATTTTTGTTATAAGGCGAAACACTAGCACCCGACGTATATTTTGGTCTATAAACCGTTGATAAACGAGTGTTTTATATTAGCGAACAGCGAGTGAGTGGTTTAATACTGGAGAGCGAAGCGGTTTATCTTGACAACCCGGTGTTGACTGAAACGACTGTTCGGGCGCAGAGAGAGTTTAAGAGACTAACAAAAACCCGCTCCGGTTTCCCTGAGCGGGTTTTTCTAATCTGGCTCCTCTGACTGGACTCGAACCAGTGACATACGGATTAACAGTCCGCCGTTCTACCGACTGAACTACAGAGGAATCGTGCTACAGGGCGCATAGTAATGGACTGATCTTACTGAGTCAAAGCGGTTTTCGCGCCGGACAGTCTGTTTGCTGAAGGATTCAGCATTCTGGTTGTTTCAAGCGCAACTTTGCGCATTCCTGCTCTTCTTCATCCATAAAATGGTTTTATCACAGCACCCATGCCGGACAGGTGAGTGCGACCCGCATCATCGTTGCCTATGCAATGAAGGAAATGGATTAGCCTGACCATCCTGTTCCAGGCGGCCCATGATGACAAAGCCCAGCTTTTGATAAACGTGCATAGCCTGCTTTTGTTCATTCACGTCGAGTGCATTCGCGCCACAGGTTTCCACAGCATATCGGTAAGCGATAGCGTGCTACGTCTTCCTTACCACAGCCACAAACGCACCGCACAAGGCTGGCGTTGCGCCATCCACGGACGTAGTATGCAGCATTCGTCCCTGTAGCTTGTCTCAAACACTCTTTATCACAGGTAATATCGTCATGGCGTTGATTCCAAAAAACTACTCACGGCTTGAAAGTGGCTACCGTGAGAAAGCCCTGAAAATCTATCCATGGGTTTGTGGGCGCTGTTCGCGCGAGTTTGTCTATTCCAACCTGCGTGAATTAACGGTTCATCATATTGATCACGACCACACCAATAACCCGGAAGATGGCAGTAACTGGGAATTGCTGTGCCTGTACTGCCACGATCACGAACACTCGAAGTATACGGAAGCTGACCAGTATGGCACCCGGGTTGTGGCGGGTGAGGACGCGCAAAAAGACGTGGGCGAAGCCACCTATAATCCGTTTGCGGATTTAAAGGCAATGCTGGATAAGAAAAAGTAAGACTGAAGGCCCGGACGTGACCTTTGCGTTCGTGCCTGACAGCGGTCAGACGCGCATCCGTTTTTATGCGCCTGCTATCCACTCCCTCTCTGACTGTTCGCACCTTATACCCCAGGGGCAAAGCCCTTCCGCACGAGGCTGAATCAACAGCCTGGTGATGTCGTTCGCCTCATAGTGCAAAAGTGCAGCATGCCCGTTGATATGCTCACCTGCCGCGTACTCCGTTTTAAACAGCTATGGTTAAAGGGGCACCGTCGACCATGGAGAAGTGAATGAACGAGCAACTGCAAGCACAGATTGCCGCAAGGCTGGCGTTGACAGCCGGACAGCGGCAACAGACGCGCACGGCGCTGAGTCAGGGTCTGCCAGCGGAACCTGATTCTCGACGCGCACAGCGTTATGCCTTTCAGCAACGCGCCAGACAACAGGTCATCATCGGCACGAATGATTTGCTGCCCGTCTCTTTTTTGCAGCAGGGGCTGAGCGCCTCCAGGGCGGTGGCACTGGTCAGGGAAGATGGCGTACCCAAAGGCAGTGGGTTTTTAACCTGGGGCAACCTGTTTGTCACGAATCACCATTTGCTACCTGAACCGCCTGAAAAAGGCCGTATTACGCTTCAGTTTGGCTACCGCCAGGGGGAAGCGGGTGAGATGATTCAGGGACGTCTTTTCAGTGTGGATGCGGAACGCTTCTGGCTCACCAGCCCGACCGAAGCATTGGACTGCACGCTGATCGCGTTAGGCGACGCGCTTGACGACAGTGGCGAGCAACCGCTGCCGCTGGCGCTCAATGACCGCAACGATAAACATGCGTTGGGCATCCACCTTAATCTTATCCACCATCCCGGCGGTGCGCCGCAGCAGGTCTCGCTGCGCAATAATGCACTGTTAGCCCGTCATGAAGAGTTTTTGCACTACGAAGCCGACAGCGAAGGTGGCTCGTCGGGCGCACCCGTTTTCAATGACAGCTGGCAGCTGGTGGCGCTTCATCACGGCGGCGTGGAAGAGAACGGAAAATGGGTCAATGAAGGCATCCGCATCAGCGCGCTTACCGACTGGCTTAAAGGCGCGCTGCCGACGTTACCTGAAGCCTGGCAATCGTCGCTGATGCAGGCGCTCAAGGCTGAGCCCGCAGCGGAACAGGTGCTGCCCAGTGCCGCTGCACCCGATGAAAATTATGCTAATCGCGACGGTTATCAGGCGGGCTTTCTGTCGGGCACGCATGTTGATGTCGCCGGGATTATCGCGCCACGCGCCAGTGAAGTCGCACCGCTGCGTAATGGGCGCAGCGGTGCAGAAGCCACGCTGGATTATGAGCACTTCTCGCTGATCATGAGCGCAGGGCGGAAGCTGGCCTTTTTCACAGCCACCAATATTGATGGTGCGCGCTACATCAATATTGACCGCGGCAGTGGACAACCTTCGCTGCTCCCTGAAGGCGACCGCTGGTATGAAGACAGCCGTATCGACAGTCGCTATATCACCGGCCAGGCGTTCTATAGTGAATTCAGCCGCTGGTTTGATCGGGGCCATCTCACCCGCCGTAGCGATCCTACCTGGGGCACCGCGGCCGAAGCAGTGCGCGCCAATAAAGACACGTTTCATTTTACCAACTGTTCACCGCAGCATTTTCGCTTTAACCAGAGTGTGCAGTACTGGCAAGGTGTTGAGCGCTACATCCTGGAATATGGTGTGTTAAAAACCAAACAGCAGATTAGCGTGCTGACCGGACCGGTACTTAACGATCAGCACCGGCAATACGGGAACTTACAGGTGCCGCTTATGTTCTGGAAAGTGGTACTGCGCATCGGGCCGCAGGGCACGCCGCAGGCCACCGCACTGCTGGTCAGTCAGGATAAGTTGCTGGACGAACCGCGCCGCGTACTGCCGCTTCAGCAGCCGGAAGCGGTCCCGCAGGTGGACGAATACCGCGTTTCGATTCGTTCACTGGAAACACTCACCGGGCTTGATTTCAGCGCGTTCCGCGACTGGGACAGCTGGCAACCCGATCCCAGCCTGCTGGCCGATCCTGTGCAGGCAAAGCTGATTATGAGCTGGTCTGAGGTGTTATAAAGGGACGGCGGTAATCGGCTGAATGTAAGGGACATCACACTGCCCGTTCTGTTGTTCCGAACGGGCAGCATTCGTAGATTGTCATCACTGACGTGTCGGCCGACTTGCCCGCCAGCAACGCCCTGAGCAGTATGCCAGCCTGAGATTCAGCCGGACGATCGCTGCATGTGTTCGCGGTTCGCCCTGTCTAAACCATGACATTAACCCGACGGGTTAACCGCGCCACTGGCGGCAAGAAGACAGTAAGCCGATGCCGCGACCTGTCCCGGCATCGGGGCAGACAAGGCCTACGCCAGCAAACCGTGTGGATCCAGGACATATTTGGCGGCCACGCCGGCATCAAAGCTGGCATAACCCTCGGCCGCCTGTTCAAGGGGCAGCACTTTGGCGTTCACAATTTTCGCGATGGGTAACCGGTCATGCAAAATTGCATTCATGAGCTGGCGGTTATATCGCAGCACTGGCGTTTGTCCGGTGTGCAGGGTTTGCGCCTTTGACCAGCCCAGGCCAAACTTCAGGCTCAGGGATCCTTCACGGGCTGCCTGCTCCTGAGCGCCCGGATCGTCTGTTACATACAGTCCCGGAATACCAATCTTACCGGCCACCCGGGTGACAGCCATCATGCTGTTCAGGACAATAGCCGGCTGCTCTTTACCCGAATGGCCCCGCGCTTCAAAGCCGACCGCATCAATCGCCGAGTCGACTTCCGGCACACCGATGATATCCGCGATCATTTCACCCAGGCGATCGTGTTTGCTCAGGTCGACGGGCACAAAGCCCATTTTTTCTGCATGCGCCAGGCGATCCTGATTGAAGTCACCAACCATAACTACCGCTGAACCCAGAATTTGCGCTGAGGCTGCCGCCGCCAGGCCAACCGGGCCCGCGCCCGCGACATAGGTCATCGAACCGACGCCCACGCCCGCCGTGACCGCACCATGAAAGCCAGTCGGCAGAATGTCTGACAGCATGGTCAGATCCAGAATTTTTGCCAGCGCCTGATCCCGGTCAGGAAACTTCAACAGGTTAAAATCGGCATACGGCACCATGACATATTTTGCCTGTCCGCCAACCCAGCCGCCCATATCGACATAGCCGAATGCGCCGCCAGCGCGTGCCGGATTAACCGTCAGGCACACGCCGGTATCCAGTTCCCGGCAGCAGCGACAACGTCCGCAGGCCACGTTGAAGGGGACAGAGACAATATCTCCCACGTTAAGCATTTCAACGTCGGTGCCTTTTTCAATGATTTCACCGGTAATTTCATGCCCCAGCACCATGCCCGCCGGTGCGGTGGTGCGTCCACGTACCATGTGCTGATCGGAGCCACAGATATTGGTCGACAGCACTTTGATGATGACCGCGTGATCGATTTTTTTACCCGCGGGGCTGACGAATTTCGGATCGGCAATATCCATCACTTCAACCTTACCGGGCCCCTGATATACCACACCTTTATTGGAAGCGTTTCCCATAGTAATGTCCTGTCTGGCTGATTAAGAGGTCTGTCTGGCAGCGCGGTATCATGCATGTAGGGTGAGGTACTTACCGGTCTGCAAAGGCAGTGTAAGCAAGTCAGTGGTGCTTAAATGATCTGACAACGACATCGGGACGGGAAAAAACGCAGAATGGCGACATCGACAGAAATAATAAAAACAGATCGCCATTGTGCAATAAAGCCTGTCCGGACATCCTGTCGAAAATAAATAAAATGATTTTATTAAAAACGACCTGTAATTATCTGTCGGCGACAACGTCGCTTATTATTATATAGGCTTTTCCTATGCCGTTATTTCACGTCAGACAGTGCTATGATAAAAATGAATTAGCTCACGCGTGTTGAATTCATTTTTTTTCAGGCGGTCAGGTTTTAATTAAGGGTTGCAATAACCCGGCATTTACGAAATAACGCGTCAGAATATCGTGCCTGAATACCCTGCGATCGTTATCGCCAGAGGATTACCGTATCGCTGACGGTTATTTCTGGCATGTCGACCGCAATATATCATCAACCGCAATGGTCGCTGAGTGTTAATCATTACGTAGAAGGAACAGGACAATGAATATTGTTACGCCCGCGTCGCCCGCTACGCTCAGAAAGGTAACCGCCGCTGCCGCTATAGGTAATTTTGTCGAGTGGTTTGATTTTGCCGTTTATGGTTTCCTGGCCACGATTATTGCCCAAAACTTTTTTTCACAGGCACTTCCGCAAACTGCCTTATTACAGACGTTCCTGGTGTTTGCCGTGGCGTTTGCCTTGCGGCCATTAGGTGGGGTGATATTCGGTATGCTGGGGGATAAATACGGGCGTAAACGTATCTTGTCGTTGACGGTACTCATGATGGCGGGCGCGACCACGCTGATTGGCCTGCTTCCGACCGACAGGCATCTGGGGATCATGGCCCCGATGCTGCTGACGCTGGCCCGCTGTATTCAGGGATTTTCGGCAGGAGGGGAATATGCCGGAGCCTGCGCCTATGTGATGGAGCATTCACCGCCACGCAAACGCGCCTGGTACGGAAGCTTTATTACGGTCTCGACGTTTTCTGCTTTCGCGGCTGCGGCAGTTATCACTTTTCTGTCAGATGCCGCGCTGGGCCAGGATCAGATGCGCGCGTGGGGCTGGCGTATTCCTTTTCTGATTGCGGCCCCGCTGGGGCTGGTGGGGATTTATCTGCGCATTCGTATGGAAGAGACGCCTGCTTTCCGGGCTGCACGTCGCGAAGAGGCGGGAACACATGCGGCACTTGCTGACACGTTACGCCAGCAGACAGGAAACATCCTGCGGCTGGGGGCCTTTATCGCCTTAACCGCGCTGACGTTTTATATGTTTACCACCTACTTCTCTACCTTTCTCCAGTTGCAGGGCCACTTCAGTCGGGCCTCGGCCTTGCTGGTCTCCTTCCTCGCGCTGCTGTTTGCGGCGGGGCTCTGTCCGGTAGCGGGAGCGCTTTGTGACGGGATAGGCAGAAGAAAGACGGTGGCTGTCACGGGCGGATGGGTGATCGTAAGTGTCTTACCGGCCTGGTGGCTGGCCAGTTCGGGCCCGCTCTGGGCCGCCATCCTCGGGGATATGCTGTTAGCGACGGGGGCTGTGTTTTCGGGCGTCGTGACGGCCGCGTTACTCTCCGAAGTCTTCCCCACGCGGGCACGGTATACCGCCTCTGCCATTACCTACAATCTGGCCTATACGCTTTTCGGCGGCACCGCACCGCTGGTGGCAACCTGGCTCATTGACTACACAGGCAATACGCTGTCACCGGCCTTTTATCTTGTTGCGGTCGCGGTGCTGGCGCTGGCGGGCGGGCTGAGCTTGCCCGAAACCTCACGTATTTCTTTGCAGGATGACGCCGCACATCCGCATTCGCGGCAACAGGGTGCGGTAAAGCACGTGGGGACGGTCGCCCGCAAGGAGCCGGTGTGAGGCATAAAGGTCACCAACCGGGCACCCGCCCGGGTTATCTTCTGATGGCCTCGCTGGCGGCGCATAAAACTGCGACATAAGCATTCCTCCGCATAGCGAGGGGCGGCATCGGCGCGAAGCAGGCCAGGGACTGTGCAGCATCGCAGGGGAAGTGCTTATCACCCATTGCGGTGTCAACGCGTCAGAGAAAGCGTGACCCGACGAGTCACCCAAGATCGCCAAGCAACGTGCTGGCTGAGAAATGATGCGCAATCTGCGCCTGCAACAGTTCGGCGCAGCCCAGCGCATCGGTCAGCGCGTTGTGGGCCGGATAGTGCGGCAGATGATAACGGGCCCGACAGTCAGACAGGCGCAACGACAGTCGGGGGCGCGGTCGCCACCATTTCTGTCGCCAGCCGTTTTGCCGCTGTGCCGCAATAACGCGCGCCTCCAGCGCCAGCGTATCGATACAGGGGAACACAATGCCTTCGCCAATGCGCTTTTTAAATGCCGCATCCAGAAAAGGCTGTTCGATCCCTTTGTGATGGACCACCATCACGTTTCCCGCCATCATTGCCAGCAGCCTGAGCAGCACAGCATTCAGATCCGGGGCGCGGGCAATAGCGGAATGTGTGATGCCGTGAATAACCACCGACTCTGTTCGCAGGTCGGCACGCGGATTCAGTATCCAGTGCTGGCTGCCCTGGATACGGATGCGCGACAGGCTCATCGGCAGTAAACCGATACTGACAATATCATCATGCTGAGGATTCAGGCCGGTGGTTTCAAAATCCATCGCCAGTAAGGGAACGTCGGACAACGGTGTATCGGGTGACGGCATGCCAGACAAGTAGTAGTTTTTCAGCGCGGCATGGCGCGTTTCCCTGGCCCGTCTGGCGAGGACGGCGGGCCAGTCCTGCGGCAGCACGCTGTCCTGGCGGGCGCGAACACAGGGCGACAGCAATGCTTTATTGATATGCAGCATTAAACGCTCCGCCCTGGCTGATAGCGATATTTTAAAAATTTTTGCGCATTGCTGAGGATCTGAAAGGCATCCTTCAGATTCTTGCGCTCAAAGTCAGACAGATTAAGCGGTTCAATCCGGTTGTCCGGTTCCTGGCCGTTCTCCACATCCTGCGCCTGGTGGCGGATGCGCACCATCGAAATAAACTCCAGCGCATCCCGCAGATCCTGACCGCGTCCGTGGGGCAAAATGTCGGCCTGCATAATCGTCTGCAGCCGATCAAAGGAGTTATGCGCCGTTGCGCCCGCCGCCAGCGCATGCACACGAATCAGATCGGCCAGCGGGGCCGTTCCGCGCCGTTTCATATCAATGGATTGCGTATGCTGGCCGGAGGGCTCCATCACAAAGTTTTTAAAGAACCCCAGCGGCGGCTTTCGCAGCAAGGCATTGCGCGCCAGACAGGCGAGAAAACGGGCGTTGTGCCGCGCTTTGTGTCTGATACGCTGGTTAAGCTGTTCTCCCCATTCCACCTGGCCCCAGACGGCGTCCAGATCGAAGAAAATCGCGCTGTCCAGCAGTGATTGCGGTGAGGGCGAATCGATCCACTCATCAAAATAGCGTTCCCAGACGGAGAGCGGCTGACACCAGCGGCTGTTTGTCGCCATGATATTTCCCTTGCAGTAGCGATAGCCGCAGGCGTCCAGCCCGTCACTCACGCGTCGGGTCAGCGCCATAAAATAGGGCGCATGGCGCAGCGGGTCATAACGGTTATCCAGGATCAGGGCATTATCCTGATCGGTGACGAGCAGTTGCTCCTGGCGGGCCATCGAACCCAGGGTAATAAAGCAGTAGGGGACCGGCGGCGGCCCCAGTTCCGCCTCGGCCAGCGCCAGCAGGCGCTGCGTGAAGCTGCGACCAATGACCGCCATGGCGCGGCCAGTCATCTGCGAGTTGGCATCTTCACGTACGATGCGGCTGAAACAGGCACGCACCTCGTTTTTCAGGGCGCTCAGTTCGTCCGGGCGCTGGCAGTGAAAAATACGGCTGACGATAAACAGGCTGTTTTGCGATTCGTAGCGGATAATGTCCGATTGTGAAATCACGCCGACAGGACAGCCGTTTTTCATCACCGGCAGATGATGAATATTGTGCTGCATCATGGTCAGCATCGCTTCAGACAACAGCTGATAATGTTCCACATGGTTCAGCGGTGCGGTCATGATCGCCTTCACCGGTGTCTCAAACCCGAGTCCACCCGCGATGACCCGCTCACGCAGGTCTTTATCCGTCACGATGCCGGTCAGCGCCGGCCTGACGGCGGGGTTAACTTCTGCCATCGGCGTCACGATCAACAGCGAGGAGACATCCTCTTTACTCATTTTCACCGCCGCGTCGCGCACCGTGGCCCGGCTGTCGAGGGTAACGGGCGGTCGGCTAATCAGCGCCTCAATGCGGGAGGCCATCAGGCCGTTAGCCTCTTCTGTGCGCGCCACAGTTTGCCGGAGACGGGTGCGGTCCTCCACTTCCACTAAATCGGCAAATTCCTCGTATTTGCGAAACAGCGCATTAAAAATCGGGGCCGGGATCAGGTAAGTCAGCGTATCTTCCAGCGCGGTCACCGGAAAGCGTACGCTGTTTTCGCGCAACAAACCAAACTCGCCAAAATAGCCCCCGGCCGTCAGTCGGTTATACAGATCGCCATTGCGTCGGTAGATTTCCACCGCGCCGCTGCGAATCACATACCAGGCATCGACAGGCTGGCCAAAGGTGAGAACAGGCGTTCCGGCTTTGAAATAGCTGACCTCAATGTGCGCGGCGATGCGCGCCAGCGCCGTGAGCGGTAAGGTGTCAAACGGCGGATAGCGCTGAATGAAGTCGATAATTTCCTGATGGGCTGACTGCACGGTGACCTCCTTTTCTGCCACAGCGGACAGCCTGACCTGCGCGGTCCGCTCAACGCTGACTTATTGATTACGCACCGCAGGGGCAGAACGTGCCAGCCGCGGTTCTGACATCAGTCCTTTCACCACCGCGACTGAGGCGATCAGCAAGACCAGTGCGAACGGCAGCCCAGTCGAGACCACCATCGCCTGTAGCGCATCCAGTCCACCGCCGAGGATCAACGTTATCGCAACCAGCCCTTCAAACACGCACCAGAACACGCGCTGTGAAGTGGGAGAGTCGATCTTGCCACCGGAAGCAATAATATCGATGACCAGCGTGCCCGAATCCGCCGACGTCACAAAAAACACCACCACCAGAATAATCGCCACCACGCAGGTGATTTTTGCCAGCGGCAACGTATCCAGCATGGTGAACAACTGCAGCGGCAGAACAGCATCGGCAATGCTCTGATAGCCTTCGGTGAAATACTGATGAATGGTGGTGCCGCCCAGCACCGTCATCCACAGCACGCAGGCCAGTGACGGCACCAGCAGTACCGAGATCATGAATTCACGCACCGTGCGACCACGCGAGATGCGTGCAATGAACATCCCGACAAAGGGTGACCATGAGATCCACCATGCCCAGTAAAACGAGGTCCAGCCTGCGGCAAAATTGCTGTCAGGGCGGGCAACCGGATTCGACAGGGCGGGCAAAAACGCAAGATAGGAAGCCAGGTTTGAGAAAAAACCGCTAAACAAAATCAGGGTAGGGCCGACCACAATGATAAACAGCAGCAGTAACCCAGCCAGAATCATGTTGGCTTCAGATAACCGCCGTACGCCGACATCCAGCCCGGCCACCACCGAAAAGGTGGCAATCGCGGTGATGACGATCACCAGGACAATCTGCGTAGTTTGTCCTAATGGCACATCAAACAGAAAATTCAGGCCGGACGCCGCCTGGGAAGCGCCCAGCCCCAGCGAGGTTGCCAGACCAAACAGCGTCGCCAGTACAGCTAGGATATCAATGATGTGTCCCGGCCAGCCCCACACCGCGTCGCCCAGCAGCGGATAAAACAGCGAGCGAATCGTCAGCGGTAAACCTTTATTGAAAGAGAACAGCGCCAGACCTAATGCCAGAAAGGCGTAAATGGCCCAGGGATGCAGCGCCCAGTGAAAAATCGTGGCGGCCATCGCCAGCTGCTGCGCATTGTCGGCCGCGCCAACTGCACCATTCAGGGGAGCCCAGTCGGTACGTACACCGTTTTCCACGACGGTGCCACCCATTGAGCTGGAGAAGTGCGACAAAGGTTCGGAAACGCCATAAAACATCAGCCCAATGCCCATTCCGGCAGCAAACAGCATGGAGAACCAGGTCACGTAGTTGTAGTCAGGGCGGGCCAGCGTGCCGCCGAGGCGCACTTTACCGAGGGGGGAAATAATCAGGCCGAGACAGAGAAGAACAAAAATATTTCCGGCACTGATAAAGAACCAGTCGAGTCGGGTGGTCAGCCAGTTCAGCATTCCTTTAAACAGCGGTGCCACATCACTTTGAAAGACGAGCGTTAAAACGATAAAGGCAATAATGACCATCCCGGAGAGAACAAATACCCGGTTGTGAATATCCAGACCGAAGGGGCCAACATTTACCACGATATTGTCCTGCCCCACCTGATAATCAGTATCATAAGGTGCGACGTCCCCGTCAGGCAGCATGGGATCTCTGGCGTCTGCCATAATCATTTCCTCGCGATTTGTTCGTTGTTGTTAATGCCATCCTCAGCACGCCGGGCTGGCTCTGTTTTAGTTAACGGACATCGTTTCGCTCATCCCTGACAATCCCTGTTTTCCTGTGGTGCAAGAGTGCGGCTATCAGTCGCCTTTCCTTTCATTCAGCTGAACACCACCGTACGTTTTCCGCTTAAAAACACCCGTTTTTCGACGTGATAACGCACGGCATTAAATAACGTTACCCGCTCAATATCCTGTCCACGACTAATCAGGTCATCCGGATAAAGGGCGTGATCGACGCTCTGAATGCCCTGGGTAATAATCGGCCCTTCATCCAGATCGTTATTCACATAGTGGGCAGTGGCGCCGACCATTTTTACCCCTTTTTCCCAGGCCTGATGGTAAGGGCGCGCGCCTTTAAAGCCCGGCAGCAGGGAGTGATGAATATTGATGGCTTTTCCGTCGAGTTTTTCGCACATGGCAGGTGACAGGACCTGCATATAACGGGCCAGCACTACCAGGTCGATATGATGCTGCGCCAGCAGCGCCATAATGCGGGCTTCCTGTTCGGCGCGGTTCGCGTTATTTACCGGCAGATAGTAATAAGGAATACCGTGCCATTCGGCCAGGGAACAGAGATCGGGATGGTTAGAAATGATCAGCGGGACATCAATATTGAGCTGGCCGGTGCGGTGACGAAATAACAGATCGTTAAGACAGTGATCGAATTTAGACACCAGAATAGCGACGCGTTCGCGATGCTGCGGCGGCGTGAGTTGCCAGTGCATTTCAAAGGGCATCACGCGCGGCGTGAAATTATCCCGAAAAAGGTCGGTACTGAAGGGGGAGGCGGGTGAAAAGGCAACGCGAATAAAAAAACGGTGACTGACCCTGTCATCAAAAGAGTGTATTTCATTGATGTAGTGACCGGACTCTGCCATGAATCGGGTCACAACATCCACGGTACCCAGTTTACTCGGGCAACTGGCGGTAAAAATCCATGAATCGGGCAGCGCGCTCATGGGCAGCTCCTGTGAAGAAGAGAAACGCGTGCCGTCGGAAACGCGTCCGGCCGGCACAACAGGGCATTACTTCGTAATGGTCAGGCCATATTCACGACTGGCATCCTGTAACCACAGCCAGATGTAGTCGGCGAAGCTACGACGGACGACCAGTTCCCAGCGGTCTTCGCCGGTCCGGCGGATCAGTGCGCTGCTTTTGGCAAATACCGAACCTGCGACTTTGCCCACCGGGAACGCACGGGGATGGAGATCCAACACCGTGCTTTTCTTCAGCACATCAATGGCATGTTTGCCGGAGAGCGTCAGTATCGTCTGTCCGCCGCTGACGTTGACCACGGAGTAGTGACCGTCAATCTCTGCGCGCAACGCTTTTTCCACCGGAAACAGCTGGTCCATTGGCAGAACCACCAGCCACTCGTCGGGACTCAGCCAGCGCACAGAAATGTCGCCCTCTTCACAGGAGGTAAGGGGGACGGTGGGCAGCGCTACACCCAGCACCGTCAGGCAACCCCGCATAAAACTCCGGTTCTGCTGTGAACCGCGCAGCACCAGATGGCCCAGCAGCGCCTGTTCGCGCAGCTGAACGCCACCGGGCTGCGCATGGCTGGCCGCCAGCTTGTCCAGCCCGGCGTGATGCAGAGGGGATTCGGCGCGTACCTGCGCAGGCGCACACTGATCCATGACCGCCACCTGTCTGACAGTCTTTGCCGGTTTGGTTTCAGGTAAGAGGGTTTCAGACATGTTGACGTTCTCCTTTCGGATCGATAAAGACCGTGCTGCAGATTTCCGCTTCGACCACCCGGCCATCGGCCAGCGGGTAGAATACGGTTTCGCCCATGCGAGACAGCCCGCCTTTGATAAAGCCCATGGCGATGCTGCGATTCAGGTTAGCGCTCCAGTAGCTGGAGCTGATGTGGCCCAGGATATCCATCGGGACAGGCTGAGCAGGATCGGCCACCGCTTGTGCGCCTTCCGGCAAGACGATCATAGGATCGCGTGTTTTCAGCCCGACCAGCTGTTTGCGCTGGTCACGTACGCAGTCAGCCCGCGCCATGCCGCGTTTGCCGATATAGCTGAACGGTTTTGTGTCCGCGACGCACCAGCTCATATTGAGATCGTGCGGCGTCACCGAGCCGTCGGTGTCCTGACCGGCAATGATGAATCCCTTCTCGGCGCGCAGGATATGCATGGTTTCGGTGCCGTAAGGCGTCAGATCGTATTTTGCGCCGTGCGCAAAGAGTTTCTCCCAGACGTACAGGCCGTAATTGGCCTGTACGTTGATCTCAAACGACAGCTCACCGGTAAAGGAGATACGGAAGAGTCGTGCCGGTACGCCCGCTATCTTGCCTTCCTGCCAGTCCATAAACTTAAAGGTCTCTTTGTCCAGCGAGACGTCGCTGCACAGTTCAGCCAGTAAATTGCGGCTGTCTGGGCCGGATACGGTCATCGTGGCCCAGTGATCGGTCACGCTGGTAAAGAACACTTCCAGCTCCGGCCATTCGGTCTGATGGTACAACTCCAGCCATTCCATGACGTGTGCCGCGCCGCCGGTGGTGGTGGTCATCAGGAAGTGGTTTTCCGCCAGGCATGACGTCACGCCATCGTCGAACACCATGCCGCTTTCGCCGCACATCAGACCGTAACGGCATTTGCCGACGCCCAGTTTGGCCCAGGCGTTGGTATAAACACGGCTGATAAACTCACGGGCATCTTTGCCCTGAATATCAATTTTGCCCAGCGTGGACGCATCCAGAATGCCCACGCCATTGCGCACCGCACGACATTCGCGATCCAGCGTCTGTTGCATCGTTTCGCCGGCACGCGGGTAGTACCAGGGGCGCTTCCACTGGCCGACATCCTCGAACATCGCACCTTGCCTGACATGCCACGGGTGCATGGCGGTGAAGCGTTTGGGTTCAAACAGTTCACCACAGTTACGCCCCGCGATAGCGCCAAAGGCGATCGGCGTATAGTTCGGACGAAATACCGTGGTCCCGGTCTCGGGGATGCTCTTGCCCATCACTTTGGCGGCAATCGCCATACCGTTGATGTTGCCCAGCTTTCCCTGATCGGTGCCAAACCCCATTGCCGTATAGCGTTTAATGTGCTCAATCGCTTCAAACCCTTCCCGCGTTGCCAGGGCGATACCGTCGGCCGTAACGTCATTCTGCAAATCCACAAACTGCTTGGGTGCGCGGCTGATCGGTTTGATGTGCGGAATATGGAACAGGGCGGCAGGAGGATGTTCCAGCCACTTTTTCACATCGGGCAGGGCGACCTCGACCGGCGTCAGTCCCAGCTTCAGCGCAGCGTCCTGCCCGGCATTGATGCCTTCCTGCAGCACGTTATCAAGCGCATAGCGCCCGTTGATGCCGCCTGCCGTCAACTGCTTCTGATGTGTCGGCCCGGGCAGGAAACCCGTCACGTCCGTGTTCCAGACCGGACGGCTGCCGGTATGGCCCGCCAGATGAATGACCGGGCTCCAGCCACCAGAGCTGGCTACGGTGTCGCAGGTGAGGGAAAAGGGCTTGCCGGCGATCGCCTCACCTTTTTTATCCAGGGCGGCAATCGTGACGCCGCTGACGCGCTTCTTGCCCTTTACTTCAATAACGGCACTGCCGGTGATGATTCGAATACCGCGGCCACGAACAGCGGCGGCCAGTTCACCTTTGGTCACGGTTCGGGTATCTACCACGGCGACCACCTCGCGTCCCGCATCAGCCCAGTCGAGCGCGGTTCGGTAAGCGCTGTCATTGGTGGTCATCAGCACCAGCTGGTGACCGGGCACCACGCCATAGCGGTTGATGTAGGTGGAGATGGCAGAAGGGATCATGCAGCCCGGTACATCGTTATGGCTAAACACCAGCGGTCGCTCCTGGGCACCGGTGGCCAGCACGACCCAGTGTGCCCGGACGCGGTGCATACGCTGGCGAACCTGGGCCGCCGCAGCGCGATCGCCTTTGTAGTCGGTTCGGTTCTCGTTAACGGTAAGAAAGTTATGGTCGTGATAGCCATTCACCGTGGCGCGCGTCAGCAGCGTCACCTCCGGCATCGTCGCCAGTTCCGCCACCACCTTGTTGACCCATTCCATTGCCGGTTTGCCGTCAATCTGTTCCCGGCTGGCAAGCAGATGGCCACCGAATTCATCCTGCTCATCCGCCAGGATGACGCGGGCGCCGCTGCGACCGGCGGCGAGTGCCGCCATCAGGCCCGCAGGCCCGCCGCCCACAACCATGAGATCGCAATGCTGGTTCATGGCGTCATAGATATCGGGATCTTTCTCGCGTGGCGCGCGACCCAGACCGGCGGCTTTGCGGATGAATTTCTCATAGGTCGGCCACATCGATTGCGGATACATAAAGGTTTTGTAGTAAAACCCCGGCGGCATCACTTTGCCGCCAAGGTTGCCTACCAGACTCATCAGGTCGGATTCGACAGACGGCCAGCCGTTGGTGGCCGAACAGACCAGGCCGTCATAAAGGGCCTGCTGGGTAGCGCGCACGTTTGGCACCTGCGTGGCTTCTGTCGCGCCAAGCTGTAGCACTGCGTTCGGCTCTTCAGCGCCGGCGGCGACAATGCCGCGTGGACGGCTGTATTTAAAACTGCGACCGACAATATCAATGCCGTTGGCGAGCAGGGCGGAGGCGACGGTATCGCCTTCATAGCCCTGATACGGCTTGCCATTCCACGTAAAGGTCAGCGTACTGGAACGGTTAATTCTGCCGCCGGACGGCAGGCGATTCTTCTGGCTCATGCGCTCCGCTCCTTACGCGTGTTCACGGGATTCAGGCTGTTCGTTGAGTGTGTAAACCTGTTTAATCTCATAAGTCTGGGTATCACGTACCAGATTAAAGAATTTGCGGCATCCCGCGCTGTGCACCCAAAGTTCGTGATGTAATCCGCGCGGGTTTTTACGGAAATAGAGAAAGGTTCCCCACGCTTCATCACTGCACTGGTCCGGGTTAGCAGGCCGCGCGATATGCGCCTGGCCACGGGGATGAAACTCTTCTTCTTCGCGATACTCACCACAGTGAGGACAGTAAATGTGCAGCATGTTGTCACTCCTTAGTGGGCTACGCCTGCGGCGCCATGTTCATCGACCAGCGCACCGGTATAAAACCGGGACAGGGCGAAGGGTTCAGCAATCGGGTGCGGCGTGCCGTGCGCTAACTGATGGGCAAACAGGTTGCCGGAGCCAGGCGTAGCCTTAAAGCCACCGGTGCCCCAGCCGCAGTTAAAGAACAGGTTGCGCACCGGGGTGGACGAGAGAATCGGGCTGGCATCCGGGCAGGTGTCGACAATGCCGCCCCACTGACGGTTCATGCGGACACGGCTGGTGCACGGAAACAGCTCAACAATGGCCTGAATGGTGTGTTCAATGACGCTGTAGGATCCGCGCTGACCATAGCCGACCCAGCCATCAATACCTGCGCCGATGACCAGATCACCTTTATCTGACTGACTCATATAGCCATGCACATGGTTGGACATGACGACGGTATCCAGGAAGGGCTTGATCGGCTCGGAGACCAGCGCCTGAAGCGGATGGGATTCAACCGGCAGCTCAAAGCCGGCCATTTTGGCCATCACGCCAGAGTTACCGGCGGTGACGCACCCCACACGATCCGCTTTAATTACGCCGTGGTGGCGGGTTTTGACGCCGGTGATTTTGCCGTCACTGATTTCCATATCAATGACCTCGCAGTTCTGAATCAGATCGACGCCCAGGCTGTCCGCCGCACGGGCATAACCCCAGGCCACCGCATCGTGACGGGCATTGCCCCCGCGCCGCTGTACCGACGCGCCCAGTACCGGATAGCGCGCATCTTTGCTGCAGTCCAGTGCGGGGATCTCTTTCTGTAACTGGTCGCCGTAAACCATCTCGTTGTCGATGCCCTGCAGGCGATTGGCATTCGCCAGTCGTTCATTGGTGCGCAGGTCCTGCAACGTATGGCAGGTGTGATAAACCCCACGCTGAGAGAACATCTGGTTGTAGTTCAGCTCTTGTGACAGGCCTTCCCATAATTTCATGGCGTGCTCATACAGCGCTGCGGATTCATCCCACAGGTAGTTGGAGCGCACAATCGTGGTGTTACGGCAGATGTTGCCGCCGCCAAGATGGCCTTTTTCCAGCACCGCCACGTTGGTGATGCCGTGCTCTTTCGCCAGATAGTAGGCGGTAGCCAGACCGTGCCCCCCGCCGCCGATGATAATAACGTCGTAGCGTTTCTGCGGGGTGGGGTTGCGCCAGACTTTCTGCCAGTTCTCGTGATAGCTCAGACTGTGCCTGAGCAGGCCAAATCCTGAATAGCGTTGCATCATTTCTACTCCAGTAACTCTCGCGCGTGGGCGAATTGACAGACGATAAAACCGCGCCGCCGACCGAAGCCGGTGGCCGCCTGGCCTAACGGTAAACCGGGAAGCCCGCGCACAGGGACAGCACCTGCTGCTTCACCTGAGCAATCTTCGTCTCCAGCATGTCGGCGTTGTTCATCACATCCAGGATGTCGGCAATCCAGCCGGCCAGCATGCGACAGTGCGCTTCGCTGAAGCCGCGCGTGGTAACAACCGGCGCGCCAATGCGCAGACCGGAGGTCACAAACGGGGATTGTGGATCGCCGGGAACGGCATTTTTGTTGACGGTAATGTTGGCGCGTCCCAGCGCCGCATCGGCCGCTTTACCGGTCAGCCCCTGTTTAATCAGGCTGAGTAAAAACAGGTGGTTGTCGGTGCCGCCTGAGACCACATCGTAGCCACGCGTCATAAACACGTCGGCCATCGCGCGGGCATTGTTGACCACGCGACGCTGGTAGTCGGTATAGTCAGGCTGCATGGCCTCTTTAAAGGCGACGGCTTTGGCGGCGATCACATGCATCAACGGACCGCCCTGGCCGCCCGGAAACACGGCAGCGTTGAGCTTTTTCTCCAGCTCGGGGTTGGCTTTTGCCAGAATCAGGCCGCCGCGCGGACCGCGCAGGGTTTTATGCGTGGTGGTAGTGACCACATCGGCATAGGGCAGTGGAGTGGGATAAAGGCCCGCCGCGACCAGGCCCGCCACATGCGCCATGTCGACAAACAGCCAGGCACCGACCTTATCGGCAATGGCGCGGAAGCGCGCCCAGTCCACGACGCGTGAGTAGGCCGAGAAACCGGCGACGATCATTTTCGGCCGATGTTCCAGCGCCAGCGCTTCGACCTGTTCATAATCAATTTCGCCGCTGGCTTCATTCAGGCCGTACTGTACGGCACGGTAAATTTTGCCGGAGAAGCTGACATGGGCGCCGTGCGTCAGATGACCACCGTGCGCCAGGCTCATGCCCAGAATGGTGTCGCCCGGCTGGCACAACGCCATATAGACCGCCGCATTCGCCTGCGAACCCGAATGGGGCTGCACGTTAGCGTAATCGGCACCAAACAGCGCACAGGCACGTTCTGTTGCCAGTTTTTCGACTACGTCGACATATTCACAGCCGCCGTAGTAGCGCTTCCCCGGATAGCCTTCTGCATATTTATTGGTCAGTACCGTACCCTGAGCCTGCATCACGCGCGGGCTGGTGTAATTCTCGGAGGCGATAAGCTCAATATGCTCTTCCTGACGCACCGCTTCCTGTTCAATGGCCTGCCACAGTTCACTGTCAAAGCTTTGAATATCGTCGCGCTTCGCAAACATGCTTTTCTCCTTGCCCGGATAACCACGCAGCGCCTGCTTTGGGCCTGAACCGTTCAGGGCAGCGGTAGAGTGAATGTGGGAGGGATAATAACCAGCGTCACCGATGCCGAAATGTTTGGTAGCGCCCCGGCGATATCAATTTGCGACATACCCACGCAAGGCGGACACATTGAACGGTGAAGAACGGCAGAAAGGGCAAAACATGGCGAATTCATCGCCAAATACGTCGTTATCCGGCATCTCTTGTTTTTCATCCGCGCAGATAATGCGGCTGTCATTCACTCAACGGCAGGCATAAGCCCGGGAGCGCAACATGAGTATCAGTGTCTTCGATCTGTTCAAAGTCGGAATTGGTCCCTCCAGTTCACATACCGTTGGCCCTATGCGCGCGGCACAACGCTTTGTCGAACCGCTCGGTCACCGTGAGGATCGTGGGATGATTTACCGCATCAAAGTCGAACTGTTTGGTTCGCTCAGCGCCACCGGGCGCGGGCACAGTACGGATAAAGCGGTACTGATGGGGCTGATGGGCGCGTCACCCGATACCGTCGATCCCGCTACGATCAACAGCACGATACAGGCGATTGATGAAACCGGCTCCCTCACACTGCCCTGGGGAGAAAACATTGCGTTCGACAGCCATGAGGACCTGCTGTTTGTCGATGATGTGCTCGCTTACCATCCGAACGCGATGCGCCTGAGCGCGTTTTACCGCAACGGGCAAAGCCATTCGACCGTGTATTACTCCATTGGGGGCGGATTTGTGCTGGATGAGAATGAGGCGCTGGCGTCGGCACATCTGGTGCCACAGTGCACGCTGCCCTACGACTTTAACAGCGGCGCCGCTTTGCTGGCACACTGTGCGGACCGGCAGTTACGCATCAGTGCACTGATGCTGGAGAATGAAAAAGTCTGGCGCACGGAGGCCGGGATTCGGACCGGTCTGGCGCAGATCTGGCAGGTGATGCAGCAGTGCATTGCCAATGGTCTGGAAAATGAAGGCATCCTGCCGGGAGGGCTTAACGTGCGCCGACGAGCGGCCATGCTCTACCGATCGCTGTGCCGCGCCTCAGCGGAAAATGTGATCAGTTCAACCCTGTCGGCGATGGACTGGATCAACCTCTATGCGCTGGCGGTCAATGAGGAGAATGCGGCAGGCGGGCGTATGGTTACCGCGCCCACGAACGGGGCGGCAGGTATTATCCCGGCGGTACTGATGTACTACATGAAGTTTAAACCCCAGGCGCGCGAAGACGATGTGGTCGATTTTCTGCTCGCGGCGGCGGCGATCGGCGCACTGTGCAAGAAAAATGCTTCCATTTCGGGGGCCGAAGTCGGCTGCCAGGGTGAGGTGGGGTCCGCCTGTGCTATGGCAGCAGCCGGCCTGACCGAGGTGCTGGGTGGCACGCCCGAGCAGGTCGAAAATGCCGCCGAGATTGCGCTGGAGCATAATCTCGGTCTGACCTGCGATCCGGTTGGCGGACTGGTGCAGGTGCCGTGCATCGAACGCAATGCCATTGCGGCAATGAAAGCGATAAACGCGGCACAGATGGCGCTGCGCGGCGACGGTCAGCACTTTATTTCGCTGGATAAAGTGATTCGCACCATGCGCGACACCGGACGGGATATGCAGGATAAATACAAGGAAACCTCGCGCGGTGGGCTGGCGGTCAACGCGATTGAATGTTAACAATGTGTTGGTTTTTGGTTACTTGCGCTTATGGGTTCGAATAAAAAACAGCCAGAAAAACACGTCACAAAACAGTGCAATAAAACCGTCATATGACTAAAACGGTTCAGCGGGTGCACCGTTATGAAGCCTGCCTGCGTTGAAAGGGCAGCAATGATCAAATCTGTGAAGCTGAACAAACATTTGTTTCGCTTATGTTAACTGTGTGTCATTTTTGCGTCGTGCGACCTGGTGACGAATGGCATGGCTGTTGCTTACTCTATAGGTGTTGGAAAGCAGTTGGGTGAAATACCCCTGGGTGATGTTCCTGTTAAGCCTAATAGAGGTCAGCGCACATGTTCGATACAGACGCAATTCATAAACGTTCCTCTACTGAAAATAAAACGCGCAGCGTAGGCTTTCTGCTGGTGAATAATTTCACCATGATCGCGCTGGCAACCGCCGTTGAACCCTTACGCATGGCGAACCAGCTGAGCGGCAAGGAGCTGTACAGCTGGTATACCGTCAGTGAAGAGGGCGCGCCCGTTGTCGCCAGTGACGGGATTGCCATTACACCCGACCATTCGATGGCGAACGTGCCGGCACTGGATGTCCTGATTGTGGTCGGCGGTGTCAACATTACCCGCAGCTATTCCAGTCGACAGATTGGCTGGCTGCAAAGTCTGGCGCGCCGTAAGATCCTGATTGGTGGCATCTGTACCGGCCCGTACCTGCTGGCGGAAGCGGGGCTGCTGGATGGCTATCACTGCAGCGCCCACTGGGAATGCATAGCCTCCATGCAGGAAGCCTATCCCCGCGTGATCTGCACCAATCAGCTGTTTGTGATTGAGCAGGATCGCATGACCAGCAGTGGCGGTACTGTACCGATGGATATGATGCTGACGATGATTCAACGGCATTTTGGCCATCAGCTCACCGCCGCCATTTCAGAGATGTTTATCTGCGACCGGGTCCGCAACGAGTCCGATTACCAGCGTATTCCCCTGCGCCATGTACTCGGCACCGCCCAGCCCAGCCTGGTCGAAGCCGTTTCCCTGATGGAGGCCAATATCGAAGAGGCCATCGATCTGGATGAACTGGCCGGATACGTGGGCCTGTCCCGGCGACAGCTGGAACGGCTGTTCCAGAAATATCTGCACTGTTCGCCCTCACGTTACTACTTAAAGCTGCGTCTGTTCCGCGCCCGTCAGTTATTAAAACAAACCTCCATGTCGATTATTGAAATTGCGCTGGCCTGCGGTTTTGTTTCCACGCCGCACTTCAGTAAATGCTATCGCGAACACCTTGGCGTGCCGCCGCGTGAAGAGCGGCGCGGCGTTCACAGCCAGGGCAGCGGCAAAACGCTGACGCAGTTTTTCATGGCCGACCTGCCCGGCCTGACTAACTGGCAGCAGGAAAGCACCGTCTCCACCTCCCTGCGTATTCTGAACGAAGCGCGGTTTGAACCCACCTTTGGCTCCGTCACGCTGCCGGGCAATCTCTGACGCCTGTCTTACCCCACTGCGTCAGCAAAAAACAGCCTTTCGGGGCTGTTTTTTGCTTCGGGTCCCGCAACGTATTGCCGTTTTTCTGTGCCCTGATCTGCGCCAGCGGTCAGGCAAGTGACGTTTTCAGAACAATTCTGCCCGCGCGTAAACCCTATTCTGTTTTCATCAGGCCGCATCCGGTTATGACGTAAACCAGAGAGGAAGATATGAACGCGACTGAATTGCATGATTCTGCGATTGTCATTGATGGGTTGGTCATTGCGAAGTGGGACAGAGCGCTGTTTGAAGATATGCGCCGCGGCGGACTCACCGCGGCCAACTGCACGGTATCCGTGTGGGAGGGCTTCCAGAGCACGGTGAATAACATTGTCGAGATGAATCACCTGATTGCGCAAAACGCCGATCTGGTCACCAAAGTCACCACGACGCGCGATATCCGCCGCGCTAAGGACGAAGGCAAAACCGGGATTCTGCTGGGCTTCCAGAATGCCCATGCGTTTGAAGACCAGCTTGGCTATATCCAGGTGTTTAAAGAACTGGGTGTCGGTGTGGTGCAGATGGCCTATAACACGCAGAACCTGGTCGGTACCGGCTGCTATGAGCGTGACGGCGGCCTCTCGGGCTACGGCCATGAAGTCGTGGCGGAAATGAACCGCGTCGGCATGCTGTGCGACCTGTCGCACGTCGGCGCGCAAACTTCGAAAGAGGTGATCCTCGCCTCGAAAAAACCGGTGTGCTACTCACACTGCCTGCCATCAGGTCTGAAAGATCACCCACGCAATAAATCGGATGAAGAGTTGAAGTTTATTGCCGATCACGGCGGCTTTGTTGGCGTCACCATGTTTACCCCGTTTTTAAAGAACGGTATCCACTCCACCATCGAGGATTATGTCGAAGCCATCGACTACATCTTTAACCGGGTCGGGGAAGACCAAATCGGCATTGGCACCGATTTCACCCAGGGACATGGCCAGGCATTTTTCGAATGGCTGACTCACGACAAAGGTTACGCCCGCCAGTTAACGGACTTCGGCAAGATCATCAACCCGGAGGGCATTCGTACTTTGGGCGAATTCCCGAATTTAACCGCCGCCTTGTTACGTCACGGCTTCACCGAAAAGCAGGTGCGTAAATTTATGGGCGAAAACTGGCTCAATCTGCTGGCCAATGTCTGGAACGAGTAAATCCGTTACCCATTCCTGTGAACACATGAGGTTAAACCATGGCACATGCGCCTGAAATGCCTATCAGCGTCGATGATGAAACCGGCGTCTGGACCACCGATGCGTTACCGATGTTGTACGTACCGCGCCACTTTTTTGTGAATAACCATATGGGCATCGAAGAGGAAATCGGTGCAGAACGCTATGCCGCGATCCTCTACAAAGCGGGCTATAAATCCGCCTGGCACTGGTGTCAGAAAGAGGCCGAACTGCACGGTTTTTCGGGTGAGGCGGTGTTTGAACACTACATGAAACGCCTTTCTCAGCGCGGCTGGGGCTTTTTTACCACCGAGTCGCTGGACCTGAAGCAGGGGACCGCGCGCATCCGGCTCGATCACTCCGCGTTTGTGTATCAGTACGGCAAAGTGAACCGTAAGGTGGACTACATGTTTACCGGCTGGTTTGCCGGTGCCATGGACCAGATCGCCGAAAGCCTGGGCTACAGCGTAAGAACGCAGGCGGTGCAGACGCAGAGTGCGGCGGAAGAGGGCTGTGATTACGGCATCTTCACCGTTTCGCCGCGCTAAACACGCACGCGCCGCAGCCTGCTGCGTAAGACGCATGACCTGAAGGAACCGCTGGCTGGCGGCGGGCTATCAGAATTACGTGAAGGTGAAGCTATGTCACAGTTTGATCTGCTGTTTGAGCCATTGAAGATAAATAAACTGACTATCCGCAACCGCATTGTCAGCACGGCCCATGCCGAGGTGTACGCCACGGATGGCGGAATGACCACCGATCGCTACGTGAAATACTATGAAGAGAAAGCGAAGGGGGGATGTGGCCTCTGTATCTGCGGCGGCTCAAGCGTCGTGTCCATCGACAGTCCGCAGAGCTGGTGGAGCTCGGTCAACCTGAGCACTGATCGTATCATTCCGCACTTTCAGAATCTGGCCGATGCCGTGCATCAGCACGGCGGCAAAATCATGATTCAGATTAGCCATATGGGTCGCCGTTCACGCTGGGATGGGGAAAACTGGCCGAATCTGATGTCGCCGTCCGGTATTCGTGAACCGGTGCACCGCGCCACCTGTAAAACGATCGAGGAAGAGGAGATCTGGCGCGTCATTGGCGATTTCGCCAAAGCGGCGGTGCGGGCGAAAGCGGGCGGCCTGGATGGTGTCGAGTTATCGGCCGTGCATCAGCATATGATCGACCAGTTCTGGTCGCCGCGCGTCAATAAGCGCACGGATGAATGGGGTGGCAGCTTTGAAAAACGGATGCGTTTTGGCCTTGAAGTCCTGACTGCCGTGCGTGACGCGGTGGGGCCGGACTTTGTGGTGGGCATGCGCATCACCGGCGATGAGTTCCATCCGGACGGCCTCAGCCATGAGGACATGCGCCAGATTGCCGCGTACTACGATAAAACCGGCCTGGTCGATTATTTCGGTGTGGTCGGTTCCGGCTGTGACACCCACAACACGCTGGCTAACGTGATCCCCAACATGAGCTATCCGCCCGAGCCGTTCCTGCACCTGGCGGCAGGCATTAAAGAAGTGGTCTCGGTGCCGGTGATACATGCGCAGAATATTAAAGATCCCAATCAGGCACAGCGCATTCTCGCCGCGGGCTATGTGGACTTTGTCGGCATGACGCGCGCCCACATCGCCGATCCGCACCTTATCGCCAAAATCAAAATGAATCAGGTAGACCAGATTCGTCAGTGCGTTGGGGCGAACTACTGTATCGACCGTCAGTATATGGGGCTGGATGTGCTGTGTATTCAGAACGCGGCCACCTCGCGCGAGTACATGGGGCTGCCGCATATCATTACCAAAACCGACGGCCCTGTGCGCAACGTCGTGGTCATCGGCGGCGGGCCTGGCGGACTGGAAGCCGCACGCGTGGCAGCCGAGCGCGGTCATAAGGTGACACTGATCGAGCGCGCCAGTGAACTGGGCGGGCAGATCACCATTGCCGCCAAAGCGCCGCAGCGCGACCAGATGGCGGGGATTACGCGCTGGTTAGCGATGGAGCTGGCGCGCCTTGGCGTTAACGTTATGACTGATACGACAGCGGATACGGCGATGATCCGGGACCTGAATCCGGATGTCTGCATCCTCGCTACGGGTGGACAACCTTTCCTTGAACAAAATCCGGAATGGGGCGCAGCCGACGGAAGGGTGGTCTCCAGCTGGGACATTCTCAACGGCGTGGTGGAGCCGGGCAGAAACGTACTGGTGTACGACGCCATCTGTGAATTCTCTGGCATGTCCGCCGCCGACTTCCTGGCGGCACGCGGCGCGTTAGTCGAACTGGTCACTGGCGACATCAAACCCGGCATTGGCATCGGCGGCACGACGTTCCCAACCTACTATCGCAGCCTGTATGAAAAAGCGGTCGTGATGACCGCTGATCTGGCGCTGGAGAAAGTGTATCGCGAAGGCGAGAAGCTGGTGGCGGTGCTGGAAAATGAGTATACCGGCCAGAAAGAGGAGCGGGTGGTCGATCAGATCGTGGTCGAGAACGGCACGCGTCCTGATGAGGCGCTGTACTACGCGCTGAAAGCCGAATCGCGCAACAACGGGCAGATTGATGTAGAGGCGCTGTTTGACATCAAACCGCAGCCGGTGTTGTCGCAGCCGGGCAGTGGCATGATCCTCTGGCGCCTGGGCGACTGCGTGTCGCAACGCAATGCCCACGCCGCGATTTACGATGCACTGCGTCTGTGTAAGGACCTGTAATTCGCTGTCGTTGACGTGCAGCCCGCGCGCTGCACATCGCAGAAATTGTCTGGTAAGGGCACATCATGGTACTCGATCGGTTACTTCCCTGGTTACTGCTTGGCGCAGTGATACTCGCCCTCATCGGTATGGTCAGGCGCATGCTGCTCTGGCGGCGCGGGCAACCTGAAAAGGTGGCCCTGCTGAGCGGTTTGCTGGCCATGCCACGGCGCTATCTGGTCGATCTGCATCATGTCGTGGCACGCGATAAATACATGTCGCGCACCCATGTGGCGACCGCAGGTGGCTTTGTCCTGTCAATGTTACTGATTCTGGCGGTTCACCTCTTTCGCATCAGCAACGTACTGGTCAATGGCGTACTGGCGGCCGCGCTGGTCGTCATGTTTACAGGCGCGCTGTTTGTCTGGTATCGCCGCCGGAATCCGCCCGCCCGGCTTTCGCGTGGCCCCTGGATGCGGCTGCCGAAAAGTCTGCTGGTGTTTGCGTTCACCTTCTTTATCACCACATTGCCGATCTCGGATCGGTTTGGCGAGGCCGGACGCTGGGCGCTGGCGCTGCTTCTGCTGGCGGGCATCATCTGGGGACTGGGTGAGATGGTGTTTGGCATGGCCTGGGGCGGACCGATGAAACATGCCTTTGCGGGCGCACTGCATCTGGCTTTTCATCGCCGGCCGGAACGCTTTGGCGGCGGACGTTCAACCGGACTCAAAAGCGTCGATCTCAATGCGCCGACGCTGGGCGTCGAAAAACCGGCGGATTTTAGATGGAATCAACTGCTCGGATTTGACGCCTGCGTCCAGTGCGGTAAGTGCGAAGCAATGTGCCCGGCATTTGCGGCGGGTCAGCCGCTAAACCCAAAAAAGCTGATCCAGGACATGGTGATCGGCATGGCAGGCGGCAACGATGCCCGTTTTGCGGGCAGCCCTTATCCCGGTGTACCCGTCGGTGAGGCCTGCGGCCAGCCGCATCAACCGATCGTCGGGGGGCTGATTAAAGAAGAGACGTTGTGGTCCTGCACGACCTGCCGCGCCTGCGTTGAAGAGTGCCCGATGATGATCGAGCACGTTGATGCCATTGTCGATATGCGCCGTTTTATGACGCTGGAAAAGGGGCAAACACCAGGCAAGGGCGCGGCAGTGCTGGAAAACCTCAGTCTCACTGACAACCCGAACGGCTTTAATCCGCGCAGCCGTACGCACTGGGCGGCTGACCAGAACCTGCCGCTGATGCGCGACGTGAAACAGACCGACGTGCTGTTCTGGGTATCGGACGGCGCGTTTGATATGCGCAGTCAGCGTATCCTGCGCGCCTTCGTCAATATTCTTAAGGCCGCCAATGTGCGTTTTGCGGTGCTGGGCGATGAAGAACGGGACAGCGGCGACGTGGCGCGGCGGCTGGGCGATGACGCCACATTCCAGCGCCTGGCGAAAAGCAACATTGCGACGCTGCAACAGTATCGTTTTAACCGCATCGTCACTACCGATCCGCATGCCTTTCACTGTCTGAAGAATGAATATCCCGAACACTATCCGGCGGGCACGCAGCCCGACTACGAGGTGCTGCACCACACGACATTCATCAACGAACTGGTTAAGGCACAGCTCCTTGACCTGAAGGATTACAAGGGCGGCAAGGTGACCTGGCACGATCCCTGTTATCTCGGCCGCTATAACGGTGAATATGCCGCTCCGCGCGAAGTGCTGGCGGAACTGGGGATCACGCTGTCTGAAATGACCCGATCCGGCTTTCGTTCCCGCTGCTGCGGTGGCGGGGGCGGTGCGCCGGTGACGGATATTCCTGGTGAACGCCGTATCGCCGATATGCGCATGGAGGATGCCAGAGAGACCGGGGCGGAACTCATCGCTGTCGGTTGCCAGCAGTGTACCGCGATGCTGGAAGGCGTTGTCGGGCCACGTCCGGCGGTAAAAGACATCGCCGAACTGGTGGCTGAGGCGCTGAGCGAACCCAAAAAACCGCTGCCCGCGAAAATCCGCGACCGCCAAATTGCTGTGGAGGTTATCTGATGGAAACGATCATACGTCGCGATCCGCGCCTTGAGTGGATCAGCCGCAACCGCCTGCATCCCGACCATGTGGAGCGGTGTCAGCCGCCGCCGGAGAGCCGCGGCCCGTCAGGGTTGCTGCGCAAAAACCCACACGTCGTAGGCTTTACCGGCCCGACTGGCCTCAGGCGCATTGACCGCGAGAACGGTAATGCCTGCGTGCAGCTCGCCAGCCGGCGTCTGGCCGGGGCTGATCATCCGGTCGAACGGCCGCTTTATCGTGTGGAGCAGCCCGATTACTGCGTGGCCGTGGTGCTCGACATGTCCGGCGGACGCCTTACCCGCCACGATCGCGATATCCTGGGCCAGGCTCATCAGCTGATCCAGCATGCTGGTGGCGCTGGCGTGGTGATGGCCGTGGTGTTTGGCGAGCATCGTGAAGGGGACTTTGCGACGGCCGGTGTGGATCGCCTGCTGCATCTCAGCGGCGAGCACTATACCGGCTACCGCCCGGAGCAGCGCATTCATGCACTGATGGCGGTTGAAAAAGAGTGGGCACCGCGTTTCTGGCTGTTCCCGGACAGCGTCGCGGGCGGCTTCGAACTTGGCTGCCGGTTTGCCGCCCGCACGGGCGAACGGCCCGCAACCCAGGTCTGGCGCGTAACCGGGGAAACCTGCATCAGCCGTGCCGCAGGCGGCAGCGCGGATATTACCCGACCGCTTGCGCGCGTGATGTTGCTGGCGGAGGAGTGCGCCGAACCGATCGACGACACCCGGCATGAGGTCTTGCCGGTCAGCATCGGGCCATTGAGTATCCGGACAAAACGTATTGAGGACTGCGGCCTGATACCGGTCGATCCGGCTGCGGTGCCGCTGGGCGAAGCGGAATTCATTCTGTCGGCAGGTAATGGCATCGGCAACTGGGAACAGTTTCATGCCACGGCCGCGCTTCTCGGGGCCACCGAAGGCGCAAGCCGTGTCGTGGTGGACAGCGGTCATATGCCGCGTTTCCGTCAGGTAGGGGCCACTGGCACCTGGGTAACGGCACGGGTTTATGTGGCGGTGGGCATCTCCGGCGCGGTACAGCATTTACAGGGCATTGCGCAGTGTGACCGGGTGATTGCCATTAATACCGACCCCGGCTGTGATATGGTCAGCCGCGCCTCGCTCAGCGTGATTGCCGACAGTGATGAGGTTCTGGCAGCGCTGGCACGGCGGGTGCGTGACTGGCGCAAAGAGGAGTTACATCATGCAGCATAATGTGCAACACAGCGGCTGCCGTATCACCGCGCTGGTGTCGGTGGGCAGGCATCCGGAATCCGGACGCGCCCGTCGGGCAGAACAGGACGCCCGCGCGGTAGAGCTTGGGCTGACGCTGGCGCAGGACACCCTGGAAGTCCTGCATGCGGGCGATCCGCATGATGCGGCGCTGCGCAGCTATGCCGGGATGGGCGTGGAGGCGCTGCGCGTGCTCGCCATGGACGAACAGGGCGACGCGGTGGCGGTATTGAGCCATTACCTTAGTCAGGATCAGCCGGACGTGATCCTGACCGGCGGCCGGTCGGAGCGGGGTGAGTCGTCCGGTATGCTGCCTTTTCTGCTGGCGGAAGCGCTGGCGATGCCAGTGGTGGTCGGCGTGGCGGAAATCGTCAGCCTGAACGGCACCGATGCCGAAGTATTACAGGCACTGCCGCGGGGACAGCGCCGGTTGCTACGCATTGCGCTGCCGTTTATCGCCAGCGTCGACATGGCCGCCTGCGCACCGCGTCAGGTCGCCTTTGGTCCGGCAAGCCGGGCGACGATTATGGCGCAGCCGGGCGTTGAGGTGCGGGATGCGGCAAGAGCGGAGTGGCAGATTGCCCCGGCGGTCAAACGGCCGAAGCGTCTTAAAAAGATCAAAGCCAAAACGGCTGCTGACCGCTTTAAAGCGGCAACCGCCAAATCACAGAGCGACGGCGGAAAGGTTCTGCAAAATAAACCGGTAGAGGAAATGGCGCAGGCGGTCTTTGATCTGCTGCTGGAGGAGGGAGTGATTCGCTAGGGCAACGCTGATCCTGCCTGGCTTGATCCTCGCCAGGCAGGAATATCATCAGCCTTTCACGTTTTTGAGGATGGTTTCGCTGTACCAGTCGATAAAGTTAATCACGCCGAACTCATAGGTTTCCGAATAAGGGCCCGGTTGATAGCCGACAGAGTTAATCCCACGCTGGTTTTCTTCCCCCAGAACGCGATCCTGCTCATTGGTCGCATCCCAGACGGCACGCAGTTTCTCGGGATCAAAATCTTCACCCGCCACCGCGTCTTTATGCACAAACCATTTGGTGGTGACCATCGTTTCCTGCGCCGAGAGGGGCAACACGCGGAACACAATAAAGTGATCGCTCTGCATGTGGTTCCAGGAGTTCGGCAGGTGCAGGATGCGCATGGAACCCTGATCGTGACTCAAAAAGCGCCCCATGAGTCTGGTGCAGCCTTCGCGACCATCTATGGTCATCGCCTTCGTGCCCTCTTTCAGCGGCATCCGCACGATGCGGTTACGCAGGCCAAAGCTCTGGTGGCGATGGGGAATTCCCTGTTCGTCCCAGCGTGCGGCCTGTTTATTGTAGTAATCGTGGAAGCTCTGCGGCGCGCGCGGATCGTTGGTATCGTCCCACTCCAGCAGGCTGTTCAGCAGTTCAGGATGACTTCCGGCGCAGTGATAGCACTCGCGATTATTCTCCAGCACCAGTTTCCAGTTCGCTTTTTCGTACATGTGCGATTCTGCCGCCAGTTTGGTGTTTTCCACGTCATAGGGCGCCATGTATTCGTCCAGGGTGGCCAGAAAGGCGTCAAAGTCAGACTGTGGCGGCGCATCAGCCAGACAGACAAAAATAAAGCCGCCGGCGGTTTTGCAGTGCGCCTTTTTCAGCCCGTGCTGCTTCATATCAAATGCCTGATTCATTTCCGAGCCGGCAAATAACAGATTGCCTTTCAGGTCGTAGGTCCACTGATGATAGGGACACACCAGATTCGCCACTTTGCCGCGCTCTTTTGAGCAGAGTCGGGAGCCGCGATGACGGCAGGTATTATGAAAGGCGTTAATGTTACCTTCCGCGTCCCGCAAGACCAGCACCGGGTTCTGACCCACCTCAAGGGTGAAGTAGTCCCCTTTTTTCGGGATTTCACTGCTCATTCCCGCAAACAGCCACTCTTTCTGAAAGATCGCCTCCATATCAATGCGAAACAGAGTCGGGTCGTTATAAAGCGCCTGCGGCAGCGAGTAGTTGGGCTGACGCTTTTCGAGCAAATCGCGTATGCGGTCGTTCGCATCGACAAGGCTTGTACAGGTGATATTCAGCAGATCGTTATGGCTCATAGTGATCTTCCCGCGCGGTTAAGGAGAGTGTTTTGCGCCTTTCCAGGCGTAACAGGATGCCAACCACCCAAATTTTCCGTCAGGCCAGACGTTGATACACGCGTAACGGCTAAGGGTGACGTCCATGCTGCACGGGTTACGCGCACGCCAATGTTCTGCCAGCGACATCCATCCCCTCTGTTAAAGACGTGCGCGCGAAATTTCTTAGCGGGACGGTTTTTTTAAGCATTTCCGTGTCGCGAATAACTAAATGCTGAAACAGGGTTAAACGGAAAATCAGGCTTACCGGCTCAAAAGCCTGTTGCGATGTCGCCAGTCAGACAGGCAATTGAACTCTCCACTTCTGATGGGAATGAAACGTATGTCAGACCGAAATATCACCGTACTGAATACCAATGCTTTTGAGCCTGTCACAACACAAACCTGGACCAATGGCCGCCATGCGGTGCGCTGCGTGAAGGTGATACAGGAAACCCATGACGTGAAAACCTTCTGCTTTATGGCAGAGCAGCCGGTGATGTTCTTTTTCAAACCGGGGCAGTTTGTCACGCTGGAACTGCTGATCGAGAATGAAACGGTTTTCCGCTCCTATACCATCTCCAGTTCGCCCTCCGTGCCTTACAGCTTTTCCATTTCGGTAAAACAGGTGCCGGGCGGCGTGGTCTCGAACTGGTTACATGCCACACTGCGCGAGGGCATGAATCTGGCAGTACATGGTCCGGTAGGGCAGTTCAACTGCATCGACTATCCCAGCAACAAGGTGCTGTACCTCTCTGGCGGCGTGGGCATTACGCCCATGATGTCGATGGCGCGCTGGTATTTTGATACCAATGCGGATGTGGACATGGTGTTTGTGCACAGCGCACGAACGCCGGAAGACATTATTTTCCGACGCGATCTGGAAAACATGACGGCACGCATCCCCAATTTCAGACTGAGTATCATCTGTGAGCGGTACGAATCGGGCCAGTGCTGGTCCGGCTTCAGCGGTTTCCTCAATTTGGCGATGCTGCAGATGATTGCTGCGGATTTCATGGACCGCGAGATTTTCTGCTGTGGCCCGACACCGTACATGCGTGCGATTAAAACGCTGTTACAGGAAGTCGGTTATGACATGACGCGCTATCACGAAGAGTCGTTTGGCGCCACACCAGAGGTCGTGCAGGAGCAGGTCGAACAGGAGGCCGAAGAGGCCGCTGAAATGGCCGACGCGCTGTGCAGTTCAGAACTGCTTAGCGTGGCATTCACCCAAAGCGACAAGAGCGTCAGAATCGCCCCCGGCGAAACCGTGCACGCCGCCGCGGCCAAACTGGGGCTGCATATTCCAAAAGCGTGCGGCATGGGTATCTGCGGCACCTGTAAGGTGAAGTGCCTGGACGGCGACGTCGAAATGAACCACAACGGCGGCATCACCGATGAGGATGTGGAAGAGGGCTACATTCTGTCGTGCTGTAGCATTCCAAAGAACAATATCATCGTTGAATTTTAATGACGATCCGCATCGCCGTCTGGCGCACCCTCAGCGCGAACACGTTTGCTGTGCAGTGCGCAACGGTGATGCAGCCTGAACAGGGGTAAAGCGTCGTTCGCAGCGGATAGACAGATACAGCGTCAGTGACAGGGCTTATTCTCTTTCTTGCTGGCCGTCCTCACTCTGCATCGACGCCTCACTCCCGCGTTAGGGCCGTCGAACGGGACATATGTCCTGCAAGCGTTCACAAAAGCGCACCAAACAAAAAGCCCGCTCAGGTTTCCCTGAGCGGGCTTTTCTCAATCTGGCTCCTCTGACTGGACTCGAACCAGTGACATACGGATTAACAGTCCGCCGTTCTACCGACTGAACTACAGAGGAATTGTTGGAACGGGGCGAATAGTAGCGGCGTCAGTACGGGATGTCAAAGCACTCTTTAACGGTTTGCGTTCAAGTGCGTGTAAAAGCAGCGCATTGGCGAAGAACTGACGCATTCGCTTGCTTTTCAAACTGCTAACAGGATCTCACTTTAAACCCATTTCCAGGTAGATGTTAGACGCATGTCAAATTTTTGTTATTTGACGATATCAAAACACTTGTTTCAGTGCTTTTATGATAAAAATTTCAAAAAAGTAATTTATGGAATAAATAAACTGTTTACGGCGACAAAATGGAATGTTCTGAGATGTGTCCGCGTCGCCTGTAGCGCATGTTTATGGAAATCATGAAGATAAGAAAAGTGGTGGGAGTGTCAGAAAAGCGTCAACGTAGTCGTCTTACCTCAAATTTTCCATTAAAAACGCCAGCGAGGCGGTATGAATGTAAAAAATATTTTTCATTCAACAGGTCAGTCGCTAGCAAGTTAACAAATAAGAAGGGTCCCTATGAACATCAAAAAAACGATTGTTGCTTCACTGTTAGCCTGCATGTTGCCCGCCGCTGCGATGGCGAAAGATATTTCCGTGGGGGTTTCGATGGCGATGTTTGACGATAACTTCCTGACCATTGTGCGTAACGCTATACAAAATGAGATGAAAAAGGATGACGTAAAAGGCCAGATTGAAGATGCCAAAGGCGATGTCGCGCAGCAACTTCAGCAGGTACAAAACTTTATTGGTCAGGGCGTCGACGCCATTATTGTTAACCCGGTGGACACCGACGCGGTGAAACCGATTATCGATCAGGCATCTAAGGCGGGTGTGGCGCTGGTGTTCGTCAACCGCAAACCCCAGGCGCAGTTGGGTGACAAGATGGCGTTTGTGGGTTCTGACTCCGAACTGGCGGGCCGTCTGCAGATGGAAGCGCTGGCAAAAGCCATGAACGGAAAAGGTAACGTGGCTATTTTGCTGGGTGATTTGGCGAACGAATCCACCCGCGAGCGCACCAAAGGGGTGGAAGCGGTCGTGGCGAAATACCCGAATATTAAAGTGGTACAAAAGCAAACGGCGAAATTTAGCCGTAACGATGCGGTGGACGTCGTGAGTAACTGGATGACCGCCGGAGACGATATCAACGCTATCGCGTCAAACAACGACGAAATGGCCATCGGTGCCATTCAGGCGCTGGGTAAAAACGATAAACATATTCTGGTCGCCGGTGTCGATGGTACCCCCGATGCGCTGCAAATGATTAAGAACGGCAAAATGGTCGCCAGCGTGTTCCAGGACGCAAAAGGACAGGGTGAAGGTGCCGTTCAAACGGCGGTTAAGCTCGTCAAAGGTGAGAAAGTGCAAAAGATCGTCGATATCCCGTTCCAGCTGATCACCAAAGACAACTACACCAAATACACCAGCATGAACCAAAAATAAACGTCCTGAACCTGTGGAACGGAGGTGATGTATGACCGCGTTTGCGCTTGAAGCCGAAGGCATCAGCAAGTTCTTTCCGGGCGTGAAGGCACTGGATAATGTGTCGTTACGTGTGCGTCCGGGAACGGTACATGCGTTGATGGGTGAAAATGGCGCGGGCAAATCCACTTTAATGAAATGCCTGATCGGGATGTACCGTCCCGATCAGGGCTCCATTAAAATTAAAGGGGAGCCAGTGCAGTTCAGGGACACCATGGATGCGTTACGTTCCGGTATTTCCATGATTCATCAGGAACTCAACCTGGTGCCGCATATGACCGTCGCAGAGAATATCTGGCTGGGACGGGAGCCGGTGAAGTTTGGTTTTGTCGATCACGCCCGACTGAATGAAGAAACCCAGCAGTTGTTAAGCCGCCTGAACATCAGACTGAAAGCCGATCGGCTGGTGGGCGAACTCAGTATTGCGTCACAGCAGATGGTGGAGATCGCCAAAGCGGTGTCCTGGAACTCGGACATTGTGATCATGGACGAGCCCACCTCCGCCCTGACGGAAACCGAGGTCGCCCATCTGTTTACCATCATTCGTGATCTGCGCGAGCAGGGCAAAGCCATCGTTTATATCAGTCACAAAATGGATGAGATCTTCGCCATTACGGATGAAATCAGCGTGTTCCGCGATGGCAGCTGGGTGGGCAGCGACAGTACCAGCGCATTCACGCGTCAGTCGCTGATTACCAAAATGGTCGGACGTGAGCTGACGCAGCTGTTCCCGAAATTCAATAATGCGATTGGGGAAGAGGTGCTCACCGTTCGTCATCTGAGTTGTCAGGACCGCTTTTCCGACGTCAGCTTTGGCGTGCGCCGTGGGGAAATTCTCGGTGTGGCGGGTCTGGTCGGTGCCGGACGCAGTGAAGTGATGGAAAGCCTGTTTGGCATGGTGCCTTTCGACAGCGGCGAAATCCTGATTGATGGTGTGCCGGTCGCTATTGATTCGCCGTCGGTCGCCATCGAAAAAGGAATGGCGTTTCTGACAGAAGATCGCAAGAAGTCCGGATTGTTTTTGGTGTTGTCGGTGTTAGAGAACATGAGCATCGTCAACATGCCTGAATACAGCGGTAAAGGCGGTTTTGTCAGTCATGTGAAAATGGCTCAGGACTGCATGGATCAGATCCGCCGTCTGAATATCAAAACCCCCACCATGGACCAAATCATTAATAACCTGAGCGGAGGGAATCAGCAGAAAGTCCTGATTGCCCGCTGGCTGCTGGCTCAACCCAAAATCCTGATTCTTGATGAGCCGACCCGTGGAATTGACGTCGGGGCGAAAGCAGAGATTTACCGTTTGATCAGTGAACTGGCCAACCGTGGAGTTGCCATCATTATGGTGTCGTCAGAGCTGCCGGAAATTCTGGGCATGAGTGACCGTATCATGGTGATGCATGGTGGGCGCATTACCGGCATCCTCGATAAAGACGAGGCCGATCAGGAAACTATTTTGTCGTTAGCATCCGAATGAGGCGCGAAACCACGATGAGTAATATGAAAGCAACGGCCACGCAGGCTCCTCAGCATCAACCCTCTTTTTTTGCGCATTTACGTCAGAAACTGCCAAAAGATACCGGCATTTTTGTCGTGATGGTCGGCATTGCGTTAATTTTCGAAATGTTTGGCTGGTATGTGCGCGATCAGTCCTTTTTGATGAACACCAATCGTCTGATTCTTATCGTCCTGCAGGTTGCCATTATCGGCATCATTGCTGTGGGCGTGACCCAGGTCATTATTACCACCGGTATCGATCTGTCCTCCGGGTCGGTTATCGCGCTCACTGCCGTGGTAGCCGCCAGTCTGGCGCAAACTTCAGATACGCTGACCCCGATGTTCCCGTCACTGGTGAACATGCCCGCGGTGGTGCCGATTGGGGCCGGCATTGGGGTAGGGTTATTGTGCGGTCTGATTAACGGCGTATTAATTACCCGTACCGGTATTCCCCCGTTTATTGCCACGCTGGGCATGATGGTGTCGGCCCGTGGACTGGCACAGTATTACACCCAGGGTAACCCTATCAGTTTTCTCTCTGACGGGTTCACCTCGATTGGCCAGGGCGCAATGCCGGTCATTATCTTCCTGGTGGTTGCGCTGGTGTTCCACATCGCACTGAAACATACCCGCTACGGCAAATACGTGTACGCCATCGGCGGTAATATGACCTCGGCCAAAGTGTCCGGTATCAACGTCAATAAATACCTGATTATTGTCTATACCATCGCAGGCGCGTTGTCCGGCCTGGCGGGCGTGGTACTGGCGGCGCGCGTCAGTAGCGGCCAGTCGAGCATGGGCGTGGGCTATGAGCTGGATGCGATTGCCGCGGCGGTTATCGGCGGCAGCAGCCTGATGGGCGGCGTAGGGCGCATTACCGGCACGCTGATAGGCGCGGTGATACTGGGACTGATTAAAAGCGGCTTTACGTTTGTCGGGGTAGATGCGTACATCCAGGATATCATCAAAGGCATCATCATCGTCGCCGCAGTGACCATCGATATGCGACGCAACCGTGCCAAACGCTGAATACGCTGCCGCCCTGGCGCTGTAGCGGCGCTGGCGGCAGGCGCTTATCCCGGTCACATCGTTCACCCTGCGCCCGGGACTAAGCGCCACCGCCGCCTTGCTACATCACACATGCGTTTGCGTCGTCCCGTTTCGCGATCCTGTTAAAAGAAAAAACAGGGTAGTAAACGTTTCGGTTATTCCTTTTAACTAATGCGTCTTTGCACGTCTGCCGGGCCGTGATAACGCCGCCCCGGCGGTCTGCTAAACCTGTTACGTTTCCCGCCTTTTACGGATAAACCCTGCCCCGGAGAGGTGGGGGGATTTCCCGGTCGTCAAGCCTCATCCTCGATGAAGATTGCCTGTTAACCATCCCTGCACGCTGGTCTGTCATGTTGCGCACTATTGCGGTGCAGGGCGACATGAATGGGAAAAGCAGGTCTGGCAGTCGTCCGGGATTACCTCTTTAGAGGTAACAGGAAACGCTTTTTTATCCGACTGTTAGAAAAATTTTCAAAGATATTTTGCAAACTGAATAAACCTGGTCTGCATCTTGCAATTCCCTCTTATGCAGGCTGGTGAGTAGCGACCAGCCAGACACCTTGACGTAGCGACGGAGGCAAGATGAACTTAAGACGGCTGAAATACTTTGTGAAAATCGTCGATATCGGTAGCCTGACACAGGCAGCAGAAGTGCTGCATATTGCTCAGCCTGCATTGAGCCAGCAGGTTGCTACGCTGGAAGGCGAGCTGGAACAGCAGCTTCTGAACCGGACCAAACGCGGCGTCACACCGACCGAAGCCGGTAAACTGCTTTACAGCCATGCACGCGTCATTCTGCGGCAGTGTGAGCTGGCCCAGTCTGCGGTGATGAATGCCGGTCAGGTGGTGGAGGGGCAGGTGTCAATCGGTCTGGCACCGGGCACGGCGGCATCCGCGTTAACTATGCCGCTTCTGCAAACCGTACGGGAACAGTACCCGGATATCATGATTTACCTGCATGAAAACAGCAGCAGTGCGTTGAATGACAACATCATCAGCGGGCAACTGGATATGGCGGTGCTGTATGACCGCGCCCCCACGGCGGGCATCAACAGCGTGCCCCTGCTGAAAGAAGATCTCTATCTGGTCGGCGCAACCGCCTGCCCTGGCGCCAACGTCGATCTGGCCGAGGTAGCCCAGATGAGCCTGTTTCTGCCGCGTGATTACAGCGCCGTGCGCCAGCGGGTTGATGAGGCTTTCTCACTGCGCCGCCTGAGCGCGCGCATTATTGGCGAGATCGAATCGCTTTCGACGCTCACCGCCGCAATATCCAGCGGGATGGGCGTGACCGTGTTGCCTGAATCGGCGGCCAGAGCGCTGGTTGGTTCAACCCAGGCCTGGATGGCGCGGATCACCAGCCCGACCATCAGCCTGCCGCTGTCACTGAATCTTTCACACCGCTTGCCGTTATCGCCACCCGCACAGGCCGTTAAAAATATTCTGCTGTCGCTGCTCAACAAGCCACTGACTGAAAAACGCGAACTCACGCTGGTCAGCTAAACACAGCGTTCTGTTTATCCCTCTCAAGCAGGGCGCGTAAAACCGCGCCGCTGCCTTTTCTCCTCTTCCATGCTGTCCTCTCTGTGCGTCCTGCCGCCTTCTATATGCTTCAAACGCATAAATAAATCTTTTTTATTATTTCAGGTTATCGATAAGCGTTTTTATTATCGAATGATCAGATTGCGTAAAGAGAGGTAAATATTTTGAATTTCCAGCAACTTAAAATTATTCGCGAAGCCGCGCGGCGGGAGTTCAACCTCACGGAGGTCGCCAGCACGCTGTTTACCTCGCAATCAGGCGTCAGCCGTCATATTCGCGATCTGGAGGATGAGCTTGGCGTCGAAATTTTTGTCCGCCGTGGCAAGCGCCTGCTTGGTATGACGGAGCCGGGCAAGGCGCTGCTTACCATCGCCGAACGCATTCTTGATGAAGCCGGTAAAGTGCGTCGCCTGGCCGATGTCTTCACGAACGAATCCTGCGGCATTCTCTCTATCGCCACCACACACACGCAGGCCCGGTACAGCCTGCCGCCGGTCATCAAGTCCTTTCGCCAGCTTTATCCTAATGTCCGGCTTGAACTTAATCAGGGATCGCCGCAGGAAATTGTGAATATGCTACTGGCCGGTGAGGTGGATGTCGGGATTGCCAGTGAAATGCTGGCGAATAATAACAGCCTGGCCGCGTTTCCCTGGTTCAGCTGGCATCATGCACTGTTGGTCCCGCGCGATCATGAACTGGCACAACAGCAGCCGGTCTCACTGAATGCTCTCAGTCAGCATCCGTTAATTACCTACCGGCAGGGCATTACCGGCCGCTCCCGGGTGGACAGCGCGTTTCAGCGCGCCGGCTTAAAGCCGGATATCGTGCTCAGCGCTCAGGATTCCGATGTGGTGCGCACCTATGTCAAACTCGGGCTGGGCGTCGGTATTCTGGCCGATCAGGCCTGTGAAAAAGAGCCGGGCGGAGAGCTGGTCCGGCTGGATGCCACTCACCTGTTCGACGCCAACACCGTCTGGCTGGGCCTGAAACGGGGACAACTGCAGCGCAATTACGTCTGGCAGTTCCTTGAGCTGTGCAACGCGAATCTGTCGCTTGAAGAGATTAAAGCGCAGGCGCTCTCTACGGCAGGCGATGATGAGCCCGTAATCGACTTTCAGATCTGACTCCGCGTTGCGCCCTGACGGCATAAAATTTTTTTTCGGCCGTCATTCGCCATAGCGAACGCTTTCTGGCTGCCAATAACAACATCCTGCGCTTCCCCCAACCGATAAAGTGAAGAGAACTGAAAAAGGGGGATGCGATGTCACGTATACAACTGAAAGATCACACACTACTGCGCCAGCAGGCGCTGTTTGCCGGTGAATGGCAACACGGTTATCAGGGCGCAACGCTCGCCGTTAACGATCCGGCTACGGGCGAAACGCTGGCTAGCGTACCGGCGTTAGGTCGCCAGGAAACGGAGGCGGCAATTGCCTGTGCCGAATCGGTCCGCCATGCATGGGCGACAACCCCCAATGCCACCCGTGCGGCGCTGCTGGAAAAATGGCATCAGCTTATTCTTGATAACGCTGACGATCTGGCCATCATCATGACGGCAGAACAGGGCAAGCCGCTGGCGGAGGCGCGCGGTGAAGTGCTCTACGGTGCCAGTTTTGTGAAATGGTTTGCGGAAGAAGCGCGTCGGATTTATGGCGACACCATTCCCGCCCCAACGACCGACCGGCGCATTATTGTCCTGAAACAACCGGTTGGCGTCGCGGCAGCGATTACGCCCTGGAATTTCCCCATCGCAATGATTACCCGCAAGGTCGCACCGGCACTGGCGGCAGGCTGCCCGATTATCGTTAAACCGTCTGACCTGACGCCGCTGTCTGCACTGGCACTGGCCGTGCTGGCCGAGCGCGCGGGTTTCCCGGCAGGCGTTTTACAGGTGCTCACCGGCATGCCGACAGACATCGGCGCCGCGCTGACCGAAAGCCGTCTGGTGCGTAAAATCTCGTTCACCGGCTCAACGCGCGTGGGCCAACTGCTGATGAAGCAGTGCGCTGACAGCATTAAACGCCTGAGTCTGGAGCTGGGCGGCAACGCGCCGCTTATTGTCTTTGACGACGCGGATATCGAGATTGCCGTCGCGGGCGTGATGACCAGCAAATTCCGTAATGCGGGACAAACCTGTGTGTGTGCCAACCGTATTCTGGTGCAGCGTAACATCTATGAACGCTTTACCGCCCGACTGCTGGACGCGGTGGCGACCCTGAAGGTCGGAGATGGTTTTGCCCCTGGCAGCACTATCGGGCCGTTGATCAATACCTCCGCGGTGGAGAAGGTCAACGGGCACATTGATGATGCGCTGCAAAAAGGCGCAACGCTGTTGACCGGTGGCATCAGCAACGGCCCCGGTACGTGGGTGCAGCCCACCGTGCTGGGACAGGTCACGAGTGAGATGCGCATCGCGCAGGAAGAAACCTTTGGACCGGTGGCTCCGCTGTTTATCTTTGATGATGAAGAACAGGCGCTGGCGATGGCAAATGACACACCCTTTGGCCTCGGCGCTTACTTCTTTACTGAAAATATCCGTCGAGCCTGGCGCGTGGCGGAAGCGCTGGAGTTTGGCATGGTCGGTTTTAATACCGGCGTCATTTCGCTGGAAGTCGCGCCGTTTGGCGGCGTGAAATTATCCGGGATAGGTCGCGAAGGGTCGCGATATGGCATTGACGAATATCTGGAGCAAAAAACATTTCACATGGGCAGCCTGTAATTTAACTTATAATTTCTGATATTCCTCGCCAGCATGAACGTTATGCTGGCGTTTTTTTTGTGCGCCAGATCGACGTTTTATCCGTATTCTCCTTTTTAGTGCAAGTTTCATGCGCATTGCACCAAAGCAATGCGGCTTTTTTGTGAGCTAAATCATCTGTTTAACCCTTCGGCAATTCCGCAATAAATCCTTCACGAATACGGCACAAAAATTTTTTTGGGCGGTTTTAAACGCATTTTTATTTTTTTAACGGCTGGCATACTTTCTGCATTACCTAATAAAGCGTGCCGAAAAGCATTGCCAGAAATTAATTCATCCAGCGTGTGATGGGTGTAAAAAATAAGGATTCTTTCATGTTGAGTTTCGACCCGGAAAGCGTGCAACTCCCGCCTGGTCACTATATTGGCGGAAAACATGTACAGACCCAGGGCGACGCTTTTGCCGTTAAACGCCCGTCTGATGGCAAGGTGTTTGCCACGCTGCGCGAAGCCCAGGCAGAGGATGTTGACCATGCCGTCATGACGGCACATCAGGCATTGAAAACCAGCGGCTGGTCAGGATGTGCACCGCGTGAACGTGGTCGGGTATTGCGCCGCTGGGCAGACTTAATCGAACAGGATCCCCTGCTGGCGCAGCTTGAAGCCCTTGGCTCAACCCGTCCGATTACCGATGTCGTACAACATGAAATTCCCTTTACTGCCGAAGCCATTCGCTTTTACGCCGAGTGCGCCGACAAATACAGCGGCGATCTGTTTCCGACACGCGACAGTAGCCTGGGCATGTTGATTGCGGAGCCCTATGGCGTTATCGGGGCGATCACGCCGTGGAACTTCCCGCTATCGATGGCTTCATGGAAATGCGGACCTGCGCTGGCCGCAGGCAATGCGGTAGTGCTAAAACCTTCAGAGCTGACGCCGCTGTCCACCGTGCGTATGGCCGAGCTGGCGGTACAGGCCGGGTTACCGGCGGGCATTCTGAATATTGTGCAGGGCAGCGGTGCGGTGACCGGCAGCGCCCTGGTCAGGCATCCCCTGGTGCGCAAAGTCTCCTTTACCGGCTCCACTGTCACAGGCGCGCGCATTATGAGTGATGCGGCCCAGTTTGGCATGAAGCCCGTCACGCTGGAGTTAGGCGGCAAAAGCCCCCAACTGGTGTTTGATGATGCGGGCGAGATTGAGGTGCTGGCACAACGCATTCTGCGTGGCTTTACCGCCAATGGCGGCCAGGCCTGCGTTGCCGGAACGCGCCTGATTGTGCAGCGCGGTATTGCCGGTGCGCTGACGGAACGGCTGGCGGCGCTGTGTCGTGAGGTCCGGCCTGGCGTGACCTGGCAGGAGACCAGCCGCTATGCCCCGCTGATTGATGCGCGTCAGGGCAACAAAGTGCAGTCCGTGATTGAGGCGGCGAAAGCCCAGGGCGCAGACGTGCTGGTGGGCGGTGACCGCTTCGCGGATACCGACGAGGGCTGGTTCTGGCAACCTACGCTGCTGACGCAGGTGAAACAGGATAATCCGGCAGTGCAGCAGGAAATCTTCGGGCCTGTGCTGACAATTCAGACGTTCGACAGCGAAGACGAAGGGCTGGCGCTGGCGGCACATGAGACCTATGGCCTGTGCGCCGGGGTGCATACGCTGAGCCTGCCACGTGCGATGCGTGCGATACGGGGAATCGCTTCCGGTACGGTATGGGTCAACCGCTACGGGCGGTCCGGCGATTTCATTATTCCTACCGGAGGGTTCATGGGGTCCGGTATCGGCAAAGATTTGGGTCGTCAGGCGTTCCAGGCCTGCCAGCGCCAGAAAAGCGTCCTTATCGATTTTTAAGCACCTAACCAGACAATAACGAGGTTAATGTAATGGCACTGTTTAAACCCAAATTCATCACGTTTGATTGCTATGGCACGCTGATCTTTTTTGATATGGCCGGTGCGGCAAAACGCTGTTTTCACGATCGCGTCGACGCGAAAGACATGGCGGCCTTTGTGACCGACTTTTCCAGCTACCGCCTGGACGAAGTGCTGGGCGCGTGGAAACCCTATTACGATGTGGTCAGCAATGCGATTCAGCGCACCTGTAAAAAGTGGGGCGTGACATGGACGCAGGCAGACAGCGATTACATTTACACCGACTGCGCCACCTGGGGACCGCATCCGGATGTACCTGCCGGGTTAGCTAAAGTGGCGGAAGCCTTCCCGTTGGTGCTGCTGACCAATTCAATGAAGGATCTGATTCCGCACCATATTCCTCGTCTGGGTGCGCCCATCCACATGACGATTACCGCAGAAGAAGCGGGCGCGTATAAACCGCAGATGAAAGGCTTTGAATACATGCTGGAGAAACTGGACTGCCGTCCGGATGAAATTCTGCATGTCTCCTCCAGTTTCCGCTATGACCTGATGACGGCGCACGATCTTGGCATTAAACACAAGGTCTGGGTCAACCGTGGCCACGAACCGGCTAACCCCTATTACCAATACACCGAAATCAAAGACATTGGCGGCCTGCCCGGCGTCGTGGGTCTGTGAGGACAGCGTCATGAAACTGGAATCGTACTGGCAGGCGACCGCACCGGCGTTTCGCGCGGCCGCCAGCGGTCCGTTACCCGCCCACGCGGATGTGGTGGTGATCGGGGCGGGCTTTACCGGTGTTTCGGCGGCCTTAACGCTGGCGCGCAGTGGGATCAATGTGGTGGTGCTGGACAGCGGGGAGGTAATGAGTCAGGCCTCCGCCCGTAATGGCGGTCACTGCAACACCGGCGTGGCGCAAAACTTTGCTTCACTGGTGGCCAGCCAGGGGCTTGAGCAGGCCAGTCGGTTCTATAAGGCATTCGATGATGCCGTGACCTATGTCGGACAGTTGATTAAAGACGAGCAGATTGACTGTGACTTTCGTCTGTGCGGCAAGCTCAAACTGGCCAGTAAGGCGTCGCACTTCTCCGGCCTGCGTGAGGCCTGGGAACTGATGCGCCGTACGGTGGATCCGGAGGTGGAGCTGCTCAGTCAGTCAGAGATTGCGCAGGAGATCGACGGCGGCGATTTCCATGGCGGCCTGCTACAGCATCACGGCGGCCAGATGCACATGGGCAAATTTGGCGTCGGCCTGGCCGAAGTCGCGGCCCGCAGTGGGGCAAAAATTTATACGCACCATCACGTTACGAAGCTGGAACGGCTTGACGGCTACCGCCATCGGGTGGTGACCAGCAAAGGTGACATTCTGGCCGATAAAGTGCTGATGGCGACGGGCTGTTCGAGTGACGGTCCGTTCCCGTGGTTCCAGCGCCGTATTGTGCCGGTAGGCAGCTTTATCGTGGTGACCGAGCCGCTGGATACGGCGCTTCTTACCGGCTTGCTGCCGCATAAACGTAACTATGTGACCTCCATGAACATCGGCAACTACTTCCGGACCACCGCGGACAGCCGTCTGGTGTTCGGTGGCCGGGCACGCTTCGCCATCAGTAACCCGACGTCGGACTCCCGCAGCGGGGACATCCTGCACGCCGCCATGGCCAGTATGTTCCCCAGACTGCGCCATACGCAGATCGACTACTGCTGGGGCGGCATGGTGGATATGAGCGCCGATCGCCTGCCGCACGCAGGCGAACAGGACGGTGTGTTTTACTCGCTGGGTTACAGCGGGCATGGCACGCAGATGTCGGTATGGATGGGCCGGGTCATGGCCGATCTGTTGAGTGAGAAATCCCGCGATAACCCCTGGCAGCGCGAGACATGGCCTGCACTGCCGGGTTATCACGGAAAACCGTGGTTCCTGCCTCTCGCCGGGCTCTACTACAAAGCAAAGGATCGCCTTTCATAACTTCACATTGTTTTTCAGGCCGCCGGGGCATTGTCGGGTCGAAACATCATGACCGGATCATCGCCTTCGCGGTGCGCGCCACACAGCATGTGCCGTCTGATTAACGCAGGGAATTTCACCGTTCGCTTGAAAACGTAATGAGGGTGTACAGATGAGTAAAATCGATAATAAAGAATCTGACGTAACCAATCCTGCTCTGACGCGGATGATCACTGAAGGTACGCTGTCCCGCCGCAGTCTGATGAAATTGCTTTCAGCCGGGGCCGCGATGAGCACCGGGCTGATCGGCTTCCCTGGCATGGCGCTGGCAGAGGAGAAACCGACTCAGGGCGGCAAAATCCGTGTGGGCATGTCCAATGCGTCGGCGACTGACACGCTGGACCCGGCGAAAGGCAATAACAGCGCCGACTTTACGCGCCAGTTTATGTTCTACAGCGGTCTGACAGAGGTGGATAAAACCCTGACGGTGAAACCTGCGCTGGCGGAATCCATCGACTCTGACGATGGCGTCACCTGGAGCATTAAGCTGCGTAAAGGCGTGACCTTCCATGATGGTAAGCCGTTTACATCCAAAGACGTGGTTTATTCACTGAGCCGCCATAAAGATCCGGCCGTCGCGTCCAGCGCTTTCAAGCTGGCTGAGCAGTTCAAAACCATCAACGCCGTCAACGACAATGAAGTGCAGCTTATTCTGGTGGCACCTAACTTTGACGTTCCCTACATGCTCGCGACGTCGCCCTTCCTGATCGTGCAGGACGGCACCAAAGATTTCAGCAAAGGTATCGGCACAGGGCCGTTTGTCTGCAAAAGCTTTACGCCTGGCGTCAGTACGCTTGGCACGAAAAATCCCAACTATTTTAAACCGGGGCTGCCGCATCTGGACCAGGTGGAACTGCTCGGCGTGACCGATCAGGCGGCCCGCGTCAATGCTCTGTTATCAGGCGATATTCAGGTGGCTTCAGGGCTGAAAGCCTCGGACAGTATGCGCATCAGCCGTACACCGGATCATGGGGTGCTTGAAACCAAGGGCGGCATGTACACCAACCTGATTATCCGCAGCGACATTAAACCCGGCAGCAATCCGGATTTCGTGCTGGCGATGAAATATCTGCAACCCCGTGAGATCGTGGTGAAAACCGTGTTGCAGGGCTTTGGCGACGTCAGCAACGACACGCCGGTGCCGCCGTGGCACCCGCTGTACAACGCCGATCTCAAACCCCGTCCGTTGGATCCGGAAAAAGCGAAGTTTTATATCAACAAAGCCGGCATGAGCGGGCAAACCATTGAGATTGTGACAACGCCGCCGCTGGAAGGCGCAACCGAAGGCGCGCAGCTGATTCAGCAGGTAGGTCGCAATGTCGGACTGAACGTCAACGTGCGTCGTGTGCCGTATGAAGGCTACTGGGGCACCCACTGGATGAAAGATCCCATTGGTTACGGCTCCATCAACCCGCGGCCAACACTGGATATGCTGTTCTCACAGTTTTATCTCTCCAGCGCACCGAATAACGAATGCGGCTGGAAAAATGAACAGTTCGATCAGCTGGTGATTGCGGCGCGTGGCGAACGTGATAAAGCCAAACGCAAGCAGATGTACGGCGATATGCAAACCCTGATCTATGACCACTGCGGCACGCTGATTCCTGCCTTTATCAGCTCGATGGATGGTTACAGCAAGAAGCTGAAAGGGCTGGAAGCCTGGCCGTCAGGCATGTTGATGGGCTATCGCTTCCACGAGTTTGCCTGGCTGTCTGCCTGATCACGCGTCTGTAAGAGGAGTTCGCCGATGAACCGATACATGATGTTCCTGATTGCCCGGCGCATTGGCGCCGGCATCCTGACCTTGCTTATCGTCTCAGCGGTGGTGTTCTTTATCACCAGCCTGCTGCCGGGCGATGCGGCGCAAATGATCCTGGGGCAAAACGCCACACCCGAAACCGTGGCGGCCCTGCGTCAGCAACTGGGCTTAGATCAGCCGCTGCTGGTGCGCTATTTCACCTGGCTCGGCGGCATGCTGACAGGGAATTTTGGCACCTCATTTGCCAGTCATCTGCCGGTGGCACAGCTGGTGGCACAGCGGCTTCCGGCCACGTTTGAACTGGCGGCGACCACCACCGCCATCTGCGTGCCGCTTGCGCTGATTATCGGTATTGCCGCCGCGATGAACCGCGGCTCTAAGCTGGATCGCGCGCTGGTGATTGGCACTATGGCCACGGTAGCCGTACCGGAATTTCTGGTGGCGACCGTAGCGGTGCTGATCTTCGCCGTGAAGCTGCACTGGGTCTCGGCTATGTCACTGGGCAGTCCCAACATGGATTTCGCCAGCTATATCAAAGCCTACGCATTGCCGGTCATCACGCTATGTTGCGGCCTGGTCGCCCAGATGGCGCGCATGACGCGTGCGGCCATCATTAACCAGCTCGACAGCCCGTATCTGGAAATGGCGTTGCTGAAAGGCGTTTCCCCGATGCGCGCCGTGTTGCGTCATGCCTTACCTAACGCCGTTGGCCCGATTGCAAACGCGATTTCCCTCAGCCTTTCTTATCTGTTTGGTGGCGTCATCATCATTGAAACCATCTTCAGCTATCCCGGTCTGGCCAGCCAGATGGTGGATGCGGTCAGTAACCGCGATCTGCCCGTCGTGCAGCTCTGCGTCATGCTGTTTGCCGGCTGTTATCTGTTGCTGCTGCTGGCTGCGGATATTGTCACTATCGCCTTTAACCCGAAATGGAGGAGCTGATGAAACTTCTGCTTCCCTGGCGCATTTTTCAGTCACTGTCGTTATCAGGTCGCCTGGGCCTGATCGTGACCCTGTTCTGGCTGGTCATCGCGCTGTTTGGCACCTGGTGGGCACCGCACAGCCTCGACGATATTGGTTCCGGGCCGCTGATGGGCGGATTCACCCCCGAAAACCTGTTGGGCACCGATTATCTGGGGCGGGATATGCTCACGCGCATTATGTACGGCGCGAAATTCTCGCTGGGCCTGGCACTCGGCGCGGCCATTCTGGCCAGCCTGATTGGGACGATGCTGGCCTTAATCGCGGCGGTCACCGGACGCTGGCTGGAAGAGCTCTTGGGTCGCATTAACGACGCGATGCTGGTGCTGCCGGGTAAAATTCTGGCGCTGATGATTGTGGCGGTATTTGGTTCTTCACTGCCGATGCTGCTGATCACGGCGGTGTTCACCTACTGGCCGGGCGCCTTCCGCATTGCGTTTGCGCTGGCCAGTAGTTTGCGCAATATGGATTACGTCCGCGCCTCCCGGCTGCGGGGCGAAAGCCGCTGGTACATCGCCATCCACGATATTCTGCCGAACATGGTTCATCCGGTGCTGGCCGATTTTGGTCTGCGCTTTGTGTACATCGTCCTGCTGCTGAGCGGCCTGAGCTTCCTGGGGTTGGGCGTCCAGCCGCCGTATGCCGACTGGGGCACCTTAGTCCGCGAAAATATTCAGGGGCTGTTTGACGGTTCGCCGGCGGTGTTGATGCCCGCCCTGGCGATTGCCAGTCTTACTATCGCCGTAAACCTGTTTATTGACAGTCTGCAAAGCATGCGTCCGCTGACGCTGGCAAAGGAGGGGGCATGAACGTGACACCACATACGGCGATGCCTGTGATTTCGGTGGATAAGCTGCGCGTAACGGCGCACAACGACAATGGCGATGAGCTGGATATCGTCTCCGATATTCGCTTCACCGTGCAGAAGGGGGAAGTCCTGGCGCTGATTGGTGAATCCGGCTCGGGGAAAACCACCATCGCAATGGCGCTGATGGGCTATGCCCGCCACGGTTGTAAGATCGCCGAGGGAAATATCCACGTCGCGGGCACCAACGTCATGGCACTGACGCCTGCCGAACTTCGCTTTTTCCGCGGAAATAAGGTCGCCTACATTGCGCAAAGTGCGGCGGCCTCGTTTAACCCCGGCATGAAAATTATCGACCAGGTGATCGAGCCAGTGGTGATTCACGGCACGATGACGCGCAAGGCGGCAAAAGCCAAAGCGCTGGGCCTGTTTCGGGAGCTGGCGCTGCCGAATCCGGACACCATTGGCGATCGCTTTCCGCATCAGGTTTCGGGCGGACAGCTCCAGCGCTTAATGACGGCCATGGCGCTGATTAGCGATCCGGAGGTGGTGATTCTTGATGAGCCCACTACCGCGCTGGATGTCACCACGCAGGTCGAAGTGCTCAAAGCCTTCCGCCGCGTGGTCAAACAGCGTGGCGTGACGGCGATTTATGTCAGCCACGATCTGGCCGTCGTTGCACAAATGGCCGACCGTATTCTGGTTTTGCTGCAGGGAAAAATTGCCGAATACGGCACCACGGCCCATCTGATAGGCGCACCGCAGTCGGACTATACGCGCCTGCTGATGGCGGCGGCGCAACAGAAAGAACGCCCCAGCAACTGGTGCCCGGCAAAGGCGAATGAGCTGCCGCTGCTGGAAGTACGCGACCTGTCTGCGGGTTACGGACCCAAAGGCAGTGATGGTTTGCCCAAAGTGCGCATTCTGGAAAACATCAATCTTACGCTCTGGAAAGGCCAGGCCATCGGCATTATCGGTGAGTCCGGCTCGGGCAAAACCACGCTGGCTCATGCTATCGCCGGCCTGAACCCGGCCTGTCAGGGGCAAATCCTGTTTAACGGTCACATGGTGGCCGGTCAGATGCAAAAGCGCACGGATAACGAACTGCGTCGTATTCAGTATGTTTTCCAGATGGCGGATACGGCGCTCAATCCTGCACACAGTGTGGAACAAATTCTGTCACGCCCGCTGACGCTGTTTCATGGGCTGAGCGGCATCGCCCGGCAGAACCGGCTGTATCAACTGCTGGATTTGGTCAGGCTGCCACGTACCGTGCTCTCGCGCCGTCCCTGGTCGCTGTCCGGTGGACAAAAGCAGCGCGTGAACCTGGCGCGCGCGCTGGCGGCAGAGCCGGATGTCATTCTGTGCGATGAGGTAACCTCGGCGCTCGATACCGTGGTGGCCTCGGCGGTACTGGATCTGATCAGTGAGCTGCGCCGTGAACTGGGGCTGTCTGTCATCTTTATCAGCCACGATATGCACGCCGTCAGAGCGGTGTGCGATGAGATCGTCGTCATGCGCAATGGCGCTATCGTCACCCAACTGGCGCGGGAAAATTACGAGCAGCCGACCCGCGAGCTCTATTTTGAACGCCTGAAACGTGCCGTGCCTGAACTCCGTCAGGGCTGGCTCGACGAGCACGAAGAGATCCTGAAAGCCGAATAACCGGTAAACAAGCGCCCCCCATTCCGGGGCAGGGCAGCACGCCATTGCCATGTTGCCCCAACACACGACGAGGTTGTGACGACATGCCCGCACCGATTCGATATGTACAGGACAGCCCGGATTTCCCGGATGCTGCTGATGTGGTGGTGATAGGTGCCGGTATCGCCGGTGCAGCCGCAACCTGGTATCTGGCAAAGCAGGGCCTGAAAGTGGTGCTGATAGAAAAAGGCCTGGTCGGGGCCGAACAGTCCAGCCGCAACTGGGGCTGGTGCCGCCAGCAGAATCGCGACGAGCGTGAACTGCCACTGGTGATTGAAGCCCTGCGCGGCTGGGAACAACTGAGTCAGGAAACCGGGGAAGAGCTGGGGTTTCGCCGCAGCGGCCTGGTGTATGCCACCCGCAATGAAGCGGATATTGCCGCCTGGGATAAGTGGGGGCAGATGGCGAAGCAGTACGGCGTGCGCAGCGATATTCTGAATGCCCGGCAGGCTAAAGCGATGACGCCGGGCAGTACCACTGACTGGCTGGGCGGCGTATCAGCGCCTACGGACGGTGCTGCTGAGCCGCGACTCGCCGCCCCCGGCATTGTCATAGGGGCGCAGAAAAACGGGGCGCAGGTTTTTCAGCAGTGTGCCGTGCGCGGGCTGGATATCACGGCGGGCCGTGTCAGCGGCGTCGTTACGGAACGCGCCCTGATCAAGACCAGCCGTGTGATCTGTGCTGCCGGGGCATGGACCTCAATGTTTTGCCGTCGTCACGGTCTCGATCTGCCGCTTGGCAACGTGATTGGCACCGCGTTTCGCACCCAGCCCATTCGGCAGGCCATTACCGTGCCGTTTTATACCGAACGTTTCGCCTGTCGCCCACAGCTGGACGGCAGCTATACGGTTTCCGTCTCCGGCCGCGGCAGACTGGAGCCCGGCGCGCAGGGTCTGCGTTATCTGAAGCAGTTTTATCCCACATTCAAAAGTCGTCGTAAAAACCTTACCCTGAACCTGGGGATTAAACCGTTTTTCCATGGGCCTGAAGCCATGGGCCGCTGGGATCTGGATAGCGTTTCGCCGTTTGAGCGCATGCGTATTCTCGATCCGGCCGCCGATCGCTCGGTGGTGGAAAACGGCCTGGCAGCGATGCGCCGGGAGTTTCCTGCCCTGGCCAACCTGAAGGTTGCCCAGGCCTGGGGCGGCATGATTGACAGCACCCCGGATGCGATTCCGGTCATCTCCACCGTGGCAAAACTGCCCGGTCTGGTGCTGTCGGCGGGCTTCAGCGCCCACGGTTTTGGCATTGGCCCCGGTGCGGGCCGCCTTGCCGCCGAGCTGGCAACTGACGCCACGCCGGTTGTCGATCCGACACCTTATCGCTACAGCCGTTTCACTGACGGCAGCGCACTTGATGCACCTGGCATGATGTAAGGAAAGCAAAATGACATTTCATATTCGTACCATGACCTCAGACGATATCCCGCAGGTTCACGCCATGAGCCAGGCACTTAACTGGCCGCACCGTCGCGAGGACTGGGCGATCGGCATCCAGCTTGGCGAAGGCGTAGTGATTGAAGAGCAGGGCGAGGTCATCGGCAGCGCGATTCTGTGGCGCTGGGGTGACGAGGCCGCCACCATTGGCCTGGTCATTGTGGCCAATCAGCATCAGGGCCGGGGACTGGGCAAGCAGCTGATGCTGGCGCTGCTGGAAAAAGTCCCCGGCTATAACGTACGTCTGCACGCCACCGACATGGGCAAGGGCCTTTACGAGAAACTGGGTTTTGTGGCCTGCGGTAACATTCTCCAGTACCAAACGCCATCCCTGAGCAGCGTGCCGGCCGTGCCTATCCCGGCGGGGTTAACTCTGTCTGCCGCAACCGCCGAAGACCAGGACAGGCTGGTGCAGATGGACCAAGCGGCGCATGGACTGTACCGCCCTGAACTTATTGCGCATCTTATTAACGATAATCAGACCGTTATTTTGCAGGACGACGCGCAACAGGCGCGGGGGTTTGCCAGCCTGCGCCGTTTTGGCCGCGGCTGGGTGATTGGTCCGGTGATCGCGGACAGTTTACCGGTGGCACAGGCACTGACCGCCGCGTTAATGCAGGGCCTGAAAGGGGAATATCTGCGCATGGACACCGACGCCGCGCTGCCGATGGCCAGCTGGCTTGAAAGTCTTGGACTGGCCAATGTGGATGCCCCGGTCACCATGGTACGTGGCCAGGTGTGGGCACCACAGGGCATGCAGGCGTTTGGCTTAATGACCCAGGCGATGGCCTGATGCATATCGTGTACAAATCGGAGCCCCAGCGTGGCCTTTACTGGCAGCGCTGGCTGGCGGCGCATGCGCCGGATATCCACTTACATCTCTGGCCCGAAACGGGTGAGCCGGAGCAGGTGGAGGCGGTGATCGCCTGGGTGCCGCCGGACGATGTGACCCGCCGGTTTCCCAACCTGAAAATTCTGTTTTCTGTCGGTGCCGGGGCGGAACAGTTCGATCTGTCCGCGCTTCCTGCGCACCTGCCGTTAGTGAGGATGATTGAACCCGGGCTGACGCAGGGCATGGTGGAATACATTACCTTCGCCGTGCTGGGACTGCATCGCGATATGCCGCGCTATTTCCAGCAACAGCGTGCGCAGCAGTGGCAGGCGCATTCAGCCGTGCCCGCCAGCGAACGGCGCGTAGGGATCATGGGACTCGGCGAACTGGGGCGCGCCGCACTGACCCAGCTTCAGACATTAGGCTTTGACTGCGGCGGCTGGAGCCGGACGCCTCATCAGATACCGGGCGCAGTGTGCTGGCACGGTGACGCGCAGCTGCCCGCGTTTCTGGCACGCAGCGACATTCTGGTGTGCCTGTTACCACTGACGCCCAGCACAGAGGGCCTGCTCAATGCCAGACTGTTCAGCCAGTTGCCCGCCGGGGCCGCGCTGGTGCAGGCCGGACGCGGACCGCAGCTTAACGAACAGGATTTGCTGACCGCGCTGGACAGCGGTCAGTTACGGGCCGCGGTGATTGACGTAACGGAGCCGGAACCGCTCCCTGCCGGTCATGCGTTCTGGACCCATCCCGCCATCTGGCTCACGCCCCATATTGCCAGCCGCACACAAAACGACAGCGCGGTGAGCGCACTGGTGGCCAACCTGCGGCGTTTTCAGCGCGGTGAGCCGCTGCACGGCGTTATCGATCGTTCACGAGGATATTAAGATGGATCATTTAGTGGCGTTGCGCCGGGATCTGCACCGTAACCCGGAGCTGGGATTTCAGGAGCAGCGTACCAGCGACATTGTTGCCCGCTTTTTACACGATCTGGGTATTGAAGTGCATCGTGGCATCGGTAAAACCGGCGTCGTGGGCATACTGAGGAAAGGCACAAATTCGCGCATGATTGGGTTGCGTGCCGATATGGATGCGCTTCCTATGCAGGATAAAGGCGAGATTGCCTGGACCAGCCTGCAACAAAACCGCAGCCACGCCTGTGGTCATGATGGCCACACGACCATGTTGCTGGGCGCAGCGGAGAAACTGGCGCGTGACGTTGCGTTTGACGGTACGGTGTGTTTTATCTTTCAACCGGCAGAAGAGGGGCTGGCGGGCGCGAAGGCTATGATCGACGATGGCCTGTTTGAACGCTTTCCCTGCGATGCCGTGTATGCGCTGCATAACTGGCCCGAGCTGCCGCTTGGGGAGATTCAAACCCGTCCGGGGCCGATTATGGCGGCAGCCGACCGTTTTGATATCACCGTCAAAGGCGCAGGCGGGCATGCTGCCCAGCCTCATCTGACCCATGACACGCTGCTGGCGCTGAGCGAGCTGGTGGTCCAGCTCAACACGCTGGTGCCACGGGCACTTGATCCCTGCGAACCGGCTCTGCTGACCGTGACGCGCATGCAGGGCGGTTTCTCCCACAATATGATCCCTGCGGAAGCCAACATCACCGGTACGGTGCGCACCTTTAATCCCGCGGCGCAGGACATCATCGAATCACGCCTGCGGCAGATGGCAGAACACATCGCGGCCGCGCACGGCTTACAGGCTGAGGTGAACTATCTACGCTATTACCCGGCCACGATCAACAGTGATGCGGAAGCGACTCAGGCACTTGCCGCCCTGCAGGCCGCAGGTATGCAGGCACGCCTCGCGGCTCAGCCCGCGCTCACCTCAGAAGATTTTGCTTTTATGTTGCAGGCCAAACCCGGCGCCTATTTATGGATCGGTTCCGCGCCCTGCAAGCCGCTGCACCATGCGGCCTATGACTTTAACGACGCGTTGATACCGCATGGAATACGGGCATTTATCACGCTGGCCTGCCACGGGCTGGGGGCAACATTTCCTTGCTGAAACCTGTGGGATTTTAACACTTAATGCCGCTACTGGCGGAATTACGGCACCGTCATCGCTCAACAGATTGCGATACTTAAGCCAACCGAACACGACGTGGATGAGGTAGAGAAATGCAGAATGTCCTGGCAGAACAGCAAACTTATTCGGATAACAGCCTGTTGCTGGATGTCCGAGAACACCATGTGCCGCGTGGCATCGTTACCGCACATCCGCTGGTGATCGAACGCGCGAAAGGCAGCGAAGTATGGGATGTGGAAGGGAACCGCTATCTGGATTTCGTGGGCGGCATCGGCGTACTGAACGTCGGTCATAACCATCCTGCGGTCGTTAACGCCGTGACCCGTCAGCTCGGCCTGGTGTCGCATGCCTGTTTTCAGGTTGTGGCCTATCCCGGCTATATCGAACTGGCACAGCGCCTCAATAAGCTGGTCGGCGGTGAAGATCATTATAAAAGTGTTTTCTTCACCAGCGGCGCAGAAGCCGTCGAGAATGCGGTAAAAATTGCGCGAGCTTATACGCAACGTCCCGGCATTATCGCTTTTGACGGTGCCTTCCACGGTCGTACCTTGCTGGGTGTCACGCTGACCGGCATGTCTGCGCCGTACAAACAGAATTTCGGTCCGTTCCCGAGTGATGTGTATCGTCTGCCGTTCCCGAATCCGTTGCACGGTGTCACGGAGGCCGACTGTCTGAAGGCGCTGGAGCAGCTGTTTGCGGTGCAGATTCTGCCGGAGCGCGTGGCCGCCATTATCATTGAACCGGTGCAGGGCGATGGCGGCTTCTTACCGGCCGGTCCCGCGTTTATGCAGGCCCTGCGCCGCATTACCACCCAGCACGGCATTGTGTTGATCTGTGATGAAATCCAGAGCGGCTTTGGCCGTACCGGCACCATGTTTGCCTTCCAGCAACTTGGCATCAAACCGGATTTAGTCACGACGGCGAAGAGTCTGGCGGGCGGGTTGCCGATTTCGGGCGTGGTAGGTAAAGCCGAGATCATGGACAGCCCGGCGCCGGGCGGACTGGGCGGGACCTATGGCGGTAACGCGCTGGCCTGTGCGGCGGCCCTCGCGGTACTGGATATCTTTGAGCAGGAAAATCTGCTGGCGCGTTCTTGTCAGTTAGGTGAGCAACTGAATCAGCGTCTGCGTCAGCTGGCAGACAAGTATGCCTGTATTGGCGATGTGCGCGGCGTAGGTTTTATGCAGGCCGTTGAGATTCTGGATGTGGACACACACAAACCCGACAGTGCACTGACGCAAAAGATCCTCGACTGCGCCTGTCAGGAAGGGTTGCTGCTGATTAAATGTGGCTTGCATCGCAATACCATACGTTTCCTTGCACCGTTAGTGACCACCGATTCGCAACTTGAAGAGGCGCTGCATATTTTCGATATCGCGCTGGCGCGGGCGACCGGTCGTTTGTAACTGCACTGGCCCTCATTGACAAGGCAGCCACCCGGGATGCGGTCCACCAGGCCGCAACCGGGTGTCACGCTGGCGCATTTTTTGCAAAGCGTGATAAGCCCGGGATTTTTTGTGTTACAAAAAAGTAGCGCAGTTGTTATTTTAAAAGGCGTATTTTAAGGAGTAATAAAAGTGCGCTTTGCGCGAGTACACAGCGTATTTCTGGGTAGTCACGAACGTCCAGTACAGCGGTAAACAATGAGGGGTGCTATGAACGGCTTAATGAAACTCGATCGCATCGATATCAATATTCTGGTGCAACTACAAAAAGATGGCCGTATCAGCAACGTTAATCTCGCCGATGCCGTCGGGCTTTCCCCGAGCCCTTGCCTGCAACGCGTCAAGCGCCTGGAACAGGCGGGATTCATCACGGGCTATGAAGCGCACGTTAATCTCACCAAAATTACCGATTCCGTCACCGTCTTTACCGAAGTCACGCTTAACGGACACCGCCGCGAAGACTTTATGAAGTTTGAAGCTGCGATGCGTGACGTCGATGAGCTGATGGAGTGCCATCTGATTACCGGCGGTTACGATTACCTTCTGCGCTTTATCACCCGCAGTATTGAGCACTACCAGGACGTGATTGAGAAGATGCTCGATGCCCAAATCGGCATTGATAAATACTTCAGCTACATCGTGATCAAATCCCCGGTCATGAAAAGCAGTGTGCCCCTGCGCTCACTGATCGGCAAACATAACGCGATGGAATACGGAAGCCAGTAGCCCGCGCAGTAAGAACGCTTTTTCGCGATGACAGGTACGAATGCAACATCGCCTGTGCACGAAACCCATCACTGACCGTTGATATTTTTTTGATCGACTACCCTTTAAGTCTGCACGGACTAAGAGGGGAAGGCGACCATGAGTACCAAAACCAGTGATTTTTTTGTCCAGCGTCTCAAGGCGTGGGGCGTTACGCGCATTTATGGCTATCCGGGCGATGGCATCAACGGTGTTTTAGGGGCCATTCAGCGTGCCAACGAACAGGGTGACGGCATTGAATTTATCCAAGTCCGTCACGAAGAAATGGCCGCCTTTATGGCCGCCGGACATGCCAAATTTACCGGCGAGCTTGGCGTTTGTCTGTCAACGGGCGGCCCGGGTGCGACACATCTTCTGACCGGGCTCTACGATGCCAAAATGGATCACGCACCGGTTCTCGCCATTGCCGGGCAGGCGGAAGCGACCGCTCGCGGTGCCAGTTATCAGCAGGAAATGAACCTTGACCGGATTTTTTCCGACGTGGCTAATTTTGTGCAGGAAGCCTCCGCGCCTGCGCAGGTCCGCCATCTGATTGACCGTGGCGTTCGTATTGCCATTGCACAGAATGGCGTGGCGGTGGTGATCGTCCCGAAAGATATTCAGGACGAAGCCTGGCAGGCGCCTCCGCACCTTCACGGGTTTACCCATTCTGGCAGCGGCTATCAGCGCCCCAAAGTTGTCCCTTACGACCATGATCTGCAACGTGCTGCGGAGGTGCTGAACAGCGGGAAAAAGGTCGCCATTCTTATTGGTTCTGGTGCCCGCGATGCGGCGACAGAAGTGGTGAAAGCGGCTAATCTGTTGGGCGCGGGCGTGGCAAAAGCGTTGTTAGGTAAAGATGTGCTGCCGGATGATGCCCCTTTTGTGACCGGCGCTATTGGTTTACTTGGCACGGGGCCCTCCTGGGAAATGATGCAACACTGCGACACGCTGCTGATGATCGGTAGCGGCTTTCCCTGGACGGAATTTCTGCCGAAAGAAGGTCAGGCACGCGCAGTACAGATTGATATCGATCCTGCCATGCTGGGCCTGCGTTATCCTTGTGAAGTGAATCTGCACGGCGATGCCGCAGAAACGTTGCGTGCTTTGTTACCTTTGCTGGAGCACAAAACCGATCGTCGCTGGCAGGAGGATATTGCACGTCAGGTACAAGAGTGGTGGACACTGATGGAAACGCGAGCGCATGCTCCTGCCAATCCTGTTAATCCGCAGCGTGTGGTATGGGAAATGTCGCCGCAACTGCCGGACGATGCCATTGTGACCTCTGATTCCGGCTCCTGTGCCAACTGGTTTGCGCGTGACTATCGTGTAAAACAGGGCCAGCGCGCCTCACTGTCCGGCGGCCTGGCCTGTATGGGGGCGGCGGTGCCCTACGCGATTGCGGCCAAATTTGCCCATCCGCACAAGCCGGTTGTGGCGCTGGTGGGAGACGGGGCGATGCAGATGAATAATATGGCTGAGCTGATCACCATTCAGAAATACTGGCAACAATGGGCCGATCCGCGCCTGATTGTTTGTGTATTCAATAATCAGGACCTCAATCAGGTGACCTGGGAACAGCGCGTGATGGAGGGCAATCCGCGCTTCGAAGCAACCCAGCAACTGCCGAACGTTAACTATGCTGAGTTCGCTGAATCCCTGGGATTGACAGGGATCTATGTGGATAATCCGGATGCGCTCGCAGGTGCATGGCAACGGGCGCTCAGCGCTGACCGGCCTGTACTGCTGGAGGTAAAAACCGATCCGGAAGTCGCGCCTCTGCCGCCACATATCACGTTCAGTCAGGCCAAATCCTTTATGGCCTCCATGGTTAAAGGGGATCGTGGCGCGGTCCAGATTCTCAGTGACACGGCCAGCCAACTTTTTCATAAAAAACAGTAGCGGGTAAATTTTCACTCGCCCTGCGGCAAGACTCTGCTTGCTGCCGGCCATGCGGATGTCCGGCAGCCCTTTGCTAAACCGATAACAGGAGCCTGATCATGGGAACAAACACACAACCGGTGTGGCTGATTTCTGGATGTTCAACGGGATTTGGCCGTGAACTGGCGCAGCAGACCATCGCCCGCGGATTCCGGGTGGTCGTAACTGCACGCCATCGATCAGCGATCGCCGATCCGGTTGACGGCCATCCGAACGCGATCGCGGTTGAACTGGATGTGACGCAACAACACAGTATTGATAAGGCGGTCAACAAAGCGCTTGAAACGTTCGGCACCCTTGACGTACTGGTCAATAATGCGGGTTACGGTTACCAAAGTTCCGTCGAAGAAGGGGAAGACAAGGCCATTCGCGCGCAGTTTGATGCCAACGTTTTCGGTCTGTTTGCTCTGACGCGTGCGGTACTGCCGGCTATGCGCACCGCGCGACGGGGCCACATTATGAATATCACCTCCGTGGCAGGATTTATCGGCTTTGCCAGCTCAGGTTATTATGCTGCCAGTAAGCACGCCGTAGAGGGCTGGTCTGATTCGCTCGCCCAGGAAGTGGGTCCGTTAGGGATTCACGTGACCTGTATTGAACCCGGCCCGTTTCGTACCGACTGGGCAGGACGTTCCCTGCATCAGACCCCGAGCACCTTACCGGATTATGCCGAAACCGCTGCCGCCAGGATGAAGGCGACGGTGGCGTACAGCGGCACGCAGAAAGGTGACCCTGTTCGTGCGGCGAGCGCGATGATCGCCATTGCTGAACACCCCGAACCGCCGCGCCACGTGGTGATGGGAGCATGGGGTTATGAGGCGGTAACGGAAAAACTCAAAGCGCGACTGGTACAGATAGAAGCCTGGAAACAGACGTCATTATCAACCGATTTTCCTGATTAAACAGCCGGATAAGCCCTGACCGCTCTTTGGCATGGATGCCCTATGGCGTTGAGCGGTTTACTCTCAGACCTGTCCGGTGTCCTGCGCTTCACAGACAAATTCACCTTCGCTTCACTAAGTCGTCACCTCTCTGTCATCTGATCCCGTCACGCTGTAGCCATCCCGCAGTCCACCGGCTGCGAAATCCCCCTTACGCTGTGAGGATTTATTTGTGATGGAGTTATCCAGACATCCGACCACTGTGTATCAGGCCGTTGCGGCGCAACTGGAGCAGGCTGTTCAGGAGCGTTATCGCAGTGGTGACTACCTTCCTTCGGAGCAACAGCTGGCCGATCACTATGCCGTTAACCGCCACACCTTACGTCGGGCGGTTGATGAACTGGTGAATAAAGGGTTGCTGCAGCGTCGCCACGGCGTCGGCATTTTGGTGTTAATGCGCCCGTATGATTATCCGCTCCATGCGCAGGCCCGCTTCAGCCAGAACTTACTGGAACAGGGCAGCGATCCCACCAGTGAGCGCCTGCTGGCCGTATTGCGTCCTGCCAGTACAGACGTCGCGGCCGCATTAGGCGTGAACGAAGGCGACAACGTCATTCATCTGCGCACGCTGCGCCGGGTCAATGGCCTGCCGGTGTGCCTGATTAATCACTTCCTGCCCGACCTCAGTTGGTGGCCGCAGCTACAACGCTTTACCAGCGGCTCGCTCCACGACTTCCTGCGGCAGCACACCGGCAAGCAGCTGGTGCGCACGCAAACGCGCATCAGCACCCGTCGGGCTCAGGCCAAAGAGTGCAAGCAGCTGGAGATCGCACTGCATTCCCCCTTGTTGTGCGTGCGCACCCTGAATAAAACCACCGATGGTGCGATGGCGGAGTACTCCGTCAGCCTGACGCGTGGCGACATGATTGAACTCACTCTGGAGCACGAATGAAACAGCAAACGGCACGCCAGCACTGGCTTTCGGTGTTGGCCCACAGCAGCGCCGCCGAGCTTGACGCGCTCTGGCAGCCGCTCAACCTTACGCCGGCCTTTACGCTGATCCGACCGGCTGAAATTGGCCTGACACGGTTGCAGGCCCGCATGGGCGCGACGGGCAAACGTTTTGTGATGGGCGATGCCACCGTCACGCGCGCGGTCGTCCGGCTAAACGATGGCACCCTGGGCTACAGCTACCTGCTGGGCCGGGATAAAGCCCACGCCGAACGCTGTGCCCTGATGGATGCGCTGTTGCAGCAGACGGGCACCGCCGAGCTGTTACAGGAAAAGATTATTACCCCACTGGCGGCCTTACGCGACGAGCAGCGTCAGCTGCGTGCACGTGAAATCGCCAGTAGCAAAGTGGACTTCTTTACGCTGGTACGCGGAGACAATGAATGACTTTACTGGCAAGTTTTCATCACCCGGTTGCGGATGCGCAGCATGCTTTTCGCCGCATTCTGAAAGCCATGAGCGAACCTGGCGTTATGGTATCGCTGCCGCTGCAACAGGGCTGGGGCGCACTTTCTCCCGCCGCCACTGCCGTGCTGCTGACCCTGGTCGATCAGGAAAGCCCCCTATGGCTGGACCCACAGGTCGATAATCAGACGCTGCGCGATAACCTGCGTTTTCATACCGGCGCACCGATTACCGACAGCAGTGATGCGGCATTTGCGTTAAGTCACGCGACCGCTCAGCCTAATCCGGCCGACTTTTCCGCGGGTGATAACCTGGCACCTGAGAAAAGCACCACGCTGATTATTGAGGTACCTGCGCTGAACGGTGGCCTGGCATTACGGTTGACAGGGCCGGGGCTGCGCGAAGCACGCGCCATTGCGCCACAACTGCCGGAAAGCGTGATCGACTACCTGCGTGCCCGCCCGCATCCGTTTCCTCAGGGTGTGGATCTCATCTTTACCTGTGGCGAAGCGATGATGGCGGTGCCACGGACAACCCACGTTGAGGTGTGCTCATGTACGTAGCCGTGAAAGGGGGCGAAAAAGCCATTGCTAACGCCCATCACCTGCAGGCGGATGTGCGGCGCGGCGATCGCGCGGTGCCTGAATTATCCTGCGACCAGGTCGCGCAGCAGCTCGGTCTGGCGGTAGATCGGGTGATGACGGAAGGTGGCATTTACGATCCCGCGCTGGCGGCGCTGGCGATTAAGCAGGCCAGCGGCGATCTGGTGGAGGCCATTTTCCTGCTGCGTGCCTATCGCACAACCCTGCCGCGGCTGGCGCAAAGCACGCCGTTAGCTACGGGTAGCATGCGAATCGAGCGACGCATCTCGGCGGTGTATAAGGATTTACCCGGCGGTCAGGTGTTGGGGCCGACCTACGACTACAGTCACCGTCTGCTGGACTTTACGTTGATGGCAAATGGCGAAACACCGCCGCCGCCGCGCAGTGAGCAGGCGCTGCCGGAACACTGTCCGCATATGTTCAGCATGATGAGCGAGGAAGGCTTCGCGGAGACAGAACACGACGATGGCAGCGAACCCACGGATATCACCCGTGAGCCGATGGGCTTTCCCGCCTCGCGCGCGGCACGTCTTCAGCAACTGGTGCGCGGCGACGAAGGGTTTCTGCTGTCGCTGGGCTATTCCACTCAGCGTGGCTATGGCCGCACGCACCCCTTTGCCGGTGAAATCCGTACCGGATACGTCAGCGTCAGCATTTGTCCCGAAGAGCTGGGTTTTGAACTGGAGATCGGGGAAATGCTGCTGACCGAATGCGAAATGGTCAACGGTTTTACGCACGACGGCGAAAGCGCCCCGCACTTTACGCGGGGTTATGGCCTGGTCTTTGGCCGGGCTGAACGTAAAGCCATGTCCATGGCGCTGGTGGATCGGGCGCTACAGACGCGTGAACACCATGAACGCATTACCAGCCCGGCGCAGGACGAGGAGTTTGTGCTGTCCCATGCGGATAACGTCGAAGCCGCAGGTTTTGTGTCCCACTTAAAACTGCCGCACTACGTCGATTTCCAGGCGGAACTGGAACTGCTGAAACGTCTGCGCCAGGACTATCAGGAGCAGCAAAATGGCTGAACTCAGCGGCTATAACAACGGCTATCTTGACGAACAAACTAAACGTACGATCCGACGCGCCATCCTGAAAGCCGTGGCGATTCCCGGTTATCAGGTGCCGTTTGCCGGACGTGAAATGCCGATGCCTTACGGCTGGGGCACCGGCGGTATTCAAATTACCGCCAGCGTGATTGGCGACAAAGACGTTCTGAAAGTTATCGACCAGGGCGCGGACGATACCACCAATGCGGTCTCGATCCGCCGTTTCTTTCAGCGCGTCAGCGGTGCGGCGACGACCGAGCGCACAGTGGATGCCTCGCTGATCCAGACGCGCCACCGTATTCCGGAAACGCCGCTGCAAGAAGATCAGATCCTGATTTTCCAGGTGCCGATTCCCGAGCCGCTGCGCTTTATTGAGCCTCGCGAAACGGAAACCCGCACCATGCATGCGCTGGAAGAGTACGGCATTATGCAGGTCAAACTGTACGAAGATATCGCCCGTTTTGGTCACATCGCCACCACCTATGCCTATCCGGTAAAGGTCAACGATCGCTATGTGATGGATCCGTCGCCGATCCCCAAATTCGATAACCCCAAGATGCACATGATGCCCGCGCTCCAGCTGTTTGGTGCCGGTCGTGAAAAACGCATCTATGCCTTGCCGCCCTATACCAAAGTTGAAAGCCTCGATTTCGACGATCATCCCTTCACCGTGCAGCAGTGGGACGAACCCTGTGCGCTCTGTGGTTCGCGCCACAGCTATCTGGATGAGGTGGTGATGGACGACCAGGGCACGCGCATGTTTGTGTGCTCCGATACCGATTTTTGCCACCAGCAGCAGGAACAACACCATGCACAGTGAACAACCGCTGCTCGCGGTGAACAACCTTACGCATCTGTATGCGCCAGGAAAAGGCTTTGAAGACGTCAGTTTTGATCTCTATCCGGGCGAGGTTCTGGGTATCGTCGGGGAATCCGGATCGGGCAAAACCACCCTGTTGCGTAGCCTGTCAGCGCGGCTGGCACCGCAGGCGGGCGCGATTCACTATCTGCAACGCGATCTGTATCAAATGAGCGAAAGCGACCGCCGCCGCTTACTGCGCACGGCGTGGGGCGTGGTCCACCAGCATCCGCTGGAAGGTTTGCGCCCTCAGGTCACGGCGGGCGGCAATATCGGCGAGCGCCTGATGGCCGTCGGTCACCGCCATTACGGCGAAATCCGCGCGCAAGCCAGCCACTGGCTGCAGGCGGTGGAAATCGCGGCTAACCGCATCGATGATCTGCCGACAACCTTTTCCGGCGGCATGCAGCAGCGTCTGCAGATCGCCCGCAATCTGGTCACCCAGCCGAAGCTGGTGTTTATGGATGAACCGACCGGCGGCCTGGACGTTTCGGTGCAGGCACGGTTACTGGATCTGCTGCGTACGCTGGTGCGGGAACTCAATCTGGCGGTGGTAATTGTGACGCACGATCTGGGCGTGGCGCGCCTGCTGGCGCATCGCCTGCTGGTGATGAAGCAGGGCCGGGTGGTGGAAAGTGGCTTAACTGACCGCGTGCTGGATGACCCGCATCATCCTTACACGCAACTGCTGGTTTCATCGGTGCTCAACTAATGGCGACGGCGACTATGAAAACGCAACTGCGCGTAGAAAATTTGTGCAAAACCTTTGTGTTGCACAATCAAAACGGGGCGGCGCTGCCGGTATTACAGGATGCCTGCCTGGACGTCAGTCAGGGCGAATGCGTGGTACTGCACGGGCATTCCGGCAGCGGGAAATCCACCCTGCTGCGTGCCCTGTACGGTAACTATCAGGCCAACAGCGGCCACATCTGGGTACAGCATCAGGGTGAGTGGGTGGATATGGCGCAGGCACCGGCCCGTCAGATTATTGCCATTCGTCGCGATACTATCGGCTGGGTCAGTCAGTTTCTGCGCGTCATCCCGCGCGTGCCGACGCTGGAGATCGTGATGCAGCCGTTGCTGGAGCGCGGCGTGGAACGCGGCTTCTGCGAAGCCCGCGCGAAAGAGCTGCTGACGCGACTTAACGTCCCGCAGCGCCTCTGGTCTCTGGCCCCCTCAACCTTTTCGGGAGGCGAGCAGCAGCGCGTCAATATCGCCCGCGGCTTTATCGCGGACTATCCGGTGTTGTTACTGGACGAACCCACGGCGTCACTCGACAGTGTCAACAGTGCCGCGGTCGTGGGCCTGATTGAGCAGGCGCGTGAACGCGGCGCGGCAATCGTGGGGATCTTTCATGATGAAGCGGTGCGGGAACGTGTGGCCGATCGCCTGCACGTCATGCAGCCCTTCAAAACAGGGGCAGAAGCATGATCATTAATAACGTAAAGCTGGTGCTGGAAAATGAGGTTGTTGCCGGTTCGCTGGAGTTTCGCGAAGACCGTATTACCAACTTTAGCGAAACGAACAGCCAGCTGGCCAGTGCGCTGGATGGCGAAGGCGCGTATCTGCTGCCGGGCCTGGTGGAGTTGCATACCGATAACCTGGACAAATTTTTCACCCCACGGCCTAAAGTCGACTGGCCGGCGCACTCGGCGATGAGCAGCCACGATGCGCTGATGGTGGCCAGCGGCATCACCACCGTGCTGGATGCTATCGGCGTGGGGGATGTGCGTGATGGCGGCCACCGACTGGAAAATCTCAGTAAAATGATTGGCGCGATTCGTGACAGCAACCAAAAGGGGCTTAATCGCGCGGAGCATTTACTGCATCTGCGTTGTGAGCTGCCGCATCATACAACGCTGCCGCTGTTTGAAGCCTTGCTGTCCTCACCTGAGCTGTCGCTGGTGTCGCTGATGGATCACTCACCGGGCCAGCGTCAGTATGCGTCGCTGGAAAAGTACCGGGAATACTACCAGGGAAAATACCAGCTGAATGACGAGCAGATGGATGCGTTTGAGCGCGAGCAACTGGAACTGGCCGAGGCCTGGTCACAGCCCAATCGTCTGGCGATTGCCGCGCTGTGCCGCGATCACGGCATCGCGATCGCCAGTCATGACGATGCGACTGTTGACCATGTCGAAGAGTCGCACGCCGTGGGCAGTGCGATTGCCGAGTTTCCCACCACGCTGGAGGCGGCGAAAGCTTCGCGCTACCGCAACATGCAGGTGTTAATGGGCGCGCCCAACATTGTTCGCGGCGGTTCGCATTCCGGCAACGTGGCCGCCTGGGAGCTGGCCGCTCACGGCATGCTGGATATCCTGTCGTCGGACTACTATCCCGCCAGCCTGCTGGATGCGGCGTTCCGTCTGGCCGCCGATGAGCGCAATACGCTCTCTTTGCCTCAGGCCATTGCGCTGGTGACGTGCAATCCGGCACGTGCGCTGGGGCTGGAAGATCGTGGCGTGATCAGCGAAGGCTGCCGCGCCGACCTGGTCCTGGCGCATACTCAACATGGCCATCCCCATATTCGCCATGTCTGGTGTAAAGGTCGGCAGGTGTACTGATGGCCCGGCTCATCTGGCTTATCGGCCCGTCCGGTTCAGGCAAAGACAGCCTGCTGGACCGGCTGCGCGAGGCACCGCCTGAGGGCTTGCTGATTGCTCATCGCTATATTACGCGTCCCCATGATGTAGGGGGCGAAAACCATATCGCCCTGACGGAAGCGGAATTTATCCGGCGCGATGCGCTGGGGTTATTTGCCGTCAGCTGGCAGGCGCACGGTTTTTATTACGGCGTGGGCAGTGAAATCGACCACTGGCTGGCGTGCGGGCAAAACGTGCTGGTCAACGGATCGCGCCAGCATCTGGAACACGTCCGGGCACGTTACGGCACGCGACTGTTACCGCTATGCCTTGAGGTGTCGTCTGCGGTACTGGCCGCACGGTTACGCCAGCGTGGCCGTGAGAGCGAAGCGGCGATCGCCCAACGGCTGGCACGGGCTGACCGGCATCAGCCAGAAGGCTGCCTGCGGCTGAATAACGATGGCGCACTCGAAGAGACCGTACAACAGTTACGTCAGCTGCTGGAGGGCGCCTCATGAAACTGACCCTGCTCGGTACGGGCGGCGTAACCGGGGCACCCGTGTTCGGTTGTGACTGTGGCGCCTGTTTGCGCGCCCGTCAGTTTGCCCGTTATCGCCGCGCGCCTACAAGCGCGTTAATCGAAGCCGGACGTGAACGTATTTTACTGGATGCGGGCTTACCCTGGCTGGCAGAACGGTTTCAGCCTGAGGATATCAACCGGATTCTGCTGACGCACTATCATATGGATCATGTGCAGGGCTTATTTACCCTGCGCTGGGGCAAAGGGAAACCGATTCCCGTCTGGGGGCCGCCGGATGAAAAGGGCTGTGACGACTTGTTTAAACATCCCGGCTTACTGGATTTCCGGCCCGCGTTAACCCCCTTCGTGGCCCAGTCATTTGGCGACCTGCGGGTGACGCCCTTACCACTCCAGCATTCACGGCTTACGCATGGCTATCTGTTTGACTGGCACGGTGCCCGGCTGGCCTGGCTGTGTGATACCTGCGGTCTGCCGCCGGATACCGCGGATTTCCTTCGTGGACAAACGCTGGACCACCTGGTGGTGGACTGCAACGATCCCCCCGGTCAGGGCGGGCGTAACCATAACGATGTGACCGCGGCCCTGACCATCATCGAGGCACTGAAACCCCACCAGGCCTGGCTGATTCATCTGAGTCACGATATGGACAACTGGCTGGCCGAGCATCCGCTACCGGCCTCGGTGCAGGCGGCGCATGACGGCCTGTCGCTGTCTCTGGACGCCGTTTTGCCTGTCATCGTTTAATCACATAACCGTAATACAGCTTTCATCCCCGGTGTTCTTAATATAGCGGTCTCTCGTCAGGTTCCTGCTGCGTGAGCAGGGCCTGCTGTCCCTGCTGCCAGCAAAGGCACTGAGCCAACAGGTACGGGCCAGACAGGGTAATGAAGCCCCGGATTCAGCGTCGGGTGCACAGAACGTTAACTGGAACAACGGAGAACATCATGGCACAGGCACTGCTGAAAACGGTGGTCGATAACGTCACGTCGTTGACCCACTCCGGCGGGCAAAAAGTGTTATCTGTTCAGGGATTGAGCAAAGCCTACGGTAGCAACAAGGTCCTCGATAATGTCAGTTTCGATTTGCATGCGGGTGAATTAGTAGCGGTGATTGGTCGCTCTGGCGCAGGCAAATCGACATTGCTGCATATGCTGAACGGCACCATTTCGGCCTCGCAGGGCGCAATCATCAGCCTGCATCACGGCGAAGCCGATCGCAATGTGGTCAACCTCAGTAGCCGCCAGATGCGCGAATGGCGTGCGCAGTGCGGCATGATTTTTCAGGATTTCTGCCTGGTGCCGCGTCTTGACGTGCTGACCAACGTGCTGCTGGGTCGTCTCAGCCAGACGTCGACGCTGAAATCGTTTTTCAAAGTCTTCTCTGACGCCGACCGCGCCCGCGCGATTCAACTGCTGGAGTGGATGAACATGCTACCGCAGGCGTTACAGCGTGCCGAAAACCTTTCAGGTGGACAAATGCAGCGCGTGGCGATCTGTCGGGCGCTGATGCAAAACCCCAAAATTCTGCTGGCCGACGAACCGGTTGCCTCTCTCGATCCCAAAAATACCACCCGCATTATGGACGTTCTGCGCCAGGTGAGTGAACAGGGCATCAGCGTGATGGTTAACCTGCACTCGATCGAGCTGGTGAAAAGTTACTGCACCCGCGTCATTGGGATTCAACGCGGTGTGGTGCTCTTTGACGGCCATCCTTCTGACCTGACCGACGGCCTGCTGCATCAGCTGTACGGCGATGAATTCAACCAGATCCACTAACTATCACAGCAAGAGAACAAGGCTAATGAAAATCAAAGCTTTCGCGTTATTGACTACGGCACTGCTTACCTTTGGCGTTAATGCAGCGGATGCACCTAAAGAACTGAATCTGGGCATTTTGGGCGGTCAGAACGCCACCCAGCAGATTGGTGATAACCAGTGTGTGAAATCCTTCTTTGATAAAGAACTGCACGTGGATACCAAAATCCGCAACTCGTCCGACTATTCCGGCGTAATTCAGGGCCTGCTGGGTGGCAAAGTGGATCTGGTGCTGAGCATGTCGCCGTCGTCTTACGCCTCGGTGTATATTCAGGACCCGAAAGCCGTCGATTTAGTCGGCATTGTCGTGGATGACAAAGATCAGTCTCGCGGTTATCACTCTGTCGTGATTGTGAAAGCTGACAGTCCTTACAAAAAGCTGGAAGATTTGAAAGGCAAATCGTTTGGGATGGCCGATCCGGATTCCACGTCAGGCTTCCTGGTACCCAATCAGGCCTTTAAAAAGCTGTTTGGCGGCAACATCGACAACAAATACAACAATTTCTTTTCCAGCGTAACCTTCTCCGGTGGTCATGAGCAGGACATCCTGGGCGTGCTAAATAATCAGTTCGACGGCGCCGTCACCTGGACCTCCATGGTGGGGGATTACAATACGGGCTACACCTCGGGTGCGTTTGGCCGCCTGATCCGTATGGATCATCCTGACCTGATGAAACAAATCCGCATCATCTGGCAGTCACCGTTAATTCCTAACGGGCCTATCCTCGTGAGCAATAAACTGCCCGCCGATTTCAAAGCGAAAGTGATTGCTGCCATCAAAAAACTGGATAAAGACGACCACGCCTGTTTCACCAAAGCCGTGGGCGGCCAGCAGCACATTGGCAAAACCTCTGTGGCTGACTTCCAGAACATCATCGACATGAAGCGCGAGCTGATGAAAGGCGCGCGCGGCTAACGGTAAAGCCGTTGGCGTTGAGCCAGCGAGCCGCCCGCCGGGGTGCGGGCGGCCCGCTATCACAGACAGATTTCCCTTTCTCTGCTGACTTTGCCACACATCAATCTGAGAACACCGCCGTGACCGACTTCGAACGCTATTATCAACGTATCCGCCGCCAACAGAAGCGTGACTCGCTCGTCTGGTCACTGGTGCTGGTGGGGCTTTACCTGGCGGCGGCGAATATGGCCGAGTTCAATCTCGTGACCATCTGGCAATCCTTACCGCACTTTTTTGATTATCTGCACGAAATCATGCCCGTATTGCATCTGCCGGTGTTATTTGCGGATGGCAAGACAGAAGGTTCGCTGGCTTACTGGGGCTATCGTCTGAATATCCAGCTGCCGTTGATATGGGAAACATTGCAGCTGGCGCTGGCCTCCACGCTGATTGCGGTGGTGATAGCGGGCGTGCTGGCCTTCTTTGCGGCCGATAACACACAAACGCCAGCCAGTCTGCGCATGGCGATTCGCGCTTTTGTCGCCTTTCTACGCACCATGCCGGAACTGGCCTGGGCGGTAATGTTTGTGATGGCATTTGGCATCGGAGCGATTCCCGGCTTTCTGGCGCTGGCGCTGCACACCATTGGCAGCCTGACCAAACTGTTTTATGAAGCCATTGAGTCCGCCTCGGATAAACCGGTGCGCGGGCTGGCGGCCTGCGGTGCCAGCAAACTGCAACGGATGCGCTATGCCTTCTGGCCGCAGGTGAAGCCGGTTTTTCTGTCATACAGCTTTATGCGCCTGGAAGTTAATTTCCGTTCGTCGACCATCCTGGGGCTGGTGGGGGCGGGCGGCATTGGTCAGGAGTTAATGACCAATATTAAACTGGATCGCTTTGATCAGGTCAGCATGACGCTGCTGCTGATTTTGATTGTGGTCTCGCTACTGGACACCGTTTCTGGCCGCCTGCGCCGTCGCGTTGTGGAGGAATAACCATGGTTACGCTTGCGCCCGATATCAGCGCGATGAAACAGCAGCATCCCGCGCTGTTTGCTGCACAAAACCGCTATCTGCTTCGCCTTGCCATGCTGGCCCTGGCGCTGGTGCTCTATTATGTCTTTTTCTTTATGGTGTTTGGCATCGAATGGAACCGCCTGCTTACAGGCTGCCAGCAACTGGGCCGCTATTTTCTGCGCATGTTTGTCTGGCAGGACTTCGTGAACTGGCCGTTTGGCTACTATTTCTCTCAGGTCGGCATTACGCTGGCGATTGTGTTTGCCGGCACGCTGACCGCCACGCTGCTGGCGCTGCCGCTCTCGTTTCTGGCGGCGTGTAATGTGATGCATGACAAGGTTGCCCGTCCCATTGCGTTTATTGTGCGTCGCCTGTTCGATATGCTGCGCGGCATTGATATGGCGATTTGGGGCCTGATTTTTGTTCGCGCGGTCGGCATGGGGCCGCTGGCCGGGGTGCTGGCGATTATCCTGCAGGACATTGGTCTGTTAGGTAAGCTCTATTCCGAAGGCCACGAAGCGGTTGAGCGTTCACCCAGTCGCGGCCTGGGCGCGCTGGGCGCTAACAGTCTGCAGAAGCACCGGTTTGGTATTTTCACCCAGTCTTTCCCACAGTTTCTGGCACTGAGCCTGTATCAGATCGAGTCCAATACCCGCTCAGCGGCGGTGCTTGGCTTTGTCGGCGCGGGCGGTGTCGGCCTGGTGTACGCGGAGAACATGCGTCTGTGGAACTGGGATGTGGTGATGTTCCTGACGATCATTCTGGTTGTCGTGGTCATGGTGATGGATGCCATCTCCAGCCGCCTGCGTAAACGCTATATCATCGGGAAGCCGGTGCCATTGTGGCAGCCTGGCGGGCACGATTAAGCCGCGCGCTGCGCTGCCAGGCGTGCTGAAGCGCCTGCACCAGCTGCGCAGCCTGCCAGGGTTTCGCCAGTCGTTCACACAACGGCAACGTGACGGGCTGGTGACGCAGATCCTGGCCGCTGATGAGCAATGTAGCCAACTGCGGCCACTTTTGCTGTGCCTGACGAATCACCTCCGCACCGTTAATCTCACCCGGCAGCATCAAATCGCTGATCAGCAAATCGATATCCGGCGTCTGGTGCAGTAGCGCCAGCGCCGCTTCGCCCGTGTCACACTCCAGCGTCAGGTAACCCAGTTGGTGCAGATGTTCACACAGGGTTTGCCGCACAGCCGGTTCATCATCCAGCACCAGAACTAACCGGTCCTGCGCGGCATCCGGCTGCGCCGGGTGCGAGGCGACGGATCGGACCGCCGGGACATCGGGCGCGCGGGGTAGCAACAGCCGTACGGTGGTGCCCTGGCCCGGCGCGGTTTCCAGTTCTACCTGTCCGCCCGACTGACGAACAAAACCGTAGACCATCGACAGGCCCAGGCCGCTACCAGTACCGGTTGTTTTGGTGGTAAAGAAGGGTTCAAACACCTGCGCACGCACCTCTTCTGACATGCCGCAACCGTGATCGATGACCTCAATGGTGACCCGGTCTCGCTTTTCACCGCGCTCAGTGCGGCGCTGGTTCCAGATACGCAGACGGATCTCGCCGCTTTGTCCGGCCATCGCATCTCTGGCATTCACCACCAGATTCATGACCGCATTCTCTAACTGACTGGCATCAATCCAGGCAGGCCAGCCGGGCCGTTGGGCATCAATAATCAGGTGTTGACCGGGCAACAGCGAATGTTGCAGCAGCCCCTGCAGGTTTTCCACTAACGACACGACTGACACCGCATGCGGATTCAGGGTTTGCTTACGCGAAAAGGCCAGCAGTCGCTGGGTCAGCAGGGCTGCCCGATCCGCCGCCTGGCGGGCGCGTTCTATCCGGCTCGCAAGAGGGCCGGGCGGCAGTTGCCCCTCGGTTAACGCCAGGCTGCCGATAATGACAGCCAGCAGATTGTTGAAATCATGCGCGATGCCGCCGGTCAGCTGACCTACCGCTTTCATTTTCTGGCTGTGTACCAGCGCTTCTTCCAGCACCTTCCGTGAGGTGCGTTCCAGCACCGTATTCACGCTACCGCGCCGGGGGACCGGGCTGAAGCGCAGTTCTACGGTGCGGCCATCGGCCAGCCTGACTTCCTGTGGTTCCGCCAGATCGTGCAGGTGTATATCAAGCTGCGCCAGCAGATGCTGGTAGTGCAGTCCCCGCTGCAAATCCCGCGGTGCGATGCCCAGAAGCTGCGGATACTGATCGTTCCACACCACCAATTCGCCGCTGTTATCAAACAGGGCAAAGCCATCACGCATTGCCAGAAAGGTGGATTCAAGTTGGGTACTTTTCTCTTTTAGCAGACGCGACGTATGGGCCAGCGAGGCGGTATTACGGGCAAACACGTTGAAGGCGCGCGCCAGCTCGCCCAGTTCATCCCGGCGCTGAAGGCCCGGCACGCTGACATTATGTTCCCCCTGGGCCAGCCGGGTCATTGCGGCGGCAATGGCGGTCAGGCTGGACCCCAGGTTGCGGTAGATGTAGTACCCGGTATAGACGGTGATGGCGAGTGCCAACAGGGCAGAAAGCAGGATAAAGCCACTGACCGAATCCCGTTGTCGGTGAGTGGCAATGTTACGCTGGTCACTTTGCCGGGCTACCTGCTGAACGTACGCGGTAATGTCATCATTCAGCGCGGCTACGAGCGCCTTGATACGGTAGGTGGCATAGGCGATGGACAGATCGCTCTGTTCCAGCGCTGCCGCCAGCGGGATCAGGTTGCGTTGGGTTTCCAGTAACTGCTGCACGTTGTCACCCAACGCCCCCGATGCGACCACGTTGCGCCATTGCGTCATCACCTGCTGCAACTGATCGATGACCGCGGTCGAGGAGGGCGTACGAATCGCAATATCCAGTAGCCTGCCGGTCTGCTGGCGCAAGGCGAAATCGGGTGCGCCGGTTCCGTTGCGGTGTGCCAGGTCATTAATGCGTTCCAGCAGCAGCTGTGACTGCCATAACCCGCTGAGCACAAGATTGCGCTGCAAATGACGTTCATGGCCTTTACGCAGCAACAGACTCACAGACTGCTCAAGCATCAGACTGCGTGCACGCAGTCGGGCCACGCGTTCAGGCTCGCGTGCAGCCAGCGGCGTACTGGCCAGCAGGGCGAGTGAATGTTGCAGGGCCTGCTGATTCTGCTGCAGTCGTCGCGATTCGCTCTGATATTCCAGCGCGCCCACGACCTGAGATAACCGCACGGCGGTGATGGCGACATTTGCGGTATTGCGCGCCAGCGCCAGGCTGCCGTTCATATCGGCCAGCGTCTGGGCCTGAGCCTGTTCCTGGAGGCTTCCGGCATGGCGAAAGCTGGTAATGGCCACCACGCTCACCATCAGGGTGACGCACACAACTAATAAATGCGACAGCAACAGGCGACCGCGCGCCCCGACCTGCCACGGCAAACTGCGTTGCATCAATACGCTCTCCGGCCATGCGACGATAGGGCGAGTATAAAAGTGAGTGCGAAGCGGAATATGACAAATATGAATGGCCGCTGACATTATCCATTTATCTTCTCCTGCTTAACTCGCGGCTATCCATAATCAGCAGGAGCGGGGCGATGACAGCTAAGCCGATACTTGAAATGCGTCAGATCACCCGGCGTTTTGGCCACTTCTACGCACTGAAAGGCGTTGACCTGACCGTTTATCCTGGCGAGGTGCATGCGCTGATGGGGGAAAATGGCGCGGGCAAAAGCACCCTGATGAAGATTCTGGCGGGGGCCTATACGGCCACCAGCGGCGAGGTGTTGATCAACGGCGAGCCGTATCCGCTTAAAGGACCGAAAGCGGCATTAGCGGCCGGGATTACGCTGATCTATCAGGAAATCAACCTTGCTCCGAATCTCACCGTGGCAGAAAACATCTTTCTGGGAAGCGAAATCACCCGTGCTGGCATGGTCAGGCGTCACCAGATGGCCCGTGAAGCGCAGCAGGTTATTAACCACTTAGGCGCGCAGTTCAGCGCAACGGACAAAGTCAGCAGGCTGAGCATTGCCGAGCAGCAACAGGTGGAGATTGCGCGCGCCCTGCATCGCAACAGCCGTATTCTGGTGATGGATGAGCCCACCGCCGCCTTATCCAGCCGCGAAACTGAACAACTCTTTGCCCTGATCAAACGGCTACGCAGCCAGGGAATGGCGATTATCTACATCAGTCATCGCATGGCGGAAGTGTATGAGCTGTCGGATCGCGTCAGCGTACTGCGCGACGGGCAGTACGTCGGCAGTCTGACGCGCGACAACCTTAACGCCAGCGAGCTGGTGCGCATGATGGTAGGACGCCCACTCAGCGATCTGTTCAATAAAGACCGCACCATTCCTCGCGGCGAGGTGCGTCTGGCTCTGCACAATCTGTCCGATGGCGGCAAGGTACAGCCCTGTAGCCTTAACGTACGGGCAGGCGAAATTGTCGGCCTGGCCGGCCTGGTTGGTGCGGGACGCAGCGAACTGGCCCAGCTGATTTTTGGCGTGCACCGGCTTCAGCAGGGTGAAATCTGGGTGGACGGCCAGAAGGTAGAGATTCACTCCCCAAGAGAAGCGATTGCGCACGGCATTGGCTTCCTGACCGAGAACCGCAAAGAGCAGGGATTATTCCTCGAAATGGCTGCACAGGAAAACATCGTGATGGCCACGCTGGAACGGGATGCGCAGTACGGCATGCTGAACCGCCGTCAAGCCAGAAAGATCGCCAGCAAGGCGATTGCCGCGCTCAATATCCGGGTTCCCCACGCGCTGGTGCGGGCAGGAGGCCTGTCCGGTGGCAACCAACAGAAGCTGCTGATTTCCCGCTGGATTGCCATTGGTCCGCGCATTCTCATCCTGGATGAGCCGACGCGCGGCGTGGACGTCGGGGCCAAAAGCGAGATTTACCGCATGATGCAGGATATGGCGCGGCAGGGCGTGGCCATTCTGATGATCTCCAGTGAATTACCGGAAGTGGTCGGCATGAGTGACCGGGTTTATGTGATGCATGAAGGCACTATCGCAGGGGAACTGGCAGGTAACAAGATCAGTCAGGAAAACATCATGACGCTGGCAACCGGTGCGTATAGCGCATCACCGCTTGAAGTATGAGGATAAAACCATGACACAAACGGCACGGATTCATCCACCCACGGTCAGACGAGCCCTGATGGGCGACATCATGCAGACCGTCGGCATTTTACCCATTTTGATTTTAATCGTGGCGGTCTTCGGCGTTGTCACACCCAATTTCTTTACCGAAGCCAATTTACTGAATATTACGCGCCAGGCGTCCATCAACATTGTACTGGCCGCAGGCATGACGTTTGTCATTCTTACCGGCGGTATCGATTTATCTGTCGGCTCAATGCTGGGCACGACGGCGGTGGTGGCGTTGCTCACTTCGCTGGATCCGATGCTGGCCTCGCTCACGATTCCGATGGCGCTGGGAGCCGGGCTGGCGATGGGCCTGTTTAACGGCATTCTGGTGGCCTGGGCCGGGCTTCCGCCGTTTATCGTGACGCTGGGCACCTATACCGCACTGCGCGGAGCCGCCTATCTGCTGGCGAACGGCACCACGGTCATCAACGCCGATATCAATTTCGAGTGGATAGGCAATGGCTATCTGGGGCCGGTACCGTGGCTGATTGTTATTGCGTTCGCGGTGATTGCGCTTTGCTGGTTCATCCTGCGCCGCACCACGCTGGGCGTTCACATCTACGCCGTAGGCGGCAATATCCAGGCAGCCCGTCTGACCGGGATCAAAGTCGGGCTGGTACTGCTGTTCGTTTACGGGATGAGCGGCTTGCTGTCCGGCCTGGGCGGGCTGATGAGCGCTTCACGTCTCTACAGCGCCAACGGCAATCTGGGCATGGGTTACGAGCTGGATGCCATTGCGGCGGTCATTCTGGGCGGCACCAGTTTTGTGGGGGGGATCGGCACCATTACCGGTACGCTGATTGGCGCACTGATTATTGCCACGCTGAACAACGGCATGACATTGATGGGCGTTTCTTATTTCTGGCAACTGGTGATTAAAGGGGCCGTGATCATCATCGCCGTGCTGATCGACAAATATCGCACGCGTCATCATGTGGGCTGATGTCCCCTATGCAGAGAGTACACAACACGCCATTCAGCAGTTGGCCGATAAATAACAGCAGGAGAAGATCTATGCGTTTTAATCCGATTGTAACCGGGTTGCTGGCGGCAACGCTGCTCAGCGCCGGTATGGCTCAGGCAAAAGAACTGAAATCGATTGGCGTGACGGTGGGCGATCTGGCTAACCCGTTCTTCGTGCAAATCACCAAGGGCGCAGAGATGAAGGCGCGCCAGCTGGCTGGCGATAACGTCAAGGTGACGCTGGTGTCGAGTGGCTACGATCTCGGACAGCAGGTAGGGCAGATAGATAACTTCATCGCCGCTAAAGTCGACATGATTATCCTGAATGCCGCGGACTCAAAAGGGATCGCGCCCGCAGTGAAACGCGCACGGGATGCCGGGATTGTGGTGGTGGCTGTCGACGTCGCCGCCGACGGTGCCAACGCGACGATCACCTCGGATAACACTCAGGCCGGTGAAATGGCCTGTAAATATATCGCTGACCGTCTGAAAGACAAAGGCAACGTCGTCATTATCAACGGGCCGCCGGTCTCGGCGGTGCAAAACCGCGTGGAAGGCTGTATGACGGCGCTGAAACGCCATCCTGACATCAAACTGCTTTCTTCTAATCAGAACGCCAAAGGCAGCCGTGAAGGCGGCCTGGAAGTGATGACCGGCCTGCTGTCGGCCAACCCGAAAATCGATGCCGTGTTCGCGATTAACGATCCAACCGCAATTGGCGCGGATTTAGCGGCGAAACAGGCACAGCGTAACGAGTTCTTCATTGTCGGAGTGGACGGTTCACCGGACGGCGAAGAAGCGCTGAAGCGTAAGAACTCGCTCTTTGCCGCCACGCCCGCTCAGGATCCTCAGGTGATGGCCGCGAAAGCCGTCGAAATCGGTTACGACATCCTGCAGGGAAAACCCGCACCGGATAAACCCGTGCTGATCCCGGTGAAGCTGATCGACCGTAATAATGTCGGCAGCTACAAAGGCTGGACCGTGAAATAAACCAGCAGGCGGCATCGCAGGGTGCCGCCTTAACGGGAGAGCGGAAGATGAAACGCGCCGACGTGAACAGACAGTTGCAATATACGCGAGACTTTTTCACCCGTCAGGACGTCCCAATGCCGTCCTGGGCCGATTACGGTCTCCGGCAGTGGCGTCAGCAACAGGAGGACATCACTGAAATCGTTGCCTTACGCCTGGGCTGGGATCTGACCAGTTTTGGTGGCGACGATTTTCTGCAAACCGGCCTGACGTTATTCACACTCCGCAACGGCTCGCCGCACGGAACGCCCTGGCACAAACCTTATGCAGAAAAAGTGATGCACGTGCGTGAAGGGCAGGTAACGCCGATGCATTACCATCCGCGCAAGATGGAAGACATTATTAATCGCGGCGGCGGCAACCTGATTGTCGAGCTGTATAACCGTGAAGGCCATGAAAAAGCCGCCACGCCGGTGACGGTTTCCCTGGACGGCATCCGGCAAACCCATGCGGCGGGTTCGCAGATCAGGCTTTCCCCTGGTGAAAGTGTCACGCTCGTCGCGGGCGTCTGGCACAGCTTCTGGGGCGAAAACGGCTTTGGTGACGTGCTGGTGGGGGAAGTCTCCATGCCCAACGATGATGACAACGACAACGTCTTCCTGACGCCGCTGGCGCGTTTCAACGACCTTGACGAGGATGAGGAACCCCAGAGGCTGCTTTGTAACGACTATTCCCGCTGGCTCACCTTGAGGAGTGAATGATGGCTTTGATTTCTCTGGCACAGGGGCTGGCGCATGCCCAGCAACAGGGCTATGCGCTGGGCGCGTTTAATGTCCTGGACAGCCATTTCCTGCGTGCGCTGTTTGATGCGGCAGAGCGACAGCGCTCGCCGTTTATTATCAACATTGCCGAAGTGCATTTTAAGTACGTCACGCTCGATCAGATCACTGAGGCGATCCGTTTTGAAGCCGCGAAGCATACTGTTCCGGTGGTGCTGAACCTGGATCATGGCTTGCACTTTGAGGCGGTAATGCAGGCGATTCGTCTCGGGTTCACCTCGGTGATGTTTGATGGTTCGACCCTGAGCTATGAAGAGAACATTCGCCAGACACGGGAAGTGGTTCGCGCCGCACATGCCGTCGGCGTTTCCGTTGAGGCAGAGCTGGGCGCAGTCGGGGGTGATGAAGGCGGCGCACTGTTTGGGGAAGCGGACAGCGAGAAATTTACCGATCCGCGACTGGCCGCTGAATTTGTGCGCGAAACCGGCATTGATACGCTGGCGGTCGCCATTGGTAATGCGCACGGCAAATACAAAGGGGAACCCAAACTGGATTTTGACCGGCTGGCGGCGATTCGTCAGCAAACCGGTGTACCGCTGGTGCTGCACGGCGGGTCGGGCATCAGCGACGCGGATTTCCGTCGGGCAATCTCACTCGGTATTCACAAAATTAACTTTTACACCGGCATGTCTCAGGCGGCCCTTGACGCGGTGGAACGCAGCCTGGCCTCGCGCAATACCCGTTATGATGAGTTCGCAGAGTTACTAATGGCGGTGGAAAAGGCGATTTGTGAAACCGTTATGCAGCAGATGAACATTTTCGGCAGCGCAGGTCAGGCGTAAATGGCAACGCGAAGCGGCATTCTGGCCGCTGGTGTCATGCTGGTGGATTATGTGCATCGCATCAGCCACTGGCCGGAACAGGGCTGGCTGACCGAAATACAGCACAGCGAAAAGGCCGCAGGTGGCGCGCCGCTCAATGTCCTGCTCACGCTGTCACGCATGCAGTGCACACTGCCGCTGGCGGCGATTGGCCTGCTCGGCAATGACGCCGATGGCGATTTTCTGCTGGCTATGATGAAAGCGGCGCAGATTGACTACCGGTTAGTACAGCGCACCGACGACAAGCCTACAGCGATGACCCAGGTGATGACGACCCCGGACGGACAACGGACTTTTTTCTTTTCACCCGGCGCCAACAGCTTACTGGACAGACCGCACTTCGCCGCCGTCGATGACGCACAGCGCATCTTTCATCTGGGGTATTTGCTGCTGCTGGAAACGCTGGACGGCGTGGACAGTGAATTTGGTACCCGCAGCGCCCGGTTGCTGGCACACATGCAGCAGCGGGGCTATTTCACGTCCCTGGATCTGGCTTCCCGCGCGGGCGATTACCGCCCTCAGGTGCTGCCCGCCTTACGCTGGCTGGATTATCTGGTGATTAATGAACTGGAAGCGCAGGCGTTGTCAGGCGTGCTGTTACGTGATGGCCGCGGCATTCAGCCGCCCGCCGCTTTTGCCCGTGCCGCGCAGTGGCTGGCGGAGCAGGGCGTGCGTCAGCGTGTTGTCATCCATGCGCCCGAGGGCGCATGGGGACGTGAAGCGGACGGCGAAGGTGTCTGGCAGCCCGCCTGGCAACTGGCACCCGACGCTATTGTGGGCAGCGTCGGAGCGGGTGATGCGTTTTGTGCGGGCGTGTTGTTTGCCAGCCATGAAGGCGAGGATATGGTCTCGACGCTGAAACTGGCCCATACCTGCGCCTGTTTTAATCTGCGTGCCGCCAATGCGACAGACGGCATTCGCCCCTTGCGCGACATGCGTGAATGGATGGCTCAGGCGGTTTGTGTGGAAAGTCCCAGCCCTTCAGGTTTGACCACATCGGCAGAAAAAACATAGCCCAGCCCGCGGATGGTGCGGATCAGGCCGGGCTGATGCGGATTGGCTTCAATTTTACGACGTAACCGCATGATCAGCACATCGATCGTGCGGTCAAAGACATCCATCGTCTCGCTGTGGGTCAGTTCTAATAACTGATCGCGTGTCAGGACCTTACGTGCATGCCGTACCATGGCGCGTAACAAAGTATATTCCCCCTGCGTCAGGGGAACCGTTTCGCGTTGAGGATTGAGTAACTGGCAGCGCGCTTCATCAAGCACCCAGCCATTGAAGCGCCAGCCTGACTGCGCGTCATCACTGGTCGCGGCACGTCCGCTGCGTCTGAGGGCGGCGCGTGCGCGGGCCACGACCACGCGGGGATTGAATGGTTTAGCAATATAGTCGTCCGCGCCCATCTCCAGACCCACGACCATCTCCGATTCCGATCCCATGCCGGTCAGCATGATTACGAGGATATCAGGCCGTTGACGCTGCAACTGCTGGAGCACCAGCAATCCATTGGTATCAGGCAACATCATATCCAGCATCACCAGCGCGATGTCCGGGTGAGCACCGACCATCGCCAGCGCCTCTTTACCCTGATGACAGCGATAAACCCGTAAAGCATGTTCACTGAGCGCGTCCTGCAACAGATCGCAGACCGCAGGATCATCATCCACCACCAGAACTGCTGGCTTCATTGTGTGACCTCAATGTTACTAAAGAGTTAATTTCGAGTTTACACATTCCCCTTTTGCCTGCAGGTTAATGCGGCTGAAACGTGACCAGCGTCGCCTCACAAAGTGTTGAAGCGTGCGTCAGCACCCCTTTTTTCGCCTTTTCGGCATTGAAAGGAAAACGTTTGCGCATTTAGGGGGCAATGCACCATAATCGCGCCCTGATTCGGTTCAGAATTCTCTTAAGGCTCGTTTGCGCTTATTCAGGTAATCGATTGCGTGTCGGACTGGCACAGCAATTGCTTAAGCCTTAGCAATTGCTCACATGACAAAGGAAAGCAACCCCGGTTTTTAGCAGGCCTGCAACGGCGCGGGCCTGCCGTCGGCATTACCACAAACAGCATGATAATAACTTTGGCAAGAGAGCACGTACCTGAGTGACGTCTCTATCATCGAGAGATAATGATGTTAGAAAAACTATTTAAATTAAAAGCGCACAACACAACGGTTCGCACCGAAATCATCGCCGGGATCACGACCTTTCTGGCAATGGCTTATATCCTGTTCGTTAACCCCAGTATTTTAGGGGCGACCGGCATGGACAAAGGTGCGGTCTTCGTCGCGACCTGTCTGGCGGCAGCAATTGGTTCTGTGTTGATGGGACTGATTGCCAACTATCCTATCGCCCTGGCACCGGGAATGGGCCTGAATGCGTTCTTCACGTATACCGTTGTGCTGCACATGGGCTACACCTGGCAGATTGCGCTGGGCGCGGTATTCCTGTCTGCGGTTATCTTCTTTGCGTTATCAATCTTTAAAATTCGCGAATGGATTATCAAAAGCATTCCGTTGCCGTTGCGTGCTGGGATTGCCGCCGGTATTGGTCTGTTCCTGGCGATTATCGCGCTGGAAGGGGCGGGAATCGTCGTCGACAATCCGGCCACGCTGGTAGGAATTGGTGATTTGACCAAGCCTGGACCACTGCTGGCGATGTTAGGTTTTATCATCATCGTCGTGCTGGAGGCGCGCCGTGTGACGGGCGCGGTTTTGATTGGCATTCTGATCATTACCTTTATCTCCATGGGAATTGGCCTGACGCCGTTTGGCGGCGTATTTTCTGCCCCGCCGTCCATCGCCCCGACGTTTATGCATCTGGATATCGCGGGTGCGTTTAACGTGGGTTTGATTAGCGTGATTTTTGCGTTCCTGTTTGTCGACGTGTTTGATAACACGGGAACGCTGCTGGGCGTGACCAAACGTGCCGGGCTGGCTGACGAAGAGGGCAACGTGCCTAAAATGGGGCGCGCGCTTGTGGCGGACAGTGCGGCGGCGCTGTTTGGTTCTCTGCTGGGAACGTCCACGACCACCAGCTATGTCGAATCGGCTGCAGGCGTCAGCGCCGGTGGCCGTACGGGATTAACGGCTGTGGTGGTGGCGGTGCTGTTTTTACTGGCGCTGTTCTTTTCACCCCTGGCTTCCAGCGTGCCGGTTTACGCCACGGCACCCGCACTGCTCTTTGTGGCTGTGCTGATGACCTCAGGCCTGGCCGAGATCGACTGGAAAGACATTACTACTGCGGCTCCTGTTACGGTGACGGCCCTGACCATGCCATTAACGTATTCCATTGCAAACGGTATCGCTTTCGGCTTTATCACCTGGACCGTGGTGAAACTGCTGAGTGGGCGGACGAAAGAAATTAATGCGGCGCTGATTATTCTTTCCCTGCTGTTTGTCATTAAGCTCGGCTGGTTGAGTGCATAATTAACTTCACCGTTACAGCATAGTTAATATGCTGTAACGGTTTTAGCGTTATATTTCGTGTCGATGCATCACCATGCTGATTCAGCTTTTTTCAATCGTTGTGCATTCTCTTCCAAAATGAATATGAACTGCCTTTTCTTCACGCCTTTCACCTCTTACTCTTCGACAACACCTTCTGAATAAGGCGGCACGCTGGTTTTATTTTGCGTTCTTATTCAATCAGGTAATGTTTATTGTGCGGGACTTTGCTTCAATAACGTCGAAGCAGGTCGTGAATAACGTTAACGGATGCATGTAATCCGCCTGTCAGGGACTGATAATGGGCAACCTTTGTATAAAACGGGATCGCGGAAAGCCAAACGTAATCGACCGTCATTGCGGGACGGGAGGCAAAACAATGGAAAATTTTGAAAAGCGCTTTGAGCGACTGGAGCAAGACAGCCATCAGATGAAAATTGATCTGGCGCTGTTCAGTGGGCGCGCGACGGCATTTGCGACGAAAACCGATCTTGAAATACTGCGCTCAGAGCAAACGCTGTTTCACGTTGAAATGCTTCAGCGATTCACTGGCCTGGAAGAAAATGTAGAACACGTCGCGAGTCAGTTTGCCGGTATTGAGAACAGGCAGGATCGTATTGACAGCAAAATTTTTGAAATCAATAAGGTATTAGTCGACGTTACTAACCGGTTTAACAGCATTGACGCCAGCTTCTCGGTTGTCATAGCGAAATTTGATGATACTGACAGCCGATTTGATGGGACAGATAAGCGGCTGGACGGACTTGACTGTCGGTTCGATGGTGTGGACATGCGGCTCGATAGCGTGGATAAGCGGTTCGACGGACTCGACTGTCGACTTGATGGCGTGGACAAGCGGTTCGACGGACTCGACTGTCGGCTTGATGGCGTGGATAAGCGGCTGGACGGACTCGACAGTCGGCTTGATGGCGTGGACAAGCGGTTCGACGGACTCGACAGTCGGCTTGATGGCGTGGATAAGCGGCTGGACGGACTCGACAGTCGGCTTGATGGCGTGGATAAGCGGCTGGACGGACTCGACAGTCGGCTTGATGGTGTGGATAAGCGGCTGGACGGCATCGACAGTCGGCTTGATGGCGTGGATAAGCGGCTGGACGGACTCGACTGTCGGCTTGATGGCGTGGATAAGCGGCTAGACGGAATCGACTATCGCCTTGATTGCATTGATAAACGACTCGACGGAATGGATCGTCGCTTCGACAAGGTGGATCAGCGATTCGATAAGCTGGATGCGCGATTTGAAAGCCTGAATAATCGCCTTATCTGGACATTTATGGTCCCGGCTATTCTGGCTGTGTTTGCCTGGTTTATAAATACTGCCGTACTGAACGCAGCCTGATTCAGCAGAAACGGAGAAGGGATGACGGCATTAATGTGAAAGAGACTCACCCTTAATACCGTCTTTGATTTTACTCTTTAACGGAACGGGGGTTCGTTAAACGTTCGCAGTTTACGCGAATGTAACTTGTCACCCTCAGCCCGTAACAGCTCTACCGCCTGAATCCCAATCTGCAGGTGTTCAGAGATGGCGCCGTCGTAAAAGCGATTCGCCTGACCGGGCAGCTTAATTTCGCCGTGTAACGGTTTATCGGAAACACAGAGTAACGTGCCATAAGGCACCCGGAAGCGGTAACCCTGGGCGGCAATGGTGGCACTTTCCATATCCACCGCCACGGCGCGGCTGAGATTAAAGCGCAGGGCCGAAGCCGAGTAACGCAGCTCCCAGTTACGGTCATCGGTGGTGACAACAGTACCGGTGCGCAGGCGCTCTTTGACTTCTTCGCCGGGCATACCGCTGACCGATTTGGTGGCATCGTAGAGGGCGCGCTGAACTTCGGCGATGCTGGGAATCGGGATATCCGGTGGCAGCACGCTATCCAGTACATGATCGTCACGCAAATACGCATGGGCCAGCACGTAATCCCCAATACGCTGACTTTCACGCAGGCCGCCGCAGTGACCTATCATCAGCCAGGCATGAGGGCGAATGACGGCAAGATGATCGCAGATGGTTTTGGCATTGGAAGGACCCACACCGATATTGATCAGCGTGATGCCGCGACGATGCGGTGATGTCAGATGCCAGGCAGGCATCTGATGTTTTTTCCAGGCCAGATCGGACAGCATCGCGTCATTGTTTTCCGTGTCAGCCGTCAGGATGACATCTCCGGCGCATACCAGGCTGTCAAACGGGGTTGACGGATCGCGTACCTGTTCGATGGCCCAGCGGACGAATTCATCCACATAACGCGTGTAGTTGGTAAACAACACGAACGGCTGAAAATACTCCACGGCCGTGCCGGTATAGTGGCGCAGGCGTGCCAGCGAAAAGTCGGTGCGCAGCGCATCAAAGTGGGAAAGGGGAAAGGTGGCGTCAGCATGAAACAAGCCATCTGCCGTCTCATCCCCAATCTGCGAGAGTTCAGTCGTGGGAAAATGACGGGCTATGCCGGCGCTCATGGTCCGGTCCAGCGACAGGTCAGAGCCGTCTATTACATACGGGTAGGGAATCTCCTGCTGTGACGGGCCGACTTCGATGTCCACGTCGTACTCTTTTTCCAGCATCGCCAGCTGTTCTGAAATGTAATGACGAAGCAAAGCGGGGCGGGTGACGGTGGTGCTGTAACTGCCTGTATGTGTAAATCGGCCCCATGCACGCGTGCGATTCTGTTGCGGTCCGTCTCCCTGCCAGGTAATGCGTAATTCAGGATAAACAAACAGGCCTTGCTCACGCGCGGCGGGGTCCGGCAGCACGCCTTCTTCCGTGTAGGCCTTGATGGACGCACGAAGCGCATCGACGGCGTCATTGTAAAGTTGCTCAAGCGCATCGAGTGCCTGTTCGCGTGTCAGCTTTTTCCGTTGGGCTGGCATAACTTCTCCTTTCAGGTTCTTACCACAATCCTCCTCAGCTTAGCGGTTTTAACAACGGATTGGGTGAAGAATCTATGATCGCGCGCATTTTGCGGCTGCCTGTTATGGGCGAGGCTAGTGGGCATCATGCGGCACTGAGTAAAAAAACGGATTAACCCGACAGCATCAGGATGTGCAGGGCAGCAATGGCTTTCGCTAAGGCAAGAGGGTGGACCGGAGCATGGCAGCACCGATTCGGCGCGACTAAAGGCGAGAGCAGAAAAGTGTGTAACGATGATTTAACAGGAATGCAAAACGTTTTGCATATTTCACTTTACGCTACCATCATTAGAGTTCTTTCCCGACATGTTCATATTTGGTACTCCTTTGCAAAATCCCGGCGTAGCAGTGGTGCAGGCGATTAAGCGCACGGCGTGGTATCCGAAACGTCGCGCTTACCGCACGCTGTACTGGCGTGAAATTTCGCCTCTTGCAGTTCCTATCTTTTTTGAAAATGCCTGTGTGCTACTGATGGGCGTGTTAAGTACCTTCCTGGTGAGCTGGCTGGGCAAAGAAGCCATGGCCGGCGTCGGGCTGGCAGACAGCTTCAACATGGTCGTCATCTCCTTTTTTGCCGCCATCGACCTGGGAACCACGGTAGTGGTCGCGTTTAGCCTGGCCAGACGCAATGGTAAACGGGCCCGCGCCGCAACACGGCAGTCGCTGGCAATGATGACGGTATTAGCCCTGGTGCTGGTTATCGCCATTGAGTTCTGGGGGCATCTGATTATTGACGCCATCGCAGGCGCAGCAGAACCGAAAGTGAAAGCGCTGGCACTCAGCTATCTGCAGGTTTCTGCATGGAGTTATCCGGCGGCGGCCATTACGCTGATTGGTAGCGGTGCGCTGCGTGGGGCAGGGAACACGAAAATACCGATGCTGATTAACGGTGGGATGAATATCCTTAACATCGTTATCAGCAGTGTGCTGATTTATGGCTGTTTTTCATGGAAGGGGCTGGGCTTTGTGGGGGCCGGATTAGGGCTGACAATTACCCGCTACATTGGCGCAATAGCGGTCATCTACGTGTTAATGATTGGCTTCAACGCCTCACTGAGAATTTCGCTGTCCAGCTATTTCAGGCGCTGGAACAGCAGTATTTTATTTGAAGTCTTAAGCATCGGTGTGCCTGCCAGTATTGAATCCGTGCTGTTTAACGGCGGGAAGTTACTGACACAGGTCTTTGTGGCGGGCATGGGTACCAACGAAATTGCCGGCAATTTTATCGCGTTTTCAATCGCCTCACTGATTAACCTGCCTGGTAATGCGCTGGGATCGGCGTCGACCATTATTACGGGAAAACGCTTAGGTAAATACCAGGTTTTTCAGGCAGAGCGGCAAATCAAGCACGTCTATCTGTTGGCTACAATCTGTCTGACAGGCGTTGCTGCACTGACCATTCCTCTGGCGGGGCTGTTGGCACGGTTCTACACCAGCGATCCGGAAGTGATTAGCGTCACCAAACACCTTATCTGGCTGAATGCCCTGTTTATGCCGATTTGGGCCGCCTCCTGGGTGCTGCCCGCCGGCCTGAAGGGCGCGCGTGATGCCCGTTATACGATGTATGTATCGATGTTCAGTATGTGGTGCGCAAGGGTTGTTATTGGTTATCTGCTGGGCATTGAACTCGGTATGGGCGTGATTGGTGTCTGGCTGGGCATGTTCCTTGACTGGACGGTGCGCGGCGGATTTTTCTGGTGGCGACTGAAAAGCGGAAAATGGCTTAATAACTACCGCAAGATGCTCGCCAGGGCAGAATCCACCTGAATACCTTCAGCCACCCGTTTGTGAGAGGGGATGATGCGTGGCAGCTTCGCGCCGCGCATCATCACAGTTTGTTTTAATACTGCCACGCTTTTCATTTACCTGCCTCTACACAGGTTTCGTCATTCGTCAGGACGGTTCTGTGCCCAGTTTTCCCGCAAAGCGGACGAAATGCGTTCGAATCCAGGGCCGCGCGTATCGCCTCTTGATAGGAATACTCTTAAATTTAACGCCATTGCTTCGTTTAACTATTTGATTAATATGTGTTATTGATTTTGTTTCAGAAAGACCAGACAGCCAAATTTGACTTAATTCCTCTTTTCAACTTACGCATCGCGTTTGAGCTGACGGTTTTCTCAGCGTTCAGGGCCATCCGGCACCTTAAAATATTCATCTGGCTTAAGCTTTTATACTAAAGGATAGGGGCGCTGAGACCATAGATGAGTATCAGACGTACGAAATGTGCAGGTTTCACCGTATTGTCATCTGTTTGAGTTAGTAAAAAACATAATTACTATTACTTAGTTACGTAACTGAGAGCTGTATTGAATTTTTCAAGGCAATATGTAAAGCTGTGTAAGATGTTAATAAATGGAAAAGAACTTTACACAGGCGAGCAGGATGTACAGGCTCGTGCGGTAGCTATGGTGCTGCATATTTTTTTGTAACCCATTGATTTATTGCTATTTGTGTGAGATCGACTGGAATTTAAGCAGGATGTTACCATTCTCCCCACACGAATAACGATTAACCAGCCCCGTTAAGTTTAACGATTACCTAACAAAAATCGTGTCTTACCAAAACATAATCTGGCTGCTTTAATACCGTTTGCTTTTAGGAATGGGTCAGTTTGCTGAATGTATTTTGTGAAATTCAGCCGACCCGCTTCTCCGGTCATCAGGTTTTATGAACTGTGCCTATACTGTTCATGCTCATCGTATAAAATTTACACTCAATCAACGCTCCTATTCAGGCAACTTGTATTGTTAATCAATGACTTGGCGTTATCTGGCGTCCAGTTGACGTTGTGCAACAATATGACGCGCTGACCACCGGCCAATGGCCACTTTTTTGGGTATTAATGGAACTAAATATGAAAAAAATGGTGAACTTTCGAATTGCATTAAGCCTGATGTTTGTTTTTGCTGTTGCAGGCTGTAAAACACCGCCAAAAATGACAGATGACACAATGGTCACCAATACCGTTGATGGCACTACCCTGATTCACCGTCATGCCGTAGCTGCGCCTGCACAGTTCACCGCCGTCAATGAGAGTTACCGTGCCCTGTATCCTGCCTCTGTGATGACACGCCCGGATTTTGGCGGCAAGGTCGTGGAAACGCTGAAAACGGGTGAAACCTATACCGTTGTGGGTCAGGTAGAAAATAACTGGCTGGCACTGGGCGAAGAAGCTGACGCGGTTTCACCCCCCGCAACTGACGCGAAAGCCACCGACAGTAAGGGCGCCGCGCCTCAGGCACCGACCAATGCGGTCAAAGTCATTGGCTATGTGCCTTTCCGTGCAGTGGTAAAAAGCGATTTATACGACCAAACCATCAAAGCCGATCAGCCTAAGCGTCGTGCGCGTGCCGCCGCGAAGAAAAAGACCTGTGTCTCTGTTGATGGCAACAGCCAGGCCTGCCAGAACAGCAATAACGGTACCTGGATCATTAACTAAGTCAGGGGCAGGGAGGGGCAGATATGGCACATACCCACTTGCGCGCTGGCCTGAAAAAATGGCTCTGGCCCTTCCTGCTATTTCTGCTGACCGCATGCAGTAGCAGTAAGCCCGATATCGCGCGCTACAACCTGAATTTTCAGGCGCATCCCCCCATCAACGCCGGCGCGCCGCTCAAAGTGCGCGTCATGCTGTTGACGTCGGATGCCGAGTTTATGTCCGCTGATTTCTTCACATTACAGAATCAACCCGCGACAGCATTAGGCAATACGCTGCTTAACAGTCAGCAGTTTTTCCTGATGTCCGGTCAGCTCAGTAAAACGCTGAGTGCGAAAAGCCTGCCTGAGGCACGGTTTATCGGCATCATGGCGGAATATCAAAAGCTGGATGGCAAAGTGTGGCGGCTGGCGCTGCCTTTCCCGGACAGCGACAGCAGTTCATTCTGGCAGTTCTGGAAAAGCAATGATGGTGAGCTAAACGCCAACATTATCGTTGACGATGCCGGTATGCGTCCCGTTAAGCAATAACACCGTCTTCAAAGGATGATTATGAACAGAGCCGAAAAGGTTGTTTGGGCGGAAGGGATGTTTTTGCGTCCTCACCATTTCCAGCAGGCAGAAAATTTTCTGCAAAGCTCGCTGCGTGAATGGGGCCAGTCGCAACGTCCTTACATTTGGGGATTTTTCGATCTCGAATTTGATGAAGCGCTGTTACGGCAGGGCAAGCTGGCGCTCAATGCCGCCAGTGGATGTCTGCCGGATGGGACGTTTTTTGCTTTCAGCCAGCCCCAGCAAGGTCCAGCCCCATTAGACGTGCCCGCGAATATTGACCGGGCGAAAGTGGTGCTGGCCATCCCCGCGCGGCGTAATGGCCGCGAAGCGGTAACGTTTGAAGATGCGCCAGATTCTCTGGCGCGCTATCTCGCCTGGGAAACGGAAGTCGAAGATGACAACGCGCAGGCTGTTGGCACCGCCACTGTCCAGTTTGGCAAGCTTCGCCTGCGGTTAATGCTGGAGCAGGATCTGACCGCAGAGTGGACGGCCATGGGCGTGGCGCAGATTGTTGAAAAACGCAGTGACAACCACATTCGTTTAGACAATGACTATATCCCTCCTACCTTAACGCTTGCAGGCAGTCGTCCGCTTCAGAGCATGATGACGGATTTGCACGGTATGATTCAGCAGCGCAGCCAGCAACTGAGCCAGCGCGCGCCAGGTACCGGGCGTTTTAACAGTGCAGATATGGTGGATTTCATGCTGCTGGCGCTCCTTAATCGCCAGTTGGGGCTGCACGCTCATCTGCAGCACCTGCCGTTACTGCATCCTGAAACGCTCTACAGCCACTGGTTACAACTGGCCGCGGAACTGGCAACCTGGACGCAGGCCCGTACGCCTGACGCGCTTCCCCTTTACGATCACGATGATCTGCAAGGTTGCTTTTCGCGCCTCACCCTGTTGCTGCGTCAGGGGCTGTCGCAGGTCATGGAAGAGAGCGCCATTCAACTGCCACTGACGCAGCGTTCACACGGCCTGAACGTCGCCACCGTGCCAGACAACAGCATGGTGCGTGAATTTGGCTTTGTGCTGGCCGTCAAGGCAAGCGTTCCCGCCGATGCACTCAAAACCCATTTCCCGGCACAGATGAAGGTCGCGCCTGTGACCAAAATTCGCGATCTCGTGCAGTTGCAGCTTCCGGGGCTGGCCCTGAGAGCCATGCCTGGCGCGCCCCCGCAAATCCCCTGGCACGCGGGATACAGCTATTTTGAGTTGGATAAAAATAGCGAGCTGTGGCAGGAGATGGAACGATCGGGTGCCTTCGCGCTGCACCTTGCCGGTGAGTTTCCGGGCCTGAACATGGAGTTCTGGGCCATTCGCAGTCAGTCAGAATAATTCAAACTGAGCAGGCATGATGCAGGAACAAAACAAACCGAACAGTGATGCTTTTCAGCAGGAGTTAAGTCTGAGCCATCAGAACACGCTGGTAGCCGCAGCTAATCCGCTGATCAACGCCATTCCCCAGATTCGTCACTCGGTATCGCACGACGATCCCGCCCGTTTACGCCAGCAACTTATCGAACAGATTCGTCGTTTCGAGCTGGCCTGCCAGCAGTCGGGTCTGAGCTACGAAGTGATCGTTGGCGCACGTTACTGCCTGTGTACGGCGCTGGACGAAGCCGCTGCGCTGACGCCCTGGGGCAGCCGCGGTGTGTGGACCAGTAATGGCTTGCTGGTAACTTTTCATAATGAAACCTGGGGTGGCGAAAAGTTTTTCCAGCTGCTGGCTAAACTGTCACAAAATCCGCGACAGCATATTCTGTTACTGGAGCTAATTTATTTCTGTCTGGTGCTGGGGTTCGAAGGGCGCTACCGCGTACTCGACAACGGGCGTTCACAACTGGACACCATTAAACAGCGCCTGCTGCAGATGATCCGAAGCGTCAGGGGAAGTTTTGCCGCTGCGCTTTCGCCGCATCCTACCGATCAACCGGTGTTGCGCAAACTGTGGCGACCGATGATTCCGCTGTGGGCCTGCGCCGCGCTGGCGGGCCTGGCGGCCTGCCTGTTCTACATTGTGCTTAACTGGCGGCTGGGGGATTACACCTCGCCGGTGCTGGCCAAAATTTATCAGACGACACTGCCCGAAGTGCAGATTCGAAATCCGGCACCGCCGCCGCCGCCGTCACTGAACCTGAAGTCCTTCCTCAAACCAGAAATCGATGAAGGCCTGGTCGCGGTGCGTGACGAGGCCGATCAGAGCGTGGTGACGCTGAAAGGAGACGGCTTATTCGCCTCTGGATCAACGGAAGTTCGTGGGCGTTACGATGCGGTGATTCAGCGCATTGCCGAGGCCATGAACAACGTCAGCGGGAAAATCCTGGTCGTGGGATACAGCGATAACGTGCCGATTCGCAGTGCACGTTTTGCGTCGAACTACGAGCTGTCGCTGGCTCGCGCTCAGTCCGTTCAGAACCTGTTGCAAAAACAGCTGGCCAATCCGTCACGTGTCAAAGCGGAAGGGCGGGGCGAAACGCACCCGCTGGTGCCTAATAACAGTGCAGAGAACCGCGCCCGCAACCGTCGTGTTGAAATCACGCTGCAGGTCGCACCTGACACGACGAAAGCTGAACTTAACGGCCTGGCAAGAGGGAACTAATCCATGCTGAATGTCCTGTTTTCGATACTGACCAGCCGCCTGGCGTGGGGCTTCGTCGGTATCACAGCGTTATCATTTATCATTTGGGTCATCGGCCCGGTGTTCTCGATAGTGGATTCCCGGCCGCTGGAGTCTGAACAAAACCGCATGATCAGTATTGCGCTGCTGTATGTGGTCTGGGGCCTGAGTCAGGCGATTCCACGTCTGTATAACTACTGGCTGAACCGCAAACTGATGTCCAGTCTGGAGACCAGCAAACCGGACGCACCTGAGGAAGAGCGCAAACGCCTGACCAGTGAGGATCAGGTGCTTGCCAGCCGCTTCTCTGAAGCGACAGAAATGCTAAAAAAGGCGCATTTTCAGCGCCAGAGCAGCAAAGGCGCCCCTTTCTGGGCGCAGCGCTTCAGCCATCAGTACCTGTACCAACTGCCGTGGTACATGATTATCGGTGCGCCTGGCGCGGGTAAAACGACGGCGCTGGTGAATTCCGGTTTGCAGTTTCCGTTGGCCGATAAATTTGGCAAAGCGGCCTTACGCGGTATTGGCGGAACACGAAACTGCGACTGGTGGTTTACAAATGAAGCTGTCCTGCTGGATACCGCAGGACGCTATACCACGCAGGAAAGTCAGCAGGAGCGTGATGCCAGTGAATGGCACCATTTTCTGGCGCTGCTGCGCAAATACCGTGGCCGTCAGCCTGTAAACGGCGTCATTGTGACACTCAGCGTGGCTGATCTGTTGTCGCAATCGCCCGACGCCATGCGTAATCAGGCGATGGCGCTGCGTCAGCGCCTGATGGAACTTCACGATCAACTGGGCATTCGCTTTCCGGTTTATGTGCTGGTCACTAAAGCTGACCTGTTAAAAGGTTTCCGCAGTTATTTTGCCAGCCTGGATAAAACACAGCGCGAACAGATCTGGGGATTTACCTTCCCATGGGCGAAAGCGTCGACAGCGGATTTCGAACTGAGCAGCCAGTTCCAGCAGGAATATGCTCTGTTGCAACAGCGGCTGGATGCCGGGCTGGCGGATGTTCTGCTGGCGGAAAGTGATGCGCAGGCGCGGGCAGAAAGTTATCTGTTCCCACAAGAATTTGCCGCGCTGCGCCCACAGTTGGCTGAAGCGCTGGATATTCTCTTTGCCCGTTCTGATTTCGAAACGCAGTTTGCGCCGCGCGGGATCTATTTCGCCAGCGGCACCCAGGAAGGGCTGCCATTTGACCGTGTGATGGGCGAACTGACACGTGCACTGCACTTGCCGGGCCAGCAGCAGGGCGAGTCAGGTAGCTGGGACAAGGTGGATAAAGAGGCCCCGATTCCGCAGAACAAAGGCCAGAGTTTCTTCCTGAAAGGGGTGCTGGAAAACGTCATCTTTCAGGAGTCGGGCCTGGCGGGCAGCAATCGCTGGTGGGAACTCCGTAATCGCGTAGGGCTCTGGTCGGGCTACCTGGCCTTGCTTATCCTGGTGCTGATTGCGGGGACATTGTGGCTGATCAGCTATAACAAAAATAAAACTTATCTGCAGGAGATGGCGGCCAAAACGCCGCAGGTCGAGCAACTGGGTGACAAACTGCAAAAAGAGGTGAACGGTAACCTGTTTGCGCTGGTCCCTTATCTCAACACGCTGTTGCACCTGCCGGAAAGCGCGTCTTTTTCCCTGGAGCATCCGCCACTGACGCGTCGCATGGGGCTGTATCGGGGTACGGAAGTGAGTGACGCCACGCAGGCGTTATACGATCGCGCACTTAAACAACTGTTGATGCCACAAGTGGCGCAAAATATTACCCGCTGGTTACGCAATGACAACGGCAGCGATGCCGATTACAGCTATGAAGCCCTGAAGGCTTATCAGATGCTGTATCAGCCAAAGCACTATGACGGTAAGTTTCTTCAGGCGTGGATGATGTTAAATATCTCCCGTGAACTGCCTCAGGATGTGACGCAGGCGGAGGTGAAACAGCTGGCGTGGCACCTGCAGCAGTTGCTGGAAACACAGATCCAGTCCTCGCCCTATGCGAAGGATGACGCGCTGGTAAAGCGCGAGCAGGCGCTGATTAGTCAGATGCCGCTGTCACAGCGCGTTTACGGACGCCTGAAACGCCTGCTGGAACGCGATAGTGCATTGTCACCCGTGACCCTGGCTGCCTTGGGTGGGCCGCAAAGCGAACTGGTGTTCTCACGTAAAAGCGGTAAATCCGTGAATGAAGGCGTGTCCGGACTTTTCACGCCCGATGGCTACTGGAACCACGTTGATAAAGAGATCGCCCCCGTGACGGATGCCCTCTACAAGGATGATATCTGGGTGCTGGGCGGCGAAACGGCCCATGAAGACAGCAAACAAACCGATATGGCGGTGCGTCAGCTGTATATTCAGGACTATATTCGCCAGTGGGAGCAGTTTCTCAGCGATATCCAGCTCAACAGCAGTGCTGATTTAACGCAGCGTATTAATACCGCACGTCTGTTATCCAGTAACCATTCCCCGCTGCGGCAACTGGTTATTAATTTAAGTAAACAGCTCACGCTGACGCGGGCACAATCTGATGACAAGAGCGCGAAAAACGCTGCAGCCGCGTCAGATAACAGTGCCACGCGCACGTTACAGGCACTGTTTACCTCGCCGCGCTCGAATGGTGAACAGGGTGCGGTGCAGCAAACGCCTGAACAAGCGGTAACGGCCCATTTCGCACCGATTATCGAACTGGCACAGCCATTGCAGCAGGGCAGCAAAGTGCTGGCCGTGGATGATTTCCTGAAGCAGATTGACGATCTCTATCGTTACCTCACGGCCGTACAGGACGCGGCGAACAGCGGAATGCCAGCGCCCTCCAGTGATGCGATCAGCCGTCTGCAGGCCAGCGCGGGCCGTTTGCCTGGCTCGCTGCAAAATATGGTCTCCGGTATGGCTGTCGGTGCCAGCAGTGATGCACAGCGTCGCGATATGGATAACGTCCGCAAGCGCATTACCATGGAAGTTGGCAGTTTCTGTCGCCAGGCGATTGCCGGCCGCTATCCTTTAGTGCGCAACGCGCGAAGTGAAGTCACGCCTGACGACCTGGCGCGCATGTTTGCGCCAGGCAGCGGACTGATGGACAGCTTCTTCCGGGACAATCTGGCCAGTAAAGTGGATACCACCCGCGCGGCATGGCGTTTCACGCCGGGCATTGATGGTAAAACGTTACCGGGGGGCGAAGCGCTGCTGCGTCCGTTCCAGCAGGCTCAGTCGATTCGCGATGCGTTTTTTGCCAATGGTGCCACCACGCCTTCTTTCCGCGTGACGTTGCGCACGGTAAAAATGGACAACGACATTCTTAATATGACGCTGGACGTGGACGGGCAAATCTTACGCTACAGTCATGGTCCACAGGCGGTGCAGTTAGTCAGCTGGCCCGGTCCGGGGGGAACCAGTCAGGTGCGCATGCAACTGGGCCTGACGAATGGCACGACCTCCACGCTGACCACCAGCGGGCCATGGGCGCTTAATCGCTTCTTTGACCGCGCACAGGTCACCTCGGTCGGCGGACTGACGCGCGAAGCCAGCTTTAATGTGGACGGCCATAATGTGACGTTGTCCTTTACGCCGGGCAGCATCAGGAACCCCTTCCAGCTCCCTGCATTTAGCTGTCCCTGAAACAGGATCTGACTATGACTCAATACGCAGCACCTGGCTGGTACGGCAAACTGCCCAGTTCGGGTGATTTCGTAAAACGACGTTTCCCCGATACCCTGCAGCGCCAGTGGTCGAACTGGTTTCAGGTAGGATTGCATCACTGGCAAACCAGTGCGGAAGGCGAGCATTCCGCGTCCCGGGCCTTTCTTAAAGCGCCCGTGTGGAATTTTGTCATACCGCCCATGTTAGGTACGCAGCTGATTCAGATGGGCTGCCTGACCGCCGCCCGCGACAGCGTCGGGCGACATTATCCGCTCTGTGCGTTGCGCTACTTTACGCCAACGGAATGGGCCCCGTTATTGCTGGCCCGCGCCGGTGACTGGTATCACCAGATGGGCAATACCTTGTTGCGGGCGGTTCAGGAGGATGGCACGCCCGAGCAGTTTGATCAGGCGTTGTTAAGTATTCCCCTTCCACAGCCTCAGGAAGGCGAAGCCTCATCGGATATCTTATCGGTGATCGGCAGCGGGGAGAATAATGCCTCCACCCTGAGCTGGAATTTGCCATCACAGAGTTTTGATCCCCAGTTTCAAAGCAGTTTTTGGTGGACCAATCAGAGCGACGGTTTTCCGCTTTATACCCATGTCCACAGCGGCAACCTGACAGCGCAGTTATTTTCGCTGTTATTCGATCCGGCGGGCGGTGCAAAGCCCGGGCGAAATGGACTTTATCCTCCTATGTTTGAATCCTGAGGCGAAACGGATGAGTATTGATATTGACACGTTGCTGATACCGGTAAGCCACGATAATCCCTGCGGGGATAACCTGGAATACGATGCGGATTTTCAGGCGATGGAACAGGCCAGCGTAGGCAAAGCCGAGCAGCAGTTCGGCAATACCATCATTCCGGCCGAACCGGCTGACTGGAACAAGGTCGAAAAGCTGGCACTGGATTTAATGAGCCGCAGTAAAGACTTACGCGTCATGCTCACGCTGACGCACGCCTGGACTCGTCTCAAAGGGTTGCCCGGCTATGCACAGGGGTTGCAACTGATTGAGCAGGCCATGTCGCAGTACTGGGAAACCTTGTGGCCACGTCTGGAAGAAGATGGCCAGCCCGATCCCTTTTACCGCATCAATGCCCTGGCCGTGCTGGGCGACCAGTCAGCCCTGGCGGGCGCGGTGCGCCAGTCGTGGCTGCTGCGTTATGCTTCCGACGGGATTACGCTTCGCGATGCCGCTGCATTATGTGACGGCAGTAAAACGGAAGTGCCAGACTACCCTGGCGGCCTGCCGCGTCTTAATGATGAACTGGCGCGAGGCGAGCAACCCGGCGTTGCGGCCATTCAGGACATTGGCGAACGTTTGCAGCGCATTCGTAGCCTGGTGACTGAAAAGCTGGATGAAACGGCCTTACCGGATATGAGTCAGCTTCAGCGCAGCTTCGCCATGCTGAATGAGCGTTGCCAGGCCACCGATATCGGCGCGTTACAGTCTCTGGCAGCGGCCGTACAGTCTGCACCGGAAACTGAAAACCCAACCGCGCCCAGGGCCGCGTCGCGCGCCGCTACAGACTGGCGCAGTGCTCAGCTTAACTCGCGTGCTGAAGCGCAGTTAATGCTGGAAAAAGTGAAACAGTACTTTGCGCAGCACGAGCCCAGCCATCCGGCACCGTTGATGATTGACCGTGTACAGCGCCTGATCGAACTCGACTTTATGGACATCATTCGCGACCTTGCGCCGGATGGTGTACATCAGTTAGAAAACATTTTTGGACGCCGCGACTAAGCTATCAGTGAAGTCTTAACGCAGCGAGACCTGCGCGCCTCCTGCGAGCCAGTAACCGCGCATTATTTATGGAGAGAACCATGCCAACAATGAAGTCCAGTGGGCAGAAATTTATCGCCCGCAATCGCGCGCCACGCGTTCAGATTGAATATGACGTGGAAGTTTATGGTGCAGAACGAAAAATTCAGCTGCCCTTCATCATGGGCGTACTGGCCGATTTAGCCGGTAAGCCGCTGGAGCCGCAGGCCAGCGTTGACGACCGCAAATTCCTGGAAATCGACATCGATAACTTCGATGAGCGCATGAAAGCCATGAAGCCACGCGCTGCATTCCAGGTCGACAATACGCTGAACGGCGACGGCAAACTGAATATTGACCTGACTTTTGAAAGCATGGACGATTTCTCCCCGGATGCCATTGCCCGTAAAGTCGAACCACTTAACAGCCTGCTGGAAGCACGTACTCAGCTTTCAAATCTGCTGACCTATATGGATGGCAAAAATGGCGCTGAAGAGCTTATCGGCAAAATTCTTCAGGATCCGACCCTGCTGCAGGCGCTGACGCATGTGCCTAAGCAGGCGGATGCCGCAGAAGGGAAGGAGGAGCAATAATGAATCAGACTTCTCAACAACCCCAGTCACAGGGCGATGCCAGTTTTAGTCAGGACGAGTTTAGTGCCTTACTGAACAAAGAGTTTCGTCCAAAGAGTGATCAGGCGCGCGAAGCGGTAGAAAGCGCGGTGAAAACGCTGGCACAACAGGCGCTGGAAAATACGGTGACCGTTTCCAGCGATGCTTACCGCACCATTCAGGCATTGATTGCTGAGATTGATGAAAAGCTGTCTCAGCAGGTCAATCAGATTATTCACCATGAAGAGTTTCAGAAGCTGGAAAGCGCCTGGCGCGGTCTGAGCTATCTGGTGAATAACACGGAAACCGATGAGATGCTGAAGATTCGTTTCATGAGCATCTCTAAACAGGAGCTGGGTCGCACGCTCAAGCGCTATAAAGGCGTGGGCTGGGATCAAAGTCCGCTGTTTAAGAAAATCTATGAACAGGAATACGGCCAGTTCGGTGGCGAGCCGTTCGGTTGCCTGGTCGGCGATTACTACTTCGACCACAGCCCACAGGACGTTGAGCTGCTGGGCGAGATGGCCCGCATCGGTGCGGCCGCGCACTGTCCGTTTATCACCGGTACCGCGCCAGGCGTTATGCAGATGGAATCCTGGCAGGAGCTGGCGAATCCACGCGATCTGACCAAAATCTTCCAGAATACCGAATATGCCGCCTGGCGCAGCCTGCGCGAATCGGAAGATGCGCGTTACCTGGGCCTGGTAATGCCGCGCTTCCTGTCTCGTCTGCCTTACGGCATTCGTACCAACCCGGTTGACAGCTTCGATTTTGAAGAGCAGACCGATGGCTCGGATCACAGCAACTACAGCTGGACCAACGCAGCTTATGCGATGGCGGCCAACATCAACCGTTCATTTAAAGAGTACGGCTGGTGTACCTCCATCCGTGGCGTGGAATCAGGTGGCGCAGTGGAAAACCTGCCCTGCCATACGTTCCCCAGCGATGACGGCGGCGTGGACATGAAGTGCCCGACCGAGATCGCCATCAGCGATCGTCGTGAAGCCGAACTGGCGAAAAATGGCTTTATGCCGCTGGTCCACCGTAAAAACTCTGACTTCGCCGCGTTTATTGGCGCACAGTCGCTGCAAAAACCGGCGGAATACCACGATGCGGACGCCACCGCGAATGCTCGTCTGGCTGCCCGTCTGCCGTACCTGTTCGCCTGCTGCCGTTTCGCTCACTACCTGAAGTGCATTGTGCGCGACAAGATTGGTTCATTCCGTGAGCGTGACGATATGGAACGCTGGCTGAATGACTGGATAATGAACTATGTCGATGGTGACCCGGCTAACTCTTCACAGGAAACCAAATCACGCAAGCCACTGGCTGCGGCGGAGGTGAATGTGGAAGAGCAGGAAGACAACCCTGGCTACTATGCGGCGAAGTTCTTCCTGCGCCCGCATTATCAGCTGGAAGGATTAACAGTGTCGCTGCGTCTGGTATCGAAGCTCCCTTCGCTGAAGTCGAACGAGAATTAAATTTTTTTGCAATGTAAAGCACGTCCAGGTGGCGTGCTTTTCAGACGATTAAGCATGACTTTTTTCACTTCCAAAATTCTGTTTCCCGTAAAATAAACCTTTTCTGAAAATACTGGCTCCGGTAGAAGGTCTACGGGTTTCGACCGGGCTATAAAGGTATAATGACAGGCTGCCCAATCAGATATTTTGCTGTTCCAGGTCGGCCAGATAAATAATTAGCTTAACTGTTCTGTTATCGCTGTGAGAATGGATAGGGGTTAAGTCATCAGCCTGCAACAGAATGAACGACATAATTAAATTTAGCGTATATACGACGGATGCCTTGTGTGCGTCAGCATTCATTTGACATACCGATACGGCAAAAAAATCTCCTGCTGTGGCAGTTTATTGTAGTGGGACCCTTCGGGAAGCCTGTAGCACTCCCGAAGTCGAGGCAAAAGTAAAATATGGACTGTTTTATTCAGCCCCATGCTTTTCTCTTTGCCATATAGATGCTTTTTCGAAAGCGACAACTTTTTCCATAACGAAGAGTAAATATTATGGCTATTGATATGTATTTGAAGGTAGACGGCATTACGGGTGAATCTAAAGATTCTAACCATACCGGCTGGATTGATATTACCTCTTTCTCCTGGGGCGCTAATCAGCCGGGTAATATGAGCGTGGGCGGCGGTGGCGGTGCTGGTAAAGTTAACTTCAACGACCTGCACATTAATGCCAAAATCGACAAAGCGGTAACTGCATTGCTGAAAAACTGTGCCAGCGGTAAGCACGTTTCTAAGGTTGAAGTGTCAGTTTGTAAAGCGGGCGGCACGCAAATCGAATACACCCGAATTACCCTGGAAGATGTGCTGGTAACCAACGTTCAGTTCGTGGGTTCAGAGCACGATGACACCCTGGGCGTAACTTATGCATTCCAGGCTGCGAAAGTGAAACAGCAGTACTGGGAGCAGAGCTCTTCTGGTGGTAAAGGTGCAGAAACCAGCGCGGGCTGGAACATCAAAGAGAATAAAGAAGCTTAATTTTATTGCAGCCCTGAGAGGGGCTGCTCTTTCATTAATAAACTCAATTGCATATAAAAGGGATTTTAATATGACACTTTTACGCTTAGGCGATCGAGGTGATGCTGTTGCAGTTTTACAAAAATTGCTTGTAGATAAAAATTACAAAGTTTCAATAGATAAAATATTTGGAAAAAATACTGAGCTAGCAGTAAAGAAATTCCAAACTGATAATAAATTATATCCTGATGGCATTGTTGGAAGGAAAACCTGGGAGGCTTTAGGTAAAAGAATTGTACAGCCAGTTCCTCCCCCACCCATTAAGGGCGTTCAGGGTAGACAATTTGTAATCGGGATGAAACTTTCTGAAAGTGGAATTCAGGCACTTTATAAATTAGAATCGTTACGTGGTGTTAGCAACCACTTGCATTGGCCTGGTGGGAAAAGTGGTGTAACTTTAGGTGCGGGCTATGACATGCTCGAACGAACCCAAAGTGAGATAAAAGAAAAGCTTATTTCTATCGGTATCGATGCAAATTCTGCTGCTAAAGCAGCTGAAGGAGCAGCGAAAAGTCATAAAGCTGCGTCTGATTTTGCAGTACAAAATAAAGATCTTATTAATTTAACAAAGCAGCAGGAAATTGAGTTATTGAGATTAACTGTTCCACATTATGAAACATTAATTAAAAATAGGATAACAATACCGTTAACCCAATATGAATTTGATGCATTGGTATCATTCGCATATAACTCTGGAGGGGTTTTAAATAAAGTAACCAATGATATTAATAAGGGTAATGTCGGTGATGCGATGACAACGATAAAAAAAATAATCTATAGCGGTGGTAAAGTCTTTAAGGGTTTGGTTAATCGACGTAATTCTGAAGTTAAACTCTATCTTGAAGGGATTTATGATTTATGAAGAGTAATAAATTGACGTTTATGCCAGCCCTTTTAAGTAGTTTAATGCTTGTGTCTTCTTGTTATGCAAGTGGAGATATTGGAAGTAATATCATTGGGCAATGGATTGTCGAAAATGTTTATGTAGATGGTAATGACTCTTCAAGACCTGACTTTATCAGCAATGACCCAAACTTGGTTGGGCGAGTTATTAATTTCGACAAAAACAGTATTTCTGGTTCGATTCTTGTGGCAAAGGGGTGTGCATCTCCCTCCTATAATAAAAAAGACCCTATCACGGTAGCTCAGCTGCTTAACCTCACAGCCGGCGAAAGCGAAAATGAAAAAAACGATCTGGCGAATGATTACGGATTGCCTTTAGTTGCTAAAAATACGGTCGTTCCTTATGAAGTAAATTGCAAGTCAGGTATGTTTGGCCCTTCAGGTGAAAAAATTGGTAATTGGATCGTTGAAAAAAAAGATGGTGAACTGCTCACTAACTGGAATTCACAAAGCTACTTATTGTTAAAAAGGTTACCAGCTAATGTCAAACCCATGCCATCATTCAATTGTATTAAAGCGTCAACAGACACAGAAAAAGCTATATGTAGCAACAACGAATTAGCCGGTTGGGATAGGAGCGTTGCACAAGCCTATAGCATTGCGGTAAAACAAATAAAAAGTATTGACGTCGATGTAAAGTCTAAACTTTCAATGCTTCTAGTTTCGCAGAATAATTGGATTAAAAAGCGAAATGAATGTAAGGGCGACGAGAAATGTCTCTCGGAAAAGATGCAGAATAGAGTTTCTGAACTTGTTGAACAGTCCAAATAAAAGTTCATAATTCTTGAATGTTGAAAACACTAGTGGTTTTTTTAGGTGAGTAAATGTACTTTTTTTGGCTAAAAATGTAGAGTACTTCGTTTATTCACCTGTTTTTTAATTTTATTTATCATACTTGTTTTTATTACATCCAGAATGTCGAAATTACTATTTATGATTGAGCTATCGTTGCGGTTATTTATACCACTGAAGCCCCTGATCACTACGGAGATGATTACTACATTTTGGGATTAAAAAGTGGTGATGACAGTGTCTATTACGATCAGAGTGTTACTGAAAATTTTCAAAATTCTTATATAAAAAATCTCTCTGAACTTCGTAAGGCTTATCAAAAATAATTTTAATCAAACCTCTTTAGCAAACCAAACAAGGCTATATATTAATTTTAATTAAAGGGGTTTGCATATGAGATGTATGATTAAACTCCTTTGTACTATTGGTTGAAATTGATGTATTTCCCGCTATAAAAATAAATTTTGATGCAGCAGGTAATGATAGGCCTAATAGCACAGTATCTAGTCGTCATATCCATTGGCCTAAAGGAGCTTCTGGCGTAACAATCGGATGTGGTTTTGATATGGGTGGGCGTTCTAGTGATACGGTGAAAATAGACCTGATCCACGCTGGTGTTCCACAGGAAGAAGTTATTCTTCTGGCGAGAGGTGCTCGATTATCGCCTTCACAGTCAGACAAGTTCGTAAAAGAACACCGTAATGAGTATGGTATTATTAATCGTGTGGCTCAAGCTGAATTATTTGAAATGATATACCCTAAATACCTGGTTAGAGGGTAATCAATTTATCTTAGAAAACTTCTGGCTTCCCAGAAAGTACCCCTTTGTAAAACCTTAAACCTCCTATAAAATATATAGCTGTAGACTTTGCATATCAAGGGCTAGGTTTTGAAAGAACCATGAAAGCCTGCATGTATAACGATAACGATATCGATAAGTTAATGGATTTTATTGAAAATAATTCCCAAGTAAAAAGTTATGAGGGTAGACGCCAATGAGAAAATTATTTGAGAAAACATAAACAGGCGGAGATTTTTATGTGCAGGCAATATATTTATAGTTTGGCTTTTATCTTTTTTATATTTGGTCATTCAGCTTATGCGATGGATGATTGCTCTAAGGAAACAAGTGATCCGGCAGTGTTTACTTGTGCTGAAAAAACAAAAACACTGCAGAGCAAAAGTTAAATAATGAGTACTCGGCGGCAAAGAAACGCATCGATAAAGTCTTTCAAAACGAAGCTGAAGTCAAAAAAGAATATTTGAATATATTTCTTGAGTCACAGCGAAGCTGGCTAAAATATCGCGATGGGCAGTGTAAGTTATTTGCGCATGTTGCCGATAAAAACAGTAATCCTTATACGGTATTTACGAATAATTGTATTGCAGAACTTGATGAGGCAAGAACTAAACAGTTGGAACAGATCCCGTACGATTGATTGTTTTTAATATGCACCTGTTGTAATCCAGGTGCATATTATATTGTAAAGCTTTAGTAACTCTATCTATTTTTATATCCCGCCTTTCTCCCCGAGAGACGCGCGATATAGATGTCGAACAGCTAACCGCAGGAATCCGTGATGCGCTTTACGATAATAACCGCTAAACCCGGCCATCAACCGCCGCAAACCAGTTTTGATTTTCTTCCTCCCGGCGGCACAATTGGTCGTGGCGTGGATAACAATCTGGTACTGCCCGACGACGATCGCACGATTTCCCGCCTGCAGGCGATTGTGCATATCACTGCTGAAGGTGAATGCCGCCTGACGAATCGCGGTAACGTGACGCGCGTGCTGTTAAACGATATCCCACTGGAGCGGGGACGCCAGGTGGAATTGCAGGATGGCGACGTGCTGGGCATTGATGACTACCGCCTGCTGGTTAACGATCTTAACGGTGAACAGCAACCACAGCCGTCGCCTGTCGTGACGGCTGCACCAGCCAAAGCGCCGGTCATGAACGATGCGCCACCGGTCGCCGCACCAGTCACTGCCACAGCAAGTACGGCGGCCATTCCGAGTGAAATCTGGGACAGCCTGGCAAAAGAGTTTTCCATTTCGGATGATTTGTCGAAGCGTAAAACGCCGGCCCCCGATATGCCAGATGCCAATCCGTTAACTTCGACGGCGGCGAACCGTAATCCGGAAGATCCGCTGGCACAGTTGATCAGCGATAAGCCGCTGGATATCGGGCAACAGCCTAAAACCAGTAGTCTGTTTGATGAAGGCGATGCGCTCTTTGCGCAGGAAAGCATCTTTGATGATCGTACGCCGAGCACCTTATCAGCCCAGCAAAATGCTCAGGGACAGCCGAAAGTCGAGGCGCCATCGGGCGATCTGGATCCCCTGAATCTGTTTGGCAGTCAGAATACGCCCGACCCACGTCATCATGACGATCCCCTTGGATTAATGATGAGCGGCGCGGTGCCGCTGGCGCAACCTGAGGTGCCGGTTACACAACCTGAAGCAGGGCCAGCCCCGCAGAAACCGGCCCCGCATCCGCAAACGCCTGAGCCTGCTCCCGAACCGCGTGACAGCGCGCCGGTTGAGTTGGCCGAGTTAAGCAGCTCACCGCTGTTTGATCACACTGAAACGCAGCCCACTCACGATCCCGTATTCGAAACCGAGCCGGAGCCTGCGCAGACTGAAGGGGCGCAGAGTCCCATCGATTACGGTGGCATTACGTTACCGACGCCGCAGGCGGTTCAGCGTGCGCCTTCGCCGACGCCAAAAGGACGACTGCGTATTGATCCGGTTGCCTCGCACAACAATAACGGTGGGGCAGAGCAGACGACAGGAAACAGCAGTAGCGGTGATGCGTTGAAAGGTGAATTGCTGGATGCGCTGCTCGAAGGCATGGGTCTGCAGGATCTGCAACCAACGCCGCAATTCGACCGTGAGCAGATGCGGCAATTTGGCCAGATGCTGAGCATGTTTTCACAGGGAACGGTTGCGCTGCTCTCGTCGCGCTCAATTTTGAAACGCGGCGTGAAGGCGGATATGACGGTGATTCTCGACGACGCGAATAACCCGTTTAAACTGTTGCCCTCGGGCAAGACCGTGCTGATGCAGATGTTTGGAAGCCGCATGCCAGGCTTTATGCCACCACGTCAGGCGGTACGCGATGCGCTGATTGATTTGCAGGCCCACCAGTTGGGTATGATTGCCGGTATTCGTGCGATTATCGCCTCCATGCTGCAATCGTTTAATCCCGATCAACTGGAAGAAGAGGCGCGTCAGAACGGATTAATCTCACGCATTGGTCTGCTCGGTAATCGCAAAGCCGCGCTGTGGGAACATTTTGTTCAGCGCTATGGCGAAACCGCCGGTGAAATCGAAGATGACTTCCATACCTTGTTTGGCGAAGCCTTCTTGCACGCGTACGACATGGAAGTAAATCAGTATAAAGACTCACAAACCCACACGGATGACGCATGAATATCTCTACTGCTTCCACGTCGAATCAGGGCGACCGCGCCACCAATCAGGATCAAACCGGTGAGCGCATCGGTGAACGTTCGGCCTGCTTTGTGGTGTGCGATGGTGTGGCAGGGTTTCCTGGCGGTGATGTGGCAGCGAAAATTGCGCGCAGCAGCCTGATGGAAGCCTTCGATGGCAATGCGCACCTGGATGCGCAAACTATCCGCGATTACGTCAATTATGCCAACGACGCAATCCGGCAACAGCAAAAAGCCAACAGTCAGCACAGTCGCATGGGCACCACGCTGGTGAGTTTGTTTATCGACAGAGACTATGAGCTGGCTTACTGGGCACACGCAGGCGACAGCCGCCTGTATCTGTTTCGCCGCGGCTATCTCTATCATGTCACCACCGATCACAGCCTGGTGCAGCAAATGAAAGATGCCGGTCATCAGACCGAAGGCATCAACAGTAACCTGCTTTATTTCGCCCTGGGCATGGGCGATGAACAGCGTGATGCCAGCTATAGCGACGTGGTGCCTATTGAAGACGGCGACGCCTTTCTGCTGTGCACGGACGGCTTCTGGCATGGCGTCACGCTGGAACAAATGCAGCAATCGTTGCATATGGTGAACACGCCAGAAGAGTGGCTGACCCTGATGCAACAAATTATCAAAAACAGCCAACCGCAGGGTGGTCAGCAGGACAACTTCAGCGCCATGGCTGTCTGGGTAGGTTCCCCGGAAGACACCACTTTATTGCACTCGCTGTCAGATGCGGCGCAGTTTTTCCCTCTTCGAGATTGAGAACGCCAACATGAAATATGGATTAGTGGGCCTGGCTGCAATGCTGTTGAGTACCCATGCCTTTGCTGAGAACTATCGCATTGTGCAGTCGCCAACTCAGAAACTGGATGTCTGGATTGATGATGTTAAAGATAACCAGCTCGCAAGCTGGTGTAAGAGCACGGTGAACCTGCGCATTGTGACGCACGGGGATAAAGATCCTTCAGTATTAAATGATTTTCTGCCGCGTGTCGCCGGATTAATGGGCTCGCAATGTAAGCCGCTGCAACAACTGCACTGGACATTAACCGATACCGAAGGTGCCCAACTGGGTAACGGCAGTGCGGCAAAAGCGCAGCAGTGGAAAGTGGTTATCACACCGCCGGCAACCTCACAGCCTGCTTCAGCTGCCACTGCACAGCAGCAGGCACCGGTGACGCAGACGCAACCCGCCGCGCCGGTCGTGCTGAATTCCCCACCCGCTGATACCACGCCATGGCTGCAGTTCAGTTTGCTGGATGGCTGTCATTTCCGGACCTGGTGGCATCAGCCCGCGCAGTCAAGTGCCGTTTTCGTGCCCGCTAAGCAGGGCGTGACCTGTGGCAAAGATGGCTGGCTGAGCGGTCACAGTACCTTAACGGAAGTGGGCAAGGGCCAGAGCAAACCCGTCTCTGTCAGCTTCTTACAGGGTTTCCCGGTGGCGGGCCTGAGCGACAAACAACAGCTTGATGAGCTGACGATTACCACGGTCAACAGCGAGCGCATGGTGCTGAGCGATGAAAAATCGCCAGACAGCTGGCTGGTGCTGCCGTTCAGCCCACAACTCAACGGCTGGCAGGCGGTGAATCAGGTCGTTGTGGCGATGCCTGCCAGCGAAGCCGCAGATGAAAATGCCCTGCGGGCGCGCCTGCAGGAAGTGCGGAAAACCTGGTCACCCTGGCTGAGCAGCCCTGCCTCAATCAAAGTGCAGTTGGTGGAAAAACTCCATCCGGAACTGAAAGATCCGGCCGCCGCCGTCTATCGCACCATCAACTAAGGCATAAGGAGTTTGAATGGATTCTTTACAACAGCGTCTGGCTAACGCCTCTCTGGCAGAAAACCTGGCCAGCATTACCGCGCAAATCCAGGCAAACCCTGCGGATGCCGATTTACGGGCTGCCTTCGTCCAGCTGTTGTGCCTTGCCGGTAACTGGAAGCGGGCACAGACACAACTGAAATCCTGGCTGGCGATGCTGCCGCAGGCGCAGCCCACCGTCACCTTGCTGCAACAGGCAATTGCGGGCGAAGTATTACGTGAGGCTGTCCTGCGCGGCGAGGCCGATCCACAACTGCCTGGCAGTGCCTGGCCCTGGTGCAATCTGATGCTGGCCGCGTTGAAAGCCGATATCGCCGGGGATAGCGTAGCAGGGGCGACACTGCGTGCTCAGGCGCTGGACAGCGCAGAAGCGAGTGCCGGTCGTGCCGTTGCGCAGGAGGGCGAAAGCTCGTTCGCCTGGCTGATGGACGGCGACAGTCGCTTCGGACCGATCTGTGAAGCGATTGCTAATGGTCGCTATTACTGGATCCCGTTTGCGGCGATCGCGGAAATGGAATTCCAGGCACCAGCAAGCGTGACGGATCTGGTCTGGCGTCATACGCGTTTGCAACTGGTGGATGGCAGTGAGCAAATCTGTCAGATCCCGGTTCGTTATCCTCTTCAGGAAGGCGCAGACGAACGCTTCCTGCGTGCCAGCATCACAGAATGGCAGGCACTGGACGGTGACGAAGGGCAGTTCATTGGGCACGGACAAAAAATGTGGCTCAGTGACGAGGCAGACTTTCCCTTACTGACGCTGCAACAGATGATTTTCAACGAAACTGAGTTACCTCATGAGTCGTAACGACAATTCATCCGGTGACGGCTATTCACAGCTGCATGGCGGCTATCGTTCGCGTAAAAATCGCGACACGCTGACCGCGCGCGATAAGCTTCAGTCATCGCTGCTGGACAGACTGACGGATGATGCACCCGAGAAAGCGACAGAATCGGGCAACAGTTCGGTGATTACCCACAGCACGCTGCGACGCAATGTACTGCGCGATCTTCAGTGGCTGTTCAACACCATTAACAATGAAGCACAGCACGATCTTAGCGGGTTGAATGAGGTACAGCGCTCTGTGCTGAACTTTGGCGTCGCGCCGCTGGCCGGACAGAATATTTCTGACATTGAGTGGCAGGATATGCAGCGGAAAATGACTGATGCCATCCTGCATTTCGAACCGCGTATTATACCGCAGGGCCTGCAGGTGCGCTGTGTCAGCGATCTGACCTCCCTCAGCCTGCACAACGTTTTGTCGATCGAGATAAAAGGCCGGTTATGGTGCGTACCTTACCCGCTGGAGTTTCTGTTCCGCACTCAGGTGGATTTAGAGAGCGGCCATTTTGAACTACAGGATGCAGGTTAATCATGGACAGCAAGCTGCTCAATTATTACAACCGTGAACTGGCCTATCTGCGTGAGATGGGCGCGGAATTTGCTGCGCAGTATCCGAAAGTCGCCGGACGGCTCGGGATGCGCGGCATTGACGTTGCCGATCCCTATGTCGAGCGGCTGATGGAAGGTTTTGCTTTCCTGACCTCCCGTGTGCAGCTAAAGATGGATGCGGAGTTTCCGCGCTTTTCGCAGCGCATGCTGGAAATGGTGGCGCCCGGCTATCTGTCTCCCACGCCGTCCATGGCCATTGCGCAACTGACGCCGGACAGCCGGAAAGGCGATATCAGCAATGGTTTTTTAGTGCCGCGCGGCACGATGATGGAAAGCCAGAACCTGAAAAAAACCGGTGTCACCTGTAGCTACAGCACGGCACATGATGTGATGCTGCAGCCGCTGCGCATCAGCGATGTCTCCCTGGGGGGCGTACCGGCGGATATTCCGCTGGGAGAACTGAAGGCACGCGGATCGTCCGGGGCGTCCAGTGCACTGCGCATCCGTATGACCTGCGAAGGCATTTCCTCGCTGAGCCAGCTCAGTCTGGACGACATTATGTTTTTCCTCAGCGGCCCGGATATTCAGGCGCTCAAGCTGATGGAGCTGCTGATGCAGCATCGTAGCGGCATTATTTTGCAGTCCGTGGAAGCAAAACCGCAGCGCCAGTCGCTGCCAGACGATGCGCTGGAGCAGGAAGGCTTTTCGCCGGATCAGGCGCTGCTGCCGGATGACCTGCGTAATTTCGATGGCTATCGTCTGCTACAGGAATATTTCGCTTTCCCGGCACGTTTCCAGTTTGTCAGCCTGCGCCAGCTCGCGCCGTTTTTGCGCCGCTGCGACAACACGCAGTCTTTTGACATCGTTATCCTGCTGGATAAAGCCGATGCCGCGCTGGAAAGCGTGGTCGACAATACGCACCTGGCGCTGCACTGCACGCCGGTGATCAACCTGTTCCCGAAAACGGCTGAGCGACTCAAAGTCAGTGACAGTCAGCACGAATATCATCTGGTGGTCGACAACATCCGCCCACTGGACTATGAAATTCATTCGGTGAAGCGGCTGTTTGCCTCGGTGGAAGGGCAGCGTGAAGAGCAGATTTTCCGTCCCTTCTGGAGCACCTTCAGCCACGATGGCGGCGATTACGGCGCCTATTTCTCGCTGCGTCGCGAACAGCGCACACTGTCCGAACATGCGCTGCGCTATGGCACCCGCACAGGCTATATCGGCTCTGAAGTATTTTTGTCGTTGGTCGATCAAAACCACACGCCATGGAACAGCGATATCCGTTACCTGTCTGCCGAGGTGATGTGTACCAGCCGCGATCTGCCGTTAATGCTGTTACAGCAGGAGCAGGGCAACTTTGTCATGCCCGATTCAATTCCGGTCGGGCAGCTTACCTTATGCAAAGGGCCCACGCCGCCACGTCCCGCGCTGGCAGAAGGGCTGTCAGCCTGGCGGTTAATCAGTCATCTGCAGATGAACTATCTCAGCCTGATGGACAGCAGTGAGGGGGAAGGCGCGGCGGCCTTGCGCCAGATGTTGAGTCTGTATGCGAGCCTGGCGGAAACACCGCTAACGCGCCAGATCGACGGCATACGGCACTGCAACCTGAAAGCCGTGCACCGTCGCGTACCGGAACCGGGCCCGGTGGTCTTTGCACGCGGCGTGAGCATCGCGCTGGAAGTCGATGAACAGGCTTTTTCAGGTGCCAGTCCGTGGCTGTTTGGCAGCGTACTGGAGCGCGTCTTCTCTCGCCTCGTGGCGCTGAACAGCTTTACCGAATTCACCCTGAGCAGCCAGCAGCGTGGCGAAGTGGGCTACTGGCCACCGCGCATGGGTAAAAAGGCGCTGCTATGAGTGAAACGGCGCACATCATTCCCTTACAGCGGGCCGTTCGCCTGCCTGATGACTTCTGGCAGGCGGTCATGGCCGCCCCCTGGCGCTATGACCTGTTTCAGCTGTTGCGTAAGCTGGATGCCCAGAGCGGTCAGCGTTATGCCTTAGGTAAAGCGCCGCTGCCAAAATTTGAAGCCGTGCGCATCGGACAAACCCCTTCGCTGGCCTTTGCACCGTCCACCGTGTCACAGGTTAAACCGCGCGAGCAGGACGACCGTTATGACGTGTCCATCTACAGCTTTGGCTTGTTCGGCCCTAACGGCCCGTTACCGACGCACTTAACGGAATACGTTCGTGGCCGCATCGATCACCACCAGGATCACAGCCTGAGCGCCTTTGCCGATCTGTTCCACCATCGCGCCACCTTGCTGTTTTACCGGGCCTGGGCGAATGCTCAGCCCACCAGCTCGCTGGATCGCCGTGATGACCGACGCTTTCAGGATTACCTGGCCTGCGTGGCAGGCATTGGCTTACCGGCTCAGCAACAAGCCAGTTCGCTCAGCCTGCATGCGCGCCTGATGCTGTCCGGCCACCTCAGCCGTCACGGTCATGATGCCGAAGGCCTGGTGCGGATTCTGCGTCATTACTTTGGTGTGCCGGTGATGTTGCAGCAGAACGTGCCGCAATGGTTAGCGCTGGACAGCCGCGATCAGGCGCGGTTGTCAGCAGGACGCCACATGCCGCGGCTGGGTGAGTCCGCTTTCCTTGGCGTGGCCGTACGTGATGTGCAGCATCGCTTCCGCCTGCGCATCGGACCACTCAGTGCCGAGCAGTATGAACGTTTTTTACCCAATGCTCAGGGCGCGTGCGAAGTGCGCGACTGGGTACGTCACTATTTAGGGATTGAGATGCAGTGGGATCTCAGCCTGATCCTGGCGGCCGACGCCGTGAAAGGGGTAACCCTGGGCGGTGAGGCGCGGCTGGGCTATACCAGTTGGCTTGGACAGCAACCGCAGCCCATAGATCGTGAAGATTTTGCTTTTGAGGTTGAGGCCATGCCGTAACGGCGCAACCGCTTTCCCCGATATTTAGCCGCTTCTTTCATTAAAGAGAACCGATATGTCAGAAATCAGCCGTGCCGTACTATTTGGCAAACTGGATACGCTGTTATTTACCTCGCTTGAGAGTGCGACCGCCTTCTGCAAACTGCGTGGCAATCCCTACGTGGAGCTGGTGCACTGGCTGCATCAGCTCATGCAGCAGCAGGATGGCGATCTTCAGCAGGTGATTAAGCACTTTTCACTGGATGAAAACGCGCTGACGCGGGATATCGTCGCTGCCCTGGACCGCCTGCCGCGCGGCGCCAGTGCGGTCTCCGATCTCGCAGAACACATCGACAGCGCCGTTGAACGCGCCTGGGTTTATGCGTCGCTGAAATATGGCGCGAACCGCATTCGCGGCGGGCATCTTCTCATCGGGATGTTGAAAACCTTTAATCTGGCCAGCGTGCTGAAAGGCATCTCGCCGCAGTTTTCGCGCATCAATGCCGATGCGTTACTGGCGCAGTTTGATACCTTGCTGGCGAACAGCAAGGAGGTTCAGCAGGCCGTTGTGCCGCCTGCCGGTGAGGCCGCCGCGCCAGCGGCAGCGGGCACCAGTACGCTGTCGCAGTATGCACAGGATCTGACGGCCCGCGCACGGGACGGAAAAATCGATCCTGTCGCAGGCCGTGATGAAGAGATCCGCCAGATGGTGGATATTCTGATGCGCCGCCGCCAGAACAACCCGTTACTCACCGGTGAAGCCGGCGTGGGAAAAACGGCGGTGGTAGAAGGGCTGGCGCTGCGCATCGCGGCCGGTGACGTACCTGCACCGCTGCGCGACGTACAACTGTGGCTGCTGGATATCGGTATGCTACAGGCTGGTGCGGGCATGAAAGGCGAATTTGAAGCGCGCTTACAGGCGTTGATCAACGAGGTGCAATCCAGTCCCACGCCGATTGTGCTGTTTATTGATGAAATTCATACGCTGGTAGGCGCGGGTGGACAACAGGGCACAGGCGATGCCGCCAATCTGTTAAAACCCGCCCTGGCCCGTGGCCAGCTGCGCACGATTGGCGCAACCACCTGGGCCGAATACAAAAAATACATTGAGAAAGATCCCGCGTTAACCCGCCGCTTCCAGACCGTGCAGGTGCAGGAGCCGGATGAAGCGAAAGCGATCCTGATGCTGCGCAGCACCGTCAGTGCTCTGGAGAAACATCACCAGGTAATGCTCCTGGATGAAGCCGTCAGCGCCGCCGTGAAGCTGTCTCACCGCTATATTCCTGCCCGTCAGTTACCGGATAAAGCCGTGGCGTTACTGGATACCGCCTGCGCCCGCGTGGCCGTCAGTCAGGGTGCTCAGCCGCCTGCGCTGGAAGATTGTCTGCACCGCCTGGCGGCGCTGGACATTGAAGCAGACATCGCGGAACGCGAAGCGAAGGTCGGGCTGGGCGATGAAACCCGTCAGGCCGCCATTGCCGCGCAACGCAGCGCACTGGAGGCCGAGCGTGATGCGCTGGACGCCCGCTGGCAGCAGGAGCGCGAACTGGTCGAAGAATTGATTGCACTCCGTGCCCGCTGCGTGACGGAAGGAGAAGCCTCGCTGCGTGAGGCGCTGGATCACACCCGGCAGAAGCTGCAGGCGGTCCAGGGTGAAGCGCCCCTGCTGTTTGCCGCCGTGGATGCCAGTGTGGTCGCAGCGGTGGTATCTGACTGGACCGGTATCCCACTGGGCCGCATGGTGAAGAACGAAATCGACGCCGTGCTGAATCTGGCCGATACGCTGAACCAGCGCGTGATTGGTCAGCGCCACGGTCTGGATCTGATTGCCAAACGCGTCCGCACCTCGCGCGCCCGTCTGGATAATCCCAACAAACCGGTCGGTGTGTTTATGCTCTGCGGCCCGTCAGGCGTGGGCAAAACCGAAACCGCGCTGGCGCTGGCTGAATCGCTTTACGGTGGTGAACAGAACACTATCACCATCAACATGAGCGAGTTCCAGGAAGCGCACACCGTATCAACCCTGAAAGGTGCGCCTCCGGGCTACGTCGGTTACGGGGAAGGGGGCGTACTGACGGAAGCCGTCCGCCGTCGCCCTTACAGCGTGGTACTGCTGGATGAGATTGAAAAAGCCCATCCTGACGTGCATGAGCTGTTCTTCCAGGTGTTTGATAAAGGCTGGATGGAAGACGGGGAAGGCCGTCATATCGATTTCCGTAATACCATCATTATTCTGACCTCCAACGTCGGTACGGAACTGATCAGCGCTCTGTGCGCCGATCCGGAACTGATGCCGGAGCCAGAGGCTCTCAGCACCGCGTTACGTAAACCGTTGCTGGAGGTTTTCCCGCCTGCGCTGTTGGGCCGTCTGCTGGTGGTACCGTATTATCCGCTGAGTGATGAGATGCTGGCGGAGATTGTTAAACTTCAGCTGGGACGCATTGTCCGTCGGCTGGAAGAGAATCACGGTATTGAGGCCGTTATTGACGATTCGGTGGTCAGCCAGATCGTGCAGCGTTGTACGGAAGTGGAGTCTGGCGGTCGCATGGTCGACGCCATCCTGACCAATACCCTGTTGCCGCAAATGAGCCAGATACTGCTCAGCGCCCATGCCCGTGACGAACGTTATCGTCGTGTGCAGGTCAGCTGTGAGCAGGGCGAGTTTGTTTGCCAGTTTGCTGTCTAAAGCCGTTCGTTATCAGAGAGCGTTCGAATATGTCGGAACACGATAATCACCAGACTGTACCCAATGCGCTACCGATTGGTTACCGGTTCAATGAGTTTGAAATCAAGGAAGTCATCGGCGGCGGTGGCTTTGGCATCGTTTATCGCGCATGGGATCACCAGCTGGAACGCGATATCGCCATCAAGGAGTTTATGCCGTCTTCACTGGCTGTGCGCAGCGACGATCTGAATCTGGTACTGCGCAGTGAACGGTTCAGTAAGACGTTCCATGCCGGCCTGAACAGTTTTATTCAGGAAGCCCGTCTGCTGGCGCGTTTTAACCATCCTAATCTGCTGCATGTACTGCGCTTTTGGGTGCAAAACGACACCGCCTACATGGGCACGGTGTTTTACAGCGGGACCACACTGTCAGCCCTGCGTGAGCGCAATCCGCAGCTGCTCGATGAGAACTGGATTCGTCGCCTGCTGCCGCCCCTGCTGGGTGCGATTAAGACCATCCATGATGCGGGTTATCTGCATCGGGATATCTCGCTGGATAACATCCAGATTCAGAGTAACGGCGATCCGGTGTTGCTGGATTTCGGCTCCGCGCGCAAAACCATCGGTAACCTTTCGGATGAAAGCGAAACCATGCTGCGTCCGGGTTATGCGCCGATTGAGCAATACAGCGACAACGATGAAAGTGAACAGGGCGCGTGGACCGATATCTATGCGCTGGGTGCCGTACTGCACACGCTAATCACTGGCGCACCGCCGCCGGTGAGCGTGGTACGCAGTATTGAAGATAATTATCAACCGCTGGTTCAGCGTGCGCCGGCCGGCTACAGCCAGACCTTGCTGGCGGCAGTCGATCGCGCGCTGGCCCTGAAACCGGAAGATCGACCGCAAAGCATTGACGCCTTTGCGGCCTCCCTGGTACTGCCAGAAAAAGCGCCCGAACCGCTGCCGGAAGTGAAAAACACCGGGCCGGGCACGATGCTGGTGCCGGTAGAAGAAAACGACGAGGCCGCTGCACCGGCCACCCCGCTGAAGAAACTGATGCGTAACCGTTTTGTGTTACCGGGGCTGGTCGCGGCGGGCGTGCTGGTGGGCGTGTGTGCAGGTTTACTGATGGCGGGCGGCGACAAACAGGACGCTGAACCGGCTGACGTTGCGCAGACGGAAACGGCCCCGGCAGCTTCCTCCGCATCGCAGGCACCGACGGAGCCCTCTGTTACACCGGCTCAAACCCAGACGGCGCCAGCACAAACGCAGACTGCCCAGGCCCAACCGGAAAAAGCGCAGGAGCCGGTGGCACCGCCACCTGCGCCCGTCGCGCAGGTGTATATCAAATTACAGCCCGGCGAGCGCGTTGAGGTGAACGGCCAGCCGCAGGCGGTTGTACCGGCAGCCAATGGTTTTGCCGCACTGCAACTGGCACCAGGCAATTACACGTTTTCAGTGACAGGTCAAAGCGGCGAACGCGAACAGACGTTGACGATTAATCAGGAAGGCGTCTGGTTACTTGATCCTCATATTTAACAGGTATGTCTATGTTTTCACGTATTACTGTACAACTTCCCGCACAGGGACTGCTGTTCCGTCGTCTGAGCGGCCGCGAGGCGCTGTCTGAAGCGTTCGTGCTGGAAGCGGAGCTGCTTTCCACGGACGCGCGCATTGACCGCCAGTCGCTGCTGGGTAAACCGGTCACCTTCACGCTGCCGACGGACGGCCTGATGAGCGCGCTGAACCCGCGCTATATCAACGGCAAAATCACCCGGATAGGAGTGCGCAGCGAGGAGCTGGGCGGTGTGCGCTATGCGGTCTACGGGCTGACGGTGGAGCCGGACCTGTGGCCGATGAAGCGCGACCGCAACCTGCGCATCTTCCAGAGCCAGACGGTGCCGCAGATTGTGCAGACGCTGCTGAAGGAGTACGCGGTAAACGTGGAGACGCGCCTGGCGGGCAGCTACCGGGTGTGGGAATACTGTGTGCAGTATCAGGAGAGCAGCTTCGACTTCATCAGCCGGCTGATGGAGCTGGAGGGCATTTACTACTTCTTCCGCCACGAGGCGGACAAGCACACGCTGGTGCTGTGCGACGCGCCGGATCAGCATCAGCCGTTCCCGGGCTACGAGACAATCGCGTACCACGTGACGCCGTCGGGCGGCAGCGTGACGGAGGAGGGTGTGAGCCAGTGGGCGCTGGCGGAGAGCGTGACGCCGGGCATCTACAGCACCGACGACTACGACTTCCGCAAGCCAAACGCGTGGATGCTGCAGGCGCGCCAGAATCCGGTGTCGCCGACGCCGGGCTCAGTGGACGTGTACGACTGGCCTGGCCACTTTGTCGAGCACGGTCACGGCGAATACTACGCGCGCGTCCGCCAGGAGGTGTGGCAGGCAGAGCACCACGAGGTGAGCGGAAGCGGAACGGCGACGGGTATCGCGCCGGGCTACACCTTTGCGCTGCTGAACGCGCCGCACTTCAGCGACAACGGCAAATACCTGGTGACGTCGGCGTACTATGACTTTGAAGAGAACAGCTACGCCAGCGGCGACGTGGGTGCCACGCGCCACAACATCGACTTCACGGTGCTGCCTGCCGCGGTGACCTTCCGTGCGCGCCCGGAAACACGGTGGCCGAAGACGCACGGCCCGCAGACGGCCAGGGTGGTGGGGCCGAAGGGTGAGAGCATCTGGACGGACAAATACGGCCGGGTGAAGGTGAAGTTTCACTGGGACCGTCTGGCGAAGGGCGACGACACGAGTTCATGCTGGGTGCGCGTGTCGAGCGCCTGGGCAGGCCAGGGGTTTGGCGGGGTGCAGATCCCGCGCGTCAACGATGAAGTGGTGGTGGATTTCATCAACGGCGATCCCGACCGTCCATTGATTATCGGCCGGGTTTACAATGAGGCCAGTATGCCGCCGTGGGCACTGCCCGCTGCCGCCACACAGATGGGCTTTCTGAGCCGTTCGAAAGACGGTACGGCGGATACCGCTAACGCATTGCGCTTTGAGGATAAGGCGGGTGAGGAGCAGGTATGGCTTCAGGCGCAGAAGAATATGGACACCAACATCAAAAATGATGAAACGCATACTGTTGGTGGGGAACGAAGTCACTATGTCGCTAAAAGTGAGTTACATCGTGTTGAAGTCAATCAGGTACAGGCTGTTAAAGGCGACACTGAGATTTTGACCGGTAAAGGTAAAGTTGATGCTGTAGTCGAGCAATATGTTCTGGCGTCGGGGACCCAGCTACGCCTTGTCTCGGGCGAAAGTGCCATCGAACTGAATGCGAATGGCACTATCAATCTTATCGGAAAAGATTTTAATTTCTTCGTCGAGAAGGACGGCAATATCACCACAGGTGGAAAACTGAATCTGAACACCGAAGGCGCGCAACCGGGCACCTCTGCGCCGGGGTCGGGACACAAAGGCGATATCAGCGCGGCTGTTCAGGAGAAATTTACGCCGGGAAAGCCGGGTAAGGCAGGTGCTTTAGCAAGCGCACCTGCCGACGCTTCAAATAATGCCGTTGCACCCGCTAACGTGCAAACGCCCTCTTTCAGTGGTTATGGCAAAGATGTAGACAGTTTGGTTGAGAAGTCACCTACCATGAAACAGGACATCACCACCCTGAAAAAGCGTGGATGGGTTTTCAAAGAGGGTGAGGCGGGGAAAGGGACGTTTGCGGATCGTCAAGGTCGTATCATCACTGTCGATAAAAGCAACATGAATGATGCTGCTAAAGTCGTACAGTCGCTGTCACATGAAAGTGGACATGCACTTTATAAACCCAATATTGATCTGAGTTCTAAGGATAATTACCTGAACAGCACACTCAGTGATGAGGGTGCAGCCACACTAAATAATATTCGTGTACAGCGTGAGATCATTGCTAATCACGGTGAGGACATCGGCATAGCAGGCAATACAGCGAATCAGAAAGATTACAATGCTATCTTCGACTCCCTGCAAAAAGGTGACATCACTGAGAGTGACGCGAGGATGAAGATCGGGCGTATATTCGGAAAAGGTGAGAGGACCTCCACGACGAAGGAGCTATACGAGGATTATTATGGGGGTTGGTATGATAAAAATTACCCGGCAAAGTAAGCTATCAGTCATGTTACTGGCAGGTTTTTTTATAAGCGGATTAGTGGAAGCAAAGATGCAAGCAAATGATATATGGAGTTTTGTCACGCAAATGCGTTCCAGTGTGAAGAGTTTATCTGTACAGGCTATTCACAATGCCCCACTGGCGTTTAAATTAAAAAGTCAGAATGAATATATCAATTTTTACCGGGCTGACGGGATCAGGCTTAACGATGCGTTACTGATTAACGATATTGAGTTGCGACTGAGTAAAAGCCCTGACGGAATGGCACCTTTTCTGAGTTTTTCGCCGCAAGGGAAGTGCATTACGCTGAATGAGATCAAAAACCATTATCAGACTATCCGTTTAACGGATTACCCGCGTGGTCAGTCTGAAAATGAGCTAACCAGCTACACATCACCTCCCGATGCCAATGGCCAGGTCATCACCTTTTCATTTACGGCTAAAAATCCAGACTGCCTGAGCAGAGTGATTATTACTTCTGAAGAGTAAAGGAACGGCTTACTGACAATGATGGTCTGGTACAAAGCTCAGCAGCAATTGTCACCTCTTTGTGCGATTATCTGGCTTTGAATGTTCCTCTCTCATCAGAAAATATATGACGTTAATCAGGTTATTTTTGACACTGGCGTTTTTTTTCACGCCTGTTTTAAGTCTGGCAAATACGGTGTCGACAGAAGCAGTACCTCCACTGAGCAACGACGATTTCTCTGTCCTGCTCAACGACTACGCTTTCACCCCTGGTGACGCATGGAACAATCAGAGCTTCGTCCGTGCAGGCAAAGCCTTGAGCTCGGTTGTGGCCGGAGAAGTGGTCATCGATGAACAGCGATACAACTATTTCCAACACAGCTATGACGGCTTTGCGCTGTTCAGCGCAACGGCGGTGGGAAATGCCAGCCATACCATTCTGGCGGAGATTCTTGTGGACGCTGCCAGCGTGCCGACGGCTCGCAATATTGTGGTGGACGATAGCGTGGAACAGGTCCGGCAAGCCTATGGCCCAGGCAAAGAAAGTGACAGCGATAATCAACACTGGCTTATCTACAAGCTGGGTGAGAAACAGTTGATGTTCGAAATTGACCAGCAAAAGGTCAGCCATATCATGTTGAATACCACTATGAGTGCCAGACAGCATGACATCAGCGCAGACCAGGCTGTCAGCGCGGCAACAGAAGCCATTCATAGTTATCACCTGACAACACTCAGCGATCAATGTCTCAGGTATGATGTTGACGACAGCAGTGATAAAAGTTTCTTTATCATTTCGGTTCGCGAAGACAACCATGACGTCAGTTGTGGCGGCGATCCGGATATCTCTCCTCGTCTTTTCGACATTAAAGTGGCGCGTGATAACACTCAAATACTCACTAACGCCGATGATGCCGATGGCACATATCGAAGCCTGAATACGTCAGCCACACCCAATCAATAAACGGACACCCTATGAATTATCAGTTCAATGAAGGCGCATTTGCGCTGTTTCCTGCTGCGTGGCAGGACACCACCATGAATATTTTGCGGGATGAGGCCAGTGGGCTGGCATTCGTTGTGAGTCGTGGTGTCATTCCTGAAGGTAGCGATGCGGAGACGGAGTTCCAGCGTCAATGGGATACATTACGCAGTCAGATGGGCGCTATTCAGCAAACAGCGTTTGTACGGGTTATGGCTGGGATTGATAGCGCGCTACAGGCGCTGGAAGTTGAAACCGCCTTCGAGCGCAATGGACAAGCTGTGTGGCAGCGGCAGTTGGCTACTCAGGTTCCAGACAGCAACATTTTCATGATTTTTACCCTTTCCGCGATGCGTCCTTTCAATGAAGAAGATGGAGAGCGCTGGAAGAGTTTTAAACACAGTCTGAGTCTGAACAATCCACGGAAAGCATAAGCTATGGATAACCATGCGGCCCGCGTGGGCGATGAGATCATTCACTCCAGCATTATTGCTGATATCACCAGTATTGTCGCTGAGGGCGCAGCCTACGCCGTGATCGGTGCGGCGGTTGGCGCGGCGGCAACCGCCGCCGCGCCCCTGTTAGGTGCAGGGATGGCCGCGGCCGGTGTGGCCGCTATTGGTTCCAGCTGCCTGCTCAGTGGTATTCTGGGCGGCGTACTGGCCAATGCCGTTGGCCTCTCAGAGGACATCACTAAAGTAGCCGATGGGCTGGGAAACATGCTGTTCCCTCCTTCGCCCGCTGGTGTGATTGCCAGCGGATCAGAAAATGTTCTGGTGAACGGTCTTCTCGCGGCACGTGCGGCGGGCATGCTCGTATCCGGAGAAACTCCACCGCCGGAACCGCAGTCACCCAAAAGCTTTGCCGATTACGGCGGCATGTTGCTCGCTGCAGCCAGCCAGTTTGGCAGTGCGATGTGGCAGCCTAGGGTTGCGTCAGCCGATGCCGGAACGTCTCCGCTGGAGCAGGACAAAGTTGTCTGCGAAAAACACGGCGCGCCGCAATATCTGGCCCAGGGTTCTAAGCAGGTTTTTATTAACGGGCAGCCAGCCGTTCGCGCCAAAGACAAAACCACCTGCGAAGCCACGGTAAGTGACGACGTTTCACCCAATGTCATCATTGGCGGTGAAACCGTGACGGTAAGAGAGATCAAAAGCGGTAAAGTACCCGGGCTGGCTTTAGCGATGATCGGCCTGTCCCTGATCCGCGGTCGACCCAGTCAGATTCTGAAAAACATGCCCTGTGCACTCGCCGGTGCGGCCGGGGGGATGATGGCCGATATGGCGATTAATGCGGCCTTTTCGTCGCTGTTTCCGGTTCATGCCTCGACTGGCGTCAAAGTCCTCAATGATGATGCCGAACGTGATTTCTCCCTTCCTGGCCGTTTTCCGCTCAGTTTCCAACGTAGTTACAACAGCCTGACGCAGCGCAGCGGATTATTTGGTCTGGGCTGGGCAACGGTGTTCGACAGCTATTTAGTGCTGGAAGGCACACAGGCAACCTGGTTTGATGACAACGGGCGCGAGCTGCGCTTTGCGGTGCCGGGGGATAAAGAGGTGCTATACAGCATCAGCGAAGGACTGATGGTGCGCCGTAATAAAATGGGCGATATCGCTATTGCCGATGATGATGGTGCGGTTTGGCGGCTCTATAAACCTACAGCGGCGAATCCTCAGGTACTGCGTCTGGCTTCGCTGAGCGACGAATACGGTAACGCGCTGGAGATGGGCTGGGATGAGCAGGCGCGTCTTGTGCGTATTCATGATGCACCGCTGGCCATCGACGTCACACTGCATTACGGCGACAACCAGCACCCTCAGCGCCCGACATCCGCCAGTCACTTTGATGGTGAACAGCACTGGCCGCTAGCGCACTGGGACTATACAGAACAGGGCCAGCTTGCCAGCGTCACCGATGCGGCTGGCATTACCTCGCGCCGTTTCCGTTATAACGACGATGGGTTAATGATCTGGCATCAGCTGCCAGGCGGACTGGAAAGTGAATATCGCTGGCAGAAACTGGATCACTGGCGTGTGGTCGAGAACCGCACCAATACCGGTGATGGCTGCCATATGCACTACGATCTGGAAGCAGGCATTACGCGGGTGTCGACCTATGACGGTCAACAGCGCGAACACCACTGGAATGCTGCGGGCCTTATCACCTGTTTCATTGATGAACGGGGCGAGAAGTGGCGTTATGAGTGGAATGAAAACGAACTCATGACGCGCCGCATCGATCCGCTGGGCAATGCGGTGAGCTTCACCTATGACGATCTTGGTAACCGTGTTGAAGAGAAAGATGCGGACGGCGGTGTGCAGGCAGTGCAATGGCTGTCCCACCGTTCTCTGCCAACGGTCGTTGCAGGCGCAGACGGCTCCACAACGAAATACTATTACGATCCCCATCATGGCCTTGAGCGTGTGGTCGATGCGCTCGGGCAAAGTACTGTTTATAAGCGGGATGAGTTTGGGCTGGTTATCGAAGAAATCGATGCGGCAGGCAACAGCTATCGTCGGGAGTTCAACGATGCAGGCCAGGTCATCCGTGAAACAGACTGCTCAGGGCTGACGACGCGCTACCGCTATCATCCGCTTGGCTGGCTCAGTTGTGTGACGGCGCCGGATGGTGAAGAAACCCGTTATCACTATGATGCAGCAGGCCGTCCTGTTTTGCTGGAGCGGGCAGAGGGCTGGGAAGAGCGGTTGCGCTGGAGTGACAACGGCCTGCCGCTGGCCCATGAGTCAGCGGATGGCAAACGCAGTGAATTCCGCTATGACAACGTCGGGCGCTTAATCGCGAACCGCAATGCCCAGGGTGAGACGGTTCAACGCAGCTGGGACAGCCGTAGCCGGTTAACGGCGCTGCAAAACGAGAACGGCGAGCAGTATCAGTTCGAATGGGGCGCAGATTCACTGCTGCTGGCCCAGACTGGACTGGACGGCGTGGCTACGCGTTATGAGTATGATGCTGCGGGCCGCACGTTAGCTCGCACTTTTGCCGCCGGGCATCCTCAGGCGATTACCCATCGCTATCACTGGAGTCGGGCCGGACAACTGCTGGCGCGCACGACACCGGAAGGCCAGACGCGCTATCACTACCGTGGTGGTGGTCAGCTAAGTAAAGTGTCACAGCATCTGCCACTGTCTGACTCCGAGTGGAGCCAGCAGGCTGAGCAGGAGATTACGTTTACCTATGATGCGCTGGGCCGCATTGTGAGTGAACAGGGGGAGCAGGGCACACTGGCCTGGGAGTACGACGCGCTGGGTAATTGCACAGCCCTAACCCTGCCGGATGGCCGCAACCTGAAGCAGCTTTACTACGGTAGCGGTCATTTACTGAGCATCGCACTCGATAACCTTCCTGTGACGGAGTTTACCCGTGACACATTGCATCGGGAACTCAGCCGCACGCAGGGCGGTCTGACCACGCGCAGTGAATACGATCGTCTTGGCAGACTGCGCCGCCGTGACGTTTTCAGGGGGGAAGCTCAGCGACCTGCACCGCGCATCTGGTCCCGCCGACGCGACTTTGATTACGGCAACAACCTGATCCGTGAAGAGCGCGACGATAATCCGTTCAGCCAGACATTATGGCACTACGATAACGCTGGTGGTTTGTTGTCCCAGGAAGGCGCGCTGCCTGGTAATGAACACTGGCGCTGGGACGGTGCAGGCAACCCGCTGGATCGCCATGCCGCTTCCCACGTCATGCATAACCGCGTGACCGAACTGAACGGGATTCGCTGGCAGTACGATATCCATGGCCGCACCACTGAGAAGGATGACGGCCAGACCCGCTGGCGCTACCGTTACGATGGTGAGCATCGTCTGACGGATGTCATCAGCGAGCCGCGTGATCGCAATAAGCCACGCAACAAAGTGAGCTTCCGTTACGATCCGCTGGGCCGACGCATCAGTAAAACCTGCCAACAATCGTTACAGGGTAAGCCGTCTGGTCATGCTGTCACAACGCGGTTTGTGTGGGAAGGTTACCGTCTGCTGCAGGAAATCCACGACGATATTCCGCTGACTTATGTCTACAGCGACAGCCAGAGCTATGAGCCACTGGCCCGTATTGATGGCGTGGAAAGTCCGGAGATATTCTGGTTCCACTGCGCGGCTAACGGCACGCCCGAGCTACTGACCGACGTTGAAGGCCAGAAGACATGGGAAGGTGTGAACAGCCCGTGGGGCAAACTGCTGCGCGAATCGAATCAGCGAATTCCGGTGGTAGAGCAGAACCTGCGTATGCAGGGCCAGTACCTGGACCGGGAAACGGGGCTTCACTATAATTTGTTCCGTTATTATGATCCGGACAGTGGCCGGTTTACCCAGCATGACCCGATAGGGCTGGCGGGGGGGATCAACCTTTATCAGTATGCGCCGAATGCGCTGGGATGGGTGGATCCGTGGGGGTTGAGTAGGTGTTCATTAGATAAAACGCCAATAACGCGAAATTCAGCCAGAAAACTATTGAGAAGTCGCGGATTAAATAAGCAAATTCAGCATGACACTATCAATAGTTTTGATGGTCAGATTTATGCATCCAGAGGAAAGTCTGGAGATGTGTTCACTATTACAGAGCATACACCAGGTAGTGCCTCACAAGTATATGTCACAAGAGGAAGTGCAGGTGCCACCCCAGCGGCAAGACGTGCAAACTTGGCTTTGCCACCGAATAACTCAGCAACTTATGAAGGTAAGGTAGCCCTGACCAGACCTCAAGTTCTTCTTGAAGGTAAAGTTGCGCCTCAACTGCAATGGGGGGCAGATAAGGTCGGTGGCGGATGGCAAATAGTAACTGCCGGCGGTAGATATTCAGGAGCGACAGAATCATTATGAATTTAGAAGAAGTTGGCAAAAAAATATGTGATATATTAGCTTCATCTGCTTATCTTGATGAATCTAATGACATTAAAGATCTAATGATTAAAGTTTTAACGTTGGATAAAAATGATCCTTTAAGAATGATGGCGATAGATAGTTTAATATCACGATGTCATCCTAAATGGCTTGGGGACTATTATGTTAACAATATTACTTATAAACAATGGACCGATCTTATTACAGACTTTAAGAATAAGCTAAATAAAGAAAAATAAATTATGGCCGGAAGTGATCCCAGAGATCTCTCCGGTTTTTCTTTTTAGTTGCCCGGTGTCAGGATCAGGCAGCCCTGTCCCACCTTTATGCTGAACCCGGATTAGTTGCACACCAAGCTGCAAGAACGGACATCCTGTCCGTTGGATAACTGATGTAAAATTTTTATAATTGAGAAATTGACTATGAACAAGCATGAGTTAATGGCTGAAATAGATAAGGCATCTTCTTACATAGAGCAAGTTATGAATAACGAAAATAAAGGGGGGTGAAGGTCTTTATTGATGAGTTAAAGTCACTTAAAGTTATAAATAACAGTCTTATGAATAATCCTTTAAGAGGCTTTCCCCGGCGCTATGCTGAGATGTATAACGATTAACTCCATACAATAACGGATGTAATGAACAAGATTGAAAAAGTCTGTCGATGTATATTTGACTAGCAACTAATTCTTGCTTTGGTATTAATGGCGTTGACTTACTGAAAGCGTTAGGCGAACCCTTGGGTTGCGCCTTTTTCTTTTTAGATTGCTGTATACTTAGTGTCGAAATGGTGATTTTAGTTTTACTACAGGTGAAGAGATGAAATTCGTAAGCAGTTATTTAATTTTTGGCAGCGATAATAGAATTGATGCAATTTTATTTAAATAATTCATCGCTTTTAAGGTGGATGATATGATGAATTTCATAAAGGTAAAAAAGCTTGGAAAGTTATTAAAAGCATACGGAATAAAAAGCTACTACAGTTGTCGGGAATTGCTGGGCCAAGTGTCATATCATTTGTCATTGTCTAATACCTGGTAGCTCTGGCACGACGAACTGGCGTGTGAGTATGTTGCGCTGGGCAATTGCACAGCCCTTCCTCGGATGCCAGTCTTTTGCATTTAAAAATCATCAACGCGCTGGCAAGTCAGATTGTCGATGATGATTTCAGGCACGCCTTATTTTCGCTCGAAAACAAGGATGCCCTTTTCCAGTTTATGGTGAAACGAATTCAGTTTTAGGAGGAAGCATGAATATTGTAGGCGTCACATCCTGTATTGCCGGGTTAGCGCATACACCGATGGCAGCGAAATCGATTTAGAAAGCGGGAAGAAAGCTGGGCCATCAGGTGCATATCCAACAGCAAGGGACGATGGAGATGATCGATAAATTCACTCTGGAATATATTACGGAGACAGACTTCGTGCTGATTTCGGCGGATCGCTCAATTGAAGAATGAGGAGCGTTTTGCCGGTAAAACTATCATCCGGGTGAAAATCAGCCAGTGCGTGGGACATGCCGCCGTGGTGACTGCTAAATGTGTGGCGGCTGTCGAGGCGCGCCGTAATCCCTGATATTGGTGACACTATGAAAAAACGATGGTCAATATCAAAAACCATTTAATGACAGGCATCTCTTTTGCTCTGCCCGTCATTACTGCTGGCTCATTAGTAGTTGTGCTGGCCAGGATTATCGGCATCGTGTTAGTTGAGCCTGGCCTGGACAGCTTTGCTCAAAGTCGCTGGCTGAATAAATGGCTACATCTTACGCAGGATATCGGTTTCAAAATCATTGGATTAATGAATTACCTGTCAGGTGTTTACGTTGCCTGTTCGATCTCCGGAAAGCGGTCTGGCGTCGGATTTCTAAGAGTCTTACTGGCTGGGTACGTCAATATTACGCAAGATGCGTATTTTCGATTCTGCCGCCTCGTCCGCACCGCCCATCATTATGCCGTTTATTACCGTTGAGTTGCATGTTGTGGTGATGCTATTGATACACGTGTCCGGTTCAAACACCACTTCAGATCGGCGCTCAGAAAATATCAACGAAAAAGGCAAAACCATGTAGCCACTCACGCCCAAAAAAATTTCATTTTCCTCGCTTGAAATCCCACTAAATGATCCTATAAATGTCTGTGAGCAGCGGGGGAGGTCCCCACGCCGATGAGCTTTTGAATGAACCATTAATTCAGGAGGTTATCACTATGGCATTACGTAATTTTCCCGTATTTCCTTCTATCGCAGATTCTGCCTTTTCAGACCGGTTTAACCGTATCGACAGGCTGTTCAGCCAGTTGACCGGTGATGCGCCCGTGTCGGTTTCTCCCTCTTACGACCTGAAGCAGGTTGATAACGAACACTACGAACTGACCGTCAGCGTGCCGGGCTGGAAAGAAAGTGAGCTTGAAATCGAAGTGGCAGGCGGTCGTCTGACCGTGACCGGACAGAAAGAGGAGGTCAGCGATAACGATACGGAAAAAGAAGGGCAGAACAGCGGTTGGCTGCACCGTGGTATCAGTCGTTCAGACTTCCGTCTGAGCTACAGCGTGCCGGAGCATATGAAAGTGACCACCGCACGCCTGCAGGACGGTTTGCTGCGTGTCGGCCTGCACCATGAGATACCGGAAAGCGAGAAGCCTCGTCGCATTCCGATCGAACACCGTACGGCGGAAGCCATTGAACATCAGGCCTAATGGCAGGTTAACGAAAAGCGGAGGGCGCTGACGGCGTTCTCCGCGCTTTGTCATCAAGGTGCCAGAGAATCAGGAGGCGGTAATGAAAGTCATCAGCGTGCCCGAAGATCGTGCTCTTTATCCCAAACTGGTTGGCGAAACCGTAATGGCGGCAAAGTTACAGTTAGGCCGCACCCGGTTGTCGGTGAATTACAACAAAGTGCCTGGCGGTATCATGCCGGTGCTGGTGGTGGATTTCTACAACGAAAAAGGCAAGCTTTACTCCCTGCGTTACAACCTGCCGCCCGATACGCCAGAGCGCACTGAACGTCGATTGTCGCTGTTAATGCGGCTGATTGAAAAAGAGGCCAGTGAGGAAAAGCTGGCTGAGGCGGTGTAAAACCGATAAGTGCAACCAAAACGAAGAGGAGGTGACGATGCTCAACACACTCATGCTACATACCTCGTTGGGTGCTGGCATGCTAGCGATGACGGCCAGCCTGTTTCACAACCGTTTTAAATAAGCCGTTTTTCGTTTTCTCTCTTCAGGGTGCCGACATCGCGGCACCCTGTTTCATTCGTGCCCGCCGCTTGTCTTTCTGCGCGCCAATTGTTATGTTATAACATATCTATTTGTAGGGTGAAAAACATGCCGTCGTCCAGAGCGTTACCTCAATCCGATTCTGTTTTGCAGGTCAACATTGCGCAGTTGAACCGAACTGATGGCGAACCGCTCTTGCATCACATTCACTTCAGCGTCAGAGGGGGAGAGCGGCTGGTCATCATCGGGCCAAACGGCAGTGGCAAGACGTCATTACTGCGGTCAATGTGCCGTGAGTTATCGTCACCGCCACAGGCGATTCAGCTTAACGGCGCATGTCTGGCAACGTTTTCACGGCAACAGCTTGCCACCTGCATAGCCGTGATGGCGCAGAATGATATGCCCGATCTCAGGCTGTCGGTTGAAGAGTACGTTGCGTTGGGCCGTATTCCGCATCTAGGCGCCTGCCCGGCAGGAGTAAATCAACGGATCGTTCACGAGTCTATTGATGAAACCGGTCTTTCAGCACTAAAAACACGCCCGCTGGCTGCGCTGTCCGGGGGAGAGCGACAACGTGCTGTACTGGCGCGCGTGCTGGCGCAAAAGCCGTTATTGATCTTACTGGATGAACCGACGAACCATCTTGATCCGCTGGCCCGCCAGCAGCTACTGGCACTCATTAAAAACAAAGGGATTACGGCAATAGCGGTACTGCATGACCTGTCCCTGATTGATACGTTTGCCGATCGTGTGCTTATCCTGTCGCAGGGCAAGCAAATTGTGTGTGATCACCCGTCGCGCGCGCTGACGTCGCGCTATCTCCAGCCTGTGTTCGGCTTAAACAGCTTTACCGTAAAACATCCTGCCAGCGGTAAGCGCTTACGTATTTTTGAGGTGCCCGACTGTGCATGATGCATTGAGTAAAATCGGTTTTGCCGCGTTTCTGGCCGTTACGCCAGCCATGTGGGCCAGCGCAAGTGATTTTCCTGTCACCATCGACAGTTGCGGCCAGCCCGTGACGTTCACCTCGCCGCCTGCGCGAGCCGTGATTAACGACCTCAATATGGCAGAAATGGCTTTTGCGTTGCATCTGCAGAACCGCATTGTCGGTCTCACCGGCATCAGTGGCTGGTACAAGATGACGCCGGCCTTTAAGCAGGCCATGGGATCCATCCCTGAGCTGGCACCGAAATATCCCTCACTGGAAACGTTGCTGGCCGCGAGCCCTGATTTCTTTTTTGCTGGCTGGAATTACGGGATGAAAGTGGGCGGTGACGTTACGCCTGCTTCACTGCGTCAGTACGGCATTAAAACCCTGGTGCTGAGTGAAAGCTGCGTCTTTTCACAGAAGGACAAGCAGAAAGCGACGATGGATCTGCTCTATAACGACGAGATTAAACTGGGCAAAATTTTTGGCAAGCGGGCCGAAGCCGAGGCGCTGGTGACGGACTGGAAGCAGCAACTGCAGGCCTTACCTCAGCGTCCGGCTGATACGCAGCCTCGAAAAGTCTTCGTTTATGACTCAGGCGAAGACAAACCGTTCACCAGCGGAAAATATGCCATGCCGACCGCCATCATTGAGGCCGCCGGAGGTAAAAACGCGATGGAAGCGCTGGAGATGAGCTGGGGCACCACCTCCTGGGAGAGCGTGGCGGCCACGCAGCCGGATTTTATTATCTTGCTGGACTATCAGACCGGCAGTGGGGCAGAGGCACTGCGCCACTTCCTGGAAAATCATCCGCTTATGAAGCTGACGCCTGCGGTAAAACACCATCGCTACCTGAAGTTACAGTACGCTGAACTCACACCGGGGCCGGCCAATATTCAGGCCGTAGAGAAGCTGGCTCATGCGCTCTATTCGCCGGATGCGTGAATCGATCGCCGTATCGTTATCCAGCAATAATGAGTGCGTCCTGCCTGCTGCTGGCGATCCTGATGCTGATCAGCACGGCGGAAGGCACCGTGTCATTGTCTTTAACGCAGGTGCTGTCCGCACTCGACATGGCAGACGCGCCTGTCTCTGAAATGATCACGCGAATCGTGATCGACCTACGGTTACCGCGCACGCTGCTGGCCGTGATGACGGGGGCTGGCCTGGCCATCGTCGGGGCATTGTTGCAAACCACCACCCGTAACGATTTAGCCGATCCGTTTTTATTTGGTCTGTCCTCTGGGGCCTCAGCCGGTGCTGTACTGGTGATTACCCGCTTTGGCGATCGGCTGTCGGCGTTAACCTTGCCCGTTGCCGCTTTCGCGGGTGGGCTGTTTTCAGCCGCCGCCGTCATGTTGCTTTTTCATTTCAAAAAGCAACGTTCAGCAGAGCACTTGATTCTCTGCGGGCTGGCCGTGTCATTTCTGTTTGGTGCGGTGACCAGCTATTTGATTTTTTCAGGCGACCAGCGCGCGGCCAGCTCGGTGATGTTCTGGTCACTGGGCGGGCTGGGATTAGCCAGCTGGCATAATCTGCCTTATGCACTGGTAAGTCTGGCATTACTGACAGGGTTTGTAGCGCTGCGCGGGCGGCAGTTGGATGGATTGCTGGCGGGCGAGCAAACCGCACTCTCGCTTGGTATTCACGTCAACCGGTTACGCATCGAGGTGTTTCTGTGCTGTGCGCTGGCAACCGCGTTGCTGGTGGCACTGACCGGCGTCATTGGCTTTGTCGGACTAATGGTGCCGCACCTGTGTCGGCACGTAACGGGTGTGAAACACCGGTTGCTGATCCCACTGTGCGCGCTCTGGGGCGCCATTTTGTTGTGTGCTGGCGATATTGCCAGTCGGACGCTGCTGGCCCCGCAGGAGCTACCCATTGGCATTATCACGGCGGGCATTGGGGGCATGTTTGTGATTGTCCAACTGACGCGCGCCCGACCCTGAATGCTGAAATCCGCCGCTGAGTAAGACCGGTTCACGGTGCCTGACTCAGTAAGGTAATTTCATTATTTCATTCCGAGACAGCTGGCCAATAATGGCGAGCGATCTTCTGCAATCAAGGTATTTCCACCGAGGATTGCCGGATTGCCTGGCTTTATTATGAATGTAATAGCTATTCACACTTCTTTGCATTCGGGTAACATATTAGCCATTGTCTTATTTACTTAAACAATCGATCCGATCCATCCTAAACCTTAAAACAAACGTACTCACGAAGTCCCGCGTGACTTCAGTCTGACGTCAGGGTTCGATTTATGCTCAATCGCATTACTGTTCAGTTACCCGTTGAAGGCTTGCTGTTCTGGAAGCTATCTGGCCGAGAGGCCCTGTCTGAATCGTTTATCTTAACGCTTCAGGTTTTAGGGACCGATGCGCGTATCGAACGCAGCGCGTTGCTGGGTAAAGCCGCTACCGTAGTGGTGCCGACGCAAAGTCTGGCAAATCCACGTTACTTTAATGGCAAGATCACGCGGGTGGCGGTGAGCGCGGTAGAGATGTCAGGCACGCGTTATGCTGTTTACACGTTAACGCTTGAGCCAGATCTGTGGCCGATGAAACGTGACCGGAATCTGCGCATTTTTCAGGAGCAAACCGTTCCACAAATCGTGCAGACGTTACTCAGTGAGTATCAGGTTAACGTGGAAAATAACCTGTCGGGTAGCTATCGCAGCTGGGATTACTGTGTTCAGTATCAGGAAAGCAGTTTTGATTTCATCAACCGACTGATGGAGCTGGAAGGCATTACCTGGCACGTTCGCCATGAGGCCGGTAAGCATACCATCGTGCTCACGGATGCCACTGCGCAGTACACGCCATTTAGTGGCTATGAAGTGATCCCCTATCATCAAACGCCTTCAGGCGGTTCCACCAGTGAAGAAGGGATAAGCCAGTGGGCCCTTACTGACAGCGTGACGCCGGGTTTATACAGTCTGGACGACTACGATTTTCGCAAACCTAACGCCTGGCTCTTCCAGGCACGACAAAATCCAACATCTCCTTCACCCGGCACCATTGATGTGTATGACTGGCCGGGGCGGTTTGTGGAACATGGTCATGGCGAATTTTATGCCCGCATCCGTCAGGAGCGTTGGCAGGTAGAGCATCAACAAACCCACGGCACCGCGACGGCAATGGGGATTGTGCCGGGCAGCACGTTCCAGCTCACCAATGCGGCCTTTTTCAGCGATGTCGGTGAATATCTGGTGACTGCTGCTGACTACCAGTTTGAGGAGAATCGCTACGCCAGTGGCCCGGACAGCCAGACGATTCATCGTACGGAGTTTAGCGTGATACCAGCGGGTGTGGTGTTTCGTCCTGAGCAGAAAACGCCGTGGCCGCGCACGGGCGGCCCGCAAACGGCGAAGGTGGTCGGGCCGAAAGGCGAAAGTATCTGGACCGATCGCTATGGTCGGGTCAAGGTTAAGTTTCACTGGGATCGGCTGGCAAAAGGTGACGATACCAGTTCCTGTTGGGTGCGTGTTTCCAGCGCGTGGGCGGGACAAGGTTTCGGCGGCGTGCAGATTCCACGCGTAGGCGACGAAGTGGTGGTCGACTTTATTAATGGCGACCCTGATCGGCCAATTATCACCGGTCGCGTCTATAACGAGGCCAGCATGCCGCCCTGGGCTTTGCCCGCTGCCGCTACGCAGATGGGATTCATGAGCCGCTCAAAGGATGGATCGCCTGACAATGCCAATGCGCTGCGTTTTGAAGATAAACCCGGCGAAGAGCAGCTCTGGTTGCATGCTGAACGTAACATGGATACCGAGGTTGAAAACGACGAAACCCATGATGTCGGCAGCAATCGCACCAAAACCGTTGGTAAAGACGAAATCAGCCATATCAAGCAGAACCGTACACGGACCGTGGATGGCAATGAAACCATCTCGGTTGGACAGGACCGCAGTAAAACCATCAGCGGCAATGAAACCACCACGGTTCAGCAAAATCGTACGGAAACGGTGAAAGGTAATGAAACGCTCAGCGTTGAGCAAAACCGCGATGAAACCATTACCGGAAACCATACCACGACGGTGAAAAGCAATAACACCGGCACAGTAGAAGGGAAGCAAACGCTAACGGTGATTCAGGATCGGACCCGTACGGTGCAGGGCAATGAAAAGGTTAGCGTGCAGCAAAACCGAACCGTGCAGGTGACGGGTAATCAGACACTCGACGTGACGGGTAATCGTCACGTCAGTGTCAACAGCAATGAGGCCCGTACCATTGCGCAAAAGCAGGATGTGACGATCGGCGCTGGGCGCACGCTCAGTATCACGGGGGGCGATACCCGCTTTACTCAAGGAAGCGTGGCCGACAGTGCCACGGATACGTTTCATATCAACGTTGGTGAGAGCGGGATTTTAATCAGCAATGGCAGCGTGCAAATTACGGCGGGCGGATCGACGATTACCATTAATGCCGCCGGTGTCATGGTGAATGGCAAAAAGATTGAACTCAATGCCTGACAGGGATGAGAAATGAGCACCGCAAAGAATCCCACTGAACGTGTTATGACTGAGCTGGAGCTGAGCTGGTTAACCGCCACGGAAAAGACCGACGCGGGTCTGTTTATCTGGCGCGTTCCAGCCGCAGGCGAATCACTACTTGATGCGTTCATCGCCCTTCAGCAGCATCCGGAGGGGCGTTCCGTACCCGATATATTCCTTGGTCTGTCTACGGCGTTTGAAACCGGTTATGGCTATAGCGATGCACTGTCGCGTGACTTTCTTGAACATTATGACGCCACGCCCGATGCGGCACATTGGGATGGCGATGTGTTGCTGCCCTGCTACACCATTGAACAGCTTTGCGGCCTGTTACAGGACTTCGCCGATCATTTTGCAGAGGATGTACGTTACCTGGTTCTGGTGCTTAAACCCGCTGCCGTAAGTGACGAGAGTGCGTTGATGCGCTGGCTGAAACGCTGGCTGGCTTCCTCCGCGCCTGCGCCGCGTTTACTGCTGATTGATACGCTTGAACAACCGCTTTGGCAGCCACTTCATGACGCGCATCCTGATCGCGTCCAACTGATTGTCGATCAGGTCGATGGCATGAAGGTGATGCATCAAACCGCCCAGCAGCAAAGCGATCCTGATACCGATCGGGCATTGCTGCGGCGTTACCTTGCCGATGCGATGCTCTTGCTGGAAAAAGGGACCGCCCAGCAGGTCGCTGCGCGCGGCAGTCTGGCGTTAGGCATTGCACAGCGGCGAGGCTGGCCTGATCAACAGGCGATGTTGCATAACCTTATTGCGGGCGGCTGGCTGAAAGGCCAGGATCACAATAAGGCCGTCGACCACTATCGTGAGGCGCAAAACGCGTCCAGCAGCGTGGCGGACCCCGTTGTCAAAGGCCAGCTTCGAACGCAGAGTACGTTTGGCGAAGCCGGTGCCTGGTTTTCACATAAAGAGTACGTTCGGGCGGCACAGTGCTACCGGCAGGCCGCGCGTGAGGCAGAGGTAATCCCCCATCCTGTGTTTGCGATTGAGGGCTGGCGCATGACTGGCTTCTGTTTATGGCTCGCCGGACAACGCCCGGCTGCCATGGAAGCCTATGGTAAGGCCGTGCGAGCCGCAGAGAATGTGCCCCTGGCCGAGCGGGGCGAAACCACGCTGCCGCTGGTCTTTCAGGATCTTCTGCGCAGTCACGATAAACGCCGCACAGAGGCGCTTGAAGCCTATGCATCTCGCTGGCAATCCGATAAACAGCGGCTTATTCAGCAGGCCGACGCGAACCTGCCGCCTGTGCCCACCCCATCGCAGGTCCGCCAAACTGACAGCCTGCTGCAACGCCAGCTCGAGGCAACCTTTTTACTTATTCGCGAGGAGCGGGAAACACTCATCCGCAATGGCGATGACAGTTTTCGCCGTGTCATCCACCTGGCCCGTGAAAAACTGCATCCGCAGTGGAATGGCTTACCTGACATCGCCCATCCTTTTGATGCCCCGCCGGGTGAATGGCAAAGCCTGCCTGCGTGGGGAAGCACTGAACCCTTAGCCACACAACCTGCAGGGAGCAACACATTGTGAAAAACCGCATCATCCTTATTGTCGTCGTCACGGTCCTGGCGCTGCTGTTCTTAAGCCTGTCCGATAGCGGTCTGGCGACGGAAGTCAGAACATTTTTGCGCGCGCTGCTGCGAGCCATTTTCTGAGGCCTGATTCATGCATTCCGGTGCGCACTTTGATCCGCAGCTAGGACTGGACATTCACACCTATCCCTGGCCTTTACCGACGCCTCACATCGGTATTGTGTTTGATGTGTTTGACTATCTGCCATTGATTGGCACTACGGTGCATGTTAACAGCATCAAACGGGCCAGCGCGGGAACGGGTGGAATGTCGATACATATCCCCGTTGGCGGCGTTTGGGTGCCGCCGTTGCGTGCGCCCGGCGGCCCACAGATTGAAGATGAGCTGTTTATGGGCAGTAAAACGGTTTCGGTGGATGGTGAACCGTTTTCCCGAATTGGCATGCCGGTACTGAGTTGCAATATTGTCGGTATGATTCCCCCGTTTCGCCTCAAGCGCGTCACTAAACCCAAACCGTTGTCCCTGACGCTACCGCTGACGTTCAACCTGGCCATCCCCAACAATGTCATCGTAGGCGGGCCACCAACAATCAATTTGATGGCGCTGCTGATGCGTGCCGGGTTGAGCGGTCTGGGAAAAGGGCTTAAGAAGTTCCGGAAGTCGGTGAAATGGCAAAATTTCATGAAACGCTTTGGCGACTACAGGCGCAAATTGTTTCGTAATATGGAGCCAGGGGTTCTCAAGTGTAAGGTTCTGCGAGCGGAACCGGTCGATATTCGGGATGGCAGCGTCAGTCTTGAACAGCAGGATTTCCTGTTGCCGGGCCGGCTGCCGCTGGCCTGGCATCGGACGTATTCGTCGGCCAATGTTGAAACGGCAGGACTTTGTGGCTATGGCTGGCTGACACCCGCGGATACCCGGCTGGAAATCCTGACTGAAGAGGGCATTGCGCTCTTTATTCAGCCTGACGGGATGACGCTTTTTGCCGCCCTGCCACAGGAAGACGGACGTAAACATGCTGTCATGGGGTTGCCGGATGGCAGCCGCCTGTGGCGAGACAGCGCCCAGGGCCAGGTGACCTGGTGCGTTGAGCAGGAAGCGGGGATCCTGTGGCATTTCACCGGTGCCGATGGGCGGTTACCGATACAGCAATTATCCGATCGTAACGGAAACGGCTGGGCCTTTGAATGGCAGGACGAGATGCTGATTCGGCTTCGCGAATTCAGCCTTAACGGGTTGACCGGACGAGAGGTCCTTGTCACTCATGATAAGGGCCGCCTGAGTAGCTTACGCCTGCACAATGCGCTGGACGGTGACATCACGCCGCTGACGCGCTACGAATATCATGCCAATGGTCAACTTAGCGCCGAAATTGATGCGCTATCGCATCCCCGGCGTTTTGACTATCAACAGTTTTATCTGGTCAGTCACTTTGACCGAAACGGCCAGGGATTTCATTACCAGTACAATCAGGACTGGCGCGTCATTCACGCCTGGGGTGACGGCGGCGTCTGGGACTACCACTTCGCTTACGAACCGCTGCTCAATGAGGTTGAAGTAACGGATTCACTGGGCCACCTCTCACGTATTACGTTTGATGACAATGGTCTGCCGATCGCCGAAATCGATCCCTGCGGCGGGAATACGGTATTTCGTTACGACGACTTTGGTCGAACGGTAGAAGTGATTGAACCGGATGGCAGCATTCATCAATGGGATTATGATGCGCAGGGCCGCATGGTCGCTGAGCATTTACCCGACGGCAGCATGGTGCAGGCCGTTTACAATGAGGATGGCCTGCCGCTGGCGATCACCGATCAGAAAGGTGCGGTCTGGCACGCCGACTATGACAGCGGTGGCAACCTTATTGCCAGTCGCGATCCGGGCGGTGTGACGGCCCGTTATCAGTTCGATCGGCTTGGCCAACTGACCCAGGCGAATGAGCCGGGTGCACCGCAAACAGAGTATCGGTATGACCGCTTTGGTTTCCTGCTGGTGGTCAGCGTGGCAGGCGCGGGAGAGACGCGTTTCAGGCACAACGTACGTGGGAATTTACTGGAACGTGCTGATGCCAGTAACGGTGTGACCCGTTTTTACTGGGATTCGAAAGATCGCCTCATCGCCACGGTCGACCCGGCGGGTGGCGATGTCCGGATTGAGTATGACCGTGAAGATGAGCCTGTCACATTTACCGATGAAGTGGGGCAGACCACGCGTTTTTACTATAACGGCACAGGCATGCTCACCGCCTGTGAAACGCCTGATGGTGCCCGGCTGGGTTATGAATACGATCCTGAGGACCGCCTGCTGGCCGTGATTAATCAATCTGGTCAACGCTGGCAGATGGAACGAGATGGGCTTGGACGTGTGACGGCCGAGCAGGATTATTGGGGACAAAAAACGCAGTACCGTTGGGACAAAGGAAGCCGCCTGGCCGCACGTTGCGATCCGCTCGGACGTGAGGTGCACTATGGCTACGATAAAGCCGGGCGCCTGAGTGAACGACGTAGCGGTGATACCTTACAGGCAACGTTCCACTATGATCCCTGCGGAAGGCTGGTGCTCTGCCAGAATCCCTGGCGGCGACTCAGCTGGCGCTACGATGACGCGGGACGGTTACTGACAGAAGATCAGGACGGCTTTCAACTTCGCTACCATTATGACGAGCAGGGACGTTTGCACGAGCGTGAAAGCGACAGTGGCCATCGGGTGGTTTATCGGTACGATGCGTATCAACGTTTACGCACCGTGCAACTCAACACTGATTCGCCGATCACCTTTGATTATGATGCCGCGGGACGGTGTATTCATGAACAGTTGTCAGAGGCATTGACGCGCACCCTGAATTACGACCACCAGGGACGGCTTACGTCACAGCAGGTACTACAAAATGATTTACCGCTGTTTGCCAGTGGCTTTGTCTATGACAAAAGCGGAAATATGACTGCGCGTCACGACAGCCAGTGGGGCAACGATCGCTATCGTTATGACCCTGTGGGCAGGCTGACGGCACATATCACCCCTGACGGGGCACTGCGAAAGTTTGTGCAGGATGCAACAGGTAGCCATTTGCAGACGCAAACCCGTGAGGTTAATGACCGCGCGGAAGGTTGGTTCCGGGAGGGCGTGCATCAGGGCGTTCGTTGTGTTTATGATCGTGCCGGTGAGTTACGCCAGCGACGCCGAGTCGCGGGGACCACGGGTGATCAGGATGAAAAAGAAGATTTCCTCTGGGATGAAAATCGACAACTGATTGCGGTGCGTAAAGGGAACCATCAGGTGCGCTATGGCTATGATGGGCTGGGCCGCCGGGTGTTTAAGCAAACCGACAGCGAAACGCGCTGGTTCTACTGGCAGGAGGACGCGCTGGTGGGCGAAACGCTCACCCGCACACATGAACCTCTGGCCGCGCAGAGTATCTTTGATACAGGCAGTCGCCTTAAGCGACAAAAAGCACAGGCTGCTCTGTTCAGCACGATGCGGGAATACGTCTATTATCCCGGCACGTTTCGACCGCTGGCGTTGCTGACGCAACAGGGGGACAGTAAACAAAGCTGGCACTATCACTGCGATCCTAATGGCGCACCAGTCAGACTGACATCCGTTACTGGTGAGATTGTCTGGGCAGAAAAAACCGGTGTCTGGGGTGAAAAAGGCCAAATCTTTGCTGATCAGATCGAAAACCCCCTGCGTTTTCAGGGGCAGTATTTTGATGCCGAGACGGGGTTACATTATAACCGCTATCGGTATTATGACCCTGAGATTGCGGCGTATATCAGTCAGGATCCGATAGGGCTGGCGGGGGGGGTTACTCCCTATCGTTATGCTCCAAATCCATTTGTATGGAGTGATCCACTCGGGCTTACGACGGAGGAAATAAAAACTTTGTTCCATTTCACCGATTTGAAAGGAATGGAGGGTATTAAAAACAGTGGAGTTATCAGGCCTTCCACGGGCGGTGTTCATGCACGTTTTGGAGATGGTCAGTATTTTACTAATGTTCACCCAGATAGGATTGGTGGGCGTACATTAAAAGATTTAGAAGACTCTGGTAAAATATCTTTGGGGCAACTTGCGGCTAACATTTATGGTGATGCAAGAAAGTCTGGTAGTATCACTCATTATATTGAGATTGATGTGACAGGGTTGAATATAACTGAGCCGAGACCGGGTACTTTCTTAGTCAAGAATGACAAAGAACTTGATGTCTCGAACCGAATAGTGAGTAGTGGGAGTTCATGCTAGTGAGTAATAAAAGTTACTACCGTGCGGTTTCAGAATTTTTGAGGGGAGCCGGTGTTGTCTATACTGAATTCATCGGGGAAGTGGCAACCAGACAGATAAGCGTTTTTGAAGGGAATCATTACTCTTCATCTTCTGTCACTGACTGGCATGAAGATATTGGTTACTTACTCTATGATGGCAAAAAAAATGAGTTAGATTTATCTGATTCTGAAGAGATTACAGATGAAAATTTTGAAACCGAATGGAAAAAAACACTCGTCAATGAAGACCAAATAGCCTATATCCATCATCATAGTGGAGATGCATCAATACCATTTAAAGAATCAGTTATTATTTTGCACGTTGTGAATAACCTAGGAAAGTGGGGGAAAGGTTTTGTCCTTTCTTTGTCTAAAAGATATCCGTTAGCAAAAGAAAAATATTTGGCCTCTTCGCGAATTGGGTATAAGATGGGCGATGTGCAATTTATTGAAGTGGATACTCTTAATAGAGTATTTGTAGCAAATATGGTTGCACAGGAAGGAATAAAAAAATCCCAAAGAGACGCTAAAAGATACATTTCATATGAGGCTCTTGAAGAGTGTCTGGAAATTGCAAGTGACTATGCATTGTGCAATAGATTAGAAGTTCAGATGCCAATGATCGGTGCAGGTCTGGGCGGCGGAGATTGGCAAGTTATTATTGATATTATAAAAGATAAACTGACTTATAAAAAAATACCCTGCCATATTCTAACTTTAGACTAGATGGCAAGAAAGGGCTTTTATCAGCCTTTTCTTTTTTCTCGCTTCTTCCTTTTAATTAAGGTTTTTTATGAGGGTTTAGTTTTCCTTTTTCATGTGAAAAAATAATATTACTCTAGTTCATAATGGCGAAATTTTAATAAGTTGTGCTACTTTGCTATGATTTATTCTGTGATAAATTTGCTTTTTTTGGTGAATTAGATAAGTTATATTAAAACTAGAGCTGAAAATTAGATGTTAGATATAAATTGGAAAGAAACCTATAAAAAAATGCCGCTAATGCGGCAATTCTTAATTCTATGAGCATTATTATAAATAAATGTTCGGCTGAGTACACTTAAAATACCCCCTCACTCACACCACCGTCTCATTCTCAAGCTTCTGCCTTTTCCGCAGATTCGGAAAGAGCATCATCCAGAGCCCAACCACCACCAGTGTCCCGACGCCGCCAATGACGGCGGCGGGCACCGCGCCCATCCATGCCGCGAGCAGCCCGGATTCAAACTCACCCAACTGATTTGAGGTATTGATAAAGATAGCGTTAACCGCATTGACGCGGCCGCGCATCGTATCCGGTGTATCCAACTGAACCAGTGCGCCACGGATCACCATGCTCACCATATCGAAACCACCCAGCGCGGCCAGCGCCAGCAGAGAAAGCCACAGTTTTGTTGAGAGCGCAAACAGCAGCGTCGCCAGGCCAAAACCGGCCACGGAACCAAACATAATCATGCCAACATGTTTTTCCAGCTTATGGCGGCTGAGCCAGACACCGACCAACAGGGCACCCACTGACGGCGCACCGCGTAACAGGCCAAGTCCCCATGGCCCGGTATGCAGAATATCCTGGGCGAAGACAGGGAGCAGGGCGGTTGCACCGCCCAGTAACACGGCGAACAGGTCGAGCGATATCACGCCCAGAACATCCTTGCGTTCGCGAATAAAGCGTACGCCCATAAACATGTTCGACAGCGTCATCGGCACACGTTCCTGAGGAGGACGCTCATAACGTAAGCAACTCACCAGTATCAGCGAGAATAAATAAAACAGGGCTGAAACCCCGTAAACCACCTCGGGACCGGCTATATACAGCAGGCCACCCAGCGTTGGCCCGACAATCACCGCCGCCTGACCGCCAACAGAGCTTGCCGCCATGGCGCGCGCCAGAATCGGTGGCGGGACCAGCGCCGGCAACATAGAGGTAATGGCTGGCCATTCCAGCGCTTTCGCCAGCGAAATCAGAAAGACCAGCCCCCAGATTTCAAGTTTGTCTGCCCAGTGCAATAGCGTCAGCGCCACCAGACCGAGCAGCGCTGCCCACTCAATCAGTTGGCCGATAACCACGATACGGCGGCGGTCGAACTGATCGGCCAGATGTCCTGCCGGCAACGCCAGAAGCACTGAGGGCAAAAACTGCATCAGGCCAATCATGCCTAACGCCATCGCGCTGTGGGTTATTGCATAGATTTGCCAACTGACGGCCACGGAAAACATCTGAAAACCAAATGAAGAACAGGTTCGGGCAAGCCAAAACGCCACAAATGACCTGTGTTGCAGCAGCGAGTCTTCGCCTGTTGAAACGCCTGTACGCATCCTGATTCCTGTCCCGAAAAGCCTCGCGGCAAAAGTGATTGCCTCAGTCTGATTGATGACCATGATGCTGTCTGGTTTTTTCTGACTAAAGCATGGTGATGTTACTGCCTGGCGGTCCGCGCGATATTCACGCCATGGACAGCGTCAGTCAGCACAGATAGAGCCCTAAATATTAGCATGCTCAATATTCAATTTAATAAATCAAAATATCGACAAGATGTGATTTTAACCCGCTGAATAATGGGGAGTTGCCGGAATACTTTTTATCATTCACCACAGAAAATGTACGAGCCGATCGGAAGGGACGCGACTTATCAGAGCTATTGGTCTTTCGTCGACGCAGCGATGATAAGATACGAGCCAATGTTTTTTGACCGTCATGCAAAGCCGTGTCAAAAAGCAAATAAAGGCGGGCTCGCAGGGCATAACGCTTTTTACGGCGTAAAAGACGTTACCCGCCCGACTGTTTCATCCATGGTCCGGGCTCATAAGGCGGCGTAAGACGTCAGCAAAGACGTTGGCAGGCTGACTCGACGTCGTCGCAGAAGTCCCCGCCAGGCCTTCGTTTCGCCGTCACTGACGCAAAAGGCGCAGACGGAGGAGATGATGTCCTTGAGTGTGCTACAGTGTTCAGGCACTTTTTTTCCTTGGGTTTTCAGAGGTCCCAGCTAATGACGAATAAACAGGGTGTTTTAATTGTTAACCTTGGAACACCAAAAGAACCCACGACTGCTGCGGTTAAAACATTTTTATCGAAATTTTTGCACGACTACAGAGTGGTCGATTTACCCCGGATCCTGTGGTGCCCGATCCTGCATGGCGTAATTATCCCGCTACGCGCCAAACGCGTCGCCAAATTGTACTCCTCTATCTGGATGGACGAAGGTTCACCGCTGATGGTCTACAGCGTCCGTCAGGCGCGCGCCCTGGAAGCGTTGACGGGCATGCCTGTTGAGCTGGGCATGAGTTATGGCGAGCCGAGCATCGGGGGCGCTATCGACAGGCTGCTGGCGAAAGGTGTCGATAAAATTATCGTTATTCCTTTGTATCCGCAGTTTTCCTCGTCCACCGTGTCATCCGTTTTCGACAGCGTGAGTCGTCACCTGCAGACGATGAAGAACCGCTACACACCGGCGATCAACTTCATCAACGACTATGCCGATCATCCTGCTTATATCGATGCGTTAAAAACGTCCGTGCTTGAATCGTTTGAGGCCAATGGCGTTCCCGATGCCTTACTGGTCTCCTATCACGGTATACCGGTCAGGTTTTCAAACGAAGGCGACAAATATCAGGAGCGTTGTGCGTTAACGACGAAATTACTCACCGACGCCCTGAACATGCCTTCGCTAAAAGTAGTGATGACCTTCCAGTCACGTTTCGGCAGGGAACCCTGGTTAACGCCTTATACCGATGAAACCATTAAAAATCTGCCTGCGGAAGGCGTGAAAAGCCTGCAGGTAATCAGTCCGGGCTTTGCGGCAGACTGTCTGGAAACGCTGGAAGAACTGGATGAGCAGAACAGGGAAATCTTTATGCATGCGGGCGGGACGTCCTTTACCTATATTCCTGCGCTCAATGATAAACCTGTTCATATTGAGATGCTGCGCCAGCTGGCGGAGGGCGCGAAATAGCGTGCTGCGGTCCGTCACTTGTTAAAGACCGGTAGCGACAAAGCCAGAATGCGTTCATTCTGGCTTTGTGTTTTTTATTAACCTGCAGCATTTTATGATGGCAGATTGCTAAATTTGGCCGTAAAGCAATGCGCGGAGAGAAGACAGAGAAAGGCGATCGGCTGAAAAGCAAAAAGCCTGCTCGTAAGCAGGCTTTTTTAATTCTGGCTCCTCTGACTGGACTCGAACCAGTGACATACGGATTAACAGTCCGCCGTTCTACCGACTGAACTACAGAGGAATCGTGTGAACGAGGCGAATAGTAACGAGGTCGGCTCAGGGTGTCAACAGTATAAAAGCGTTTAGCATTCAACTGGCTAGCTTTAAAGCAATGCGTCTGCAAAGCAGGCGATTTAGTCGTGGGCGGCTCCTGTTCTGCTTAACGGGTCCTGCTGATAAAACTGCTGAAGATGACGGTACATGGCCGGGAAACGCTCCGCCAGCAGGGCCGGGGCCGTAAAAAAATACTCGGATAATACCGCGAAGCACTCTGCCGGATCGCTGGCGGCATAAGGATCGATGCTGGCGGCCTGCTCACCGACACTTTCCACTTCATGTTCAATCCCGGCCATCGCGCTACGCAAATCTTTTTCCCATTGGGCAACCTCACGAAGCGGCATCATTGGCACGCCGCTGGTATAACCGCTACCGCGCGCATCCAGTTTGTGCGCCACTTCATGAATGACCAGGTTGTAGCCGGAAAGATCGAAGGAGTCCTGAATATCCAGCCAGTTGAGCACGATTGGCCCTTGCGTCCAGCTTTGCCCGGCATGGACGGCGGGGGCCTGATGGACCAGGCCATGCTCATCCTGCCACAGGTCATCCACATTGAAAGGCTCGGGATAAATGAGCACTTCGTGAAAGCCGTCCAGCCAGTCGAGCCCCAGCTTCAGCACCGGCAGGCAGAACAGCAAAGCAATGCGCACGGTACGCAGCGCATCAAGCTGACAGCCTTCAAGCGGAACCAGTTTTTTTTGCTGCAGAAAATGCTGAGCCATGGCCTGCAGCGACTGACGTTCATCGTGGTTGAGGAGAGTAAAAATCGGCTGTGTCAGCCCGGCCTGCCAGGGCAGGTCAGTCAGATCCGTATTGCTGTGTGTTTTCCATGGCCATTTAAACATCGTTGGTTCCGCACTGAATGCTGCAATTGCAGAACCCTGAGCGACCAGACAGTAAAATGCCAGCATCAAAACGGCATGCTGGCATCGTCAGGCTTCAGGGATGAAGGAGCAATATTCAACCTGTTAGCAAGGAAATTGTCTGTGATTCAGCCCACAAAGCGCAGGCTAAGTTGATTCGCGCGTGGCACGCTCGAACTCAATAACCCAAACCCACGGGTTAACCTGCCAGCTGGTTGCCCCATACTGTTTTTGCCAGGCTTTGCGGTAGGCTTCTTTGGGCAGTTCAGAATTGACGTTCATGGTAAAGAAGTTGTTCAGGAAGTGCGAGTCGGTCTGCACACCTTCCGCCATAATGTCGTCTTCACTAATATCCTGAATCTGCTCTGCACGCACATCCGTAATAATCAGGTCGATGCGGCTTGCCCAGCGCGGCATATGAATGGCTGTTTGCCAGCCAAACTGCTCGGCGTCCGGTCCGCCTGACGTATGTTGGCCCAGTTCATTGCTGTCCGCCCGGTACTGGCAAAAGTCCGGCGAGCGAAACGGGGTGGGATCGCGTTCATAATCCGCCAGCGCATGTTCAGGCACGATGGGGCCACGCCAGGTTTCGCGGACCCAGAGCTTGTCGCCAGGCATGCCGTAAGGACAATGATAACGAATGTCGTTCATGGCCATCATTTTGTCACCGTGCAGGTGATTAGCCTGCACATCAAAGGCATGTACCCCTTCATGATGATCCTGGCCTGGACCAAAAGCCTGCGTTTTCATTATGCGCCGGGTTTGGGTTTGTTGGCCAACCAGCAGGGCTCGGACCCGCTGTTCGGAAAAAAGAATCGGCCGCTCTTTCATGGATTACCTCTTTTTATTAGTCGATCCCGGTTACTGCTGAAACAAAAAGGGCACCTAAATGGTGGCAATATCATAAAAAATATAAATCATTATTCCTGATAATTGGCCACCGTGTGGTTCGCTCAGTTGTGATGATTTTTAATCAACCGGACAGGTGTGGATAAAAAATCATCAGCACTGCTGTTAACGCGTATTACCGGACATCTGATAGTGAGAATACAGTACGTTATATCGGCAAAAATAGGAACCTTTTCAGATTTATCCATCTATAATTTTCGCCGCTTTTATTGTTTTTTACATTTTTATTATGACATTAATTCCCTCACTCTGAGATAAAATAGCGCTGATTAATCATTATTAATATTAAACTATTCATCCTGCCTAAAACTGAATCAGTCAAGGCTGAAAAAGCAGCAAATGGCTGTTTTCCTGGTAGCAAATTGCCATAAAAATGATCAGCGTCTCATTTTTAAGAGGAATTTAAAGGTCCCGACCGGCTTTTTCCTTAGCGATGTAAAGAAAATGTCATTAGCCATTCGTTATGATGACAAAGCCTATACGCGTAACAGGTCGTCAATTGAGACGAAAATAACCCTTACAGGAAAAGATTATGTCACTTGCACTTTGGCAGGCTCGCTATGAAACCTGGTTTGAAAAAAACTGGATTCATGATGATGGCGCACACGATATTGCGCATTTACGTCGGGTCTGGATGAGCGCGCAGCGCATTATGGCAGGTACATCTGCCGACCCCCTGATCGTCCTGACTGCCTGCTACTTTCATGACGTGGTGAACTTACCGAAAAACCATCCTGAACGTCATAAGGCTTCCACTTACGCCGCCAGCGAAACGCAGCGTATCCTGCAGCAGGACTTTACGGATTTTCCTGCCGAATTAATCGGTGGAGTGATGCACGCGGTTCAGGCACACAGTTTTAGCGCGGCCATCACGCCTGAAACCCCTGAAGCGAAAATCGTTCAGGATGCCGATCGGCTGGAATCGCTGGGTGCAATCGGGCTGGCCCGGGTGTTTTACACAGCCGGTACGATGAACCGTCTTCTGTTCAACAGTGAAGACCCGCTGGGGAAAGCGCGTGAACTTAATGATGTGAAATGGACACTGGATCACTTTCAAACCAAGCTGTTACGGTTGCCTGAAACGATGCAAACCGAAGCAGGGCGGAGACTCGCAGAACACAACGCGGACTTCCTGGTACGCTATATGGCCAAGTTGTGTGCTGAGCTGCAGGGTAATCTGGTTAGTCTGGATGAAGCAGTACTTCGTGATTTTAGTCCCTTACACGCTGAATATTAAATTTTTATGACAGTATAGGAATCGATACAGTCATCCGGTAGCGTGGAAGCAATAACAAAAAAGGAGTGAGGAAATGACCGAAACTGTTAATTTGACGATTAAAATTGATCCTGCATTGAAAGAACACATTAAACAGCTGGCGCTTGAAAACCAGGTATCAATGAGTCAGGAGATCGTGCAACGTCTGCAGGCCAGCCTCGAAGCACCTTCTCATCCCGCCATCGACAGTCAGAACACGGAAGAAGGCGCGTCGGATGCTTTAAGTTCCAGCGAAATCAAACAACTGCGTACGCTGCTTAAGAAGCAGAGTAAGAAAAAGAAATAATGGTTATCGGTTGTTCTCGCGATGAAAGCCGCCTTTGATAAAGGCGGCTTTTTTATTCAGAGCGCGTATTCAGACGGCAATGCGAAATTGTTGCACGCTTTCGGCCAGGCGTGAGGCCTGATGTTGTAAGGTATCGGCGGTGCGTACCTGCCGCGCCGTAAGCCCCTCGTTAGTATGCAGTTCCTTGTCCAGCGCCACCACTTCGGCGGCAATGCCAGACACGCGGCGACTTTGTGCTGTGGCGTTTTCCTCCAGTTCTTTTAACTGGGTGACCACGGCGCTGACCGACTGACTGATTTGGTAAAACAAGGCTTCCAGTGACTTCACCTTGTTGAATCCCTCAGAAATATGCAGCTGTGTATTGTTCACCAGCCCGTTAATTTGCTGTGCCGACTCGCCGCTTTTATTCGACAGGGTACCCATCTCTTTTGCCACGACGCTAAAGCTGCGTCCATAAACCCCTGCATGCGCTGATTCAATCGCCGCATTCAACGCCAGCAGACGCGTTTGCAGTGAAAGACCGTCCAGCAGCTCGACAATGCCGGCGATTTCCCCTGAGGAATCGACGATGTGGCGCATCTGCACCTCCATTTCATCGACCTGACTGGCGCACTGCTGCATCAGTTCATCCGCGACATGTGCCTGCTGTGCGGCCTGTTGCGAAAACAGCGTACTGTTTTCAACCTCTTCCGAGACACGATGCAGGCGCTGTGAAATATGACTAAAGCTGCTGTTTTGCACCTTATAGTGCTCGCTTACCTGGTCATTGGTATGCTGCATTTCCCGCGCACCCTCCGCCACGCTGGCGGCTATGGTATTAATTTCTGCCACAATGGTGCGCAGCCCTTGCCGCATATCCGCCACCGCGTTAAACAATCCGGCGGTTTCTAACGATTGCAGACGAGGCGGTTGCGGGCAACTGACTAAGTCGCCAGTGGCAATAGCCTGCAGCTGGCGGCTGGCCAGTCTTAAAGGAATAATCACGCCGCGCAGCAGCAAAACTCCACCCGTCAGCAACAGCGTAAACAGCAGCCCTGTGACCAGCAGCGACAGGTTACGGCTGGTGGTCAGCGTCTCCAGTGTCAGGTTGTTGACGGCAGAAAGCTGTTTGTTGGCCTGGGTGATTTCGTTAAACCAGGCGCTGTTAAACTGCTGTTGATAAGCCTGCATCGGCACCATAAAGAACGCATCGATATTATTGGCTTCCAGGCCTTTAAGCTGCTCTTCAAGGCCCTGGGTTAACATCATGAAACCCTGCTCAAGCTCCCCCTTGGGAACGGCATGGTCCTGAGCAAACAGCTGTTCTGCATGCACGAGTGAGGATTTTGCGGTTTCCGCCAGGCTCTTCCAACTGTCCACCGATCCACTTTTCTGATCTTCCATCAGATAAATGCCTGCCCGGTGACTGTTATCGCTGGCCGTCAGCAGCTCTATGCGAGCGTGATCGAGCAGCGCCAGCCGGTCGCGCATGGCACTCGCCTGCGTCAGGTTCACTTTGGTATGGCTGACCTGCGCGGTCAGCAGAACAATCCCGATGGATTGCAGCAAACAAAACAGCACAACGAACAGCATAAAATTGCCGCGCAGGCTGGTAAGCCAGGTGGGCACCGGGGGCAGTTTGACGCGATAGCGACGCTTCAGACTGCGCAGGGATAACAACGTGAGAGGTGACATCATTCTACCCATCAAGTGAAAAAGCAGCAGTATTCTGGGCTTGTATGACGAGGTTGTGACAATATCGCCTGGCAGCGGGAAAAGAGGAGAAAGGTTGCGCCTAAGCGCAACTTTTAGCGTGTTTTATGCTGTAAATCGTGAATGTAGGGCAGGAGAAGCTGCGCCACGGCGGCAAAAACGGGGACGACAACGGAATTACCAAACTGTTTATACGCTTGCGTGTCGGAGACCGGAATGCGAAAAGGCTCACTGCCGGCATCATCGAAGCCCATGATGCGTGCGCATTCACGGGGCGTAAGACGACGGGGACGATGCGCCATATTGGTGGCATCAAGGAAATCACGCTCGCCTTTATCCGCGTCCCAGCCGCGATCGATCAAAATCTCAGAGCCATCTTTATAGTAGCGGGCAGACAGGGTGCGCACGCAGCACTGCAGATTGCGCGGATCGTTCAGACCAAAGCCAAAGCCATTCCCCAGCGCTTTATGCTTTTTGGCATACTGATACAGATAACGCCACAGCACCGGCGACAGGATGTACTTATCATCAGGTGCGGCTTCCAGCAAACTTTGCAGGCTGGGCACCTGGGCAGGGAAAAAGCGTTTGATGTCGCGCAGGGTAAAATTCTCGCAGCCGGCAATGTCCCGTCGAATGCCCACCAGCACAATACGCTCGCGGTGTTGAGGCAAGAAATGGCGGGCATCAATCACTTTCGGATCCGGTGCACTGGCATCGGCATCCGCGACGGCATAGCCCAGCTCATCCAGCGTGTCCATGATGATGGCAAAGGTCCGGCCTTTGTCATGGCTTTTTAGGTTCTTCACGTTCTCCAGCACGAAGAAGGGCGGTTTTTTGGCGGCAAGAATGCGTGCTACATCAAAAAACAGCGTACCCTGCGCCTGACATTCGAACCCATGCGCCCGACCCAATGCATTCTTCTTACTGACGCCAGCCAGCGAAAAAGGCTGACAAGGAAAGCCTGCCAGCAGCACCTGATGATCGGGGATGGCTGCATCAATGGAGGAGTAGATCGCTGCTTCATCGTTTAGCCCGGCAGGCTGCGTGACCTGGCGGATATCAGTATTGAAGTGGTGCTCAAGCGGATCGCTGTAGTGGTTGGCCCGGTACGTGCGAATCGCCTCTTTATTCCACTCACTGGTAAAGACACATTTTCCACCAATGCGCTCAAATCCGCGACGAATCCCCCCGATGCCGGCGAACAGATCAACAAAACGAAACGCAGGTGCATCATAATGTGCAGGACGAGACGGCAATAAGCGTTCGAACAGATCCCGCTCCGCAGTGCTCAGCACGGGCAGCGTGCTTTTACCCTGACGAATACGGTTGATGAGCGTCGGTGACCAGTGCGCAAAGCCGGCCTGATGCAGTCGGGCAACGATATCCCTGACGGAATAGATCGACAGGACCTGGTGTAACAGATTCAGTTCATCGGAATGCAGAGCTGCAGAAAGAAGAGGTTCAGCGGTTGCGACGGCGTGCATGCAAATATCCTTAACAGTGAAGCGCCTATGCTATCACTCCTTGCCCGATGAGGAAATCCGCCTGACGCGGCGGCGATGGGCTGCAAACACGCGAGTGTAAAAGTCAGGACAGGTAGCACCGGACGCGTGATTACCGTCCGGAAGCGGCAAAAAAATGGCCGCTTTTGTCCAGGTGGCTTTCGCTTTTCAGGACGGCGACTAAAGTTGAAAGAGTAGCCTTTAAGGAGATGCTATGGCCGACGTTCACTCCAGCGAAACGCGCAGCAAAAACATGCGCGCTATTCGCCAGCAGGACACTGCGATTGAGCAACGCATCGCACTATTGCTTAAAGATCGCGGATTCACTTACCGGGTTCAGGACAAAAACCTGCCAGGGCGGCCTGATTTTGTCCTGACCGCTCATCAGGCCATTATCTTTGTGCACGGCTGCTTCTGGCATCGTCATCACTGCTATTTGTTTAAGATACCCGCCACGCGCACCGAGTTCTGGACAGGCAAGATTAACAGCAACGTCGAACGAGACCATCGCTATGTCCGGCAGTTACGTGAGAGCGGCTGGAAGGTTCTCATCATCTGGGAATGTGCACTGCGTGGCAAACTCCGTCTCGACGACGACGCGTTGCTTGAACGACTGGAAGAGTGGTTACTGGTGATGAATGACAGTGCTGAAATCGATCATCAGGGCATTCATCATTATCGTGAGCAGGAATGATCGGGCCTTGCACATCAGTAACATAACATGTTAGATAGACGCTTTTCCGTGACCGGGAGACCGAGATGAGCAGCATAAAACTGACGGTTAAACGTCTCTACCAGATTCGTGATGAGCGCATGGTGAATACCAAAGCCACCGCCAGAATTTATGTGGGCGAAACGCTGGTGGCCACGGAAGAAATTACCGGCATGACGGAAAGCCCGGTCAGTAAATACCTGCATAGCGAAGGACTGGCTGGGCAAGCGGTGCGCGTCGAATGGGATTGTGAGGGCATCGCAGAGATGACGGTAACGGAAATCGAACGATGCCCATGTTGTCAACATAACGAACCGGAATAGTCACAACGCACGCATCGTATGCCGTTGGGCTTCGTCGAGGATGAGGCTTCCACTGTTTGCGATGTAAGTCGTTGTCGATGACCGAATAAGGGACATATTTTGGCAGGAACCAGTTTATTAACGTTGCTGGATGATATCGCCACGCTGCTGGATGATATCTCTGTAATGGGCAAAGTCGCGGCAAAGAAGACGGCGGGCGTTCTGGGTGACGATCTGTCACTGAATGCGCAACAGGTCAGTGGCGTAAAAGCCAATCGCGAACTGCCGGTCGTGTGGGGCGTGGCCAAAGGCTCGTTTCTGAACAAGCTGATTTTGGTGCCGCTGGCGCTGATTATCTCGGCATTTGCGCCGTGGTTAATCACGCCGCTGTTGATGATTGGCGGCGCTTACCTTTGTTATGAAGGTGTCGAGAAAGTGCTGCACAGCCTGCAACACGACAAGCAGCAAAATTCACCGGAGGCCCGTCAGCAGCGTCTGGATAACCTGGCAAAGCAGGACCCGCGTGAATTTGAAAAGAAAAAGGTTAAAGGGGCTGTGCGCACCGATTTCATTTTGTCCGCCGAAATCGTCGCGATTACGCTGGGCATCGTTTCGGAAGCACCGCTGCTGAATCAGGTTCTGATCCTGGCGGGCATTGCCATTCTGGTCACGATTGGCGTTTACGGTATTGTGGCGGGCATCGTGAAAATCGATGATCTGGGATTCTGGTTAAAGCAAAAATCGTCACGGGTGGCCCAGTCAGTTGGTGCCGTGCTGCTGGCTGCGGCACCCTGGCTGATGAAAATATTAACCGTGGTGGGCACGCTGGCCATGTTCCTGGTGGGAGGGGGCATCATTGTTCACGGGATAACGCCTTTGCACCACTTTATTGAAAATGCTATCGCTCCGTTTAGCGGTCTGGTGTCAGGGCTGCTGAGTAACGGCGCTAACCTGGTGATTGGTTTTATCATTGGGTCGATCGTGCTTTTAGTGGTTAACCTTATTGCCAAACTGCGTGGGTAATCGGTATAACAGCGCCTTCTTTTACGCGTTCTGGGGAGAAAACAATGAGCGACGATATGTTTGAATTCGATATAGATGCTCAGTTAGAGCAGGCCGAAGCCAAGGCAGAAAAAAAGGCGGCCGAAGTGCCTGACGACCTGAGTGACGAAGCGGATTGCGAAGGCTGCAAAATCTGATTCATCCTCCCTCTGAAGCGGATAGCCTCTTATCCGCTTTATTCCTTTCCAGGATAACCTTCTACTTTATTCTGAATTTGCCCTTTTTCTGCGCGCCTTAACAGCAGCAACTTTTTTACCATGCTATAAATAAATATTAAGAATTAATGTCAATGGATAAAGAGGGCGCAACATGGTTTTTGCAATCAGTGATGAAGTGCAGCATAAGGACGGCGGGCAAACGATGGTGGTGACCGGTCATGCCAGTGGCATGGTAGAGTGCCGCTGGTATGATGGTTATGCGGTCAGAAGCGAGGCGTTTCGGACAGACGAGCTCAGCCACACTCGTGAGTCACAACCGCAGTTAACGTCCTGATTGCAGATGACCGGGCCGGTGTTGTACACCTGGCCCGTCTGTCTTCCTTCCAGGCATCACGTCACGTGATAGCCTGTCTTCCACCTATGGCATGCTAGACGTTACCGTCATTATCCTCTTCCACCGCCTTGTAAATTCGTTGCAGAATATCCGGGAAGGCAGACTGAACCCGACTCCAGCTTGGGATAAACGGCTTGTCATTTGGGCGTTCTATAAAGGACTGACCCGCATCCAGGATAGCCTGGGTAAACATCTCGACCGCAGCCTCTTCCACGTGCTGATCGAATTTCAGTCCGTTCATGGCGGCCTCATGATTGTAGATTTCCATCATATCTAACGCGTTGCGATAGTAGGTGGCTTTCAGCACGCGGAAGGAGTCGCTGGTGAGCGGCACGCCCATGGTGGCAAGTTTACGTAAAAGCGACTGAACAATATCGTTGCTCATGCGCTTCAGGCCGCCTGTTCCGTCATCCTCTGCCAGCGGCTGATGCTTGTGGTCATAATTATCCGCAATCTCAACCTGGCACGACTGGCGTGTGGTGTAATTGCGATAGATCTCGGAGAGCACGCCAATCTCCAGGCCCCAGTCACCCGGAATTTTAATCCCGTTAAGGACATGAGTACGCATGGCGAACTCGCCGGAGAGCGGGTAACGGAAACTGGAGAGGTAATCAAGGTACTCCGAGTGACCATACACTTTTTGCAGAGAACGCAGCAACGGCCCGACTAATAAACGGCCCACGCGACCATTGAGTTTGCCGTCGGCGACACGCGCATAAAATCCTTTACAAAACTCATACTGAAACGCGGGATTCGCCAGCGGATAAAGCAGACGTGCCAGCATACCGCGCTCATAGGTAACAATATCGCAATCGTGTAGCGCGACACAGCTGGTGCGGTCGGAGGCCAGCGTATAGCCGGTGCAGAACCAGACGTTACGCCCTTTGCCCGGATTCGTCGGCGACAAACCTTCTTTGTCCAGTTCCGCGTCGATCGCCTTCAGGCGGGGACCATCATTCCATAAGATCCGATGGCGCTGCGGCAGGCGAGAAAAGAACTCGCGGGCATGGAGGAACTGATCGCGATCGGCCCGGTCAAGGCCGATGACAATTTCATTCAGATACGGCACTTTCGCCAGTTCATCGACGATTTTGCTCAGTGCCGGTCCTTCCAGCTCAGAAAACAGGGAGGGCAGAATTAACCCCATTTTGCGTTTACGCGCAAAACGCACCATCTCTTTTTCCAGCGATTCGACGCTGCGGTGCGTGAGATTATGAAAGTTAGTAATTACGCCATTCTGAAAGAAATCACTCATTGCATCATCCTTATGGGGTTGCCCGAGGAACCACAGCCGTTCATGGCTGCGTTAAAAAATGGTCCAGACCTTCGCGCCAGCCTTCAGGGCCGTGATGCGTTGTATGATAAACCTGCCCATCATTACGCGTTAACGTGACAGGGTTTTTGCTGAAGCCTTTAATCACGATGGCATAATCGACCGCATCGAGCATAGGTGCATCGTTAGGGCCATCACCCAGTCCAATCGTGATCAAATCCTGATGGCTGTAATGCGACAGTAATTTATGCAGGGCATGGCCTTTTCCGCTTCGGGCCGGCATCACGTGCCAGAAGCGGCCGCCCTGGGTAAGCGTCAAATGGTAGTCAGCCAGCGCATGGCGAAAACGGTCTAACGCCTCGTCGGTATCGCGCCAGACGATAACTTCGGAGGCATCGCGCTGGCGGGCGAGCGCGGCCTCGGCTTCCGGTAAACCTGTCATTGCCGACACGTCGCTGTCGCTAAAATCCTGAAAGCCGCTAAAGCGGAACTGCTGTTTCATCGCGCTAAGAATCCGACAGATGGCGACGTAGTTCAGCTTATCGTCAGGGATACGAACGGGTTTGTCCTCACGGAGATAGAGAACCGCGCCGTTTTCGGCGATAAACGGCGTACCGCTAATCCCGATTTTTCGTTGCAGCGGCAGAATTTCCGCCGCCGTCTTGCTGGAGCAAATCACCACAGGAATCTGATGCTGGCTGAAGGTCTCCAGCCATGCTGTGGCGGCATCCCAGTTGTAGTCGTGGTGGTCAAGCAGCGATCCATCGAGGTCGGTCACGATCATCAGCGATTCATTCAGGTTGGGCATCCAGGTCTCCTCCACACGGCTCACGTTAGCCACGGCATCTGTTTAGTGTAGTTGAGTCCTGAAAAGGCCCGAGGTTCCGTACTCATGCAGACAGAACCAGGAGGATTCTTAAAACCCGATAGGACAAAAAGCGGGAGCGGTCAGAATGTGCACGACGCATGGCGCGCACGCTGCGGCTTGCGTAGGCAGGAGGAGAGCAGGAGCAGAATAAGATGAGCGAAACGTGCATCGCAGAAGCTTGTTTTCATTACCGGAACAGCTACTCTGAGAAAGCAGTATGTCTTCCCTGGTGTAACGATTTTAATACTTGCCTGGCCTGTGCCGGGTATTTTTTTGCCTGCTATTCCGCCCGGCGAGCGATCCCGCTAGCGATTGATCTCACTGTAGCGGCAATCGTGAATGTCCATCTCACACTGCTCCGCAGGTTCACGGCACGGCGCTGTCGGCCCGCCAGCATTTTTTTCAGCCTGCGCAACCTGAGGCGAAAAATAGTCCTGTACCCGTCCTGCCGTGTCACGCTGGATGGCATGAAGAAGCGCATCCATTTCACTGTCCCGATCACTTTGGTTTTCATCTGAAGCGAGAAAATGCGTCATAGTCTGCCTCCAAAGAGCAACGTGAATACTGAGTATAGAACGGCGGGCTGACAGCAGGGAAGGGTAAAAAAAAGCCCGCGCTGCGCGGGCAAAATAATCCTTGTTACTTTGGGTGTGTTGTTTTCCTGGGGTAGGAAAGCAACGCAATGAAGTGTAACGATTCCCGTGTTAAACGTCCGGCTGTGAAGTGTCAGGAAAACGAAAAAAACCCTGACTCAGATTTACCTGACTTTTCCTGTAACCCTTCAGAAAACGGCTATATTGGTAAGCAAAACGGTTTTTCTCAGTACCTAAAGGAATGGTTATGGACTTACTTCGAATTCTTATTGCTATTTTACTTCCACCACTGGGCGTTTTCCTGCAGGTCGGTTTTGGCGGCGCGTTCTGGCTGAACATTTTACTGACCTTGTGCGGCTACATTCCCGGCATCGTCCATGCCGTGTGGGTGATTGCCCGCCGTTAATGCCTGCATTCGTCCTACGCTTCCATTACACTGTTATCAGGAACGTTTCTGGAGAGTAACAGATGAAGGTAGACGATCGCGTAAGCGTTAAAACCGACGGTGGACCCCGGCGAATCGGTACGATCCTGGCGGTAGAACCTTTTAACGAAGGGACGATGTTTTTGGTGGCGCTGGACGATTACCCGCAGGGGATCTGGTTTTTTAACGAGAATAATCACCGGGACGGCGTTTTTGTCGAGCCCTGGGTTCCCGCCTGATTATCGGTCAGTCTGATGAAAACGCCCGCGATGTCTGAGGATGTCGCGGGCGTTTACTTTTATCTGTCCTGTCACGCATGTCACAGGACAGGGGCGTTTGCTTGGGTCAGAACGTTTCCCAGTTTTCATGACCAGAGGTAGTGGCTACCGGACGTAGCACGGGTGAGCTCGCTTTCGGTGCCACGTCTTTAACATCGGGAGTTTTCGCGACCGGTGTGTCGACTAAGCGAAATGCGGAAACCGCTTTCGTCAGTTTACCCGCCTGATCTTCCAGTGATGCCGCCGCCGCTGAGGCTTCTTCAACCAGCGAGGCGTTCTGCTGGGTCACGTTATCCATTTCCGTTACCGCCTGGCTCACCTGCTGAATACCGCGGCTTTGTTCATCCGAGGCGGCAGCAATCTCAGACATGATATCGGTCACGCGACGCACCGCTTCGACAATTTCACCCATCGTACTGCCGGCCTCGCCAACCTGATGCGAGCCACTGCTGACTAACTTCACAGACTCGGCAATCAGGGATTCAATTTCCTTCGCGGCCTGGGCGCTGCGTTGTGCCAGACTACGGACTTCACTCGCAACAACCGCAAAGCCACGTCCTTGCTCCCCTGCGCGCGCCGCTTCGACGGCGGCGTTCAGCGCCAGAATATTGGTCTGGAAAGCGATGCTGTTAATCACATTGGTGATCTCAGCAATTTTCTTCGAGCTGCCAGAAATATCGTTCATGGTTTTCACTACACCACTGACCATGTCGCCACCGTTGCGTGCTTTATCTGATGCATCGGCTGCGAGTTGGCTGGCATGGTGCGCGTTATCGGCGTTCTGTTTCACCGTCGCCGTCAACTGCTCCATGCTGGCTGCGGTCTGCTCAAGGGCGGCGGCTTGCTGCTCCGTCCGCGAGGAGAGGTCGGTGTTACCGGCTGAAATTTCACTGGAGCCTTGATAAATGGCGATAGCGCCTTCACGCACCGTACCGACCGTTTTGACTAACGATTCCTGCATGCGCTGCAGATTATCCAGCAGTAAGCCGATTTCGTTACGACCGTGCGGTACTGAAGGGGCGGTTAAGTCACCCTGAGCGATACGCTCGATATGGGCAACCGATTTGCGTAAAGGCGTGATCACGACCCGACGGAGAAAAACAAAGGTCAGCAGCACCAGCACCAGCGCAGCCACAAACGCACCACCCATGGAAATAAAACCAATACGTGACTGTTCGGCAGCCTTGGCGTTAATGAAATCAGAACGGATATCCCGAAGTTTGATCGCCTTGACCAGCACAGCGTTATAAGCGTTATCCAGTTTACGCGTGGTGTCGGTTTCCTGGGCAATGATGCTTTCGAAACTGCCCTGTTTACCGGCATCAATCATCGGCTTCAGGCCTTTTTGAACATACTCTTTGAAGCGAGTAGTGAGCTCTTCGTCCAGCCTGACGTCTTCGGGGGTTTTATTCTTGCGGTTCAGGTAGACGTTGAGGCCATTTTCAGCCTGCTTAATACGCTCATCCGTTGCGGCAAGGTTGGCATTGAAATCATCCATCTCACCAATACGCGCGGCCGCACCGGCCTGGATGATATTCAGTCGGGCAGAGCGGAGGTTTGAGGAGCTGTCGATCAGACCGTTGCGGACCTGAATTTCCTCAGTCGCATCTTTCAACGACTGATTACTCAGGATGAGGAAGTAGCTGGAAATGCCTATACAGAGTGCGAACAAAAATAATATCCCGCCGAAAATCAAACTAAACAGCGGGACCAGTCTGAGATTTTGCCAAAAACTGACGTTGTGATGTCCTTCATTAATCAGCGTTGTGTTCATTTCCTTGCTCTCTTAAGGGGGCCTGATGAAAAAAACATCGGCAGGAGCAGGAAAAGGTTTATGCTGAAAATTGAGATCTTGATCGCTAATCACTAAAAAAAACCGGCCTTTTGGGCCAGTTCTGTGAGGCGGCAAACTATCTTACGTTAACGTAAATACCAGAGGTCACGTTATCGGTTAAGCGCACGACATGGTAAATAACCTGCTTGTTGTGCGTTTTAATTTTCCGCTTAATGTTTCCTTTATGGGAAGAGACCGTCTTCGCTTTAATTTGCATTTTGTCGGATATCTGAATGGTATCATGACCCGACATCCACATTTTCAGCATATTTGACTCAGTCTGGCTCAACGTCAGAGGGTGAACGTCCAGCCCTGAGGAAATACGCGGAGACATGTTAAGTTTCTTTTGCAAATACGTGCTAAGGAGAGAATCCAGCGTTGAAGGTTTAATGGCTTTCGACGTAATAATTAAATTTTTTCGGACATACAGATATTCTTCAAAATGAATATTACTGATGGCCATAAAAATAAAAAACAGTGTTTCGGGATGCTGATTAATAATGCTGCGAATGCGCTCGCTAGAGTCGGTTTCGTGAATGAAACAGTCTTCATTAATAAACACAACACCTGGTTTCAACTGCTCACATCTTTGCTGTAATTGCTCAATATCGGAGACAGAAGTAATATTTTTCTTCTTCACTCCTTTAGAAGACATATAGTCCGATAATCCCAGGCGTGTGTAGTTGCAGGAATCCATAATAATCGTTGGCATGTTAGCGACCCTCACCAATTTGTTATCCGTTTAAATCAACGATGAATTACGCGTTGCGGTACGAGAAGATTTCCAAAGCGCTTTTTTTTATTCTGCTGATGCAGCGTGGCAACGGGCAAACGCCCGTAAAAGTCTTCTTCCTTGACCCGTTCTGCAAAATTTTTTCTTACTCTGGCCCCACACCTGGCGTCGAATCCACATCGGGTATTGATGTAAAGTCGTACCGGCGCGAAACACCGTTTTTGGGAGCAATGTCACTATCGCTGAAAACCCAGAGTTTTCTGATAGGACAAGTCTTAAAAACATTTGTTTCACGAAAGTGTAAGGTTGAAGAGTGAGTTGACAATGCCGGAAAAAACATTTTCTGACAAGAAAAATCACACAATATTTTTTCTTGTTTAATTTCAATGCATTGCCGATTTTATCACCAAAACAACCCTGTCGATGACTCTGTGTACCGCCCGACTAAAATACGCGATGCGCGGTTTAATAAGAATTATTTTAAGACTTATCGCACATTTATCAGAATATCCTTAGTTGATTTCTGGAAAATATGGTTTGAAAAATGCCCGGATAGTTGTGAATTTCTTAAGTATGGAAAAGGAAAAATAGTTAGATACTTAATGTTCAGGAGGGGGACAGTTCGGTGAGGAACTGGGCCAGAAGATCAAATATTTCGCCGAACAGGTGCTCACAGAACGGGGCGAGAAGGGGCATCAGCAGGCTGATCGTCAAAATGCCGACTGATAAGGTAATCGGGAAGCCGATCGCGAAGATTGATAACTGTGGTGAAAGACGGTTTAACAAACCCAGGACCATGTTTAGTGTGAGTAGCAGAACGATCAAGGGTAACGCTAACATCATGCCATTAAGGAAAATCATGCCGCCTGATTTTGCCAGCGCCATAAAAGCATTAGCTTCAAGTGGTGTTCCACCTACAGGAAGTGTATGAAAACTGTCCGCCAACAGTGAGATAAGCCACAAATGACCGTTGAAGGATAAAAACAGTAACATGGCCAGCATGTCGAGAAAACGCGCAAGGACCGGCATATTAAGCCGACTGGCGGGATCAAAAAACGTCGCAAATGACAGACCCATTTGCAAACCAATCAGTTCACCGGCCGCCCGGACAGCTGCAAAGGCAAACTGCATCGTAAAACCAATGGCGATACCAATCAGCATTTGCTGAATCAGCAGCATGAAACCGGCCGGCGAAAACAGGGTGACGTTCACCGGCGGTAACAGCGGGACCAGCAGCCAGGTGATCATGGCCGCCAGGCCGATTTTCACCCGTTTGCTGATGGCGCGCTCACTCAATACCGGCGCTGTCGCAATCAGCGCCAGAATGCGCACCATCGGCCAGAAAAACTGGCTTATCCAGTGAACAAGCTGGCTGCTGTCGAGCGTAATCATCAGCCGATGATATAGGGCAGGTTAGAAAAAACGGTGCGGATATAATCCAGCAAGACGTTTAACATCCAGGGACCGGCAACGACGCCCGTGGCCGCCACCGCAATAATCTTAGGAATGAAAGACAGCGTTTGTTCATTAATCTGGGTCGCTGCCTGTAGCAAGCTCACCAGTAAACCGCTGACCAGGGCGGCCAGCAGCATCGGAGCGGCCAGCAGCAACGCGACGCGCATCGCCTCCTGGCCCATTACCATTACCGATTCAGGTGTCATGAATATCTCCTGTGCCACTCACAAGATCAGGAATAGAAACTTTGTGCCAGCGATCCAACCAGCAACTGCCAGCCATCTACCAGAACAAATAACATTAATTTAAAGGGCAGGGCGATGGTTGCCGGCGGCACCATCATCATACCCAGCGCCATTAATACGCTGGCCACGACAAGGTCAATAATTAAAAAAGGAATAAAGACGGTAAATCCAATCTGGAAGGCGGTCTTTAATTCACTGGTCACATAAGCAGGTAATAAAATACGCATCGGCACGGCTTCCGGCCCGACAATCGGAGGCGTATTTGCCAGACGGGCAAATAACGCTAAATCAGCTTCACGCGTTTGACGCAGCATAAATTCACGCAGGGGTTGTGCGCCTTTATCAATGGCCACATCCATACTGATTTTATCCTGACTGAAAGGCAGATAGGCATCCTGATAAATTTTATCAAAGGTAGGTGCCATAATAAAAAAAGTTAAAAAGAGCGTCAGGCCCAGTAATACCTGATTGGGCGGCGCAGAGGGCGTGCCCAGCGCATTACGCAGCAGACCAAAAACAATAATGATGCGGGTGAAGCTGGTCATCATTAACAGAATGGCCGGCAGAAACGTCAATGAGGTAATAAATACCAGCGTTTGTACCGGAAGTGACCAGCTCTGGCCACCATTGGCTAATGGCTGGCTTACCAGGCCTGGTAACTGGGCGTGAGCAACCGGTGCCAGCAACAGCAGCGGCAGAAGAGGGAGCAGTCGACGCATCATGGGTTTTTTCCGGGACGTTTAACCAGATTCTGTAATAACTGACGAAAATCCTGCGGTGCTGCCTTTTCCGCGGTGTCTACATCGGGTGAACCCGGTGGCAACGTATGCAGGTGGGTAATTTGCTGTGCCGTTACGCCCAGTACCAGACGGGCATCTGGCGTATCAACGATGACGACGCGCTCGCGCTGACCGACCTGGACACTGGCCGTGAGCGTCAGCTCACGGCTGCCGACTTTTTTCGGCGCAAAGCCCATACGACGGGCCAGCCAGGCGCATGCCAGAATCAACAGGATAATAACAACCAGAACACCACTTACCTGAGTCAGTACAGAGCCCGCTGAGATGGCGGGCGTCTGCGGCGTAGCCGGTTGGACAGTATGATTCTGGTTATTCATATTAACGGCTCAGACGGCGCATACGTTCTGAAGGCGTAATGATGTCGGTGATACGCACACCATATTTGTCGTTAACGACCACGACTTCACCCTGCGCAATCAGGTAACCGTTAATCAGGATATCCAGCGGCTCGCCTGCGAGACCATCCAGTGAGACCACAGAACCCTGTGTCAGACGCAGCAGTTCTTTGATGGTCATCTTGGTGCGGCCCAGTTCCACAGTCAGTTTTACCGGGATATCCATAATCAGGTCAATATCCTGCAATGAGCCTGAAGTGTTGCTGCTTTCAAACGATTTGAAAACGTCATCACTTTGTGAGGTGCTGGCACCAGAGCCCACCTGCTCATTCATTGCTTCAGCCCACAGATCGTCCGCAGAGATGGTGTCATCGGACGGTTTCTTGCTGTCAGTCATGGGGCTGTTCCTCGTTAAGCGAATTCAAAATCGGGTTAATCAAATGTTCTACACGCAGCGCATACTGACCGTTAAGTGTACCGTACTGGCTGGTTAAAACAGGCACACCGTCCACGTGGGCAATAATGCGCTCGGGTTTTTCAATCGGCAGGACATCGCCGGGTTTCAGCTGCAACACGCGTGACAGACGCAACGACGTTTCAGCAAAATGGGCAATCAGTTCCAGTTCAGAATGCTGAACCTGCTTCACCAGATTGTCCCGCCAGTGTGTATCTTCTGACCGCGAGTTTTCCAGCGGCGGATTCACCAGCATTTCACGCAAAGGTTCAATCATCGAAAACGGAATACAGATGTTGAACTCACCGACAAGGTTGCCAATCTCGACCTGGAACGGCGTGTTGACGACGATATCGTTAGGCGATGTGGTGATGTTGGTGAACTTCACCTGCATTTCCGAACGGACGTACTCGACATCCAGAGGATAAATCGCTTTCCACGCATCGCTGTAGCCATCAAGCGCCAGTTTCAGCATACGACGAATGACGCGTTGCTCGGTATGCGTGAACTCACGTCCTTCTACTTTAGTCGGAAAACGCCCATCTCCGCCAAAAAGGTTATCAACGGCAATAAACACAAGGCTCGGTGAAAACACGACCAGAGCCGTGCCGCGCAGCGGCTTCAGGTGGATCAGGTTCAGGTTCGTTGGCACCGGCAGGTTGCGGGCAAACTCATGGTATGGCTGAATCTTGATCGCGCCCACGCTGATATCCGGGCTACGGCGCAGCAGGTTAAACAGCGCCATACGGAAATGACGGGCAAAACGCTCGTTAATAATTTCCAGCGCCTGTAAACGCTCGCGCACCACGCGGCGCTGGGTATTGGGATCATAAGGGCGAATATCGCCCTCTGGCCCGTTTTGTTTCTTTTCTTCTTCCGCGCTGCCACTGTCGCCGTTTAATAGCGCGTCAATTTCAGCCTGGGAGAGAATGCTGTCGCCCATTGATTCACCTCAAAATGAAGGCGGTAAACAGTACGTCGTCTACGACCTGCGGAGGTTGACCTTTCACCAGCGGTGGTGCCAGCGCCTGTTTGATTTGCTCAACAAGCGCTTGCTTTCCTTGCTCTGTCGCCAGCGCAGCAGCGCTCTGGCGAGAAAGCAGCAGTAACAGACGACTGCGAACCTCAGGCAGATAGTCACTCATCCGACGACGCGTTTCTTCATCCGGCAGACGCAGAGTAAACCCTACGTACAGTACACGGTCTGGATCGTTGTCGGGATTGACCAGGTTAACCGTAAATGTATCAAGTGCAAAAAAGACCGGGGCGGGAGGCGGTTCAACTTTCGCGACCTCCGGCTTATCGCCCTCATGTTTATTCATTATTCGCCAGACTGCATAGCCTGCCACGCTGCAAGCGGCCAGCGTTACGATCAGCAACACTGGAATCAGGATTTTACGTTTGCGACCTTTAGCTTTCGCGTTATCAGACATTTTAGCAGTTACTTCCTGTGAATTATGGGCGAGCCTCTCGGCTCACCTGAACAGATTATCGCGTGTCTTAAGTCAAACAATGGCAAGAAAAGACACGGGTTTTACGCTTACCTTCAGCGTTTGTCGCTGTCAGGCAAAGGTGTCGACGGCGCCCTTACCGTTTAACCGGGCCTGAAGAGCCTGCGGTACGGCAATCGGCGTGATGTCGTTATCACTGTCCTGGGTCAGAGAGAAGCTGCCGTGCTGTCCGTCGCGACGCGCCTCCTGCTGATGCTGGAAGCTTTGCCCTTGCGCGAAACTGTCACTGCTGACCTGACTCTCACCCAGGTTAATACCATTTTCAGCCAGCGCAGTGCGCAGCTGAGGAAGCGCGGCTTCCAGTGCAGCCCTGACATGGCTGTGACCTGAAACCATATTTAACTGTGCCTGATCGTTATTCAGTTTCAGGCTGATCTGGATCGCACCGAGATCTTCTGGATGCAGGCGTAACTCCGCATTCTGCTGGCCGTTACGACTGAACATCACAATTTGTTGACTCAGGGCCTGCTGCCATTCATTGCTACCCAGGTGGGCATTCAGCATCGGCGTAGACGGCGTGTTCATCGACGCAGAGGCCGTGAAGGGTTGCATAACGCTGCTGGCGCTGGTAATCGGCGCGGCAATCATCGTCTGATTATCGCTAGCTGCAGCGTTTATCGGACGCTCATCCTGCTTGTTGACGCTGCTCAGTATCTGCTGAAAACTGGCGTCTGTCGTCAACTGTGCCGGTGTCGATGCGGTTTGCGTCGTGGCTGCGGGCGTTACCCCACGGCTGGCCTGGTCAACGTTACTGGCCAGGCGACCGCCATCCTGCACCTTGCTGTTTTTCGCGTCTTTGTCATCACCGCTCAGAGCCGTGGTCACCGCCTGCGTCAGTGCCGATAAGGCCGAACGCGGTCCGGCATCGCGTTGCATATCCACGTCACGCGTCGTCGTGCTGTCTTTCACGGCCTGTTGCAAGCCGGTTGCCGGTAACATGGCAAACAGCGCCTGAATATTTTGCATATCGCTGCTGTTCAGCGCGGCCTCTTTCGCGTCACCCTTATCATCGGCTGATTTTGTACCGGCTTTAATATTTTCCGGTTTAAACAGCGCACTGAGTGCAGTCGGGTTTTCCAGCGAAGAGATCAATGCATTCAACGACGTGGCAACCTTGCTGTCGTCATCAGCGACGCTATTTTTTTCTGCTGCAACCGTGGTTTTACTGTGCAGTTTCGCCAGGGAAAGCAACTGATTTCCCAGCGTAGTGATAAAGTCCTTCGGTAGCGCCTCGCCACCGCTCAGCAGATCGGTAGTCCCCGATGTTTCAGCGGTGCCGGTTGTTTTCGTTGTCAACGCAATGTTTGGCAGCGTAATCATTCGCCTTTCCTCAGTGCAGCCCGTTGGGCAAATTCATCCATCCGTTTCTGGTCGAGACGGTTTTCTTGTCGTAATGCATTTTCTTCTGCCCGGGTAATCAGCGTCTGATAGGCATTGAGGCGTTGTTGTTTTTCACGCCAGTTAACCAGTGCCTGTTCAAGTCGTTGATTCCATTGCTGCAACTGACTGCGGTGTTGCTCAATGGCTTTTTCCAGCGTCTGAATGAACTGGTGATAGTTCGTCCAGCGGTTGCTGGCAATACCGCTGGACATGTCGCTGTTCAGCTTGTTGCGGTATTCATCCTGATAGTCAAGCAACATACTGAGCTGCTCGTTTGCAGCCTGCTGGCCACGCCGCATATCGCCTAACAGCACGGCGGCGCGTTCAAGATCCTGTTCCGCCAGGTCACGCAAAGTGTCAATGGCATTGACTGTTTTCATTACGATGTCCTCATATCAAACGCGCGAATTAACCGAACAATGCATGTAAATGCAGGCAGGCATCGTCGTACTCACTGCGCTCAAAAATGCCTTGTTGCAGGAAGGCTTCCATCTGCGGATAAAGCTGAATGGCTTTGTCCAGCATCGGATCGCTACCGGCGGCATAGGCACCGACGCTGACCAGATCCCGGTTGCGCTGGAAACTCGAGAGCAACTGTTTGAACTGGCGCACGCGTGCATAATGGTTTTCATCAATCAGTGACGTCATGGCACGACTGATTGAGGCTTCAATATCAATCGCCGGATAATGGCCGGCTTCGGCCAGACGACGTGACAGCACAATGTGGCCGTCAAGGATGGCACGCGCAGAGTCAGCAATCGGGTCCTGCTGATCGTCGCCTTCGGTCAGCACGGTATAAAACGCCGTGATCGAGCCGCCGCCATCGATGCCGTTACCCGCGCGTTCAACCAGGGCGGGCAGTTTGGCAAATACGGAAGGTGGATAACCTTTGGTGGCCGGCGGCTCACCAATCGCCAGCGCGATTTCACGTTGCGCCATGGCATAACGTGTCAGCGAATCCATGATTAATAAAACATGTTTACCGCGATCGCGGAAATCTTCCGCAATGCGCGTGGCGTAAGCGGCACCCTGCAGACGCAGTAGCGGTGAGACATCTGCCGGCGCGGCGATGACGACCGAACGGGCGCGGCCTTCAGCACCTAAGATGTTTTCAATAAAGTCTTTAACTTCACGGCCACGTTCACCGATTAAGCCCACCACGATCACATCGGCCTGGGTATAGCGCGCCATCATGCCGAGCAGCACACTTTTACCCACGCCTGATCCGGCGAACAAGCCCATACGTTGTCCCCGGCCAACGGTGAGCAGGGCGTTAATCGCCCGAACGCCGGTGTCCAGCACATCGGTAATGGGGGTGCGCTGTAAAGGGTTAAACGGCGGTGTGTTCAATGGGGCACGGTAGCCCGTTTCCGGGGAAGGCAAGCCATCCAGTGGGCGGCCGCTGCCATCAAGCACCCGGCCTAACAGCTGTGGCCCCAGCAGCAGCTGTTTACCTGAATGAGGGTTATCGCCGGTGGTACGGGCATAAACGCGCGCGCCGGGCAGGATGCCGTCCACTTCTTCCAGCGGCATCATCAACAGTTTCTGACCGTTGAAGCCCACGACTTCGCTTTCAATTTCGCTAATCGTTTTACCGTCATTACGTTCAATCACACAGGTCGAACCGAGCGGCAACTGCAGGCCGGTTGCTTCGAGAACCAGGCCGGTGGCACGCGTCAGCCGTCCATAGCGACGAACAGGTTGCACCTGCGCAATACGACTTTCGAAGGCATCAAGCGAGCCCAGCCAGCGGTTCAGACGAGTGGTCATTAAAACTCTCCAGGTGCGGCAAGACGGCACAGTTCCTGCCAGCGGGTTGCCACGCTCGCGTCAAGATCGCCGTCTTCGGCACTGAGCTTGCAGCCGCCGGGGTGCAGTGTATTGTCAGCCAGTAAACGCCAGCCGTGCAGATCAAGCGTTGGCCCCAGTGTTTGTTCAATCCTCAGCAGGTCATCAGGATGCACCCGAAGCTGCGGCTTACCGCTAAACATGGGCTCCTGCTGCAGTAAGCCCTGAATCTGGCGCAGCAACGCACTGCCATCCACCGTGGTGGCCTGACCAATCACCGAACGCGCGGCTTCCAGAGCCAGCTGCATCAGGCGGGCAGCAATGACGCTGTCCAGCGATTCCAGCGTATTTTGAAATTCCGTCACCAGCTGCTGCATTCGCGCCTGTAAGGGAGCCTGCTGTTGCTGCGCATCAGCAAGGCCTTGCTGAAAGCCCGCGTCATAGCCGGCTTTCTGACCTTCATTAAACCCCTGCTGATGGCCTTCGCTGTAGCCTTGACCGTGGGCTTCTTTACGCAACTGCTGCTGCATCTGCTCAAACTGCTGTTGCTGTTCGTCTTCTTCTGATTCGAAGAATTCGATTTCGGGTTCAGCCTGAATCGTCGCGGGCTCTTCAGGACGCCCCAGTTCTACAGGCTGCCACAGTTGCCAGGGGCGGGCGGAAAATGCATCAGACATAGGTTTCCTCGCCGCCACCGATTACCATCTCGCCGGACTCTGCCAGACGACGCACCACCAGCAGGATCGCTTTCTGTTCGTTCTCTACTGCAGACATACGTACCGGACCACGGTTGGCCAGATCGTCGCGCAGGATATCGGCCGCACGGGCTGACATGTTTTTGAGGAACTTCTCGCGCAGCGGCTGCTCGGCACCTTTCAGGGCGATCAGCAACTGCTCGGATTCCACTTCCTGCAACAGACGCTGGATACTGCGGTCGTCCACTTCCACCAGGTTTTCGAACAGGAACATCTCGTCGATAATTTTCTGTGCCAGTTCGCCATCGAAGTCGCGTACCGCTTCGATAACCGCTTCTTCCTGCTGCGTTTTCATCAGGTTGATAATTTCGGCCGCTGTTCTCACGCCGCCCATCTTCGCACGCTTGAGGTTGGTACCGTCGAGCAGGCTGTTCAGGACTTCGGTCAGTTCTGCCAGCGCTGCCGGCTGCACACCACCGAAGGTAGCAATACGCAGCATGACGTCATGACGCAGGCGCTCATCAAACAAGGCCAGAATATCGGCAGCCTGACCCCGTTTCAGGTGGACCAGGATAGTCGCGATGATCTGTGGATGCTCGTCGCGAATCAGATCGGCTGCGGCCTGCGGTTCCATGAAGTTGAGCGTTTCCATACCACTGGTGGTATCGCGGGTTTCAAGGATATCTTCCAGCAGGCTTGACGCACGCTCTTCACCCAACGCCCGGGTCAGCACGGAGCGCAGGTAATCGTTCGAGTTGAGGCTCAGTGCCGCGAACTGCTCGGCATCGCCTTCAAACTCACGCAGCACTTCGGTCAGTTGCTTATGCGAGACCTGACGCATGCTGGCCATCGCGGCACTCAGATGCTGAACCTCACGCTGGTTCAGGTGCTTAAAGACTTCCGCCGCGCGTTCTTCACCAATGGTCATCATCAGAATGGCGCTTTTTTCAGTACCGGTCAGACTCATAGTTCGTTACTCATCCATTCGCGAATCACCAGCGCAACAACGCGCGGATCGTTTTCAGACATGTCGCGGATACGCTGGCTCATGACTTCAGCGCTCATGCGGTTATTAGATTTACGTTCCTGCTCAAGTTCATCTTTGCTGAGCTGGACGCTGTAAGCTTCCTGATCGTTCTGCTGAGCAGCACGGGCAGCCTGAGCTTCTGCAGCGGCCTGCTCTGCGGCTTTCTTACGCAGAACATGCGGACGCACCATTTTGCGATACAGGATGAACGCCACCAGCGCAACCAACAGCCATTTACCTGCATTAATCAGCTGATCAAAGAACGACTGCTGTTGCCAGAAGGGCAGTTCAGTTGATACAGGCTCGGTGGTATTAAACTGCGAGTTCACCACGTTGACAGTGTCGCCACGTGTCTGTGAATAGCCCATGGCTTCGCGCGTCAGGTCTTCAATCTGCTTCAGCTGCTGCTCATTCAGCGCAATCGCTTTGCCTTTATCGTCTTCGCGATAGTTCACCACCACGGCAACAGACAGGCGCTGCACGTCACCCACATTCATCTTGGTATGACGAATGGTACGATCCAGCTCATAGTTCACCGTATCATCACGGCGCGAGTTGGTCGGTACACTGCTGGTAGAGGCTGTGCTGGTCCGTTGACCATTGGCCGCATTGTTCTGACCATTGGCATTCTGGCCATTGGCCGCATTGTTATTGGCCGTATTGATCGGGGCCGTATTGGCTGGCGCAGGCTGGTTAGACAGTGCGCCCGGTACGCCGCCCGGATAAGGGCTGCCCGTCTGCTCGCTGGTGCTGGTCTGCTGAGAGCGAATAGACGCGTTTTTCGGATCGCCGTTCGGCTGGTACTTCTCATCCGTCTGTTCACTGGTATCGAAGTTAATCTGTGCCGTCACCTGCGCATGGACATTGCCCTGGCCCAGAATCGGGTTAAGGATCGCTTCGATACGTTGCTGGTAACGCGCTTCGACTTCGGCGGCATATTTCAGCTGTGCATCGTTCAGATCACGGCCTACTGCGTCAGAACGGGTTAACAGATGACCGCTCTGATCGACTACGGTCACGTTCCCCGGCGGTAAACCGGCCACGCTGCTGGAAACCATGTGCGTGATGGCCTGAATCTGACCTTCATCCAGCGCACGGCCCGGCTGCAGAGTTAACGTCACAGACGCGGAGGGCGCTTTTTGCTCACGTACGAACAGGGTTGGTTTAGGCATCGCCAGATGGACGCGCGCCGTTTTCACCGGCCCCAGAGATTCGATAGTACGTGCCAGCTCGCCTTCCAGTGCGCGCTGGTAGTTCACCTGCTCGCTGAACTGGCTGATACCGAACTTTTCTTTATCCAGCAGTTCAAAACCGACGTTGCCACCTTTAGGCAGGCCCTGTTCAGCCAGACGCAGGCGCAGCTCATGCACCTTATCTTCCGGCACCATTAATGCACCGCCGTTATCCGCGAAACGATAAGGGACATTCATTTGCGTCAACTGCGTGACAATGGCACCCCCGTCCTCATTGGACAGGTTGCTGAACAATACGCTGTAGTTCGGTGTTTTGGCCCAGAGCACCAACGCAAAAACCACAGCGATAGCGGCTGCGGCTGCGACGATTAACGGAATACGTGGATTGGCACGCAGGCGAGCGAGAAGGTCACCAAAGCCTTTCGTTTCTTCATTTTGTGTGGCGGCTGCACTCGCATTCATGACCGATTCCTGCCTGACGTAATTGACCGGGTTAGTTGTGATGGCAAAACAGACTCCCTGACCTGCTTAAATAAAATTTCTACTTCAATGCCTGGCATTATTTGATGAAACGCAAAATTCGATGGGTGAATAAGCCACGGTTTTTAGCGTCATTTAGCGGCTTTGTCTTATTGACAATGTGTTAACTTCTCCCCACGTCAAAAATCTTCATCTTTTTTAATGAGGTAGCAACCATGTCAATTCAGGCAATCGACGGTGTTTTACAGCAGTTACAGATGACCTCGCTTCAGGCCAATAACAAAAGCGATGAGGTCAACAGCCATATCGATTTTGGCGCGACCATGAAGGCCGCTCTGGACAAAATCAGCGAAACCCAGACCACCGCCCGTAGCCAGGCGCAGGCGTTCGAAATGGGGAAACCCGGTGTCGCTTTAAACGATGTGATGGTCGATCTGCAAAAATCGTCTATCTCCATGCAGATGGGGATTCAGGTCAGGAACAAGCTGGTTTCGGCCTATACCGACATCATGAACATGCAGGTGTAGTCGGGAAAACGGGTCTTTATTATCAGGTATATGCCTGGCGACGTTGAGTTGGGACAAGAGCGACACAGAATGTGGCTTTACCAAAAGCGCCTTCTTGTTGCTTTATACGTGTTCAACGATGCAATCGTACACCTGATAACCTTTCCTGATGCGTTCAGGCCATGCCAGCCGCGCGCGGTAGCCGAGTTGGGCCTGTCAGGGCCGCGTCTGAGACGCGATTATCGCACCACAACCTGCCTCATCATCCCTTTACTTCAGACATCTACCTGTCGGTGTTTATTCTCCTTTTCTTGCCGAAAGAAAATATATCCTGCATCTTTATCCTTCGCTTCCGTGCAGGCGTTCACTATGACATTTTCGCTGTGCCGGTTACGGCTGCATGACGCCATCCGCTAAAGTATTTTCAGCACGGTTCCTGCGTCAAAAAATATCATTTCTAATGTTGTAATTTTTCTACGACTTTTAAAAGCAAAATTAGTTAGCTTAATAACTAAAAATATCCCTGAAGGTGGGAAGTAAAAAATGAAATACTGAAAGCAAAAGATGTAATCTGGTATGTATTCGTAAGCCAGCAAAACCTGTTTACCTTAACGGCGACGCGGGTTGCGACAGCAGCGTAACAGGCACCACGCGGCTTGCAGCCCCGGTTACACATCAAACGGAAATATTCCTCTTCTAATCTAATTAAAATATTTAACTGTTTAAATCTGTCGCCTGATATTAATGTCAGCATTCATTCTGCTCACGGATATATCAACATGAGATACTTAATTCAAACACTTCTCACGACCTCAAAAAGTGGTGAGCAGATTAAATATGAAGTCTATTCGGAAAACCGGAAGTCAGATTTTATAGATAAAATTCCGGAAGGTTCCTGCACAGTGATTTCTTACAAACTGACTGAGGGGACGATTCAGTTGCTGGATCGGGATGTGAATCTGCAACCGTTATTTGATGCCCATCGACCGGCGCAGGATGTTTTTTATCCAGACGGCCCTCACCGGATCAATCTTGAGATGCTGGTCGATTATTTAAATCAGCAAGCCTGATCACGTGCAGAGGGGGCCGGCTCCCGTATCCGGCGGTTTTCTGCGCCTGCGATCCGTGTGAATAAAGGGCCAAAGCCTGTTGCCCGCCCGTCCCTGAAAGTTGCCAGGCGAGCAGCCCACATGCCAGGCCAGCTGGGTTAACGAGCAGGGAGGCATGGCTTCTCATCCTGCTGGCCTTAAAATAATGGCTGCACCGGCTTCAAAGCATGGTGCAGATCACCGTCTGCCCCGGTTAAGTGGGCAGACGGTGACATGTCATGATGCTTTGAAAGGATCCTTTTTATCATCCTGACTGTCATCATTTTTTCTGGGCACTTCACCGTGATCTTTCGGTGCATCGTTTGCGGGATGATCATCTTCCTCGTAGGCATTTCCCGCATTAGGTGCGGCTTCGGGTAATCCTTTGCTGACATCGCCTTCATGTTTACGTTTATCGTTACTTTGGTTGTGCATCGTTTGCTCCTCTTTGTCGTCCTCTAAGTCTAGACCAGCACAACAAAGCTGTGAGCGGAGACCCGTCAGTACATTTATCATCACGTAAGGACGGGGTATGACACTGCCGTTTTCCGCCTGACCACGGCGAGAAGCCATGTCCTGTAAAAGTGACTTCCGATTATTCCTAATGCAAAACCGCTATATTGTCCTACCTTTAAATCTCCAGACGATATTTTCATTGGAAAAACAACCAAAAGGAAACACAGCATGAGTGATTCAATCGAAACCAAAAGCAAAACCGATTATCTGCGTGACGTGGCATCCCAGTTGAAAGAAATGCGCCACTATGCGCAAACGAATACTGAGACGCTTTCCGCCCATTGGTTAGCCTTTGATGCCGGTGAATACAAGGATGAAGGGAATGCGGCCCGTATTGACGCATTACTGAATAAGCAGGGAACGTTGCTGGAAGATCTGGAGAAAGCCATTCAGGATATTGAAATTGAAATCAACCACAGTGAGCAGGAGAGTTAAGGTATCTCCCGCTAACTGAGGGGTGGCGATTAACGGATTAATCCGCCACCAGCCAAAACTCGGCTTCATCAAACATTTCTTCCACCAGACGCGCGACAGTGGCTTTATCATTCTTGCTGAGGTCGGTTTCTATCGCGTTACGTTCCATCGGTTTCACCTTGACCTCGATGTCAGGAAAAACACGATGCACACGCTTTTCAAGCTCTGCCAATATCATGTCGCGCGCCCCTGGCAGGCCCGCGACATTACGCTTATCGTAAATTAACTCTACAAACATAATAACCATCCCTTCAGGGCAAAATCGCGTTGCCATTTTACTGTAAATAAAAACAGTATCAAGCTGATGTTTGCATGAATCCGTTTTTTAGGTCCCGCGTAGAAAAGCATTTTTATCTGGTTTACTCTGAGGGCGCTCTTAACGATATATGCGCTCACTCACCGGGAGAAGTGCAATGCGACAATTGGTTATTGATATTCTGCTTAAACTGGCAAAAATGGATGTCGATGCAAAGGAACTGACTGCTCAGGTCGAAGCGCAGTCATTGCTGGTTGCCGCTTTATTAGTCCAGGCGAAACAAGATAATGCGTTAACGATTTCTGAGACGGTGCAGGATGCCATTGTCACGGCATCGCGTTCCTCATCAGAGTTCATGCAGTCTGATATTGATCTGTTGCTCACGCACCTCAACCGATTACTGGCCGTGGCTAAGTATGTTGAGGTGAGGGGAAAGCTCGAACAAGAAGAGTGATGGCTAACGCTGGCGGCAGAGGGGTTTTCTGCCGCCAGCGAGGCCGTATCAGGGGCATTAACCGTTTGTTGTCACGACGCTGCGCAACGCCATCGCCGTTATTCTTCCTGTCCGCACAGCTGAGGTATAGCTAGAGCTCGTTCTTAATACAAAATTCTTCCCAACTCATTCCCAGAGATTCGGCATGCGATCGGAGATAGGCTTCGATGGCTTCGGCGGCGACGGCTTTATCCGGCTCTGCCAGTTGAATCGAAAAAATCATACCATCAAGATTTTTCTGGCGTAAAAAGGCGGCATAAATGCGTTCGGCGTGCCACTCGCGCAATTCACGCAGGGACATATTGGCGGCACGGGCATCCTGTTCGGTCAGTTCATCGAGTGCGGCCTGAAAATCGGCATGGGCAGTGAAGAACATTTGGCGTGCCTGGGCATAATAAGCTTCTGGAGTTTTCATGACAAATCTCTGAGATGTAATGCAGGGCGACAGTGTAGCCTGTTGTGCCTCCCTTGTCAGGCCGGAGTGGACAGGTTCATTCACAGCGATAAAAGCGGGCAGGGAAGGGAATAAACATCACCCGGTGCGTGATGAATCCAGGAAAAGCGCGCTTTACGTTGATTTCATCCCTCAGATATCTTGCACATCTGGCAGTAAAAATTATAACGTAGCCGCCATTAACCGGATTTAGGGATCAAAGATGAAAAACTGGATGCTGATTGCCACACTGGCGCTGAGTGGCTGCGCACAAATAAACAGTTATCAAAGTGCGGTGCAAACGCCGGCCCCGGCAAATTTACAAGGCAACTGGCAGACGGTTGGGCCGCAGAGTAACCTGATTAGCGACAAGGCGATTGGGAGTCTGATTATCAACGCGGACGGCAGTACGCTGGATTGCCGGCAGTGGCAACGGGTCATTGCGAAGCCAGGCAAATTGACGCAGCTGAATGGCGATTATGTCAATGTTACGCGTCAGTTACGCATCATGACACTGGATCTGGATGGCGGTGAGCTGGATTACGACGGGCTTACGTTGCGTAAGGTCGATCGACCCACGGTGGAATGCCAGAAAGCTTTACAGGAAGCGGCCCAACATCCCGGTGTGGATGTGATTCAGAATATCGAACCTGAGATTATGCGTCCGGTTCTGAACAAATAAATGACGCAAAGCGGTCCACGAGACCGCTTTGCGCTGATGCGCAGGCTGTTACCGCGCCAGAAAAAGCAGCGGACCTGTGGTTTTATGCCTCAACAACCCAGACACTCACGCTGCCTGCATTACAGCGAAACACGGCGCTGCCGGCGTCGTCCGTCGTAACGGTATCGGATTGATGTCCCAGATAGTCATACCATACTTTCCCGGCATATCCTTCTCCCATTGAAATCTGTTTTTCCCCCGCTTCGCCATTCGACATGATCACAATACAGCCCGGCTTTTCAGCGGTTCCGCTGCGGCTGAACGCGACGCAGTTAGGATGGTCGAAGTAATCGGTTTGCGCGCCCCAGCCAAATTGCTGACGGGCACGAATCAGCCCTTCGAGTTCAGGAATGACCGGCATATCGACCTGATGCATTTCACCGTCTCCGCCTTCATCCTCATAGTGGGCACCGAACAGGTCCGGATAAAAAATGGTCGGAACGCCTTGCTCGCGCAACAGAATCAGCGCATAAGCCAGCGGCTTAAACCAGGCTTCAACGGGCGCTTCCAGAGACTGCAGCGGCTGTGTGTCGTGGTTGGCCACGATAGTCACGGCATGCCACGGGTCGGCTAATACCAACGAGTTATCAAAAATTTTGCTCAGGTCATAATCGCTGCCGGCTTTAGACGCCTGATGAAAATTCATATGCAGCGGGGCGTCAAACAGCAGCGTTTTGCCTTCCACCTGATTGATATATTCCTGCAACTTTTCGGTTTCAAAGGACCAGTATTCCGCCACAATAAACAGCGGTTCGTTAGCGACGTCCTGAATATGTTCGATCCAGTCTTTGTAAAACCAGGCCGGGATATGTTTTACCGCGTCCAGACGAAAGCCGGTGCAGGGGACCTGCTCCATGACCCAGCGCGCCCAGTATTTGAGTTCTTCGCTCACCGCCTTATTGCGGAAATCAACATTGGCGCCCATCAGATAATCAAAGTTACCTAACTCGTTATCCACCTGGTCGTTCCAGCCTTCAGCGGTGTAATCGTTGATAATTTTGAACACGCCGTTTTCATCGGGATTTTCAATATGGTCGACCCCGCTAAAACACTTATGATCCCAGATGAATGTCGAGTATTCGCCTGCCCGCGCCGGAAACGTAAACTTTGTCCAGGCTTCGCATTCCACGACCTCGGGATAAATTTCATCACGATTATCCGGGTTAACGCGATTTACGCTCACCTGTTCTTTCTCGTCCGCGCCCATTTTATGGTTGAGAACCACATCCAGCAGCACGCCAATGTTGTGGCTGCGCAGCGCATTGACGGCAGCCAGCAACTGCTGCTTATCACCATATTTGGTGGCGACGCTGCCTTTTTGCTCAAACTCGCCTAAATCGAAGAGATCGTAGCTGTCATAACCCACCGAGTAACCACCGGACTCGCCTTTATAGCAAGGGGGCAGCCAGACCATGTTGATGCCGATGTCATTAAGCAGGGCCGCTTTTTCTGCGACTTCCGGCCACAGCGTGCTGCCATCGGGATAATACCAGTGGAAAAACTGCAAAAGGGTTGGGTTGTGCATGACAAACATCCAGTCAGAGGAGAGGGAACTGGAAGTATGGGATAAGAGTGAAGAAATTACGCGGGTAAACTAAAAAAAGAGTGTTTACCCGCATAAGTCGGCCTTTACTGGTCTTTTGGGTAAAGGATATTACCCGCCATCTTGCCGTAAGAAGAGACAATGTTGTGTTGCTGCGTTGAGGTCGTGACCAGCGAGCGCAGTTCGCTCATACGTTCACCCAGCAACGTCTTCAGCGTGGTTTCATTCTTCAGAATTTGCTCAAGTACCGGGCGAATTTGTGCCCGCTGTAATGCTGACAGCGCACTGGCATCGTTATCACGCGCAACACGCTCGACGCTACTAACGTAAGTTGATTCGCAACTAAGCAACTCATCCCATTGTCCCTGCCGGGCATTTTCCAGCATGGCATTACTGAGCGTGAGTAAGTGTTGATATCCTTTTAGCAGCTCGAGTGGATGACTCATTAAAAGGTATCCTGCTGTGGCTGGTAATTAGGGCCAATCTGTTTCCACGCATCCGCAATATTATTGAGCAAGCCTTCGACTTCCGTAATGGCCTCAAGGTCGTTGTTCAGGTTAGCCTGTAACAGACGACGGGTCATATATTCATACAGATCGTCGAGATTAGCGGAAATTTCACCGCCAACCTCATGGTTCAGGCCTGCGCGCAGCCCGTTAGTAATGATATTAATGGCCTTAGATAAGGCGTTACCTTTACCGGGAATATCGCCTTGCTCAATTAAAATGGCAGCTTTTTTCATGGCGCTCAGGGCGCCATCAAAAAGCAGCACGACCAGCTGATGTGGGCTGGCGCTTAATACGGCGCTTTCCACACCTACCTGCGCATAGGCCTGAATACCGGACTTAGCGTACATGCTTACCACTCCTGTTATAGTTTGGCGAACTGCTGGGTCAAATAGTTACCGGTCTGGGTCATGGAGCTGACCAGGGTAGACAGACTGGTAAACTGTGTTTTGTAACGCGCCATGGTCGCCGCAATCTGGCTGTTTACTTCGTCGTACTGATCGGACAGTTTTTTCAGTGAGGTATTAATGCCGTTAGTGGCATTTTGTACCTGTCCGTCACTGGCCAGTATCTGCGTCAGTTTGTTATTTGCCTGTGTGGCAAACCCGGTTGTTTTACCGTCACCCGTCAGAAAGTTCAGGACATCTGTCGGTTGATTGGTCAGGGCTTTGTCCAGTTTGGTGCTGTCCACAGTCAGCTTGCCGTTAACGTCCTGCGTGATCCCCAGTTGTGACAGACTGGTCAGGTTTCCGCTGGCTTGTGCGCTGGACAGTTGACTGCGCAGGCTGGTCTGGATGTTACGTAAGGTATTATCACCCAACAGATCGCCGTTACCGGAACTTTGCGACTCACCTGCTTTCACCGCCGTGTATTTCGTCTGGTTACCGATAGTGGTTTGCAGGGAGTTGTAGGCATCTACGTAAGCCTGAATTGCCGCCGTCATTGGCTGATTGTCTGTGGCGACGGTCAGCGTTTCCGGTGTATTTGTAGCGGTGGTTTTCGTCAGGTTCAGCGTGACACCTTCAGGCGCGTCCGTGACGGTATTGCTGCTGCGGGTGATGGACACGCCGTTAATTTTTAACTGCGCATCTTTAGCGGCAACCTGTTCGGTCATCGCGTTGCTGCTGCCACCCGAACTGTAATTAATATACTGGGACAGCGTGCCGTCGTCCGTACTGACCGTCATCGCATTCGCTGTGCCACTGTCGCGTGCAGTCAGAGACAGATAATAGGTATTATCGTCTGCTTTAATAATACTGGCGTTTACGCTGCCTTGCTGTTTATTAATCGCATCGCGAATATCAGACAGGCTGGTTTGATCTTTGCTCAGTGTTACCGTGAGCGGCGATTTCTGCCCAGACTGGGAAATCGTAATGGTACGAGATGCCAGGCTCTGATCACCTAAGTCGGTATCTTTACTGCTGGCTGATTTTGACAGCAGCGATTGCGACGAGGCGAGTTGAGTAACCTCAATAGAATAGTTACCGGCGGAGGCTTTGCTCGCCAGCGTGGCAGTGAAAGCGGTATTCGTGCTGGTAACTTTCGTAGCCGCAATCGTCGAGGCATTTTGCAATGCCGCCGCCGCGGTCTGCAATTTTGACAGGCCGGTTTTCACCACGCCCCAGGCGGTAAGCTGAGCGTTATAGGACGCCTGCTGCTTAGTAATAGGCGTCAGTTTAGTCTGCTCAGCGGATTCCAGGCTGCTGTAGAGAGTATTCAGGTCGAGGTTCGTACCAGCACCGAGTGAACTTACACTTGCCATGCTTTAATCCTTTACGAGTTTACGTTAAGTGAAATGGGTATCGGCAGCGAGTGGCAAAAGATTAGCCTGTTTCTGAAAAAATTGATGGCTGAATAAAACCCCTTTCTTTAATTGTCTTCCCGGATTTGGCTGACGAAAAATTACTGAATTTTTTTTCTAAAGGTTGAACGAGGGCTGACGATAATCAGGTTGTCGGTAAGCTAGCCGAATTCAGACGCCTAATATGGCTCAATTTTTTAAAGGAAAAACATCATGGCAGTGATTAACACTAACACCCTGTCGCTGGTTACCCAGAACAACCTGAGCAAGTCACAGTCTTCTCTGGGTACTGCAATTGAGCGCCTGTCTTCTGGCCTGCGTATCAACAGCGCAAAAGACGATGCAGCCGGCGAAGCTATCGCTAACCGCTTCAGCTCTAACATCAACGGCCTGACCGTTGCAGCCCGTAACGCCAACGACGGTATCTCTCTGTCGCAGACGGCTGAAGGCGCCCTGACTGAAGTGAACAACAACCTGCAGCGTGTACGTGACCTGACCGTTCAGGCGCAGAACAGCTCTAACTCAGCATCTGACATCGACTCAATCCAGGCTGAAGTTAACCAGCGTATGCAGGAAATCGACCGCGTCACCAAGCAGACCGATTTCAACGGCATCAAAGTTCTGAACACCGGTTCAGGCAGCACCACTTATAACTTCCAGGTTGGCGCAAAAGACGGCGAAACCATCGGTATCACCATCAGCTCAAGCGACGGCTTCGACCTGGCAGCAGCGGGCCAGTCTGGCACCACTCAGAACACCAGCTCAACAACCGGTCAGACCGTTAACGGCAACGCGCGTACCACTTCAGCTATCGGTTTCGACGTGCTGAAAGGCGCAGTAACCGGCGGTACCGGCGGTACTGCAGCAGGTACCACACCGCTGGCTGACATTGACAAGGCGATCAAAGCCGTTGACAACCAGCGCAGCCTGCTGGGTGCGTCTCAGAACCGTTTTGAGTCCACCATCAGCAACCTGAACAACACCGTGACCAACCTGACCGCTGCCCGCAGCCGTATTCAGGATGCGGACTACGCGACAGAAGTGTCGAACATGTCCCGCGCGCAGATCCTGCAGCAGGCCGGTTCTTCTGTACTGGCACAGGCCAACCAGGTGCCACAGACCATGCTGTCTCTGCTGCGTTAATCGCCGCACAGCCCGTCTGATTAAAAGCGCCCTCAGAAATGAGGGCGTTTTTTTTGCCGAATCGGTTAAAAAAATTTAAGTAATGTATAAAGTTTGTCCCCCGTTCGACGATAACAATAATGAAGGCGATAAAGCCGCAGCCCAAATCTGAACCCTATCATCATGAAGGATAATTATTATGGCAGTCATTAATACCAATACCCTGTCGCTGGTTACTCAGAACAACCTGACCAAATCTCAGTCATCACTGGGTACGGCGATTGAGCGCCTGTCTTCTGGCCTGCGTATCAACAGCGCAAAAGACGACGCAGCCGGCGAAGCTATCGCTAACCGCTTCAGCTCTAACATCAACGGCCTGACCGTTGCAGCCCGTAACGCCAACGACGGTATCTCTCTGTCGCAGACGGCTGAAGGCGCCCTGACTGAAGTGAACAACAACCTGCAGCGTGTACGTGACCTGACCGTTCAGGCGCAGAACAGCTCTAACTCAGCGTCTGACATTGACTCAATCCAGGCGGAAGTTAACCAGCGCATGGAAGAGATCAACCGCGTTACTCAGCAGACTGACTTTAACGGTATTAAAGTGTTGAATACCGGTTCAGGTTCTCAGACGTATAACTTCCAGGTTGGCGCAAAAGACGGCGAAACCATCGGTATCACCATCAGTGCAAGCAACGGTTTCAACCTGTTCAATACCTCTGGTGCGACTGCTCAGACAACCGGTCAGACTATCAATGGCAACGCGCGTACTACCGCGGCTGAAGGTTTTGACGTGATGAGCGGGACCGTAACAAGCGGTGGCACCACCGATGGTTCACCTCTGGCGGACATCGATGCGGCCATCAAAGCGGTCGACAACCAGCGCAGCCTGCTGGGTGCGTCTCAGAACCGTTTTGAATCCACCATCAGCAACCTGAACAACACCGTGACCAACCTGACCGCTGCCCGCAGCCGTATTCAGGATGCGGACTACGCGACGGAAGTGTCAAACATGTCCCGCGCGCAGATCCTGCAGCAGGCCGGTTCTTCTGTACTGGCACAGGCCAACCAGGTGCCACAGACCATGCTGTCTCTGCTGCGTTAATCGCCGCACAGCCCGTCAGATTAAAAACGCTCTCAGAAATGAGGGCGTTTTTTCTTAATCGGTCTAATTAGCCCGCTTTGCTATAGCTTTTCCCGCCCTAAATTAATACCCAAAAATTTACAATAGTCTGAAACAGGTAAGGTACTTACGTGCAGGATAGTGCTATGCACAACCAGAGGATGTCAGATGAACAGGCTTTTAATAAGCATTGACCGAGTTGAGCAGTTTTCTCTTCACGTGAATGAGGCGCTCGATATCATTGATGTTTTTTTACCCTGGGGATGGCAGGTGGATATTGTCACCAGTACCTATGGTAAAACGCTGTCGTTTGAACTGGAAAAGTACAAATCCAACCCGGCTTTCCGCATTATCAGTGATAAGCAAGGCACGCTCGCTGATGCTTACAGCCTCATCTGGGTCTATAAGGGTTTTATTGCACAAAAATTGTTACCCGTGCTGGAAACGTTAACAGGCACGGCCCCGGTTATTTTCCGCCACTTTTATGATTATCATGACATTTATATGCCGTGGGGCGCTGAGCTGGAAAATCAGCTCGCCTCCCTGTCATTGAGTTTGTCGCCTGTGGTATCAGAACGTTTGCTGCAAAACGGACTGCTATCCAGTCAGATCGCTGTTTTGCCGTTTACCGTTCCTTCCGCATTCAGTTGCTATCCATCTCGTAATGCCCGCACTGCGCTCAAACGCATACTTTATTACGCCCCGGATATTTCCGCCGAAATGTATGAGCTGCAACAGCAACTGAAAAGTCAGTCCATTACGCTGGAATGGTTCGACTGTAGCCAGCCTGTGAGTCGGATTGAGCCTGAGTGGCTGGATAACTACGATATGGTCATGGGTGGCGATGAAATTGTGGCCAAGGCATTAATACTGGGTATTCCGGTATTTTTAGCGTCTACAACCGGCGTGGAAGGTTATCTGAACACGCATAACCTTCAGGAGTTTGAACAATCGCATTTTACCGTGGTGAATCTGCAGTTTTGCCCGGAGACGGAGGAGTGGATCGCCGCACTCAAACGGGGTTTCAGTGAAGCCGTGGCATGGACCCGGGCGAACCAGGGCCGCTTTGGCGATAAATGGACGATGCCTGCTGCAATCCAGACTATCCTCAGCCAGCTCCCTGCGCCCAAACGCTGGTCCATGGATGACCCGGCGCAACATGCATTACGCTTTCACAGACAGTCCGTCCTGTCCTGGGCCGATAAAAATTACTCTATTGAGCAGTGGCTGAAAGACAGGTCAATTACCGAAGCCCGACGCGCAGCGTTACAGTCATTTATTCAGTCTGTGCCCGAAAGTGGCGATATCGGCATTGTTATTATTGATGAAAACGGCGATGCCGCAGCCTGTGAACGTTCCCTTGCCGCCGTCAGGCAGCAAACATTGCCGCCCGCGACGGTCATGTTACTGAGCGATGTCGATATTGCGTTAAATGAGGGGACGATAACCGCCTGTGCCTCAGGCTGGGTCGCTGAACTTAACGAGGTCGTTTATCACCAAACCGGGCCAGCCGCGCTGCTGCTGGTGATGGCAGGGGATGAGCTTTTGCCTGACGCGTTGCTGTTGCTGGCAGAGCAGCGTTTGCGACGCCCGGAAACGGCTGTGTGGTATGTCGATGAAACCTTTAATGATGATATGAATGAGCCGGGAGCGATTCTTCGTCCCGATCCCAATATCGATCTGTTAAGAAGTACGCCTTACGTAGGCCGCACGTTGCTGTTTGACCGCCGGAAAGTGCAGGCGGCGGGGAAGGGCGAGGATGCCGTCAATCCTCTGATCATGTATGAATGGCTGTGGCGTTGCATTGAAAATCAGGGACCGGGCGCGCTCGGACATGTGTCAGATGTCGTAGTCAGAGGCCAAAAAGAGAACGGGCGCTGGCATGAAGCGCAGTCCTGTGAAGCCGGCTATCGGCGCGTTGTCGAGGCGCATTTACAGCGTTTAGGGATAAAAGCGTCACTTGATGCCGGCGTGAATACCGATTTTGCACGGGTGCGCTATCAGTGGGACACGCAGCCTCTTATTTCCATTATCGTCCCCACGCGTGATCATGCCGCCTTACTCCGTGCCTGCATCGATACGTTGATGGAGAAAACGCGTTATCCCTATTATGAATTACTGATCGTCGACAATCAGTCCGTGGATGCGCAGGCCTGTACCTTTCTCAACGATCTCGACAAACTCAATATCGAACAGATTAAGGTACTGCGTTACGACGCGCCGTTTAATTTCGCCGCCATGCATAATCGCGCCGCAGAGCAGGCGAAGGGCGACGTCTTGTTGTTCCTGGATAACGACTGCCAGATTACGCAACCTGACTGGCTGGATGCGCTACTGGAGCATGCACTGCGGCCAGAGGTCGCATTAGTCGGGGCGCGCCTTGAATACCACGATGGCCGGGTTCAGCACGGCGGTTATCTGCTGGGGGTACAGAACGGCGTTGACAGTCCGTGGGAGGGGATGCAGGAACATGCCAGAGGTTTCCAGAGCTATCTGCAAACGGAGCACAATCTTGCTGCAGTGAGTGCGTCCTGCATGATGGTCCGCAAAGACGTGTTCTTTAGTCTGGGTGGCTTTGCTGAGAACGATTTCCCGCTTTACTTCGCGGATGTCGATTTGGGGTTACGTGCGCAGCAACAAGGTTACTTAAACGTCTGGACGCCGTGGTCGCGTGTTCGCCATATGGGCGGTGCAACGCGGTTGATGCCAGAAAAGTTCAACGTACAGGAAAGGCCGTTTCAGCATGACTATAGTCGGCTTCGCCAGCAGTGGCGCGCCACGCTGTTAAAGGATCCCAGTAACCATCCGCTGATGCAGCGGGCAGGTAAACCGTTTACGCTGGGTGCAGGGACGGCGCGTTTTCAGCAGCCGCTGCCGGGCAGGCCACTGCCTGTCGTGCTCGCACACCATGTCGACTGGCAGGGATGTGGCAATCACCGCATCCTGCAACCGTTCAAGGCCATGGAAAGTCAGTTGCTGCTTGAGGGCGGACTGACTCAGCAAATTCCCGGCGTAATGGAAGTCGCACTTCTACAGCCTGATATTATTGTGCTGGAGTCGCTGAGTGGCGGTCGTTTCCCGTCGGTCATGGCGCAATATCGCGACGTCTGCGATGCCAAAATTGTGGTTGAGTACGACGACTACCTGCTCAACGTACCGGTAAAAAATGGCAACCGTAACCAGTTCCCTAAACAGATTGTCAAAAATCTTCGCAAAGTAATGGAGTGCGCGGACTGGGTGGTTGTGTCAACCGCACCGTTAGCGGATGCCTACAGCCGTTTCCATCATGACATCCGCATTGCACAGAACCGTCTCGCAGAAGGTCAGTGGGGCCATTTGACCAGCCAGCGCGGCGTGGGGCGTAAAGTGCGTATCGGCTGGGCGGGCGGCAGTACACATGCCGGTGACCTGCAAATTTTGCTGCCGCTTATCAAGGAGCTGGAAGACAAGGTTGAATGGGTTTTCATGGGAATGAAACCGCGGGGCGTGCACTGTGAGTTCCACACTGGCGTGCCGTTTGATATGTACCCAGAAAAGCTGGCCAGCCTGAACCTGGATCTGGCGCTGGTGCCGCTCGAAGTCAACCAGTTCAATGAATGCAAAAGTAATTTGCGGTTACTGGAGATCGGCACCTGTGGCGTGCCGATCATTGCCACCAGTATCGAACCCTATCGTTGTGGCCTGCCCGTCACGCTCGTTGAAAACCGCTTTAAAGACTGGATGGGCGCTATACGCGCGCACCTTGCGGATATGGATGCCACTCGTCGTCTGGGCGATCAACTTCGCGCGGCGGTCCATCAGGACTGGTACCTGAGGGAGCAGGGATTAAACGAATGGCAGAGAGGTTGGCTTTCTGCCTGAGACAGTGGCGGCGCGTCGTCCTGATGATGACGCCGTCGTTACATGACCGGACATAACGTCTCCATAGAGACACACAACGTTCAGGCAACGCCAGCTTTTCATTGTCGCGCCTGTAGAAAAAGAGGCTGTTATGCGTGGGTTCACCTTTCCTTACTTACTTCTGGCACCGGATTACATCGAATCTTCATCCGGCGTTCAGGTTATCCATCAGCTCTGTCACATGATTAATGAACAGGGCGGTAAAGCCTGGATGGTTAATTGCCGCGTGAATCCAGAATGGAATACGCCGGTGATAAACAGTGAAGACTGGAAAGTTATTCAAAACAGCGGGCAACCCTGGATTGCCATTTACCCTGAAATCGTATCGGGTAATCCTCTTTCCGCGCCCGTATGTGTTCGCTATATGCTGAACCGGGAAGGCGTGATCATGAATAACCGGATCCATGAAGGACCGGATGATTTATTTTTCTGGTACCGCAATGAGTTTGCTGAAAAAGCCGTTGACCCACAAATATTGGGAATCGAATCCTTTGATCTGCAATTATTTTGTGACGACAACCCGCAGAAAGACCTGAATATCCTCTACCTGAATCGTGTGCCTGAGTCGGTCGTTGATTTCAGCCAGCTACCCGCGGATACCAAAATCTTGTCCATGGCAAACCCATTGACGCTGAAAGAACTTGCCGTTGTGCTCAAGCGTACGCGCGTATTTTATTCGTATGAGTCCTCGGGCACCTGCGCAATGGCGATTTTATGCGGAAGTCCTGTAGTTGCGTTAACCGCACCGGGTTATGAAAAGTATGCCATTACGCAGGAAACCGTGCGTGACAACGGTGGCGCTGGATTTTGCTGGGAAAACACCCAGGAAGCTATTGATACCGAGCGCCAGAATTTATGGAAGATGCGAGACTATTTTCTGGTCCGACGCGCGCGAAGTCAGCAACAGTTTGAAAACTTCGTTACGTTAACACAAGAAAAGGCCGAACAACGTGCCGCGCAGGATAAGCGACACGCTTTGAATGACTGGCTGTATAAGCGGCAACTTCCGGCTCCTGCTGAAGAGGTGCAGAGTCCTTCATCACTGCCACTCCTCAGAATGCTGATTGCCGTCCAGCCAGGCAGCGAAGCGGACAGGACCTCGACGCTGAATGCCTTATTGCCTCAGTTAGATCAGGTAACAGGATGCGCCGTTTTACTGGCGACGCCGCAGGAAACGTGCCACGTTTCTGACGATCGTGTCTTTCAGATTCGGTCTGATGTGTGGCTGAATGAAATGAATTGTCATCTGGAGCAGAACGTTTACGACTGGATATACGTCGTTCCTGCCGGGTGTCAGTTTACAGCGGAAAGTTTACGACTCCTTGCTGAGGCCTTGCACAGCAGAACGGGATGCGCCTTTGTTTACGCGGATGAAGGCCTCTCTGACAAGGAAGGGAAAATTCATCCTCATTTTAAGCCTGCATTTTGCCCGGACCTTTTTCTGAGTCAGCCTTCACTCTACCTTAAGCGCGGGATCTTCGCGCGAAACGCCTTGATGGCTATCGGCGGGTTTAATGCTGATTTATCCGCGTGCTATGAGCTGGATGCGATTACGCGACTGTTAGCTACGCGCGATAGCAACGTGTTTGGTCATGTTTCAGAGGTCTTTACCGTGACGCCTCTGAAAAGCTGTGTGGCACAGGATCTGCAGCAGGAACATGCTGTGTTGCAATCTTATCTTCAGCAGCAGGGCTTCAGCCAGGGTGTAGTGGAGCACCAGCCGGGTAAGCCGTGGCGGTTAAGATACAGCACGGAGCCGGTTATTTCGCTCAGCATCATACTTGTCGCTGGCACAGATATCCATCAACTGCAGTGTTGCATCACTACGTTATTTGAACAAACCCATCAACCGGTATGCCAGTTGATTGTTATTGTGACGCCGGCGACCTCTGAGGCCATCACGGCCTGGCTGACGACAAATTTGTCAACAGCGTCGGTTAACATCAACATCCTGAAAAGTCATGGCAGCCAAACCCAGGAAGCGGCGATTAATGAGGCAGTAGGGCAGGCAGAAGGCGAGTTTCTGCTGTTGTTGGATCCCCGTGTTTTATTTGTCAGCCGCGGCTGGCTGGAGGCGCTGGCATGTCATGCCCTGCGGCATGATGTTGTCTGCGTCGCGCCTCATATTATCAACCTGGACAGTCAGATCTTATGTGCCGGAGAAATTCTTGGGGTCAGGGGCCTGGCCTTCCCTGTTGGTTATGCCGAAAGATGGGGCAATGCAGGCTACCTGTCACGCTATCAAAGCGACTGTAGTTATTCGACGTTGGCCACAGACTGTCTGTTAATCAGAAAAGACAGATGGCTGGAGGTCGGTGGATTTGATACGGCTTATACACAACCTCTGCTGGCCAGACTGGACCTGAATCTGCGACTGGTTCAGCAGGGCGGTCGGGCAATATGCACACCTTACAGCGTTGTAGCAAAACAGGAAGCCGTGACGGACTTTCCGCCAGAATATGCGTTGTCGCCTTCACAGGAACTTGACCGTTTCTATCACGCCTGGCTCCCTGTTCTGGCAGATGATCCGGCTTATAATAAAAATTTAAGCCTGAACAGAACCCTTTTTACCGCAGACAGCACGTTAGTCACGGGCTGGAACCCGCTCAAACCTGGCGAAACACGTACCGTCATTTTTATCGCGCAGGATCAGAATAATACTGGCGTGCAGCGATTTACCACCGCGCTGGACAGGCTGATGAATGCCGGTGGCGTCAAAAGCGTGCTTCTTGAACAGATACCCTCCGCGCCAGAATTATTGCGGCATCATCCTGACGAGCTCGTTATCAGCGGCGAACTGACGGATCTCGCCTGCCAGACAATCAGGCAACTCAAAAACGCCATAACCTGTCGTGTTCATTATCTTATTCAGGACGATCCGAATGCGCGGAAATATAAAAAATTAATTGAAGATAATGTTATCGATAACTGGCTAACGTACAGCGATGCACTGGCCAATTGGCTCAAAAAGCGCCATAAACCTGTCGTTATTCTTCCCAATGTTTTAGTACAACCCTGTCAGGATAGAGTTAAGCAGAAAAAAGACAAATGCCGTGTCGTGTGTTTCACATACGATCTCAGGAAGAAAGATTATGAATTACTGACTCCAGCGATAACGGCAAGTGCGGAAAAGCTTGACTGGATTGTCATTGGACATTGTCCGCCGGAATGGCTGCCTTATATCAGGGAAACGTACCGTTTTCAGACTGAGGCCCGCCTGGTCGCGCAGTTGCTGCATTGTGACGCCGATATCGCCGTGCTTCCGCGCTGCAACAATGATGAAAACCGTTACAAAGATAACAACGTACTCATGCAGTTAGCAGTAATGGGGATACCGGCGATGTATAGCGATCATCCTACATTCGGTGAGTCCGTTCCCGGCTGGAGAGTAAAACATAACCCGAACGCCTGGAAAGAGGCTATCGCAACGCTTTGTACTGATACGTCGCTGAGTGACACGCTCAGTCAGCAATTGAAAGAAAAAGCTTATAACGAGGTAAACCAGGACGCGCTTATGACACTTTTCGGCCGGATACAGGCGTTATCTGAAGCCACTCAGGCATAAATGACGTGCAGAGACAGCGCGCCAGATAAAAGCCCTGTACGCATTCAACAATTATTTAAGGTCAGGAAGTTATCCGATGAAGATAAACAAACCCTCATCAAATGTGCTGGTGACAAGTCCTCTTCTGCCGCCCCTGGAAGAGTTCCTGCCTTATTTAGAACGTATCTGGGACAGTAAACAGCTCACAAATGGTGGTCCGTATCACCAGGAGCTGGAACGGGCCCTTGCCGATTATCTCGGTGTCGAGCACCTCAGTTTGTTCGCGAACGGTACCCTGGCGCTGGTGACTGCGCTTCAGGCGCTCAGAATCACGGGGGAGGTGATTACCACTCCCTATTCTTTCGTCGCGACATCCCATTCCTTATTATGGAACGGCATAAAACCCATATTCGTCGATATTGATCCTGTTACCTGCAATATCGATCCTGAAAAAATCGAATCCGCCATTACGCCTACCACCAGTGCAATTTTACCCGTTCACTGCTATGGCATTCCCTGCGATGTCGACCGCATTCAACGTATTGCCGACAATTACGGTCTGAAAGTCATCTACGATGCCGCGCACTGTTTTGGTGTTAAACAAAAAAACGTCAGTATCCTGAATCACGGCGATCTTTCTGTTTTAAGCTTCCATGCGACAAAGGTATTTAACACGTTTGAAGGCGGCGCCATTATCTGCCCGAATGAAAAAATCAAACGACGTATTGATTATTTAAAGAATTTTGGCTTTGCCGATGAAACCACGGTGGTTGCGCCGGGTATCAATGGCAAAATGAATGAAGTTCAGGCGGCATTTGGATTACTCCAGCTGAAGCATGTGGATTCAGCGCTGGCTAAGCGTAAAGTCATCTACGAAAAATATCAGCAGGCATTAGGGCATATACACGGACTTACGCTACTACCGCTCGTTGATGAAACCGACTGGAACTATGCGTATTGCCCGGTCTTTGTTCACGCGGGATTATTCCCGATGACGCGTGATGAACTGTATCATCACTTCAAAAGCCAAAATATTTATGTCAGACGGTATTTTTATCCGCTCATCTCCGATTTCCCGATGTACAAAGGCTATGAATCATCGGCTCCTTCAAATTTGCCGGTGGCCAGTCAAATTTCTCAGCAGGTGTTGTGTTTACCGGTGCATCCAAACCTGGCGGAAGCGGATCAGGATGAGATTATTAACATTATTATGCGCGCCAGCAATGTGAATGCTGCGTAAGGCTTCAATCCGGATCTTTACAAGCCCGTCAGGCAAAAGGGAACATGCGTTTGCCTGACGCTGCACATCTCACATGCTTTCCATCTGCACGATCTTGCTTTCTTAATCGTTTCTCATCTCAAAAATCGTTGCTGACAGCGGTATATCGAAAAAGAAACGGGAAGGGCACAGACGACGGATACAGGTAATGAGAACAACTCTGCCCGGCTGATACGCGAGAGCCGGGCTGATGCAAAGAAAAAATCAGGCAGGAATCGCGTACAACACCAGTTCAAAAGCATGAACAGGATGATGGGCGCGGAGATAAAATCGATACCCGGGCATAATGCTTTTGATATAAGCAGGAATCTTTATAAGATCATCCGGTTTGTGATAAGCGCTGATTGCCAACAGTGGGTAACAGCGTTGAATACTGTTTTTCGCCCCCTCCAGCGCAGAAAGCTCAGCGCCTTCAATATCCATTTTGATAAACGTCACCTTACTGTCCGCAATAACGCTATCGAGTGTGGTTAATGCGATACTGTTAGTCGTGACCTTTTCAGTAATTTTTGAATCCAACGCTTTTCCTGAGTCGAAATACAGCGTTGTCTCTTCACTCCATACGCCTGCCTGGTGGCATTCACAATACGCTTTATCCGCTGTAGCGGCACACAGCAACGGATAATTGACGTCGTCAGGTTCGAAGGCAAAGATTTTTTTCGGCGAAGGGAGTCCGCGGGTGGCCAGTGCGGCTTCGAAAGCATTCACGCTGTCACCATTATAAGCACCACAGTCAACAAAAACCTCGGACTTACTCAACGCGACAATGTCGGTTGGGAAGTAATGGTTCTCATCATACACTGTTTTAATATAGTCAGGGCGTGCGCTAATACGCTGATTCATGAATGCGATAAACGTCTCGCGAGATTTATCATCACCAAGACTTTCATATAAGGAATGCAGGGCGTCAGCATGGGCCTGACAAAAATCATAGGAAATAATATCTTCGGTGTTTACGCCCGTAAAAGAGGGGTCATAGACCAGCACTTCAGATTGAACGTCTGATAATGAATTCAAAAACGCCGGATCCACATACTGTAGTGCAATAATAAAATTATATTTTTTATTGGTGTTGAGCAAACTTTCCAGAGGGACAATAGTCAGTTCGTTTAACGTTTGACCAGGAGAAAAATACATTTCATTGACCGCTACATAATCGATATGCAAGTGATTACGCGCCATATATTCACTGGTCTTGGTAGCCAGACAGCCTGCGCCAATGAGGACTACCGGATTACCGTTTTGGTACATTTTCTCCAGCGTAACGAGAAAATGGTTATTTTTCTCGACTATTTCACTAAGAAAACTCATGAGGAACTCCGTTATATTTTATCTTTTTATTGTTCAAAGGGTACATTTTTGCTGACTTGTTGCACTTTTCGCGGCACTTTCAAGAAAGTGAAGCCCGCGAGCCGCAATGTCTGAACCCATCACGTAATCGTTAGGTTCCCCTCTCAATGCAGAGGCAATGTCAGCATAATAATTGGCAAATGCTTCAATAAAGCCAGCAGGGTGACCCGCTTTAAAACGGCAGTAACGTGCATCAGCAGCAACAATGTTGTCATTGGCTGTGCGATCGATAACAGAACGACTGCCTTGCAAACCGCTGACATACAGGAATTCAGGATCCATCTGGAGCCATTCTGCGCTGCCCTGACTTCCCATGACGCGAATCCGCAGGCCATTTCGGTATCCCAGAGCGGCTTTGCCATACCAGTAATTACACGTCATACCGCTTTGATAACGCGATAAGATATGTACGGTGTCGATAACGCCGGGAATTTTGGCGTAGGTATCATTGATCGCATAAATATCGACGGCGTGATCCCCGGTGATAAATTCAATAAGCTGGTGAACATGAACGCCAAGATCGAGCGAAACGGTTGGAATGACGGCATCCTGCTGCCGCCATCTCTGCGGTTTTGGCACATCGCCATGCTGATTATGGCGTGCAAAACCTTCCTGAGGCATTTCAACCATGACCTGCTGAATGGCCCCGAAATCGCCGCGCTGTACGCGCTTTTGCAGTTCGCGCACCATGGGATAGCCACTGTAATTATAAGTGACAAACAATTTAGCCTGATGTTGATGCTCGCTGTTCATGATGTGCAAAGCGCTTTGATGGCTTTCAACCATTGCCTTTTCGCAAATTACAGCCAGACCGTTTTCGAAACAGGCGGTGATAATTTCATGATGGTCAGGGGTAGGTGTTAACACCGCAACTGCGTCAAGATGGTGGCGCTCCTGTAAAATAAACGCCTGAATACTGTCATAAATACGTTCAGGATGAATATTCCAGCTCTCACCCGTGTGACGATTCTGCTCAGGATTGCGGCTAAAACAGCCCGCCACAAGCGTAAAATCCCCGTCGAGCTGTGAGGCAATTTTATGGGTAAGACCAATAGCCGAATTCGCGCCACCGCCAATAAAACCAAGTTGTAGTCGTTTTTTCATATCGGTTTCCTAGTACTTACCAAGCGTAAAAAAATTTTTTAACTGTGGTGTGAAGCGGGCCAGTTCATCACGTTGGTGGAATTCAGCAAAAATAAGCGCGGCGCGATCGTGAGGCGCGCGCTGGATTCTCTCGCCTGTTTTCTTAAGTGGCAGAAAAGAAAGGATATTGGCCGGTAATGCTGCGAAGCTGACGGAGGTAAAGGTTTGTTCCTGATCAACAGACACAGTATGGCGAGCGATTAATCTGACATGTTCGGGACGCCGACTGGCTGGCGTAAAAGGTGTGCCGGTAAAGGCATGGGTGAACCAGAGTGAATAAGGCGTGTCTGTAGAATATTCAATGAGTTGATTATACAGGTCACCCGGGCATCGGCGTGTCATTTCTATCAGAGAAAAGCTTTTACCATCCGAGATAAACTGTGTGTGCAGTAAACCATCACAAAGCCCGAGCTCATCAACGAGTGCCTGTATACAGTCGCTGACCTGGTCTTTTATCGACGCAGGAAGATTGAGGCTGAGGCTACTACTGTTTACCTGCCAGGGATAAACGGTACAAAATTCATCGACAAAATATTCGACCGCCACTTTTCCATTCACGATAAAAGCGGAGTGGCTGTGTAAATCGCCGGCTATCCAGCGCTCTATAAGCGCCTGGCCACAGGATGATGCCGCACAGGCATCTCGCCAGGCGGCGGAGATGTGTTCGCGCTCAGCCACCAGTGAAATCCCTAATCCGCTGTAGGAATCGACAGGTTTTATCATCAACGGTAACGGAAGTTGCGCCGCCTCTTCAGGACAGCTCACGGCCACAGGGACTGGATAACCCTTATTCTGTGCCCACTGGCGGAAGACGTCTTTTTTAAAAATAATTTCTGCTACATCAGGGCGATCAAAACCGCGTAAGCCCATTGCCTCAGCGACACTGGCACCCGTAAGGTAAGACACATCAGTAACACCAGGCAGAAGTGAAGTAATATTGAGTGATTTCGCCAGGGTCAGTACGTCCTGTACGTTGGCATAATTCAGGCAAAAAGAGTGGGTCGCGAGTTGATGACCCGGATCCTGCGGTTTGCCGCTGCATACAGCTGTTTCATAACCGGAATGCTTAAGTGCCATCAAAAGAGGCATAGCAGCAAAACCGGCATCCAGCATAAGTGCTTTTTTATTACTGCTCATTATGATTTGCCTGAGGTGGTGCAGCTAACACATTGTTTAGCTGGCAAAGTTTTTTCCTGGTATGGATGGGGTGCCAGGCGCGCTTTTATAGCAGATTGTAATCCCGGCAGGCCGAACTGATGCCGTAAATAAAGCCCTTTTTAGTGTGTATTTAACGCAAACGGGGGACAGGCAGGCTCGTCATGAACCGCGTTCCTTCTGGCGGCAACGTGAATGTTTTATGCAGAATCATAATGACCGGAACGGCAGAGACAGGCAGACGCCACAAAGCGATATAACGCTGTATTAATACAGTAAAGCAACATCGCAGTATTGATTGCATTGCCGCCGTGACTGAATGGTACTGTTTTGTGTGCTGACAAGCCTGATCGATAAGATGCATCTTCAGGCTTACAGCAAAGGCTCAGAGGTTTTGATAGCCGGATTTCAGGCTACGATAATAAGTGGAACGCAGTAAGGCTTCTGAGAGTTGTTCACGCGGTTGTGAAGAAAAGAAGTGATAGTTAATTTTACAGGCCAGAGAAAGCCCTGTTTCGCGCATCATGAAATAATGCTGTTCGCCACTGCCTACCTCTGGAGCAATATAGTTTTTAAGCAAATCGTTGCCGCCAAGATCGAAGTTCTTATTCTCTTTAAATAAATCAAAAAAGATTGCACTAAAGAAAATGCTTAAATGTTTGTTATTGGGGTGGCTTACCGTGCTGTAGCAATGTTTATCTTTTAACAGGGCGTCCCGATAAAAGTCTGAATAATCAAACGCCACCTTACCTTCTTTGAACAACCGCTGGTAGCGATTAGCGTCGTCCATGATCATGTTATGCTGCCTGGCCGCGTCGTAACTAACATTGTGGTACGCAGCAACGGCATCCGCACAGGCATGTGCGGTCAAATAGAGATGCAAAAAACGGTAATCAACATACACCATTAAATCGGGCACGGCAGCAGAATAATACCCTAGCTGCGGTGCTGATACGCTTGATTCCATTGTGGGTAATATGCGGATATCGAAATACTCGGTCAGTTTCGCGGTTGACAGCAAACCCCAGCGTTCAGAATGATACTGCATAAAAATATGATCGCAGCTTTCAAGTTCGTGCATCAGATTGATAATGTCTCGCTGAGCATCAAGTTTATACAGAGGTGTATTAACAACGTGTGTTATTGCGCCACGATGAAGCTCAGAATAATTACTTAATAACTGACCAACGACTTCGAGCTGACAGTTACCAATCGTTGCTACTTTCATTACATTATCTCCTTATAAAGTATTCGCGTAGGGAAAGGGGGTCGCCAGGTGATTCAGACAGAGGCGAAGTTTATCCTGCCAGTCTGAGGGGGGGATGCCGATGGTGCTGAGAGCGTCGCTGTTCATCACACTGCGCGCCGGCCGAATCGCCGCAGACGGATAGTGCGAGCTGATAATGCCATGCACGACCACGTCCTGTTGCGCCGCGACAAAGATTGTCTGAGCGAATTCGCACCAGCTGACGGCAACGTCGCCACAATAATGGTAAAGACCGTGCTTTTCGGGCATGTCGGCGAGCGTGATCATGGCCTGGGCTAAATCACCCGCGTAGGTCGGACAGCCATACTGATCGTTCACCACATGTAACTCGGAACGCGTCTGCGCCAGACGAAGCATGGTACTGACGAAGTTATTACCGTATTCGCTGAACATCCATGAGGTACGAATCACAATCGCCTCGGGCAGGACCTCAAAGACGCGCTTTTCACCTTCCCACTTACTCAGGCCGTAAAAATTAATCGGGCAGGGCGGATCCTGTTCGGTATAGGGCGTTTTTTTCACCCCGTCGAAAACATAATCTGTGGAAATATGAATGAAACGCGCCCCGATCATTTTGGCGGCCTGAGCCAGATTTTCAGGGCCAATCGCATTGATCTTTAAGGCTCGTGTCCGGTCGGTTTCTGCCTTGTCAACGGCGGTATAAGCCGCTGCATTCATAATGACATCGGGCTTAAATTTTTTAACCACGCGCACAACGGCAACGCGATCGGTAATATCCAGTTCCGCCGAACCACACGCCAGCGTGATCCAGTCGGCGGGAAAACGATCCAGTAAACAACGCCCTAACTGGCCATAAGCACCCGTGAGTAAAACGCGCATTACATCAACTCCTGCAACGAGAGTCCTTGTTGATCTTTTACCGACAGAATCGGCTGTTCGACAGGCCATTGAATCGCAACATCGGGGTCATTCCACATCAGACAGGCTTCATCCTTAGGGTTGTAATATTGAGTACATTTATATTCAAAGTCAGCCATGTCCGAGAGCACGACGAAACCGTGCGCGAGCCCTGGTGGGACCCATAGCTGAGTTTTATTCTCTTCTGAAAGCAAAATACTGACCCACTGACCATAGGTGGGCGAATTTGGGCGGATATCGACGGCGACATCAAAGACTTCTCCGCGCACCACGCGTACCAGTTTGCCTTGAGGCTCTGTTTTCTGGAAATGTAAGCCGCGTAAGACGTGCCGTGCAGAGCGGGAATAATTATCCTGAACAAATTCAAGGTCGGTTTGCAGGAGATCCTGATAACGGCGTTTTTCAAAGGTTTCCAAAAAGAAACCGCGCGCGTCGCCATATACGGCCGGCTGAATAATTTTAACGTCAGCAATATGGGTTGCTTTGACTTCCACGTTATTCCTCCACCAGCATTTTTAAATATTGGCCGTACTGCGTTTTGCCAAGATAATGCGCACGCTTTAACAGCGCGTTGTTGTCTGTCCAGCCTTTACGCCAGGCGATTTCTTCCAGACAGGCGATTTTAAATCCCTGACGTTTTTCAATGGTGTGAATGAAATGAGAGGCCTCAAGCAGGCTTTCATGTGTGCCTGTATCCAACCAGGCAAAACCGCGGCCCAGGATTTCAACGTTAAGTAAGCCATCATTAAGGTACATCTGATTGAGCGTGGTAATTTCCAGCTCGCCCCGTTCAGACGGTCGCACTTCACGCGCCATGGCGCAGACGTTGCTGTCATAAAAATACAACCCCGTCACGGCATAGTTGGATTTCGGTACGGCGGGTTTTTCTTCGATGGAAAGGGCGCGGAACTGCTTGTCAAATTGCACTACGCCAAAGCGCTCCGGATCCATCACCTGATAGCCAAATACGGTTGCGCCCCGATCGCGTGCAACGACATCTTCCAGCTTCTTACCGAAGCTTTGACCAAAGAAAATATTATCGCCGAGTACCAGCGCGCAGCGTTCACCGGCAACAAATGACTCACCAATAATAAACGCCTGAGCCAGACCATCAGGTGACGGCTGAACCGCATACTGCAAATTAACACCAAAATGCGAACCATCACCAAGCAGGCGCTGAAACCCAGCCAGATCTTCCGGTGTGGTGATGACCAGAATGTCCTGGATCCCCGCGAGCATTAAGACGGAAAGGGGATAATAGATCATGGGCTTGTCATAGACCGGCAGCAGTTGCTTAGAGACGCCACAGGTCACCGGATGCAGTCGGGAACCGGTTCCGCCTGCCAGTACTATGCCTTTCATCATTCGCTTCCTTCATAACTCGTCTGCGCGTGCAGCGTGATGGTGAAAGAATACGAGTGTTCGAGTGAAAGTAATGGCACGAATAACCGACAAAAAAGCGGGTAAAGTCAAGGATAAGTCCGTCCCCGCATCCATAGCGGCTAATGAAATAAATCAGCATAAGCGAAGCGGGCACATTTTATCGCGCAGTAATGCAAATCGCGTCAACCAGAAGGAAGTGATTGTGGATTAGAGTTTTCGGCGCGATAAAAGTTGGATAAACGTTACAGTTCATACAGATGGTGCCGATAACACTCTTCAGGATAAGTTTAATTTGGCTACAACTTCGCGTGTTCTGGGGTGGTTATGCGCTTCAACTATGACCTGCTACCGGGTGAACGGCTTTCCTTCGAGGAGATCGCCCGGCGCTATGCACAGCAATACCCTGATGAGAAAGAATTAACAGCGCGAGCGCTGCTGAGTCCTTCGACCAGCTTTCGGACGCTAAAGATTCGTGCTGTCTTCGCACAGGAAGAGAGCAACAGTCCGCTGGAAGACCTGTTATTTATTGCGAACGACAATGAACGTAAAAATTACCTGCGCCGTTTTGAGTATTACCTGAAGCAGCAGGCTCCTTTTCACTATTTCCGCCGGGGAGAGCAGGACAAAGCGGAGAATTTGTGGAAAGTGATTGGCCAAAGCTACGTATATGCCATGATCGATCCCCATTCAGCACAGGCGCAGAACCTGATCAACAGCCGGGGATACAAACTGGTGCTGATGCGAGAAGACGGCGACGATGCCTGGTGGCAGTTGTTTAACATGCACTCCAATCCGTGCTTTCCGCAATCACAGCGTATCCAGTTTATTGTGGTACTGAGTACACCCGGACATAAAACACCCGCCGCAGTGATGCCTGGTACTGAAGTCGGGCGGCGGGTAAAGGCTAAAGTGCTACAGCGAGCCAGCCAGGCCGAATTTATGGCCGCCGTGAAAGCCCGTTATGGTGCCTGTGTCATTACCGGCACCAGCCTGATCGATCAGCATCCGTGGCCATGGGTGGAAGCCTGCCATATTGATACGCGAGAGAATGATGAAGGTTTTCTGGCGGATAACAGTGTGGATAACGGATTATTCCTGCGCAGCGATTTACAGCGACTTTTTGTTAACCGAATGATTAGTATTGATGGTGATTCCGGCAAGGTCCGTTTTAATGGGGATGAAAAAACCCGCGAAAGCATTAGCCCTTTTTATCAGGAAATGGAAGGGCAGGTTTGTGCTTTATGGGACAGCGTGCCCTCCGCCACTCGTCAACGTTTACTGTCATTAGGTTAGCCTGTTGAGACAGAGCGGAATCTTCCGCTCTGAAACATCACAAATTTGAAATAACCTCGGTTTATCCCGCCTATTCTGCCAATCGAAAGTCCTACAGAATTGCATAATCATGCCGATAACTTCATTAACGCAGGGTAGTCAACGTGAACGATCTCTATACCGCCGAAGGCGTGATGGACAAACATTCGCTCTGGCAGCGCTACGTCCCACTGGTGCGTCATGAAGCACTGCGCTTGCAGGTTCGCCTGCCTGCCAGTGTGGAACTTGACGATCTGCTGCAAGCCGGGGGCATTGGTCTGTTGAATGCGGTGGAGCGCTACGACGCGCTTCAGGGTACCGCCTTTACCACGTATGCAGTCCAGCGCATTCGTGGCGCAATGCTTGATGAGCTTCGCAGCCGGGACTGGGCGCCACGCAGCGTCAGACGTAATGCACGTGAGGTAGCCGGAGCCATGCATCAGGTTGAGCAGATGCTGGGTCGGGCCGCTTCCGAGCAGGAAGTCGCGCAACAGTTGAATGTTTCGATAGAAGAGTACCGGCAGATTCTGTTGGATACCAACAACAGTCAGCTCTTTTCATACGACGAGTATCGGGAAGAACACGGTGACAGTGCGGAGCTGGTGACGGAAGGGCACGAAGAGGCCAATCCACTTCATCAGTTAATGGAAGGGAGTCTGCGTGAACGCGTCATAGAAGCGATCGAGGCGTTGCCTGAGCGCGAGAAAATGGTGCTGACACTGTACTACCAGGAAGAACTGAATCTTAAAGAGATTGGCGCGGTACTTGATGTCGGGGAATCCCGGGTCAGCCAACTGCACAGTCAGGCGATTAAACGCTTGCGTGCCCGACTTACGGGAGCGCGCTAGAAGGCTCAGTTCCTGGAGATCTATAAATATAAGAAATCGGGGACTCAACAGTGGGAGCCAAAACCAAAGCCAGACCTTTAAGTCGCTATCTTAAAGACTATAAACACAGCCAAACCAATTGTTCACACTGTGGCAAAGTACTAGACCGAATGGCGCTGGTTTTTCGTGGCCAGATCATCAATAAAGAGGCCATCGCACGGATGGACCAAATGATTGATGAGCCACTCTGGCTAAAACTGCAGCCAGAATTAACGGCACTTTGTCGTTTTTGCAGCGATATTTTTTGTAATACACATCCTAACTATTTTGACATTATGGCGTTTAAACAATATCTGTTTGAGCAGACGGAAATGAGCCCAAGCACGATTCGTGAGTATGTGGTTCGGTTACGTCGGCTTGACGATATGCTGAAGGCGCGAAATTTTCCGGCAGAAAAACTGAAAGGCAATAGCTGGCATCAATGCCTGGAAGAAGATTTACCCGATGCAGGCAACAATAATTATCGAATTGCGCTGCGCAAATACGACCAGTTCTTAGGCTGGCAGCAACGTTAAGGGAAAAATGCCGGGCACAGGATGCACGGTCAGTCGATTTCCCGCCCCACGTTTCTTCTCACCATCGGAAGAAACGTGGGGATGTTGTGCATTCCCGTCTTCCACGTTCCTGACCTCAATTCAGGATGATCCTTTCTTCATCTTCTGTAACACTGTAATGATAACTGCTCTGTGCCTGACTGGAGGCCGCATTGTCTTTACATCTTATTCATCAGTTTCCCCGTATTGAACTTCTGGGTGCGCCCACGCCTCTGGAATTTTTGCCCCGTCTGTCGGACTTCTTAGGTCGTGACATTTTTATCAAACGCGACGATGTAACGCCGCTGGCGCTGGGCGGCAACAAACTGCGCAAGCTGGAGTTCCTGGCGGCCGATGCGCTGCGTGAGGGGGCCGATGTGCTGCTCACCGCCGGTGCGATCCAGTCCAACCACGTGCGTCAGACCGCTGCGGTCGCGGCCAAACTTGGGCTGAAATGCGTGGCATTACTTGAAAACCCCATCGCGACCCAGAGCGAGAATTACCTCACTAACGGTAACCGGCTGCTGCTGGAACTGATGGACGTTGAAGTAATGATGGTTGATGCACTGACCGATCCTGCCGCACAACTGGCGGAACAGGCGGAACGCCTTGAGGCGCAGGGCTTTCGACCCTATACCCTGCCTGTTGGTGGATCAAACGCGCTAGGCGCGCTGGGTTACGTAGAGTGCGCCCAGGAGATCGTGCATCAAAGTGAAGGCGTGGTGGATTTTGCTGCGGTAGTTGTCGCGTCTGGCAGTGCCGGAACGCATGCGGGGCTGGCCATTGGGCTGGAACACCTCATGCCGCAAACCGAGCTGGTGGGCGTGACCGTATCGCGTCAGCGTGATGAACAGCTGCCGAAAGTGGACGCTATTCGTCAGGCGCTGGCATCGCAGTTGTCGGTAGAGGCAAAGGCCCCGGTGACGCTGTGGGATGACTACTTTGGGCCACGCTATGGCGAGCCAAATGAAGAGGGCACAGAGGCGATCAAGCTGCTGGCCCGGCTGGAAGGCCTCCTGCTCGACCCGGTTTATACTGGCAAAGCGATGGCGGGGTTAATTGATGGGATCAGTCAGAATCGTTTCCGCCGCGAAGGACCGCTCCTGTTTGTGCATACCGGCGGTGCGCCCGCGTTATTTGCTTATCACCCTTCGGTCTGAGACGTCGCGAAAAAAAGGTTTATAATCCGGCCGTTATTTTGCTGTCTCAGGTAAATAACGCCCATAATGACAGAGCGGCAAACGGGGTTTAGCCGCTCAACAGCACACTCACGAATAATAAATGGGGTACACATGGCTTTCTCACAGATTCGTCGCCAGCTGGTGACTGGAATGATGGCGGTTGCGCTGGTTGCTGGCGTTAGTGTTAAAACCTTTGCCGCAGAAGATTTGCTGCAGCAAGTGAAAAGTAAAGGCGAACTGCGTGTGGGCCTGGAAGGCACCTATCCGCCTTTCAGTTTCCAGGATGAAAAAGGCAAGCTGACCGGATTTGAGGTGGAGTTCGCCCAGGACCTGGCGAAACAAATGGGTGTGAAAGCCGTTCTGAAACCGACAAAATGGGATGGCATGCTGGCCGCGCTGGATTCCAAACGTATCGATGTGGTGATTAATCAGGTCACCATTTCCGATGAGCGTAAAAAGAAATATGACTTCTCCACACCGTACACCATTTCGGGCGTGCAGGCGCTGACGCTGAAGAAAAATGCCGGCAGCATCACCCGCCCCGAAGATCTGGCAGGTAAAAAAGTGGGCGTCGGTCTGGGCACCAACTACGAGCAGTGGTTACGTGCAAACGTGAAAGGTGTCGATGTTCGTACCTATGATGACGATCCTACCAAATACCAGGATCTGCGTTCAGGTCGCGTTGATGCGATTCTGGTGGACCGTCTGGCGGCACTGGATCTGGTGAAGAAAACCGGTGACACGATGGCCGTCGCTGGCCCTGCGTTCTCGCGTCTTGAAGCGGGCGTTGCACTGCGTAAAGGTAACGAAGATTTACTGAAAGCCATTAACCAGGCGATTGCAGAGATGCAGAAAGACGGCACGCTCAAAAAGCTGTCTGAGAAATGGTTTGGCGCGGACGTTACGCAATAATGCAGGAAAGTTTACAACTGGTGCTGGATTCAGCACCATTCCTTCTTAAAGGCGCGCTGTCTACGCTTCAGCTCAGTATTGGCGGGATGTTTTTTGGGCTGATACTGGGCTTTGTGCTGGCGCTGATGCGCTTGTCGCGCTTTTGGCCCATCAGCTGGCTGGCACGTATCTACGTGTCGATTTTTCGTGGCACGCCGCTTATCGCTCAGTTGTTTATGATCTACTACGGTCTGCCCCAGTTTGGCATTGAGCTGGATCCAATTCCTTCCGCGATGATTGGCCTGTCGCTGAATACAGCAGCCTATGCATCGGAATCGCTTCGTGGTGCCATTGCGGCGATTGAGCGCGGCCAGTGGGAAGCGGCGGCCAGCATTGGCATGACGCCGTGGCAAACGCTGCGCAGGGTTATTTTGCCTCAGGCTGCCCGTACCGCTTTACCGCCATTGGGTAACAGCTTCATCAGCCTGGTCAAAGATACCTCACTGGCGGCGACCATTCAGGTACCGGAGTTATTTCGTCAGGCCCAGTTGATTACCTCACGTACGCTGGAGGTATTTACGATGTATCTGGCGGCCTCGGTTATCTACTGGATCATGGCTACCGTGCTGTCTGCCTTACAGAACCGGCTCGAAGCACACGTTAACCGTCAGGATCAGGAGGCGAAATGAGTGCCATTGAAGTACGCCAACTGGTGAAACAGTTTAACGGCCAAACGGTACTGCACGGCATCGATCTGGATGTTGCGCCGGGTGAAATTGTGGCGATTATCGGCCCGAGCGGATCCGGTAAAACGACGCTGTTGCGCAGCATCAACCTGCTTGAAGTGCCTGAGGCCGGGCGCATCAAAGTCGGTGATATTACGATTGACGCCAGTCTGGGGATCAATAAGCAGAAAGAACAGGTGCGCCAACTCCGTCAGCAAGTGGGGTTTGTGTTTCAGAACTTCAATTTGTTTCCGCATCGCTCGGTGCTGGAAAACATTATTGAGGGGCCGGTCATCGTCAAAGGCGAAACCAAAGCGGACGCGGTTGCGCGGGCGCGTGGCCTGCTTGAAAAAGTGGGATTGCAGGGTAAAGAAGACAGCTATCCACGTCGTCTTTCCGGCGGACAGCAACAACGTGTTGCCATTGCCCGCGCGCTTGCCATGCGGCCTGAAGTCATTTTGTTTGATGAACCGACCTCGGCGCTGGATCCCGAGCTGGTGGGCGAAGTGTTGAATACGATCCGGGCGCTGGCGCAGGAAAAGCGCACGATGGTGATTGTGACCCATGAGATGAGCTTTGCCCGTGATGTCGCTGACCGGGCGATTTTCATGGATCAGGGCCGCGTGGTAGAACAGGGCCCGGCCAAAGCGTTGTTCAGCGCTCCTCAGCAGGCACGTACCCGACAGTTTCTGGATAAATTTCTTAATCAATAATCCCCAAAATGCCGCCCGACACGGGCGGCGTTTTATTTATTTTTTTCCTGCCTGCGCGCTCAGTTTCTTCTGAAAATTTACGGCTGGTCTTTCCTTAACCTGTTGTTATCGCTTCGGTTATACGGAGTGATGTTTCAATGACGTAACAGAGTGTAAATTTTAAGACCTCCCCGATTGAGGTGACAGTGAAAATATTAATAATTCTTCACAAATTCATCGCGCTATCGGGACGTTATAATGACTCACCCCAGGAAGGAAATCCTCTGGATCAATACCCTCAAAGGAGGGTGCATTTTACTTGTCGTACTGCATCACGCCATCATCACCACGTTCGCACCCTCGCTTCATCATCTGACCGCGGGTCTGCTACCGGCACAAGGATGGGTGGCGTTTAATACCTGGCTCTCGCCGTTGCGTATGCCCGCTTTCTTCTTTGTGTCTGGGTTGCTGGCCGCTAACGCGGTCGTGAAGAAAAGCTGGCAGGAAGTGTTTACGAAAAAATTCAGCAATATTGTTTACCTCTACCTGCTGTGGGGCGTGATTCAGTGGCTGAGTATCCACTACATTTCCACCCATTTAGGCGAACGGCTGTCCAGTAGCAAAAATGCCGCCTATGCGGATTCGCCTCTTGAGTTTATTAAGCTGCTGATGCTGTCGATGACCAGCCTGTGGTACCTGTACGCGCTGGCAGGGTTTTTCCTGGTGACTAAGCTTTTCCATCAACAGAAAAGGGTTCTGCTGGCGGCGGCGATAGCGGCGAACTACGCTGCGCAGTTTAACCTGATCCCCGGATGGGGCCCGGCCAGCGTGGCGCAGAACTCTCTGTATTTCCTGCTGGGCGTATTTTTCAGCGCGAGGCTAATTGAACTGAGCGCCCTCAAGGGACGTCACTGGCTGTGGCTTGGCGCGATTGCACTTGTCGGCATCGCCCATCATGCAGGTGGCATCTATAAAAACCCGTTTTACAGCCTGCTGACGATCGTGTTTGGCATCGTGCTGTGTCGTTTTCTCAATGCGCATTTCAGAATGACCTGGCTGAACGCTATCGGTCGAAATACATTACAAATCTATGTGTTACACCGCATTTTTATCGAACTGCTCGGACTGAGCGCTATCACACTGGCGCTGCATTTCGGCTGGTTCGGCAATGCCGGCTTTAGCTGGGCCTGGGCGCTGCTGATGCCGGTGACCGGTGTGGCGGTATGCACACTGCTGTCGCTCCTGGTCTGGTCGTTACTTAATCGCGGGCCGGGACGTATGTTGTTTCTCCATCCACGCCTGGTCAGTCAGCGTCAGCCTGAAACGCAAACCTTATCCTGAAGATCCGGGCCAGCGCGCTGGCCCCTTTTTTCATCCGCCAGATCACTTCTCCGTTGCCCGTCATGCCCGTCATGCCCGCGAGCCCGGAGCCAGGTCAGCGCACGCCTGACCGTGAATCCATTTTTTATCGGGTAAACGGGATAAAAGCGCCTACGTCAGTCCGTACGGTACGCCTGTTGAAAGCAGGGCAGAGCCTCGGTTTATGTCATAAGGATAACCAGACAGGAAAGGAAAAGGCGTCTGAATAACGCGCTTGCCGGGCGCAGTGTCAATAAATCCCTTTAAGTGTAAAGTACGGTCCGAAACGCACCGCAACGCGGGTATTTAAGACTTTCGCTACATTCAGCAGAAAGAACATACGGAATACTTTTCGCACAAGAGAAGGCGATGTGAATTGCCGTTTCACCGCAGCGGAAATGTGCCGATGATGAGCAAAGAAAAAGAAGAAATTGCCTGGATTAATACACTCAAAGGCCTGTGTATCCTGCTGGTTATTCTGTATCACACGGTATTACCCGGCTTTGATAATACGGTAACACATCTGACCGCGGGCCTGCTCCCGGCTGAACTGTGGGTCCGGTTTAACCTGCTACTGTCGCCGCTGCGCATGCCCGCCTTTTTCTTTGTATCGGGTCTGCTGGCCAGTCATGCCATTCTTCACCGGCCCTGGCAGTCTGTCGCCACCAGCCGCATTATGAATCTGTTTTACCTTTATCTGTTATGGGGCGTCATTCAGTGGGGATCCATTTCCGGCATCGCGACGGAAATTACCGGACAGCGTATTTCGCAAAATCTTAATGCGGCCTATGCCGGTTCGTTTTCAGAATTTCTCAGACTGACCTTTCTCGCCATGAGTACCGCCTGGTATTTATATGGTCTGGCACTCTATTTCCTGTGCGCCAAATGGTTTCAACATTACAAAATCCCGCTGCTTATCGTAGCCGCTGTGCTGAACTATCTGGCGGTCGAAAAGAGTATCCCGTTCTGGGGACCGCAAAGTCTGGCGCAGTATTTTATCTTTTTTGTATTGGGCGCATTTTGGTGGGCACCCATGCTACGACTGAGCGAAGGGCGACGGGAGAACAGGTTGCCGTGGCTGTTACTGGGACTGCTGGCTGTACTACAGGGCCTGCTTGATTTGAACAGCCGTCTTTTTCTCTGTCTGATTGCCATTCTGGCCAGCGTGGCCGCCTGCCGATGGTTAAGCCAGCTGGGCTGTATGGCCTGGCTGAACTGGACAGGCCGCCATACCTTACCCCTTTACATTATTCACCGTATTTTCATTGAATATTTCGGGATGACGGCGATTTTATATGCGCAACGTCACCAGCTTTTTGAGCTGACAGGCTTTTCATGGCTTTGGGCCTGTCTCTATCCTCCGGTGATGGTTACGATCTGCGCCTTGTGCTCCATGGCGGTCTGGTCATTGCTGAATCGGGGACCGGGACGCGCGCTGTTTCGCTTGCCACATCTGATGAAACGGCCTTCTATTCCGGCAGCCTGACCGTTGTACGCATGTCAGCCACCTGTCTCTGCGGCGCGTCCGGATTGCGTATGCGGGGGATGTGCGCGCAGAAACCACCTGATAGCGCGAATCCCTTCGCACTTCTCCACTGCTGAGGCGCTCAACGGCCGCGGGTTTTTCATCCGTCATAAAAAAAGGTTCATGCCAGGCATGAACCTTGATCACAACCAGAATGAAACGCGCCGACAGTTAACCGATCGTCATCAGGCTGGCGTTACCGCCCGCGGCGGCGGTGTTGACGCTCAAAGAGCGTTCAATCAGCAGGCGTTCCAGTAACAGGTTGGTTTCACCGCGGGCAAATCCCTGTACCGAGACAATCGCACCTTCACGCGCCGCAATCTGCTCGCACAGGCTGCGGAGCTGGTCGGCATCACCATGATAAATCACGGCATCAAACTGCGCGGTCAGCGGATCCTTCGCCAGGGTAATACGGCTCTTCACCGCTGCCGGTAAGGTATTAAGCAGCGTACGATGCAGGTCATCATCCGGCCACAGGGCCTGACTGCCGACGCTGGTTACCGCAGCCAGCTGAATCAGCGCATCGTCGTTGTTATCTGCCAGACAGAGCACCTGTTCGCGCGGGAGTAACAGGAAGGTGTTGCGCTCTCCTGTTGGGCCCGGCAGCAGACGAACCGTACCGGCCTGCGCCAGCTGTTCATAATGCTGACACAGCGCAGACAGCTGTGGCTTATCTTTTGCCCAGTCGGTCAGTGCCTGATGCGGCGCTAACAGGCGTTGACGCTGACTGTTGTCTGCGGGACGTTCCGCATCCTGACGGGCGAGGGTGGTGCTCAGCGCCTCATCCGGGCGGTGAGCCAGCAGACGATAAAGATACAGTGGGCCGCCCGCTTTTGGACCGGTACCTGAGAGGCCTTCGCCCCCAAAGGGTTGCACACCGACGACCGCGCCGACCATGTTGCGGTTAACATACAGGTTACCCACTTTGGCACTGGCGGTGACCTGCGTGATGGTTTCGTCGATGCGCGTATGAACACCCAGGGTCAGGCCATAGCCTGTGGCGTTAATCTGCTCAACGATCTGCGGCAGGTTGCTGCGGGTAAAACGCACCACGTGCAGGACAGGACCAAACACTTCCTGGGTCAGATCGCTGACCTTATCCAGCTCAATCAGCGTTGGTTTCACAAAGGTGCCTGTGGCCCATTCTTTGCTGTCCTGTGGGTTATCCTGTGCCGTCTGGTAGACCTTAAAGCCTTTATTACGCATGGCCTGAATATGGCGTTCGATGTTGGCTTTGGCTTCCTGATCGATCACCGGACCGATGTCGGTGGACAGGCGTTCCGGGTTGCCCATGCGGCATTCCGCCATCGCGCCACGCAGCATTTTTAACGTGTGGTCTGCGACGTCTTCCTGCACGCAGAGCAGACGCAGGGCGGAACAGCGTTGTCCCGCGCTGTCAAAGGCCGATGCCACGATGTCGACAACCACCTGTTCGGTCAGCGCGGAGGAGTCCACAATCATGGCATTCATTCCGCCCGTTTCCGCAATCAGCGGTGTCGGACGGCCCTGCGGATCGAGTCTGCCCGCAAGATTGCGTTGCAGCAGCGTGGCAACGGCGGTGGAGCCGGTAAACATGACGCCGCGCACCCGTTCGTCGCCGGTGAGCTGTGCCCCCACGGTTTCGCCCTGACCCGGCAGCAGTTGCAGTACACCGGCGGGCACGCCAGCGCTCAGTAAAATATTGACGGCCTGTGCGGCAATTAACGGCGTTTGCTCGGCGGGTTTCGCCAGCACGCTGTTACCTGCCGCCAGAGCCGCGGCGATTTGGCCGGTAAAAATGGCCAGCGGAAAGTTCCACGGGCTGATGCAGACCACCGGGCCAAGCGGGCGGTGGGTTTCGTTATCGAAATCATGGCGCACAATACCGGCATAGTAATAAAGGAAATCGACCGCTTCACGCACCTCGGCAATGGCGTTGTTATAGGTTTTTCCGGCTTCACGCACCAGAAGACCCAGCAGTTGCTGTAGCTGGCTTTCCATCAGCTGTGCGGCGCGCTCCAGAATGGCGGCACGCTCCTGCGGCGGCGTGGCAAACCAGATAGGGCCGGCATTAACGGCGGCCTCAATGGCCAGGGAAACCTCCTGTTCGGATGCCTGGCGCACGGTGCCCACCACATCCGCAGGGACGGCCGGATTGAGCACTGGCTCGCTTTCCCCTCCCGTTAAAGGGCCGTCGATAAGCGGTTGCGCCACATATGTTTCGGTAGCACCGCTCAGCAGCGCGCTGGACAGCGACGCAAGACGATGTTCATTCGCCATATCAAGACCGGCGGAGTTTACGCGGTCCTCGCCATACAGGTCACGTGGTAAGGGAATTTTCGGGTGCGGCAGGCCCAGTGTCCCTTCGCTGAGGCCCAGTTTTTCAACTTCGGCAACCGGATCGGCGACCAGTTCGTCGATGGGCAGGGACGTATCGGCGATGCGGTTAACGAAGGAGGTATTCGCGCCGTTCTCCAGTAAGCGTCGCACCAGATAGGCGAGCAGCGTTTCATGCGTACCGACCGGGGCATAAATACGGCAGGGACGATTAAGTTTACCGTCTGCAACCTTGCCGACCACCTGTTCATACAGCGGTTCACCCATGCCGTGCAGGCACTGGAACTCGTACTGACCCGGATAGTAGTTATTGCCTGCCAGCTGATAAATGGCGGCCAGGGTGTGCGCATTGTGCGTGGCAAACTGCGGATAGATCAGGTTCGGCACCGCCAGCAGCTTGCGCGCGCAGGCCAGGTACGAAATGTCGGTATACACTTTGCGCGTGTACACCGGATAGCCCTCCAGGCCTTCCATCTGGGCGCGTTTAATTTCGCTGTCCCAGTAAGCGCCTTTCACCAGACGAATCATCAAACGGCGGCGGCTACGTTGCGCCAGGTCGATCAGCTCATCAATAACAAACGGACAGCGCTTCATATAGGCCTGAATGACAAAGCCGATACCGTTCCAGCCCTCCAGTTCAGGCTCAAAACACAGCCTTTCGAGCATATCAAGAGAGAGTTCCAGGCGGTCGGCTTCTTCTGCATCAATATTAATGCCGATGTCGTAAGAGCGGGCCAGTAGCGTCAGCGACTTAAGCAGCGGATACAGCTCATCCATCACCCGGTCGTACTGGGCACGGCTGTAGCGCGGGTGCAGGGCAGAGAGCTTAATTGAAATGCCCGGGCCTTCATAAATGCCGCGGCCATTGGAGGCTTTGCCAATCGCATGAATCGCCTGCTGATACGAAACCAGATAGGCTTTCGCATCGCTGGCGGTCAGGGCGGCTTCGCCCAGCATATCGTAAGAGTAACGGAAACCTTTCTCTTCAAGCTTACGGGCGTTAGCCAGTGCTTCGGCGATGGTTTCACCCGTCACGAACTGTTCACCCATCAGGCGCATCGCCATATCCACGCCTTTACGGATCAGCGGTTCACCACTCTTGCCAATGATCCGGTTGAGCGAGCGCGACAGATTCGCTTCGTTATGCGTTGAGACCAGGCGGCCGGTAAATAACAGGCCCCAGGTGGCGGCGTTAACAAACATGGACGGACTGCGGCCCAGATGCGACTGCCAGTTGCCGTTACTGATCTTGTCACGGATAAGCGCATCGCGCGTCGGTTTATCCGGAATACGCAGCAACGCTTCCGCCAGGCACATCAGCGCCACGCCTTCCTGTGAAGATAATGAAAACTCCTGAAGCAGACTTTGCACCATACCGGCGCGTCCGGTTGCCCCTTTTTGGTGCCTGAGCTTCTCGGCCAGGGTAAAGGCGAGCTGCCGGGTTTTTTCAGCCAGCGGAGCGGGAAGGCGGGCTTGCTCCAGCAACATGGGAACGGCATCGGTTTCAGGTCGACGCCAGGCGGCCGTCACGGCCGAACGGGCTACCGACTGCGGCAGGATGTGCTCTGCGAAGTCAAGGAACGGCTGAACCATCTCGTCCGCAGCGACCTCATCAGAAGCCGATTCGTTGAGCTGCAGGGGAATCTCTTCCACTGCTTCACCGGCTTCTAACTGCACGAGATAGTTAAAGATCGCTTGTTTAATCAGCCAGTGCGGCGTGCGATCCATTTTCTGTGCCGCCAGTTTAATGCGACTGCGGGTGGCTTCATCCAGCTTCACCCCCATGGTCGTTGTTCCCATGATTTCTGTTCCTTAAAACGTTTTTTACCAGAGCAAGGGCTGCACTATCACTCATGTTGCAACTTTGTGCAACCGTGTTAAATGTGACCTTGCTTCCACACTTTACCGCCGCTTTTGCCATTAACATTTAAAAGCGGCACAAATCTTGCTGCAAGAAACTCGCCAATGTTGCAACCCCCTTCAATTTAAACAGGGTTGTGGTGGTAAAGGTGCAACTTAAGTGTGAGCGGGCGCAACCTGTGAACATTTAAAACAGGGAGAGAGGTGAAACTGATGTAACGGATGTGTTAAATGCATTGTGTAGAACGTGCCTTTACGGCAGGATACCGCGCCTTAAGGGAAACGGGTCTTTTATCGATGCGGTAATACGCTGACGCTACCCCGTTCCGGTGGCGCAGGAAAAGATTTCTCTTAAGAGATCGGATAATAACGGAGAAACACATGACAGTAAGTACACCCATGCTGGTGACCTTTTTAATTTATATCCTCGGGATGGTGCTCATCGGTTTTATTGCCTGGCGCTCAACCAAAAACTTTGATGACTACATTCTGGGCGGTCGCAGCCTGGGCAGTGTGGTTACCGCGCTGTCAGCGGGTGCCTCTGACATGAGCGGCTGGCTGCTGATGGGCTTACCCGGTGCCATTTTTCTCTCCGGCATTTCAGAAAGCTGGATCGCCATTGGTCTGATTATTGGTGCCTGGCTTAACTGGAAAATTGTCGCGGGTCGTTTACGCGTCCAGACAGAACATCATGATAACGCCTTAACCTTGCCCGACTTTTTCACCAGCCGCTTTGAAGATCGCAGCAAAATTCTGCGTGTGATTTCTGCGGTCGTCATCCTGATGTTTTTCACCATTTACTGTGCTTCCGGTGTGGTTGCCGGTGCGCGCCTGTTTGAAAGCACCTTTGGAATGGACTACGCCACGGCCTTATGGGCCGGTGCGGCGGCGACCATTCTCTATACGCTGGTGGGCGGATTCCTGGCGGTAAGCTGGACAGATACCGTTCAGGCCAGCCTGATGATCTTCGCCCTGATCCTGACGCCGCTTATCGTCATCATGGCCGTCGGCGGTTTAAGCGATTCGCTGGCAGTCATTCAGGCTAAAAGCACGGAAAACCTGGATATGTTCAAAGGACTGAATGTGGTTGCGGTCCTGTCGCTACTGGGCTGGGGATTAGGTTATTTTGGCCAGCCCCATATTCTGGCCCGCTTTATGGCGGCGGATTCACACCGGTCAATTCGTACCGCGCGCCGTATTGGTATGGCCTGGATGATTTTGTGTCTGGCCGGCGCCGTCGCGGTTGGCTTCTTTGGTATCGCCTATTTCCAGAACAACCCGGGCGAGGCCGCTGGTGTAACTCAAAACGGCGAGCGTGTCTTCATTGAGCTGGCACGTATTCTGTTTAACCCCTGGATTGCCGGGATTCTGCTGTCAGCCATTTTAGCGGCCGTCATGTCGACACTCAGTTGCCAACTGCTGGTGTGCTCCAGCGCCCTGACCGAAGACCTGTATAAAGGCTTTTTGCGCAAAAATGCCAGCCAGAAAGAACTGGTCTGGGTCGGTCGCCTGATGGTGCTGCTGGTCGCGCTGATTGCCATCGCACTGGCCGCCAACCCTGAAAACCGGGTATTAGGCCTGGTCAGCTATGCATGGGCGGGCTTTGGTGCGGCGTTCGGGCCGGTTGTGCTGTTCGGCGTGTGCTGGAAACGTATGAACCGCAATGGCGCATTAGCGGGCATGGTTGTCGGTGCGGTGACCGTGGTGGTCTGGAAGCAGTATGGCTGGCTCGGTCTGTACGAAATCATCCCGGGCTTTATCCTGGCCAGTCTCGCCATCGTCGTCTTTAGCCTGGCGAGTCGCGCACCGTCAACCCAGGCGATGGCACGTTTCGATGCCGCTGAGGCCGAGTTCCAGACGAAGTAATCGCCTTCTTTTTTCCACCGCCTGCCCCCGCGAGGGCAGGCTTTTTTTTGCCCGTTATCTGGCACAGACAGTTACGAAATTATTTCGTTGTGGAACTTGTATTTTTTTGAGTGGTAATGATAATCGGTATCGTTCGTTTTTACGTAACTTTACGCGTCGTTGACGCCGGTTAACATTCAAGAGGTTGGCGATGTTTGTTCCGTTTCTCATTATGCTGCGCGAAGGGCTTGAAGCCGCGTTGATCGTCAGCCTGATCGCCAGTTATCTGAAGCGCACTCAGCGCACTCAGTGGTTTCCTGCGATGTGGGCGGGCGTCTTTATCGCCGCCGCACTCTGCCTTGGGCTGGGTATCTTTATCAACCAGACCACGGGTGAATTTCCGCAGAAACAGCAAGAGCTGTTTGAAGGTATCGTGGCGGTAATCGCGGTCGTTATCCTGACCTCGATGGTGTTCTGGATGCGCCGGGTCGCGCGCAATATCAAACGGGAACTTGAACACGCCGTCGACGAGGCATTGCATAAATCGGCCGGCGGCGGCCTGGCGCTGGTGATGATGGTGTTTCTGGCCGTCGCACGCGAAGGGCTGGAATCAGTGTTCTTTCTGCTGGCCGCGTTCACACAGGATGTCGGTTATGCGCCGCCGTTGGGTGCGGTGTTGGGGCTGGCCACGGCGGTGGTGCTGGGCATGCTGATCTACTGGGGCGGCCTGCGGCTCAACATGGCGCACTTTTTCCGCTGGACCAGCATGTTCATTCTGCTGGTGGCAGCGGGCCTGGCGGCAGGGGCTATTCGCGCTTTTCATGAGGCAGGGCTGTGGAATCATTTTCAGCAGGTGGCCTTTGATATGAGCCCGATCTTGTCCACGCATTCGCTGTTTGGCACAGTGCTGGAAGGCATGCTTGGCTATCAGGAAGCACCCAGCGTCAGTGAAGTCGCTGTCTGGCTGCTCTATCTGATCCCCGCTTTATTATTGTTTGTTATGCCTGCACGCGCTGATACCTCAGCAGCTGCGCGCTAACGCGTTTACCCGGCGCGTCAGCCGCGCCTCTGACTGAACAGGGAAAAAATATGATGATGCGTTTTCACCGTAATGCGGTACTGGCTTCTCTGCTGGCGTTTTCTGGCTCTTCACTGGCTGCAGCCATTCCGCAGGTCAGCGTCACTGTGACGGACAAACAGTGTGAGCCCATGTCAGTTACGGTACAGGCCGGTAAAACTCAGTTTCTGATTAAAAATAACAGCCAAAAAGCGCTGGAATGGGAAATTCTCAAAGGCGTGATGGTGGTCGAAGAGCGCGAAAATATTGCGCCGGGCTTTAGCCAGAAACTGACGGCCAACCTGGAAGCCGGGGAATATGACATGACCTGTGGCCTGCTGACGAACCCGAAAGGCAAACTGATCGTGCAGGGCACCGGGAGCAAAAGTGCGCAACAAGGCAAACCCGAACTGATGCAACTGGCGGGCCCCATTAATGCCTATAAAGCCTATGTCACTGAGGAAGTGAGTCAGCTGGTATCCGGCACGCAGGCGTTTACGGATGCGGTGAAAGCCGGTGATGTGGCTAAAGCCAAAGCGTTATTTGCGCCCACCCGTCAGCACTACGAGCGCATTGAGCCGATCGCGGAGCTGTTTTCTGACCTTGATGGTCGTATTGATGCCCGCGAAGATGATTACGAGAAAAAAGCCGACGATCCGAAATTTACCGGCTTCCATCGTCTCGAAAAAGCCCTGTTTGCAGATAACACGACGAAAGACATGGCAGGCTATGCCGACCAGTTAAATCACGATGTGCATGACCTGCAACAACGCGTGAGTGAACTGGCATTTCCTCCGGCGAAAGTGGTGGGCGGAGCCGCCGGGCTGATTGAAGAGGTGGCAGCGACCAAAATCTCTGGCGAAGAGGATCGCTACAGCCGCACGGATCTGTGGGATTTCCGCGCGAATGTGGATGGCGCACAAAAAATTGTCACACTTTTACGTCCGGTACTGCAGCAGGTGAACCCACAGCTTTTAGCAAAAATAGACGCTAACTTCAGTAAAGTGGATGCGATTCTGGATAAATACCGCACGCAGCAAGGTTATGAATCCTATGAAAAACTGACCCAGGCTGACCGCACGGCGCTGAAAGGGCCGATCACCGCTCTGGCGGAAGATCTTTCCCTACTGCGTGGCACACTGGGCCTGAACTAATCATGGACAAGGATCAGGAATTACAGCAGCCTGCGCGGCGGCGTTTATTAAAAGGGCTGGGCATGCTGGGCGGCGCGGCTGCGGTAGGCGCGGGCTGTCCGTTTCATGCCGGGGCTGCTGAGCAGCCCGACAGTTTTGCACCGGGCACGGTTACGCCGAACGCGCGTCAGCAACGACAGCCTTTCTATGGCGTGCATCAGGCGGGCATTATTACCCCACAGCAGGCCGCCATGATGCTGGTGGCGTTTGATGTGCTGACCAGCGACAGGCGTGAGCTGCAGCGGTTGTTTCAACTGCTGACACAGCGCATTGCGTTTTTAACGGCGGGCGGCAAGGCCCCCGCCGTGGTCAACCCACAGCTGCCACCGATGGATTCCGGTATCCTGGGGGCCGAGATTGCCCCCGATAATCTGACCATCACGGTGTCAGTCGGTAACGCACTGTTTGACGGGCGTTTCGGTCTGGCTGCGCTCAAACCCGCGAAACTGCAGCCGATGACCCGGTTCCCTAATGATTCGCTGGATGCCAGTCAGTGCCATGGCGATCTGCTGTTGCAGATTTGCGCCAATACCCAGGACACGGTGATCCACGCGCTGCGCGATATCATCAAACATACGCCGGATCTGCTGGGCGTACGCTGGCGGCGGGAAGGGTTTATCTCCGATCATGCCGCGCGCAGCGCGGGCAAAGAAACGCCCATTAACTTGCTGGGCTTTAAAGACGGCACGGCAAATCCGGACACGCACAATCACGCCTTGATGGATAAGCTGCTCTGGGTCACCGCGGATCAGCACGAGCCAGCCTGGACGCGGAATGGCAGCTATCAGGCGGTAAGGTTGATTCGTTTCCACGTGGAAATGTGGGATCGCACACCGTTGGGCGAACAGCAGACCATTTTCGGTCGCGAAAAGCTGAGCGGCGCGCCGCTGGGTATGAAAAATGAACATGACGTTCCCGATTACCGTAACGATCCGGATGGCCAGATAATTGCGCTGGATGCGCATATTCGTCTGGCCAACCCCCGTACGCCCGCCACGGAAAGCAGCCTGATGGTGCGCCGGGGATACAGTTATTCGTCCGGTGTTTCCGCTTCAGGTCAACTGGAGATGGGATTACTCTTCGTCTGCTATCAGCATGATTTGGAATTGGGTTTCCTTACCGTACAGAACCGCTTAAATGGCGAAGCGCTGGAAGAGTATATACGTCCGTTTGGCGGCGGTTACTTTTTTGTCTTACCCGGCGTGGTGAATGAAAACCATTATTTAGGCCAGTCCTTACTGGAAAGTTGATTAAATTTTAGGCGCGGCATTCTGTGTCTGACAGCGCAGCGTGCCGTGTTTTCATATTGCCGTTTTTTCCCCGTACGGCTTTTTTATCGCCCCGTTTAACACGCCTTTTAACGTGACGTAAAATATACTAACCCTCTGTAATAAATACGTAATTTAATTTAAGTAAGGTCTTCGTTAACGGTCGGTTGAATATTTATTTTTCATGAAAGTGAAAATACTGTTGCAAAATACCAATAAGATGGTTCACTTTACTATGAAAGCGTAATCGGGCGTGTTGATGTCTCACACTGGAGTTCGCGCATGGATAGATGTTTTTACAGCCGTTCAGCAGTAAACAATATCGCACTCACCCGTGAGGGACGTTCTTCCTCAACCGCTTTTACATCTCAATGTGTTTTCTCTCTTCAACTTCACTCCTTTTTTACCGGTATACGGTCAGGCTGTTTTGCTGCCGGATATCAATCGTCATGGCCTGTCACGGCTCTAAAGGAAGCCAACTGAAACCTCTAAAGCGTTCACGTAATCGCAACGGGCGTATTGCCTGAAGCGGGAAATGAAACCAACTGTAAGGTGCCACTATGGGAAGACAGAAAGCAGTGATCAAAGCGCGTCGAGAAGCAAGACGAGTGCTTCGTAATGACTCACGCAGTCATCGTCAGCGTGAAGAAGAATCGGTCACTTCGCTGGTGCAAATGGGTGGGCTCGATGCAATTGGCATGGCACGCGATGTGCGTGACCGGGCGCCGATTGAAGCCCGAAATGAAGCTCAGGCGCATTATCTTAACGCCATAGAAACAAAACAGCTTATCTTCGCCACGGGCGAAGCGGGCTGCGGCAAAACCTGGATTAGTGCTGCGAAAGCAGCAGAGGCCCTGATTCATAAGGATATCGACAGGATTATCGTTACGCGCCCGGTGCTACAGGCGGATGAGGATCTGGGATTCCTTCCCGGTGATATCTCAGAGAAATTCGCCCCCTATTTCCGCCCGGTTTACGACATTCTGGTTAAACGTCTTGGCGCATCCTTTATGCAATATTGTCTGCGTCCGGAAATCGGCAAAGTGGAAATTGCGCCTTTTGCCTATATGCGCGGCCGCACCTTTGAAAATGCGGTAGTGATTCTGGACGAAGCGCAGAACGTGACGGCTGCGCAGATGAAAATGTTCCTGACCCGCCTTGGCGAAAATGTCACGGTGATTGTTAACGGCGATATTACCCAGTGCGATTTGCCCGCTGGGGTGCCTTCCGGTCTCGCAGACGCGCTGGCGCGTTTCGAAGAGGACGAGATGGTTGGCATTGTCCGTTTCGGCAAAGAGGATTGTGTGCGTTCCGCGCTGTGTCAGCGCACTCTGCACGCGTACAGCTAGCGTTCGATTGAGTCATGTAGCGACCAAACCCGGCTCCGGCCGGGTTTTTTTGTGTCTCAGACCCGCCGTCTGGCGCGATCATTCACCGCTGCCGATCTGCCAGATAAAGGTCGGATCGCGCCGGTTCACTTCCCAGTCGCCGACATTTCGACTCTTGTAGATCACCGGATTGTGGGACGCGATGGTTCGGGCATTGCGCCAGTGCCTGTCCAGCGCGTTTATCACCCGCGTATCGGACGCGCCCAGCGCATTAAATAGCTCGCTGGCCGCGCGGGTAATCCATTCAACGGCGACGACCTGCGCTTTGGCGGCCTCCACTTCGGCCTGCACGTTGGCGGCGTGAATCAGGCTTTCTGCTTGCCCTTGTTGGTGCGCATCAAACGCAAGCTGGAGCGACGGCGTAGCCTGCTGCACGGCGGCATCTGTCGCCCAGACCCAACTGCTTATCTGGCCGACAACCTGCAACACCTGCACATCCTGTTTGACCTGGCGGGCATTGCCGTGGCTGTAAATGCGTTTTCGTTGTGCAACGCTCCGGGACACATCCCGCACAATAGCGCGACCAATGCCGGCCAGCGTCGCGAGTAAGACATGCTGATAAAAAGCCGTCTGATAGCGAAAGCGTTCACTAAAGTCATACACATGCGCAGGCTCCACGTGCGCCTCGCGAAAGCGCGTAGTGCCGCTACCGGTCAGGCGTTGCCCAAATCCATCCCAGTCATCGTCCCGCTCAACGCTGTCCTGATGAGTGCTCACCACCGCAATCACGTCGCGCTGGTTGTCGGTGCGCTTAGCGTACACATCAATCCAGTCGGCATAGAGTGTGCCGGTGCTGTAAAACTTTTCGCCCGTCAGTTGCCAACCGTGCCCGGTAGGGGAAACGGTGGTATTCACGTCTCCCAGCCTGACGCTGCCCGTTTCACTCCAGCCACTGCCGACGATGTCGCCATCAACAAAGCGGCGAAACCAGCGTTGATGGTCTTCGCTGTCAGGTTGATTGAGGCGATCCTCGACAAAGGCCATATGGGCACGCAGAGCCTGAGGCAGATTGGAATCCGCTTCTGCCAGCTCGGTGAGCAAACGAAAAAGCTGCGGCAGCGAAGCCCCCAGGCCGCCATTAGCCGTTGGGATACGCAGCGTGCCAAAGCCCGCCGCCTTAAGCCAGTTTATCGGCTCATGCAACAGTGTCCGGTCGCGTTCGCGTGCAGCGGCCCCGTCGGCGATGCGGGCAAAAACAGGACGAAAGCGTTCTGCCAGACGGGTGTAATCAGGTTCAGACATGGTGTTCTCCTTGGGCTGACGGGTCATCAATATCGTGGCGCGTCGGTTCAAAGCGCACCACAAGCAGGAAAATGATGGGGATGAGAGCGGCCAGTGACACGATCCAGAACAGGTTGGTGCCATAAGCCGCCTGCAATATCGGCAGAATGAACAGCGCCAGTGCGCTTCCTGCACCAGAGATCGAACGGCTAAATCCGACGCCGGTGGCGCGAATAGATGTGGGATAGGCGAGGGCGGGATAGATCATTAACTGCGCACCGGGTCCGAACCCTTCGGCAAACAGCCACACTCCCAGCAGCAGAATGGCAAAGACCACACCGTAAGTGGCTTCAGGATGCCCGATCAAGGCCAGTGAAATCAGGGCGATAAACTGTAGCGCAAACCCCGCGATGGCCACATGACGAGAGGGAAATTTCCAGGCCAGTCGCATGCCCAGCAGGCCGCCGGTAAAGGCGAACAGCGCATTAAGTCCCAGTGAGGCGGCAATGGTTTCGAACACGCCCGCGCCCAGAAACTGCGCCAGAATCGAGGGGAGGAAAAATGCGATAGCCGTATATTCAAAAGCGATACAGGCGTTCATCACCGCTGCCACGATAGTGCGTTCGCGATATGGCTTCTGGAACAGCACGCGGAAACTGACCGCCGGTGCGACAGGCTCGATGGCAGAGGACTTATCTTCATGTGCCTGGATGCCATAGGACTCACGCAGAATACGGACCGCACCGCGTAAATCTCCCTGATTAGCCGCCCATAAAGGCGATTCGTTCATAAACTTGCTGCGCACGGCAATAATCAGCAGGGCAGGCACGGCACCAAACAACAGCGATGCCCGCCACAGCCAGTCAATGTGCTGGGCTGGCAACAGGAAGTAGAGGGCGAAGATGATGAAAAAGCAGACCGACGAGGCGGCATACCACATCGGGCACCAGGCCGCCAGTCGCGCAGCTTTGTTGCCTTTGCCCGAAAACTTCGAGAATTCGGCCAGATAGGCCATGGCCACAGGCAAATCCATTCCCACACCAATGCCCATCAAAAAGCGCGCCCCGATCAGTACCCAGACATTCGGAGCCAGACCGGCAGCGAGGGCAGAAACGACGAAAAAAAGCATGTCTGCCATAAACACCGAATAGCGACCGTATTTATCGGTCAGCCAGCCGCCAGCCAGGTTGCCCACAATGGTGCCGATCATAATGGAGGAGGTGACCAGCCCGGTTAAGGTTGGCGTTAAGCTAAACGTCTTAACGACATCATTGATGCCGTAGGACAGCGTCGTGAGGTCATAGGCATCCAGAAAAACGCCGCCCAGCGCCAGAAACACGATCCAGCGCGCATAGCTGTTTTTGTCACTTTGCGTATTGATCAGTCGGGCCACATCGTTGACGGAGCGAACCGGTGTGGAAGGCGGCGAGGGAATCGCCACATCATCATCGATATTGAGAGTGCTCATGTTATCCTCGTTATTGTCTGTACAGGTGCTGCCTTTATAAGCAGTGCATACGCAGTAAACAAACAAGAAAAAATGATAAGGATTGCTTTAAATTCAATAAGTTAATTTTTATTTTTCAGACATGAAAAAGACCGGAAACGCGGGCACGCTTCCGGTATTGGTTAGGTGAATCAGGCTAACGAAGCCGTCTCGTTATGTTATGAGGCTTCAGCAGGGACGATCAGGCCCGCTGACGAGGGCGTGCGTCGGTAGCTGGCACCAGGATGAGGATGAGTAAGGCGATCGCCCAGTCCAAAAAGCTTCTCCCGTAACGTGCCGGGCTGGTAATCCTGCTTATATACGCCGCGTTTTTGCAGTTCCGGCACCAGCAGGTTCACGACGTCAGCAAAGGTTTCATGGGTAACGGCATAAGCCAGATTAAAACCGTCAACGTCTGTTTCCTCCACCCAGCTCTGTAGTTCATCTGCCACGGTTTCGGTGCTGCCCACCAGCAACGGCCCAAAGCCGCCAATGCCTACCCAGTCGGCCATGTTTTGCACCGTCCATTCACGCTGCGGATCGGCGGTCGAGAAGCTCTCTACAACAGACTGAATCGCATCGGTATGAAGATGTTTAAACACCTGATCGGGTTGATACTGACTAAAGTCAATGCCGGTCCAGCCGGAAATCAGGGCAAGGGCACCTTCGTGGCTGACATAACGTTTGTAATCCTGCCATTTGGCCTGGGCCAGCTTATCGGTCTCGCCCACGATCACGGTTTGCATATTGAAAATGAGAATGCTGCGCGGATCGCGTCCGGCCTCCTCTGCGCGCCGACGAATATCGGCCACGGTTTTCCTGAGCAGCACCTTAGACGGCGCGGCAACAAACACGCACTCGGCATGTTGCGCGGCAAAAGCTTTACCGCGGCTGGAGGCACCCGCCTGATATAACACCGGCGTGCGCTGTGGTGACGGCTCACACAGGTGAATGCCCGGCACCTGGAAAAAGGTGCCCTGATGGTTGATCGGATGGACTTTGTTCGGATCGCTGAAGATATGGCGCTCCCGGTCGCGAATAACGGCGTCGTCTTCCCAGCTGCCTTCCAGCAGTTTATAAACCACCTGCAAATACTCATCTGCATAATCGTACCGGGCATCATGACGGGTTTGCGTGGCCTGGCCCAGATTGCGTGCGCCGCTTTCCAGATAGGAGGTGACGATGTTCCAGCCAATCCGCCCTTTGGTAAGATGGTCCAGCGTCGACATCCTGCGCGCAAACGGATAAGGATGCTCAAACGAAAGCGAGGCGGTCAGGCCGAAACCGAGATGCTGAGTGACCATCGCCATTGGGGTGATCAGCGCCAGCGGATCGTTAACCGGCACCTGAGAGGCACTGCGAAGGGCGGCATCATTGTTGCCGTTAAAGACATCATAAATGCCCAGTACATCGGCGATAAACAGGCCGTCAAATTTACCGCGCTCCAGCAGCACGGCTAAGTCTGTCCAGTATTCCAGGTCTTTGTACTGCCAGGAGCGATCGCGCGGATGCGCCCAAAGGCCGGGTGACTGATGACCCACGCAATTCATATCAAAGGCATTTAAGCGGATTTCACGTTGTTTAGGCATAGCAGGCTCCTGAGCGGATGCGGCACGCCGGTGCCGCCCACTTTTTAGGGGGATAATAAACAGGTAAGTGATTAGTCAGTCAGTGAAAGGGGACATCGCTCGTTTAGCGTAGCGGTTGTGAGATTCAGCAGTTGACGGGCAACCGCTTCCGCATGCATTGCCACCTGCGGCAGGCCCATCAGTTCACCAAACCGACCGCGGGCCGCGGGACCGACCACATACAGATGGGAATTGCTGTGGCCCTGTGCCGTTCGCGTCTGCGACAGGGCATTGACATCAATGCCAAGCGCTAAAGGATCGGGCCGGATGACGCCGTCATCACACAACTGGCGTAGCAGGGCATCATGTTGTACCAGTTTCCCGTGCGCCGGGCCGGTGGTCACGATCACCTTATCCACCTCCCGCGTCACGACTTCGCCCGAGCGAGTTTGCAGATGCAGCCGTACCGCAGAATAGCTGGACTCTGCCGCCGTCAGCCGCGCCGCCATCACCTGCAACGATCCGTTTTCCTGCCGCGCGTTCAGCACCTGGCCTGCCTGTGGCGCAATGCGGTAGCGGTGCACATCCCACCACGGCCGCAGATGGCGCAGAAAGCGCCGTTGCTCATTCAGTGGCAGGCTCTGCCAGAGGGTCTGGCCCTGCCGACGAACCTCATCAAAGACGACCTGCCACGGAAGCCCGCGCGCCGCCGCCAGACGCATGTCCTGGCGGATGCGCCGTAACCAGCAGCGCACACCCGCTGGCCTGGCAAGGTGCCCTTCAAGCGACCAACTGAGGTCATGCTGACTGATATTGGGCCGGGGAAGTTGTCCACGGCGTGAAAACACGGTGACAGGGCCGCGGTGCCCCTGGCGATGCAGCGTGGCCACCATATCCGCCATCGTTAAGCCGCTGCCCACAATGGCGATGCGCTCCTCCGGACCGACAGAGGCGAGGGCTTTCTCCTGCCAGGGATCGGCGATGATGGCGGGATGGTCAGCCAGTGCGGTTAACGCGCCAGGCAACGACGGCGCGGGATGACTGACGGCCAGGACCACAATGTCGGCGGCAAGGTGTTTGCCGGCGGCGGTGCTGACCGTGCCGTCCCGGAAAGCCACAGCGCGATCCTGCAGATGCGCCAGAACGACAGGCGACTCACGTTGTGCCGCCTCGAACTGTGCATTGACCCAACGGGCAAACTGCCTGCGCTGAGGATAGACATGACCATCGTGCCAGCGCGCGGCGGGATCGCTGACATATGCATCAGAGGCGCGATACCAGCGATCAAAGCTGCCTTCTTCCTCTCCCGCCAGCTGCATGCGTGACGCGGGTACATTAAGGCGGTGAGCCGGATCGGCCGTCGAGTAGGCAACGCCCTGCGCCAGCTGCGACCGGGGTTCGATGAGCGTGACACGCAGTCCGGCCTGGCCCAGACGACCCAGATGCACGGCCAGCGCTGTCCCGCTAAATCCACCGCCCACGATGACAATATGCTGCTCTGACATAAACCGCCTCATTTGTTAGCTGGCACTGGCGCTTTTTTCGGGACGACGATCGCCACCGATAGTTTCACCAAAGGGACCTGTATTCACGCTGCGCTGTGCTTTCCCGGCGTGCGTCGACAGCGGCAGCAGTGGCATCAGTAACTCGGCTACCCGGTGCGCTTCTTCCAGATGCGGATAGCCCGACAGAATAAAGTTATCAATCCCCAGCGCCTGGTATTCCCGAATCCGCGCAGCCACCTGCTGAGGGTTGCCGACCAGTGCAGTGCCCGCGCCGCCGCGCACCAGTCCGACGCCTGCCCATAAATTGGGGCCGATGCGTAAGCCTTCGCGTGAACCGCCGTGCAGTGCACTCATGCGCGCCTGGCCCGTCGAATCCATACGGGCAAAGATCTTCTGAGCGGATGCGATGGTTTCATCATCCAGATAAGCTATCAGTTTATCGGCTGCTGCCCAGGCTTCCTCTTCGGTTTCACGCACAATAACGTGCAGTCGAATGCCGTAGGACAACGCCCGGCCACGTTCCTGCGCCCGCTGGCGCACAACGTCCAGTTTGGCGGCAACCTGCTCAACGGGTTCGCCCCAGGTGAGATAAGTATCGACCTGACTGGCGGCCACGTCGACCGCATCGTCCGACGAACCACCAAAGTAGAGCGGTGGACCGTCGGCCTGCACAGGCGGAAACAGAATTTCAGCGCCCTCCACACGAATATGTTCACCGTGGAAGTCCACTTTCTCGCCTTTCAGCAAACGGGAATAGACCTCCAGGAACTCCCGCGTGACCTGATAGCGTTCGGCATGACTCAGGAAAATACCGTCGCCTTTATTTTCCACCGGATCGCCACCCGTCACCACATTGATCAGTAAGCGCCCGTCTGACAGACGGTCCAGCGTTGCCGCCATGCGCGCCGCCAGGCTCGGCGGCTGCAACCCCGGCCTGACCGCCACCAGATAACGCAGCTGTTTAGTGATGGGGGCCAGAGCCGCCGCCACCAGCCAGGAATCTTCACAACTTTTACCCGTGGGGATCAGTACGCCGTAGAAACCCAGATTGTCTGCCGCCAGGGCGACCTGTTGCAGATAGGGCAGATCGACCGCTCTTCCGCCCTGGGTGGTCCCCAGATAACGTCCGTCACCGTGGGTGGGTAAAAACCAGAACAGATTAATGTTTTTCTCAGAGGCTTCAGGCATTAGCAGATTCCTTTATAACGATATTTGAAATTGGCAAATGAAAAGCAATCTTTCAGTTATAAAGCCATTAGCAGAATACGTGCCAACTGTGCCTCGTCATTTTTTCCTTTGAATTTATAGCGTTATGATTTCAGCTTTCAGGTACGCGCTGTTGCACATGCAGCAGGCGTTGAACTTCAGTGCTGCATTTGCAGCACAGGGGCTCAGCCCGTGGCTCGTTTCCCTTCACGCTTAGCGTTATCGTGAGCGCTCAGTCACTTTGCAGGTATTCGCTATGGAACACGCTGGTCCCGATTTAATTGACCCGGCTTCTCTGGCCTTCAAAAGTATCCTGGATCGCCTGGCACCCACGGATGCCACGGTGTTAATCATTGGCGAAACCGGCACCGGTAAAGAGGTGATGGCGCGCTATCTGCATCACCACAGCCCGCGCCGCCGCGCGCCCTTTGTCGCCGTGAACTGCGGCGCACTGACGGAAAGTCTTGCCGAGTCAGAACTGTTTGGGCATGAGAAGGGTGCGTTTACCGGTGCCACGGAACGTCATCGTGGCTGGTTCGAGGCGGCGCAGGGCGGCACGCTGCTGCTGGATGAGATCGGTGAACTCAGTTTGCCGCTCCAGGTAAAACTGTTGCGCGTATTGCAGGAGAGAGAGATTACCCGGGTAGGTTCATCTCAGGCGATAAAGGTAAATGTTCGGGTGCTTGCCGCCACGAACCGCGACCTGACCGGTGCGATTGCCGAACGGCGCTTCCGCGAGGATCTCTATTACCGGCTGAATGTGGCCAGCGTGGCGCTGCCGCCTCTGCGCGAGCGCCGTGAGGATATACCGGTGCTGGCCGCGTATTTTCTGCAACACTATGCGCGCCGACTGGGCCGACCTCAGCTGCGTCTGAGTGAGGAGGCGATCGCGACGTTAAGCCGGTACGCCTGGCCGGGCAATATTCGGGAGCTGGAAAACACATTACATAATGCTGTTCTGCTCAGCCAGGAAACACTTATTGGCCCCCAGCATCTGCGTCTGGGCCGCGTGACTGAGGCTGAACCGGTGCCTGAACAGGATGTGATTGATCAGTTTATCCGGCAGCAACTGCAGCACAGTGAAACGCCCCTGTATCCCAGAATTATTGAATCCTTAGTGCGGAATGCCTATGCGCTGAGTCAGGGAAATCAGCTCCAGGCGGCAGCGCTGTTGGGGATCAGCCGTCACAGCCTGCGCACCCATCTGGGCCACTGCGGCATCATTAAGCCGCGCCGCAGCAGCGCCATCGCGCCATCGCGTGTTTTGACAGACTCTGTGGTGCAGGAGCGCGAGTTGCGTATTGGTTACCAGAAGTTCGGCAACCTTGGCATTCTCAAAGCCCGTCAGCATCTTGAGCAGCAGCTGGTGGGCCAGAATGTCCGCGTGTTGTGGAGTGAATTTCCTGCGGGGCCACAGTTGCTGCATGCTCTGCGCGATCAGGAAATTGACTTTGGTACGACAGGCGAAGTTCCGCCCCTGTTTGCCCAGGCCGATCAGGGCACCATGGTCTATGTGGCCTGGGAACCGCCTGCGCCGCAAAGTGTTGCCCTGATGGTCGCCAGACACAGCGCCATCACGACGATTGCCGATCTCAAAGGCAAGCGCATTGCGGTGAATAAAGGTTCTAACGTCCATTTTTTGCTGCTGCAGATCCTCGATGAAGCAGGCCTGACGCTGGACGACGTGCGTATCGTGTATGCCCCACCGAAATATCCGTTAACCGCCAGCGACCTGAATGCGGTCGATGCCTGGATGATGTGGGACCCTTTACTGAGTGAGGCCGAACGTGGCGATCAACTGCGCGTCATTGCCGATGGCGTGGGCCGGGTCAGCAACCATCAGTTCTATCTGGCGGATCGCCAGTTTGCTACGCATTCACCCGATTTACTGCGCCTGTTGATGACCGCGCTGGAGCAGACTGGCCAGTATATCGATGCCCATCCGGCCGAGGCTGCCGGGTTACTGGCAAAGGAGTTGGGCATGTCCGACAGCGCATTACGTCAGGCGCTGGCGCGGCGTAGTCATCGAACTCAGGCGATGAACTTAGCGATTATTCGCGAGCAGCAGAGAATCGCCGATCGTTTCTATGCGCTCGGTCTGTTTCCCCGCGCCATCAACGTCCGGGACAGAGTCTGGCCGCAATGACGTTTTATGACTAAGGACAGAACTTATACGCATTAAGCCCTCAGGCACGGATTTGTTATGTTGCGCTGACAACACCTTCGTTCAGGACAAAAAAATGAGAAAAATAGTGATAAGCGCACTGATTGCGCTCGCTCAACTTGGCACCTTCGTGACAGCACAGGCGGAAGACAAACCCCAGGTCGTGAATATCGGTTTCCAGAAAGCGAATATTTTTGCGCTGCTGAAATACCGTGGCACGCTCGACAGCGAATTTAAAAAGCAGGACATTGATGTGCGCTGGGTGGAGTTCCCGGCAGGCCCGCAGATGCTGGAAGGGCTTAACGTAGGCAGTATCGATCTGGCGGCCACCGGCGATGCGCCACCTGTCTTCGCGCAGGCGGCACAGGCCGATCTGGTCTACCTTGGCCACTCGCCGGCCAACCCGCAGACCGAGGCCATTGTGGTGCCGGCCGATTCCACGATCAAAAGTGTCAAGGATCTGAAAGGCAAGCGCGTGGCGCTGAACAAAGGATCGGATGTTAATTATCTGCTGGTGACTGCGCTGGAGCAGGCGGGGCTGACGTATAAAGATATTACGCCGGTTTATCTCCCGCCTGCCGATGCCCGGGCCGCCTTCCAGCGCGGTGCTGTCGATGCCTGGGTTATCTGGGATCCGTATCTGGCCGAAGTCGAAACCACGGCCCATGCGCGCCTGCTGAAAAATGCCGAAGGCTTAGTGCCGCATTACACCTTTTTTCTGGCCAGCCGCAAATTTGCTGATGGTCATCCCGAGACGGCGAAACAGGTGCTGAACGCGCTGAGTCAGCTGAGCACCTGGGCAAACAGTCATCAGGCTGACGCCGCAAAAATCCTTTCCGGCTCCACGGGGTTGCCTGTACCCATCTGGCAGCGCGCGCTGGCCCGCATGCCGTTTGGGGCGGAACGTATGACGCCCAACGTGTTTAACGAACAGCAGGCGCTGGCCGATAAATTTACCCAGATCGGTCTGTTGCCAGTGAAGGTGAATGTCAGCAGCGCGACGTGGGCACGGGATAAGCAGTAACGCGTGAGCGCGAGTGCTTTAAGGGCCTGCGGGTGAACCAGCAGGCCTTTTTTATTGGGGGCGACAGAGGACGATAGAGAAGGATTCACTCGCTGCGCTCGCCCTTTGGGTGGCCTGACGGTCATGCAAAACGGCGTTGCCGTTTTGTCGCCCCCCGGTCGGGGGTGCTCATCCCCCCTCTCAGGAGAATATGCAAAAAAAAAAGTCCAGAGGTGAGTCTGGACGCTTCTTCAAATCTGGCGGTGAGAGGGGGATTCACTCGCTGCGCTCGCCCTTCGGGTGGCCTGGCGGCCATGCAAAACGGCGTTGCCGTTTTGTCGCCCCCCGGTCGGGGGTTCTCATCCCCCTCTCAGGAGAACAGGCAAAAAAAAAGTCCAGAGGTTAGTCTGGACGCTTCTTCAAATCTGGCGGTGAGAGGGGGATTCACTCGCTGCGCTCGCCCTTCGGGTGGCCTGGCGGCCATGCAAAACGGCGTTGCCGTTTTGTCGCCCCCGGTCGGGGGTTCTCATCCCCCTCTCAGGAGAACATGCAAAAAAAAGTCCAGAGGTTAGTCTGGACTCTTCTTTGAATGTGGCGGTGAGAGGGGGATTCGAACCCCCGATACGTTGCCGTATACACACTTTCCAGGCGTGCTCCTTCAGCCACTCGGACACCTCACCGCAAATTGTTGCTGACCGCGCTGGGTCAACGGGGCGCTACTATAGGGAGTCGACCTGAAACGGTCAAGCACTATTTTTTTCTTTTTTTCTATTCGCTTAAGCTCTGAACGAATCGCGTTAAGGCTGCGCAAAATCGGGTTTTTTAATCACAAAACGCCCGTTTTTACGCAGTGTAAAGTCCGCTCAGCGGCAGGCGGTTACTGGGCGGTTTTAACCCGACTGGCAAAACTCTTGCGCAGCTTTTGCAGTTTAGGGGGAATCACCGCCATGCAATAGCCGTTTCGCTGGCCGGCACCTTCCCAGTAGTCCTGATGATAACCTTCTGCCGGATACCAGGCCTTTAATGGCTCAATGGTTGTGACAATCGGTTTATCATGATCCTGCTGAGCGCGTGCAATCGCGGCACGGGCTTCAGCTTCCTGCTCGGGTGTTTCGGGGAAAATGGCGGAGCGATACTGAGTGCCGATGTCATTGCCCTGGCGATTAAGCTGTGTTGGATCATGCGTGGCAAAGCTGATGTCCAGCAAATCGCCATAGCTGACCTTCTCAGGATCAAAGCCAATGCGAATGGCTTCTGCATGACCGGTGGCGCCACTGCAGACCTGCTCATAGGTCGGATTAGGGCGCTCGCCGCCGGTGTAACCGCTTTCGACTGACTCAACGCCAATCACGTCTTTAAAAACCGCTTCTGTACACCAGAAACAGCCGCCTGCGATTACTGCATATTCGATTGCCATAAATGTTACTCCTGTCTGGTCTGAAGGAAAGAGGTGGGGATGACGTCAGGCATTTTCAATATCTCTGAAGACGTCAGCGTAAAGAGAGCCGCGTTAAACGCCGTCTGATGTAGGGCCTTTTTGTCACACGATGCGTTTAGCGTAGCAGGGAACAGGGCAAGCGGTGGGCACCCTGTCGGGAAGGTTTAAGCAGCGACAGGGAATGTAGCGCTTAATGTTTCCTTAACACAGGGCAGCGATACTGAGGTGGATTCTACAGGAGACGCTATGAAAACCACGACTGTTACTGCCACCTCTTTTGTATCACGCCCATTCAGCGAGTACGTTGCCGTTATTCTTGCCGTCAGCGCTGTCATCAGCTTTCTGGCCTGCTGGTTTGTGAACTGAATCAGTCCACCGCGAAAAGGACCCTGGCCAGGCAACCTGAACGGTCAGGGCGATTTTCCAGCAGAAACTGTCCATGATGTAACTGCACAATCCGACTGACGATACTCAGGCCCAGCCCAATGCCACCATAGCGCGTGTCCATGCGGACAAAGGCTTTGCTTAACTCGCCGCGCCTGCTTTCATCAATGCCGTCACCTTCGTCTTCCACGATCAGCGCCGGGCCTGGTGTGTTTTCAAGCCGCACGGTGATATTGCTTTCAGATGGGCTGTAACGGTGGGCGTTTTCCACCAGATTGCGCAGAAGCATTCGTAACAGGATCGCATCGCCTTTCACCCTGAAGCTGTGCTCAACATCAAGGGTTAACGTTTGATGACGCACGGCAAGCATCGCACTCAACTCCGCTTCCATAGGCACAATCACTTCATCAATGAGGGCAACCTGCTGGTAGCTGCCCGAGGTAAACTGCTGGCCGGCACGGGTCAGCTGCAGCAACTGGGCGACATTTCCTGTCATCTGATCCAGACGATGTAATAAGGGTTGCGTATCGACGGCCTGATTTCGTTGTAGCAACTCAAGATGTAAGCGTAAACCTGCCAGCGGCGTTCGCAGCTCATGGGCCACATCGGCCGTAAACAGGCGTTCACGTTCCAGACTGTCTGTCAGACGTGCGACAAGGCGATTCACAGAGTGCGTAACAGCGTCAATCTCCTGCACCGATCCGGAAAAGGTGATAGGTTCCAGGTTTACCTCGCTCCGGTTCTCCAGTTCACGCTGCAACTGATAGAGCGGGCGGGTAATCCAGCGTACCGCCTGATAGCACAGGAGCAGCGTCAGCGTAATCATCACCAGACTGGGCAGGGCAAGACTCATCACGGCTTCGCGGACTTCTTTATGGACATGCCGGTCCATGTTGCGGTTCTGCAGATGCGCCTCAACTAAAAATTGCACCTGTTCCTGACTTTCATGCCAGAGCCAGGCCACGCTGATGAGCTGGAAAAACAGCATAATGAGGCCAATCGTGAGAAGCAGCCGAAAACGCATGGTCGTCCCGGTGCGGTCAGTATTCATGTCTCGGGCATCTCGTTATCGGTTTGGGAGGGGGACAGGGCATAGCCGAAGCCGCGAACCGTTCTGATCATGCTTTTGCCGATCTTGTCACGCAGGTTGTGGATATGCACTTCCAGCGTATTGGTCGAAGGCTCGTTATCAAAATTATAGATATCCTGATACAGCAATTCGCGGTGCACCGGATGGCCCGCTTTGAGCATCAGGCGAGACAGAATCGAAAACTCTTTAGGGGTGAGATCAAGCAAGGCGTGGTCCAGATGGATCTGGCGATGGGTCATATCCAGCGACAGGTTGCCCACCTCCACGCGCGTATCCCCCTGGTTAACATGACGTCTGATAAGGGCACGAATCCTTGCCAGCAGTTCATCCAGCGCGAAAGGCTTGATCAGATAGTCATCGGCACCTGCATCCAGCCCGGCGATGCGCTCATCAATCGTGTCCCGCGCGGTAAGAATCAATACAGGCTGCATCTGCTTCTGACGGCGAAGACGCTGCAGAAAGTGCAGTCCATCCTCATCCGGCAGGCCGACATCCAGCACGATCAAACTGTAAAGCCCGCTGGCAAGATGAGCTTCCGCGGAACGGACCGTTGAAACCGCATCGCAGACATAGCCCGTGCCTTCCAGCGCCAGAACAAGACCTTGCAGCAGCAGAGCATCGTCTTCAACAATTAATATTTTCATAAGCGCTTAACAGGATACCTCTTTTGTATCAGTACCGATGACCGGACACAGCAATAACGGGTCGCTCTTCCGCGAACTCACCTTGACAACCTTGTCCGGCAAGCGGATAAGGCAGGCCGTCCCGGTTTCGTCGGCTGTGCCTGCTTTGGGCAAACATGCCGGGATTGTTGCTGACATGACGAATGTTGTCACTCAACTTAGCTCAGCGGAAACGTTAATTAAAGATGAGATAAAGGGCTGCAAATCAGCCCCTTTTCGTCTCGCCCGGCATAATGCCTTAACCCGTAATAAGACGTTTTATCAAATGCGAAAGGGCAACATGACGGACTGACTATTAATATAAAGTCGGAATAATAAAAAATGTTATTTTATCCGGGTTGAATCATTAGTGAATGTCTCCATTATTATTGCGCTAATACATTCGCATTAACGCGCAACAATGAAAGTCAGACGGTAATAAGTGAACAGTATGGATAAGAAAGATTAGGAAAACCTTAAACAGGACCATTTATTACATTTTTATTTCTTTTTTGCGGGCGCAAAATAAGTCGGCGTGAGCAGGCCGGTAATCGCCGTTATTGTCAGCAGCAGAATTAAGCGTGACGGCTGGCACAGGAAATGCATATTTCTGGCAGAATGCAGGATTGCGTCTACACTTTATGGGGCGACAACGACAGTCAGTGAGTTTTTCAGCACTTAACGCGTATGTTTTTGGAGAAAGAGTTACCGAATTGCAGGGTTTTACCGCGCAGTCTCCTTACTTCATTCGGCCTTGCGCCGACCTCTTGCTGAACGCTCTCTGCTGCGATGTCCTGATGATGAACCCGTTTACAGGAGAAGACACGTGACCCAGACGGCAGAAAGTAATGCCTCGTTTCCGTCATTGAGCGGCGGTCTGTATGCCTTCTTTTTTGATGTTGATGGCACGCTGGCAGCGATACAGCCCCAGCCGGATGCCGCTTTCATTCCAAAACAGGTTGTAGCAGAGCTGCAACGCCTCTCTTCTTTATGCCACGGCGCGCTGGCGCTGGTATCAGGTCGTCCTGTTGAGCAACTGGATGCGCTTGCGGCACCGTTGCACGCGCCGGCTGCCGGCGTGCATGGCGCTGAACGTCGTGACGCGGAGGGCAAGGTGCACCGCGTGTCACTGCCCGAAGAGACTGAACGTCAGCTAAAACAGATGCTGGAAGCCGAAATGGCCCACTGGCCAGATACGCAGCTTGAAGTGAAAGGGATGGCGTTTGCCCTCCATTATCGTCGGGCGATGGCACATGAGCAGGACATATTGCACCTTGCGCAGGCCGCCGTCGAACGTTTCTCGGGTCTGACGTTGCAGCCCGGAAAGTGTGTGGTTGAAATTAAACCGACCGGCATTGATAAAGGCGCGGCTGTACAGGCATTTATGCAGGAAGCCCCGTTCGCGGGACGTATTCCGGTGTTCATCGGTGACGATCTGACCGATGAGAAAGGCTTTGCCGCCGTCAATGCCATGCACGGGATTTCCGTGAAAGTGGGAGAAGGCGAAAGCCAGGCACGTTATCGTTTACATGACGTTACGGATGTCTATGCCTGGCTGGAAAGAACACGATTACAATTAGAGCAAGATAACGTTGGTAAGGAGTTTAGGTTATGAGTCGTTTAGTTGTTGTATCTAACCGTATCGCCATGCCAAATGGGAACAAAACCAGCGCGGGCGGCCTTGCCGTTGGCATCCTGGATGCGCTGAAAAGCACGGGTGGACTGTGGTTTGGCTGGAACGGTGAGATAAGTGAATTTTCGGGTGAGGAAGAAAACCCGGTATCGGTAACGGAGCATGATGGTATTGAATATGCTTCCTTCCCGCTGAGCCAGAACGAGTACGATCTCTATTATTGTCAGTTTTCTAATACCGTTATCTGGCCTGCTTTCCATTACCGTTTAGATCTGGTGCAGTTCCAGCGTGAAGCCTGGGAAGGATACTGCGAAGTTAATGATGCCGTCGCGCAGCGGCTGAAACCGCTGATCAAGCCTGACGACATTCTGTGGATTCATGACTACCACTTCCTGCCGTTTGCCGCCGCGCTGCGCCGGGCAGGCATCAACAACCGCATCGGTTTCTTCCTGCATATTCCTTTCCCGACGCCCGAAATTTTCAATGCGCTGCCGCCGCACAGAGAACTGCTGGAAATGTTGTGCGAATACGATCTGTTAGGATTCCAGACGGAATCTGATCGCGTCGCCTTCCTCGACAGTTTGAGCCAGCTGACGCAGTTGCAGAATAAAGGTGACAAAAAACATCGCGCCTATGGCAATACCTTTATGACGGAGGTGTACCCGATAGGGATTGAACCTGACAGCATTAAGGAGATGGCTGAAGGGCCATTGCCACCCAAAATGGCGGCGATGAAGAAGGAGCTGGGCGATGTGCGCAATATCATTGCCTGCGAACGTCTGGATTACTCGAAAGGCCTGCCGGAACGCTTCCTGGCTTATGAAGCGCTGCTGGAAAACTACCCGCAGCATCACGGCAAGATTCGTTACTCGCAGATTGCGCCAACGTCTCGTGGCGATGTGCAGGCCTATCAGGATATTCGTCATCAGTTAGAAACCGAGGCAGGGCGCATCAACGGGAAATACGGCACCCTGGGCTGGACGCCACTCTATTATCTTAACCAGCACTTTGACCGTCGTTTATTGATGAAAATTTTCCGTTTAACGGATGTCGGCTTAGTGACGCCGTTGCGTGACGGGATGAACCTGGTGGCGAAGGAGTACGTGGCGGCGCAGGATCCGGACGATCCGGGTGTGCTGGTACTGTCCCGTTTTGCCGGTGCGGCTAACGAGCTGACGTCCGCGCTCATCGTGAACCCTTATGACCGCGATGAAGTGGCCGCGGCGCTGGATAAAGCGATTACCATGCCCCGTACCGAGCGTATCTCACGCTATAACGATATGATGGCGGTACTGCGTAAAAACGACATCACCGCATGGCGCGAAAACTTCCTGCGTGATCTTGAGAAGATTGCCCCGCGGAGTGCCGATCACGGCATGGCAAATAAGGTTGCCACCTTTCCGAAACTCGCCTGACAGCAGAGCAAGCCAGGGACGGCTTGCTGTGCGTTACATCCCGCCGCTTTTGCATACACGCTGTTGCTAATGATTGTCCCCTAACTCAAAAGCGCTTTTGCGTCGCCAGGCGTCCGTCTGACGGCAAAGTGGCGTAAAAATGTGCAATTAACACCACCATTCACTTTCTTTACCTGGTTAAGCTAAAGTTCTCTTCATTCCTGCCGATAGTTAAAATGCATAAAACTCTCCTGCCTGCAATTCATTCATATCCTTAATGTAACTCCTTGTTACATCGGTGTACGCTCTCTAAACGGGTTGCTTTCAGCCTTTACGACGGATTGTCAGAAAGCGCGTAATCAGAATTGTCGGCCTTCTGCCCCTGTTTTCCCTTTTTTTTGTCTTATCACCTAACTGACTAATTTAAATACAAATAATGCGCGCCATGGGTAGCATATTCCACTGGTTTTATGGTTTTGGCTGGTTCTAAATAGGGTGCAAATTCCATTCATTGAGATAAACAGGAATTCTGCCTGCCTTACAGAATCATCCCTGATTTTTGTAGCCAATTAAGTCCAGCTCAGGACAAATCCCTGTAAAAAAAACGTCAAATTGTGCAAAAAACAGACAGTGAGGAAGGGATAATAAAGCGTTACTGAAGAAAATAGAGGCAAAAGTGTGATCTGTGTCACACTTTATCTAAAATTTCACCGAACTGTCGTTGTATGTAAGGATCATCCGATATAGATTTGCCTTGTTTTCGGATTAGTCTTAAAAAAAGCAAGCAAGCCTCAGGGAAGAAGGTTATCGACTTAAGAATAAGGTGGACTGAAAAGATTGACTTCTGACCGGACAGACAGGGTCGCAAAAAGAAGCAGAACTCAGAACCATTGCTTTTTATGTTTAATTATTTTGCCATCTTTAGATTTACCAACCAGCAGCTCGATACGCAGAGATGTCATCTGCGGTAAGTTACGTCGCGTCTCTCAGGATGGAAAAATGGGTACATCTGAATTACTAAAACATATTTACGATATCAACTTGTCATATTTACTGCTCGCGCAGCGATTAATTAACCAGGAAAAAGCTTCTGCGATGTTTCGCCTCGGGATCGATGAAAAGATGGCTGACGCATTGTCTGAATTAACCTTACCTGAAATGGTGAAATTAGCTGAGACCAACCAACTTGTGTGTCAGTTTCGTTTTACCGATAGTACCGTTATTAATCGCCTGACGCAGGAATCACGTGTGGATGATTTACAACAAATCCATACCGGGATTCTTTTATCCAGCCGTTTATTACGCAGTGCGTCGAAAGACGCCGCGCCTACTAAAAAGAGGGCGGTATAATGGGTGAGAAAAGTATTGTTCAGGAAGCGCGTGATATTCAGCTCGCTATGGAGCTGATCACACTGGGTGCGCGCTTACAAATGCTGGAGAGCGAGACGCAGCTGAGCCGCGGTCGCTTGATCAAACTCTATAAAGAGTTGCGTGGCAGTCCACCCCCTAAAGGTATGTTGCCATTCTCGACTGACTGGTTCATGACCTGGGAACAGAACATTCATGCCTCAATGTTCTGTAATGCCTGGACGTTTTTACTGAAAACCGGTTTGAGCAAAGGGATTGATGCGGTGATTAAAGCCTACCGCCTTTATCTCGAGCAGTGCCCGCAATCGGACGAGGGCCCGCTGTTGGCGCTAACACGCGCCTGGACCCTGGTGCGATTCGTTGAAAGCGGTATGCTGGAATTATCAGATTGTAAATGCTGCAGCGGCAGCTTTATTAATCATGCACATCAGCCTGTTGGCAGCTTTGTCTGCAGCCTGTGCCAGCCACCATCACGTGCCGTAAAAAGACGTAAACTTTCTGCAGATACTGCCGATATCTTTCCACAACTGCTGGATGAACAGGTTAAACACGCCGTTTAAATTTGTTCGCAATGTGGAAGTCATCCAGCAGCGGTTAATCCCGCTGCTTTTTTTTTGCCTCCACAGGGTGAACATCTCCGGTTTCTCTGGCTTAACGTCGACCAACACGTTACGGACGTAAGGATTTTTCTGTGCTGATAATTTTAGGTTACATCGTTGTATTAGGTTCCGTGTTGGGCGGATACGCTTTAGTGGGCGGCCATCTTGGCGCGCTTTACCAGCCTGCAGAACTGCTGATGATCGCCGGGGCGGGCGTCGGCGCGTTTCTGGTGGGCAACAACGGTAAATCGATCAAGAAGACCCTCAAAGCTCTGCCGCTGCTGTTCCGCGGCTCGAAATACAACAAAGCGGTGTACATGGATCTCATGGCACTGCTTTACCGGCTGATGGCGAAATCTCGCCAGCAAGGCATGTTATCGCTTGAGCGTGATATTGAAGATCCCGCCCAGAGTGAAATTTTTGCTAATTATCCCCGCATCTTAGCCGATAAACAGTTAGTCGACTTCATCACCGATTATTTACGCCTGATGGTGAGCGGCAACATGAATGCTTTCGAAATCGAAGCATTGATGGATGAAGAGATTGAAACCTATGAACACGAGTGTGAAGTGCCGGCACAAAGTATCGCTGCCGTCGGCGATGGCCTGCCCGCTTTCGGTATCGTTGCGGCGGTAATGGGCGTGGTTCATGCCCTGGCGTCAGCTGACCGTCCAGCCGCCGAGCTGGGGGCACTGGTGGCACATGCCATGGTGGGAACGTTCCTCGGGATTTTACTGGCATACGGTTTTATTTCGCCTCTGGCGTCGGTATTACGTCAGAAGTGTGCTGAAACGACCAAGATGATGCAGTGCGTGAAAGTGACATTGCTTTCCAGCCTGAACGGTTATGCACCGCAGATCGCCGTCGAGTTTGGTCGTAAAACGCTTTATTCAGCTGAGCGTCCATCGTTCAGCGAACTGGAAGAACACGTTCGCAACGCGAAGAACCCGGCTAAACAGACTTCGGATCAGACCTCATGAAACATGGCAATCGCCCAATTGTGCTGATTAGAAAGCGCAAACATAAAAAACATGAAGGAGGACATGGCTCATGGAAAATCGCCTATGCCGACTTTATGACGGCGATGATGGCATTTTTTATGGTGATGTGGCTGCTGTCGATCGCCAGCCCACAACAGCTTATCCAGATAGCAGAGTATTTTCAGACGCCCTTGAAAGTGGCGCTGACGGGTGGACAGAGAAGTAGCGACAGTAGCAGCCCGATCCCAGGCGGAGGAGACGATGCTACGAAGAAAGAAGGTGAAGTCAAAAAGGTTGTGGATATGGATGCGCAGAAACGCAAGCTGGATGAAATTCGCCTCAACCGCCTGCGTGAAAAGCTCGACCAGTTAATCGAAGCTGATCCGCGCCTGAAAGCGCTGCGTCCGCACCTGATTATTAATATGGTTGATGAAGGGCTGCGTATTCAGATCATCGACAGCCAGAACCGCCCGATGTTCAAGACCGGCAGTGCAGAAGTTGAACCTTATATGCGTGATATTTTGCGCGCGATTGCCCCGATTTTGAATGACATCCCTAACCGTATCAGTATCGCGGGCCATACGGATGACATTCAGTATGCGACCGGAGATAAAGGGTACAGCAACTGGGAATTGTCAGCGGACCGTGCCAATGCGTCACGTCGTGAACTGGTGATTGGTGGGCTGGATGGTGGAAAGATTCTGCGTATCGTCGGCATGGCGGATACCATGAAACTGAAAAATCGCGGCGGCGATGATGCCGTTAACCGTCGTATCAGTTTGCTGGTGTTGAACCATGATACCGAAGCCGCGATTGAGAAAGAGAACGCAGAAAGTGACGCGGTTCAGATTAGCGATCCCTCTGCCTTAGAAAAAGTGACCGCGCCGTCAGCACCCGGCAGTAATGCGGCTGATAAAACATCTTCCAAACCTGCAACTGCCACGTCGGCGGATGCAGTGAAAACAGCGAACTCCGCACCGTCAGCCGCATCGACGAGCGCAGAGAAAGCCGCGACCGCCGCCTCGTCAGCGTCATCGACGAGCGCGGTGAAAACAGCAGCCTCCGCATCGTCAGCCTCACCGGCGGTCGCGGCGAAAACAGCGACCTCCGCGACGTCAACCTCTTCGGTTCGTGCGGTAACAACAATAACGCCTGCACCGTCAGCCCTACCGGCGGATGCAACGAAAACAACCTCCGCACCGCCAGCGTCTTCGGCAGGTGCGGTGAATACAGCAGCCCCCTCACAGCCGAGGTGATTCCCGTGAGCATGGACATCAGCGATTTTTACCAGACGTTTTTTGATGAAGCCGATGAGCTGTTAGCGGATATGGAGCAACACCTGTTGGGACTCGATCCCCAGGAGCCAGACTCTGAACAGCTTAACGCCATCTTCCGCGCCGCCCACTCGATTAAAGGCGGAGCCGGAACCTTTGGTTTTACGGTTTTACAGGAAACAACCCACATCCTGGAAAACATTCTGGATGGTGCTCGTCGCGGCGAGATGCAGCTCAGCACCGACATCATCAATCTGTTTTTGGAAACTAAAGATATTATGCAGGAACAGCTAGATGCTTATAAAACCGCGCAAGAGCCTAACGCGGAAAGCTTCAAGTATATCTGTGAAGCATTACGCCAGTTGGCGTTAGAGGCGAAAGGTCAGCCGGTTGAAGCACCGGTTGTGGTTGCGCTTGAAACGCCTGTCAGTCAGGCAGAATCCGCCTCCTCTGATGCTGAAGGTGTTCACCTGCAGTTGGTCGACCTGAAAGAAAAAGATATCGACCTGATGCTGGAAGAGCTGGGTAATCTTGGCACGCTCAGCAACGTGAAGAAAGGCAGCAATACGCTTGAGTGCCACATTACCGGCGTAGGCAAAGACGACATTATTGCTGTGCTGTGTTTCGTTATTGATGAAGCGCAGATTCGCTTCCCGGGTGCTGACGCTGCCGCGGCGGTAGCCGAAAGCGTGGATGCGCCTGCGGTTGCCGATGTTCAGACTGCAACCGTGACCGAATTGCCGGTTGCCGCAGTGAAACGCGAAAGCAAACGCGCTGCCGCGCCCGCGAAGACCAGCGAATCAAGCAGCATCCGTGTTGCGGTTGAGAAGGTCGATCAGCTGATTAACCTGGTGGGTGAACTGGTGATTACCCAGTCAATGCTGGCACAGCGTTCAGGTGAACTGGACCCGGTCGCGCACGGCGAACTGTTGAACAGCATGGGGCAGCTTGAGCGTAATGCGCGTGACCTGCAGGAATCTGTGATGTCGATTCGTATGATGCCTATGGAGTACGTCTTCAGTCGCTTCCCACGTCTGGTGCGTGATTTGGCCAGCAAGCTGGGCAAAGAAGTTGAACTGACGTTACTGGGTAGCTCGACGGAACTCGATAAGAGTCTGATCGAACGTATCATCGATCCGTTAACGCACCTGGTGCGTAACAGTCTTGACCACGGCATCGAAACCCCGGAAAAACGTATTGCGGCAGGTAAGGTTGCCACAGGTAATCTGACGCTGTCAGCAGAACACCAGGGCGGCAACATCTGTATCGAAGTGTCAGATGACGGTGCGGGCCTTAACCGCGAACGTATCCTGGCAAAAGCTCTGTCATCGGGACTGCCGGTGCATGAAAACATGAGCGATGAAGAAGTCGGCATGTTGATTTTCGCGCCAGGTTTCTCAACGGCAGAGCAGGTCACCGACGTATCTGGCCGCGGTGTGGGCATGGATGTGGTGAAACGTAACATTCAGGAAATGGGTGGCCATGTTGAAATTGCCTCAAAACAAGGCAAAGGCACCACCATCCGTATTCTGCTGCCGCTGACGCTGGCGATTCTGGACGGCATGTCAGTGCGCGTAGCGAACGAAGTCTTTATTCTGCCGCTGAATGCGGTGATGGAATCGTTACAGCCGCGTGCTGAAGAGCTGAAACCCCTGGCGGGCGGCGAATGTGTTCTGGAAGTACGCGGCGAATACCTGCCACTGGTTGAACTGTGGAACGTCTTTGACGTGAAAGAGGCGAAAACCGAAGCGACGCAGGGCATTGTGGTGATTCTGCAGAGCGCGGGCAAGCGTTACGCTTTGCTGGTGGACCAGTTAATCGGTCAGCACCAGGTTGTGGTCAAAAACCTGGAAAGCAACTATCGCAAAGTTCCAGGTATTTCAGCCGCCACCATCCTCGGCGATGGCAGCGTGGCGCTGATTGTAGACGTTTCGGCGTTGCAATCACTTAACCGTGAAAAACGTGTGGCCGGCGCTGCCGCCTGATTGATAACGAAAGGGTAAATAACATGAGTGGAATGGCAACCGTGACAAAAATTGCTGGCGAAACCGTTGGACAGGAGTTCCTGGTCTTCACGCTGGGTGATGAAGAGTACGGCATCGATATTCTGAAGGTTCAGGAAATTCGTGGTTACGATCAGGTAACCCGCATTGCCAACACGCCTGATTTTATTCGCGGCGTGACAAACCTGCGCGGCGTTATCGTGCCAATCATCGATTTGCGCGTGAAGTTTTCACAGCCAGACGTTGAGTACAACGAAAATACCGTGGTGATCGTGCTGAATCTCGAAAACCGCGTCGTCGGTATCGTGGTTGACGGTGTGTCTGATGTCCTGTCGCTGACGCAGGAACAGATCCGTCCTTCACCTGAGTTCGCTGTGACTATGTCAACAGAGTACCTGACAGGTCTGGGTGCACTGGGCGAGCGCATGTTGATTCTGGTCGACATCGAAAAGCTGCTGAGCAGCGAAGAGATGGCGCTGGTCGACAACCTGCGTACCGCGTAATCGTTAAACACGGGCCAGCCAACGCTGGCCCGAGTTGTTATTCTGCACGCCGAACCCGTCATCACCGCCTTTGTTTCACCCGTCGACCTTTCAAAAACACGCTGTCTGTGATCCTGCTCCAGGATTAGCATATTGCTCTGGTTTCAATAATTACAAAAGTCATTTGAACCCCTTTTTAAAAGCGGAATGGCTAAAACATCCTGCGTTGCCGCCGATACAGCCCCTGCACGTTACTTATTTAGTCGGGGAAAAAGATGTTAAAACGGATAAAAGTGGTGACCAGTCTGATTACGGTACTGATGCTTTTCGGTGCCCTGCAACTGCTGTCAGGCAGCCTGTTTTGGTCAGCGCTCAATAATGATAAAGCGGCGTTTGCCTTGTCGCAGATTTCAACACGCAACGTGGCGGCCATGACGGATGCCTATATGGCTCTGAACCAGTCACGTACTACGCTCAACCGCGCCATGTTGCGGTTACAAACCAGTCTGGCATCGCAAATGAACGGCGGTCAGCTGGACAGCCTGACGGACAAAGCCATTAGCGAAGCCAATAAAGGTGAGCAGTATCTTGCCGAGTTTAATGCCATTCCGGAAACGCCAGGCGCGGATACCGAAATGCGCGATCAGTTACAAAACCATTTTGCCGCCTATCTGACCGGTCTGCGCGGGATGATCGCCAGCCTGAAAGCCAAAGATCTGGAAGGCATGTTCAAACAGAACATTGAACAGAAGCAGCAGGCCATGCAGGCCACCTATACGGCCTGGCGTCTTAAGCAGAGCGAGCTGTCTTCGCATGGTGCAGAACAAAACCAGCAAGCCTTTACTCAGATGATGTGGTTACTGGGCATGGTCGGCGCCCTGGTGGTCGTGGTGATCATCGGTTGCTGGTTTGGCCTGCGCCAGGTGCTGATTTATCCCCTGCAACGTCTGCTGGTGGATATCCGCACGATTGCCTCCGGTGATCTGACGCAGCCAGTGAAGGTAGAAGGCCGTAATGAGATGAGCCAACTGGCCGCCGGGATCCGTGAGATGCAACAATCTCTGGTGACAACGGTGGGTGAAGTCCGCAGCGGTTGCGATGCGATCTTTACGGGTGCCAGCGAAATCGCCGCGGGCAATAACGATTTGTCCGCGCGCACGGAAGAGCAGGCGGCCTCGCTTGAGCAGACCGCCGCCAGCATGGAGCAACTGACCGCCACGGTGAAACAAAATGCGGATAATGCGCGTCAGGCTTCACAACTGGCCCATACCGCATCTGAAACCGCCTTGCAGGGTGGCAAAGTTGTGGATGGCGTCGTCAGCACAATGAAAGAAATTGCCGACAGTTCCAAGAAAATCGCTGACATTATCAGTGTGATCGATGGTATTGCTTTCCAGACGAATATCCTGGCGTTGAACGCCGCCGTCGAAGCGGCGCGTGCAGGCGAGCAGGGCCGTGGCTTCGCGGTTGTCGCCGGCGAAGTACGTAGCCTGGCGCAGCGCAGCGCGCAGGCCGCCAAAGAGATTAAAGGGCTGATTGAGGATTCTGTGGCCCGCGTTGACAGTGGTTCGCAGCAGGTCGAGAGCGCGGGCAGCACCATGAATAATATTGTGGGTGCCGTCACCCGCGTGACCGACATCATGGGTGAAATTGCCTCGGCATCGGATGAACAAAGCCGCGGTATCGATCAGGTGGGGCAGGCGGTGACAGAAATGGATCGCGTGACGCAACAGAACGCCTCGCTGGTGGAAGAGTCTGCCGCCGCCGCCGCCGCGCTGGAGCAACAGGCGAGCTCACTGTCCCAGGCCGTTTCCGTCTTCAAAATCTCCCGTACTTAAGCGTTCTGACAGTTTTTACTGCCAGCGTGATGATCAATTCACGCTGTCAGTAAAGTTCCGCCTGCGCGGGCCGATAAACAGAATCGAATTGCTAATGAATGAGGTTTCTATGTTTAGTCGAGTACGCGTTGTCACCGGCCTCCTGTGTGTACTGGGGCTTTTTGCCTTGCTGCAGGTTTTCTCGGGTGGGGTATTTTTCAAAACGGTTACGGAAGATAAAGAAAACTTTGCTTATAACCAGCGTCTTAGCACCTTGCAACGCGCCATGGGAACGTCATGGGTTGCGCTTGTCCAGGCACGTAATACCTTAAACCGTGCGGGCATTCGTTATTTGCAGGATGGGCAGATGGCAGGTTCGGGAGCCACTGTAAAAGAGCTAGTGGCGCTGGCTGACAGTGAGCTGAAACAGGCTGAAAAGGGCTATGAATTATTCAATGCCAACCTGTCAGAGAAAGGAAAAAGTGCGGCTAACGTGCTGACGCTACAGGCCAATTACAAACAATTCCACGATGGTCTGGCGGAACTGATTGTGTTTCTGGGCAACGGCAACTTTAAAGGGTTTGTTGATCAGCCGACACAAAGTTATCAGGACAAATTCCAAAAAGATTATGACGACTGGCTTAACTACAACCTGGTACTGAGCCAGAAAGGCATTGATGCCAATAATGCCGCTTATCAGCGCATGATTATGCTGGTTGCGGGGACGCTGGTCGTTACGCTGCTAGTGATCGTGCTGGTGTGGAATCTTATGCGCAGCCTGCTGATTCGCCCGTTAAAACAGAGCATCGATCATATCCAGCATATCGCACGGGGTGACCTGACGCAGCCTATCGCCATTACCGTACGTAATGAAATTGGCGATTTGCTGACGTCTCTGCAGGAGATGCAACGTGAACTGGTCCGTACGGTCAGCACCGTCCGTGATGGGGCCGATGCGATCTATACCGGCGCCAGCGAAATTGCCGTAGGGAATAACGATCTGTCGTCGCGAACAGAGCAGCAGGCGGCTTCGCTGGAGCAAACCGCTGCCAGCATGGAACAGCTTACCGCGACCGTGAAGCAAAATGCTGAAAATGCCCGTCAGGCGTCGACGCTGGCGCTGAATGCCTCTGAAACCGCACAGCAGGGCGGCAAAGTGGTGGACGGTGTCGTGACCACGATGAAAGAAATTGCGGGCAGTTCCAGAAAAATTGCCGATATCACCAGCGTGATTGATGGCATTGCTTTCCAGACCAATATCCTGGCACTGAATGCGGCCGTGGAAGCGGCACGCGCAGGTGAGCAGGGCCGTGGCTTTGCGGTGGTTGCCGGTGAGGTGCGGAATCTGGCACAGCGCAGTGCACAGGCGGCGAAAGAGATTAAAGGGCTGATTGAGGACTCCGTCAGTCGCGTGAATACCGGTTCAGTCCTGGTTGAAAGCGCAGGCGATACCATGAACGAAATCGTCAGCGCCGTCACGCGCGTCACCGACATCATGGGAGAGATTGCCTCTGCTTCAGACGAACAGAGCCGTGGCATCGACCAGGTTGGCCTGGCCGTGACCGAGATGGATCGCGTGACACAGCAGAACGCCTCGCTGGTTGAAGAGTCGGCCGCCGCCGCTGCGGCACTGGAAGATCAGGCCAGCAACTTAAAACAAGCGGTTTCTGTCTTCAATATTGGTAAAGAAATTGTCACGCAGGCCGTTAACAAGACAACGGCGGCAAAAAGTTTACGTTTAGAAAGTCCGTCAGAGGGCATTCGCCAACCCTCATCACGCAGTGATGAGAACTGGGAAACCTTCTAATTGCCTGGATGGCCCAACCGCTGATGTGCGGTTGGGCATAGCAGCAGACGTTTAACAGGTGTAGTTCAGGCCAGGTGCAAAGATGAAGAAATCGACGTTATTAGATCAACCAGAGGCGACAACGCTGCTCTCACAGATGGTGCAGCGGCTGCCCCTCTCCGATACCCATTTTCGCCGTATCAGCCAGCTCATCTATCAGCGCGCGGGTATCGTGCTGGCCGATCATAAGCGCGAGATGGTTTACAACCGTCTGGTACGTCGTCTGCGCACGCTGAATATTGATGATTTTGGTCGCTACCTGGCCCTGCTGGAGAACGATCCTAACAGTGCTGAGTGGCAGGCGTTTATCAACGCTCTGACCACTAACCTGACCGCTTTTTTCCGCGAGGCGCACCATTTTCCTATCCTGGCGGAACATGCACGTAAACGTCAGGGCAATTTCAGCGTCTGGAGCACGGCCGCCTCAACGGGCGAAGAACCTTACTCTATCGCGATTACTCTGGCCGAAACGCTGGGAACCGGACCCGGTAAATTCCAGGTCCATGCCAGTGATATCGATACCCAGGTTCTGGAAAAAGCCGTGGCGGGCGTTTACCGCCAGGAAGAATTACGGACGCTGTCGCCTGCACAGCTACAACGTTTCTTTTTACGGGGTACGGGCCCGCATGCTGGCATGGTGCGTGTGCGCCCCGAACTGGCGAATATGGTGAATTTCAGTCAGCTGAATTTGCTGGCCAACGACTGGAACCTGCCGGGTCCGTTCGATGCCATTTTCTGCCGTAACGTAATGATCTATTTCGATAAAGAAACACAAGAAAAAATTCTACGTCGTTTTGTTCCACTGCTTAAGCCTGGCGGCATCCTGTTCGCCGGACACTCAGAAAACTTTAGCCAGATTAGTAAAGAGTTCTGGCTGCGTGGGCAAACCGTTTATGGACTGACGAAGGAAAGATGATGAGCAAAATTACCGTGATGTGCGTAGATGACTCTGCGCTGATGCGGCAACTGATGACAGAAATCATCAACAGTCATCCTGATATGGAAATGGTGGCGACGGCCCCGGATCCATTAGTGGCCCGCGATTTAATTAAACAGTTTAATCCGCAGGTGTTGACGCTGGATGTTGAAATGCCGCGCATGGATGGACTGGATTTTCTTGAAAAACTGATGCGTCTTCGCCCGATGCCGGTCGTGATGGTGTCATCACTGACGGGGCAGGGTTCAGAAATCACGCTGCGCGCGCTCGAGCTCGGTGCGGTGGATTTCGTGACCAAACCACAGCTAGGCATTCGTGAAGGTATGCTGGCTTACAGCCAGATGATTGGCGATAAAATTCGCGCGGCTGCCCGGGCACGTCTGCATGTGCGCACCACCATGCCTGCCCCGGTCACGCTGAAAGCCGGTCCGCTGCTGAGTAGTGAAAAGCTGATTGCGATTGGTTCATCGACGGGCGGTACAGAAGCCATCCGCCACGTATTGCAGCCGCTACCGGCCACCAGCCCTGCGCTGCTGATTACGCAACATATGCCACCGGGATTTACACGTTCGTTTGCCGAGCGGCTAAACAAGCTCTGCCAGATTACGGTGAAAGAGGCCGAAGATGGTGAGCGTATTCTTCCTGGCCATGCTTATATCGCGCCCGGCGCGATGCACATGGAGCTGGGTCGCAGTGGTGCGAACTATGTCGTGAAGCTGAACGACGGTCCGCCAGTTAACCGTCATAAACCGTCAGTCGATGTGTTGTTTAAATCCGTGGCGATCAACGCCGGGCGAAATGCCGTTGGCGTGATCCTGACCGGTATGGGTAACGATGGGGCAGCAGGCATGCTGGAAATGCATCGTGCCGGCGCCTGGACCATCGCGCAAAATGAAGCAAGTTGTGTCGTTTTTGGCATGCCACGCGAGGCGATAGCCAGCGGCGGTGTGAGCGAAGTAGTGGATTTAAGCAACATCAGCCAGCACATGCTGGCGAAAATTAGCGCCGGACAGGCATTGCGTATTTAACAGGCCCGTCCTGCCGGGCGAGATAACACAGGAGTAGATATGGCTGACAAAAATATGCGCTTTTTAGTGGTGGACGACTTCAATACGATGCGTCGTATTGTCCGTAACCTGCTGAAAGAGCTGGGCTTCAATAACGTAGAAGAAGCGGAAGACGGCGTCGATGCGTTAACCAAACTCAAGGCAGGTGGTTTCGATTTCGTTATCTCCGACTGGAACATGCCTAACATGGATGGCCTGCAACTGCTGCAGACCATTCGCGCAGATGCGGCCATGGCCAGTCTGCCTGTGTTGATGGTGACGGCTGAAGCGAAAAAAGAAAACATCATTGCTGCCGCTCAGGCGGGTGCAAGCGGCTATGTCGTTAAGCCGTTTACGGCCGCCACGCTTGAAGAGAAGCTGGGCAAAATTTTTGAAAAACTGGGTATGTAAGGAGATGTGATGAGCGACCTTCCGAAATCAGCTGAGCAAGCCGCGGCACAAGATATCATTTCCCGCATCGGTTCACTGACACGCATGCTGCGTGATAGTTTGCGTGAGCTGGGGCTGGATCAGGCCATTGCAGAAGCTGCTGAAGCCATTCCTGACGCCCGTGATCGTCTGGACTATGTAGTGCAAAAGACCGCTCAGGCGGCCGACCGGGCGCTGAACAGCGTCGAAGCAGCGCAACCGCACCAGGACAAAATGGAAGCGGGAGCGATTGCGCTTAAAGGACGCTGGGATGCATGGTTTGAGAATCCTATTGAACTTGCCGATGCGCGCGAGCTGGTGACGGATACGCGTCAGTATTTAGGGGAAGTGCCTGAGCACACCTCTTTTACTAACAAGCAGTTGCTCGACATCATGATGGCGCAGGATTTCCAGGACCTCACCGGTCAGGTGATCAAACGCATGATGGATGTGATTCAGGAGATCGAGCGCCAGCTGTTGATGGTGCTGCTGGAAAACATGCCAGAAGTGAGCGCCGAAAAACGTCAGGTTGGCACTACGCTGCTTAACGGTCCTCAGGTTAACGCTGCCGCCCCTGGCATTGTTGCGAACCAGGATCAGGTGGATGACCTGCTGGACAGCCTCGGTTTCTAATCACCTGGCTGTCTCGCCATCGCGACGTTGCGATGGTCCCTTCTGAAAAGTGGCCTGCTCACCGCGGGCCACTCCGCTTTTCTCTTTTGCTATCCGTGAAAGAGCATGTGTTTTTCACGTTTTATCCACGCTTTAACCAAACTCAAATTTGGCATTCTATGCTCAGAATTCCTGCCAACCGAGGTTTGTGGTGTCAGAAAACAGTGATGAGGACAAAACAGAATCGCCCACGGCCCACCGACTTGAAAAAGCGCGTGAAGAGGGCCAGATTCCGCGTTCGCGTGAGTTAACCTCACTATTGATGCTGTTGGCAGGCATCATGATTTTATGGGTTGGCGGGACGGCAATGGCCCATCGACTGGCGGCAATGGTGTCAACCGGACTCAGTTTCGACCACGGCATGGTGACCGATGACAAAATTATCATCGCCCACGTCGGTAATCTGATCATGCAGGCCATTGCCGCGCTTCTGCCGCTTCTGGGCGGGCTGGTTCTGGTGGCCATTGCCTCACCGATGCTGCTGGGCGGCGTGGTCATCAGCGGCAAATCCATCAAAGTGGATTTTAGCAAGCTGAACCCGTTGCCAGGCTTCAAACGCATGTTCGCCGCGCAGGCCTGGACGGAGCTGTTTAAAGGCATTCTGAAAACCATTCTGGTGGGCTGCGTGGCAGGCTGGTACATCTGGACGCACTGGCCCGATATGCTTCGGCTGATTGCCGAGTCGCCGACCACAGCCCTGATCCATGGCATGGACATGATCGCTATCTGTTGTGCGCTGGTCATGCTCGGCCTGATCCCCATGGTGGGATACGACGTTTTCTGGCAGCTTTACAGCCACTTTAAAAAATTGCGGATGTCACGTCAGGAAATTCGCGATGAGCACAAGCAGCAGGAAGGTGACCCGCACGTGAAAGGGCGCATTCGTCAGCAGATGCGCGCGGCAGCCCGTCGTCGCATGATGGCCGATGTGCCCAGGGCCGACGTGATCGTTACCAACCCAACACACTATTCGGTTGCGCTGCAATATAACGAGAAGAAAATGAGTGCGCCCAAGGTTATTGCCAAAGGCGCTGGCGAGATCGCCTTACGCATTCGTGAACTGGGCGCAGAACACCGCATTCCGGTTCTTGAAGCACCGCCGCTGGCGCGTGCGTTATACCGTCATACCGAAATCGGGCAACACATTCCTGGCGCCCTTTATGCGGCCGTCGCGGAAGTGTTGGCCTGGGTCTGGCAGCTTCGCCGCTGGAAGCGCGAAGGTGGCCTGGTGCCCGTAAAACCTAAAGACCTGCCGGTCCCGGCAGAGATGGACTTTGCAGGAGAGAGCAAAAACGATGGCTAATCTGGCCGCTAAACTACGCCTTCCAGGCAACTTCAAAGACATGCAATGGCAGGTCCTTGCGGGTCCGGTGCTGATCATCATGATTTTGTCGATGATGGTTCTGCCCTTACCGCCGTTTATCCTTGATCTGCTGTTTACCTTTAACATTGCCTTGTCGATTATGGTGCTGCTGGTCGCCATGTTTACCCAGCGCACGCTGGAGTTTGCGGCCTTTCCCACCATTCTGCTGTTTTCGACCCTGCTGCGCCTGTCGCTGAACGTAGCCTCTACGCGTATTATTTTGCTGGAAGGGCATACCGGTGCCGCGGCGGCGGGACGGGTGGTGGAAGCCTTTGGCCACTTCCTGGTTGGCGGAAACTTCGCCATCGGGATCGTGGTGTTTATCATCCTGGTGATCATCAACTTTATGGTTATCACCAAAGGTGCGGGCCGTATCGCCGAAGTGGGTGCGCGCTTTGTGCTTGACGGGATGCCGGGTAAGCAGATGGCTATCGACGCCGACCTGAATGCGGGTCTGATTGGCGAAGATGAAGCGAAGCGTCGTCGCGCCGAAGTGACTCAGGAGGCGGACTTTTACGGTTCGATGGACGGTGCCAGTAAGTTTGTACGCGGGGATGCCATCGCCGGTATTTTGATCATGGTCATTAACGTGATCGGTGGTTTACTGGTGGGGATCGTTCAGCATGGTATGGATGCGGGCCACGCGGCAGAAACCTATACGCTGTTAACCATCGGTGACGGTCTGGTCGCACAGATCCCTGCGCTGGTCATCTCTACCGCGGCGGGTGTTATCGTGACGCGCGTGGCAACCGACCAGGACGTCGGCGAGCAGATGGTCGGGCAACTGTTCAAAGATCCGCGCGTCCTCATGCTGAGTGCCGGCGTAATCGGTTTGCTGGGGCTTGTGCCTGGCATGCCTAACTTTGTGTTCCTGCTGTTTACGGCGGCCTTACTGGGGCTGGCGTGGTGGTTACGTGGCCGCGAGATGCAGCCGAAGAAGAATGTCGAATCGCCGAGCAGCATCGCAAAATCCATGGAAACGCCTGCCTCTGCCGAAGCCTCCTGGACTGATGTGCAGCTTGAAGACACGCTGGGCATGGAAGTGGGTTACCGCCTGATTCCGATGGTCGATCACAACCAGAACGGTGAGTTGCTTGGTCGTATCCGCAGTATCCGTAAAAAAGTGGCGCAGGATGTCGGCTTTCTGCCGCCGGTGGTGCATATCCGTGACAACATGGAATTGCCACCCGCGCGCTACCGCATTTTAATGAAAGGCGTGGAGATCGGCAGCGGTGATGCCTATCCAGGACGCTGGATGGCGATTAACCCCGGCACAGCCGCGGGTACCTTGCCGGGTGAAGCAACCGTCGATCCTGCCTTTGGCCTGGCGGCGGTGTGGATTGACGGTGCGCTCAAAGAGCAGGCCCAGATTCAGGGCTTTACCGTAGTAGAAGCCAGTACCGTTGTGGCGACGCACCTTAATCATCTGATTGGCCAGTACGCCAGTGAGTTGTTTGGCCGTCAGGAAGCGCAGCAACTGCTGGACCGCGTCTCCTCAGAGATGCCGAAACTGACCGAAGATTTAGTGCCTGGCGTGATTACGCTGACAACGCTGCACAAAGTCCTCCAGAACCTGCTGGTTGAGCGCGTTTCGATTCGTGATATGCGCACCATTATTGAAACCCTGGCAGAGCATGCGCCGGTTCAAAGCGATCCGCAGGAACTCACCAGCGTGGTGCGCGTGGCGCTGGGCAGAGCGATTACGCAGCAGTGGTTCCCGGGCACGGGTGAAGTGCAGGTGATTGGCCTGGATGCGACACTGGAGCGCCTGTTGCTGCAGGCCTTGCAGGGCGGTGGCGGACTTGAGCCAGGCCTGGCCGATCGGCTGTTAGCCCAGACGCAGGAGGCCCTGCAACGGCAGGAAATGATGGGCGCGCCGCCTGTCCTGCTGGTCAATCATCCGTTACGCGCCTTACTGGCACGCTTCCTGCGCCGTAACATGCCGCAGCTGGTGGTGCTGTCCAATATGGAATTAAGCGATAACCGTCAGATTCGCATGACCGCAACCATCGGTGGCAAACAATGAGATCGCTAATGCTGTTTTCGCTGCTGCTTCCGCTGTTTGCTCAGGCCGCTGACGGTGCCTGGAGCGCCAGCGCGGCGGGTCCACTGATGGCGAATCGGGGAAACTGGCAGTCGTCGCAGCCGCTGACCCCGCCAGGTCAGGTCAGTGGGGCGATCACCGTGGTGAACTGGCGTTATCAGTTTACCCAACCGGTGCCTTCCGGTTTACAGGTCCGGCTCTGTGCAGAACAGCGTTGTACCGAACTGGACGGTGCCAGCGGCAGCACACGCGGTCTGGCTGAGGTCGCCGCCGGTGAAACGTTACATATGGTGTTTGGCTTCGCCGGTGGCGGAAGTTTGCCGCCGGGGCTGAAGGTCGTCAGCACAGCGGTGACGGTCAACTACCACTAAGCCTTTTTCGCCCTGTTCATGGCAGACTGACAAGCATCATCAAGAGACTGATGCTGTCGGTCTGCCCGATCACTCCCGATGTCATAACGCGGTTCAGGCTACGCGTCTTTTTGCAGCAGAAAGCGGTAAAGCCATCCCCCCGCAACGCCACCCGCTATCGGTACCAGCCAGAAAACCCACAGTTGCTGTAACGCCCAGCCTCCCTGAAAAACAGCCATCGCGGTACTGCGTGCCGGATTCACCGAGGTATTGGTTACCGGGATACTGATTAAGTGAATGAGCGTTAATGCCAGACCAATCGCAATGGGAGCGAAACCCGCCGGCGCGCGTTTATCCGTCGCACCCTGAATAACCATCAGGAAGAACGCGCTGAGTACGAGTTCAGTGATGACGGCCGCGCAGAGGGAATAGCCGCCTGGCGAGTGCGCCGCAAAGCCGTTGGCAGCGAAACCCTTATCTGCCATCGTAAAGTCAGCCTGACCACTGACGATCAGATACAGCACGCCCGCCGCCGCAATACCGCCAGCCATCTGTGCCACGATGTAGGGCAAGATGGTCTTGCTGTCGATGCGGCCACCGGCCCATAAGCCCAGGGTGACGGCGGGATTAAAGTGACCGCCCGAAATGTGGCCTACCGCAAAGGCCATTGTCAGTACGGCGAGGCCAAATGCCAGAGACACGCCCACAAACCCAATCCCGGTTTGGGGAAAATTCGCGGCGAGCAGGGCGCTGCCGCAGCCTCCGAATACCAGCCAGAAGGTGCCGAACAGCTCGGCAAACGCTTTTCTTAACATCAACTTATTCTTCCTTTCTCGTTAACACGTTAAACCTGATAAAACGCGGGTTTATAGTAGAGCGCGGGAATAAGAAAAGAATCTTGTCCCGACAGGACCTTGATATACACGACATCAGGGTTGCCTGAGCGGGTTTGCACGGCGCGTGCTGCGATCATCTCTGGTGCTGAAATACGAATTAACGTCTTTGTATCGTGGAGACAGGGAGGGCAATGGCAAAGATGACGCTACACGAAGGAAAATTGTGCGGGTGACGGGCAGAGCGGGAAGGGCGAGGTTGAGGCAGGCGCTGAGAACAGTCAGCTCTCAGCGCCTTAACAGATTACATGCGATCGACCGTTTTGATGCCCAGCGTATCCAGGCCCAGTTTCAGGGTTTTTGCGGTCAGTGCCGCAATCTGTAAACGGCTCAGGCGCGTCACGTCGTCCTCTGCGGCCAGAATCGGACAGTGCTCGTAGAAACCGGAGAACAGGCCCGCCAGATCGTACAAATAGGCACACATCACATGCGGTGTGCCATCGCGTGCCACCTGCGTAATGACCTCTTCAAACTGCAGCAAACGCGTTGCCAGCAGGGCTTCACGGTCATCCGTCAGCACGATTTCTGCCTGAATCGCATCGGCGTCGATACCGGCTTTGCGGAACACGGACAGCACGCGCGTATAAGCATATTGCATGTAAGGCGCCGTATTGCCCTCAAACGCCAGCATATTATCCCAGTCAAAAATGTAATCAGTGGTGCGGCTTTTTGACAGATCGGCATATTTCACGGCGCTGATGCCGACGACTTCCGCAAGCGTGCTGACTTCCTCTTCCGTCATGTCCGGGTTTTTCTCGCGTACCAGCGTGTACGCGCGTTCATAGGCTTCATCCAGCAAATCTGACAGCTTGATGGTGCCGCCGCTGCGGGTTTTAAACGGACGGCCATCTTTGCCCAACATCATACCGAACGCATGATGTTCAAGTGGAACGGACGCAGGCACATAGCCGGCTTTACGGACAATGGTCCACGCCTGCTGTAAATGCTGATGCTGACGTGAGTCGATGTAGTAAATTACGCGGTCCGCATGCAGGGTTTCATAGCGATACCTGGCACAGGCAATATCGGTGGTGGTGTAAAGATAGCCGCCATCCTTTTTCTGGATGATCACGCCCATCGGCTCACCTTCTTTGTTCTGGAATTCTTCCAGGTATACCACGGTGGCGCCTTCACTCTCGACGGCCAGACCTTTGGCTTTCAGATCGGCCACAATTTCCGGCAGCATGTCGTTATAGAGGCTCTCACCCATCACATCATCACGCGTCAGGGTGACGTTCAGACGGTTGTAGATATGCTGGTTTTGCGTCATGGTGATATCAACCAGCTTTTTCCACATCTGACGACAGTAGTCGTCACCGCCTTGCAACTTCACGACATAGCCGCGCGCACGCTCTGCAAACTCAGGATCTTCATCGTAAGTGCGCTTGGCTTCACGGTAAAAACCTTCTAAATCCGCCAGCGCCATCTCCGCGTGGTTTTCATTTTGCTGTTTTTCAAGAAACGCAATCAGCATGCCGAACTGCGTGCCCCAGTCGCCCACATGGTTCGCGCGGATCACGTTGTGGCCCAGGAACTCGAGGGTGCGCACCGCGGCGTCGCCAATGATGGTGGAACGCACATGGCCGACGTGCATCTCTTTCGCCACGTTGGGGGCAGAGTAGTCCACGACGATTGTCTGTGGTTCGACCGGGTTCACGCCAAGGCGCGGATGATTCAGCGCCTGCCGGGCATGGTCGGCCAGCCACTGACGATCCAGGAAAATGTTGATAAAGCCCGGCCCCGCGATCTCCACTTTGCTGGCAATGCCAGTGAGGTCCAGATGTTGAATCACGGTTTCAGCTAATTGTCGTGGCGCCTGGCCCAGTTTTTTCGCCACGGCCATGATGCCGTTAGCCTGATAATCACCAAACTGAACTTTAGCCGACTGACGAACCTGAGGTTCACAATCGGAGGGAGCACCAGCCAGCACCATTGCCTGACTGACTTTTGCGGAAAGAAGCGCCTGAATATTCACCGGGTTACCTTACATATGCAGAGAAAAGCACGCTATTTGGGCAGCGGGCTGTCGTCATGATTCTGCCGGGTGCAATGACCACAGGTCCTGGCCCGGCAAAAGGAAAAAATGAGGGAAAAAGTATACGTGAATTGTCAGCGTGAGTCAGTAGCGGGATAAAGGCAGGGAAACAGAGCCGAAGATGTTTCCCGCAGAGATTAGCGACGACGCGCGCGGCGCGCGTTTTTAACACTTTTGTCTGCACGTACCTTCCAGTGGCGCGCAAGGGCAAACCCCATCAGTGCAATTAAGATGGCAACTACGATGAGCATCGTCATAAAAACTTTCCTTATAATAGTGTTAATGCAAATTTAATAGAAAGCTATGCAGGCTGCAATCATGTCACTGTTAAGTAAGACTTATCTTATTGTGTTAATGATAACCATACAAAACAGTAACTTAAGTTACTTTTGTCAACGAAAAGGTGGATCTAACCAGAAGATTAATCTGAATTAAAAGCGTTAATTTTTTGCTTTTCTCGTAAAACGCCAGCCAAATAAGATGAATCTTACCCTTTTGTTCATTACGATAGTTCAGTAACAATGAGTTACAGCATTCCCTGGTCATAAAAAAGTGAGGAGACAGCTTACGGTGAGCATGATATTTCCACCCGAACTGGACGATTTACAGGCCGATTTAGCGGCTTTCGAAGAACGGTTACAAAATTTTTCACAGCGTCTGGGGTTAAACTCTACAGACCTCGACGCCGATCATGTGGCCGTGCGGTGTCATCAGAATGCGACGGCCGAACGCTGGCAAAAAGGGTTTTTGCAACTCGGGGAGCAGTTCTCGGCGGCGATGATTAACGGACGACCGGTATTTTTATTTAAGCTGCACCAACCGTTAATGATTGCCGGCTGGGCGATAGACGTCGTTGAGCTGCCCTGGCCGGGTGAAAAACGTTACCGCCACGAGCGCTGGGAACATATTGAGGTGGTATTACGAGGCGAGCCTGAAACACTGGGCATGCGTGCCATGGCGCTGCTGTCCGATCAGGCACTCACACAGCCGGGTATTTCATTCAAAACCAGCTCACCGAAAGGGGAAAACGAGCGTCTGCCGAATCCTACGCTGGCAGTGACCGATGGGGAAACCACGATTAAGTTTCACCCATGGCGACTGGACGAGATTGTGGCCAGTGAACAGCGTTAGCCCCGGGCTTCAACCGCGCGTCTGAGCCGTCTGACGGCTTCTTCCAGCAAGGCGCGGGGACAGCCGAAATTGATCCGTACAAAGCCGTCATCACCAAAGTCGCGCCCCGGCGAGAAGCCAAGCCCGTGTTTTTCAAAGTACAGCGCCGGGCTGGCAACCTGGAGTTCTCGCGCATCGATCCAGCCCAGATAACTGCCTTCCGGAGAGGTCATTTTGAGGCCGGGCAGCGCATTGACTTCGGAAACCAGCCAGTCCCGGTTGCCGCGCAGATAATCAAGCTGGGCATCAAGCCAGTCATCACAGGCCCGCCAGGCGACTTCCGCCGCAACCAGGGCCAGAATATCGACTGAGGGCACAATGCCCTGGCGCACGGCGGTGAATCGCGCCCGTAGTTCAGGATCCGGGATCACAGCGACGGAAGCGCCCAGCCCGGCAATATTGAAGGTTTTGGATGGCGAAAGCAGCGTAATGCTCCGTTGGGCCGCATCATCACTCAGGGAGGCAAAGGGGATATGTTGCAGCCCCGGCGTTAACAGTAAATCGCAATGAATTTCGTCAGAGCAGACGATTAAATCATGGTGCTGCGCAAAGGCCAGCTGCGCTTCAAGTTCTTCCCGGCGGTAAACCGTGCCGCCAGGATTTTGCGGATTGCAAAGCATCAGCAACGTTTTGTCCTGCATGTGGCCGTCTGCTGCAGTGAGATCCATGACCCAGCGGCCTTCCTGCAACGTCAGAGGCAGATTCAACTGATCACGTTCAGCCAGCTTCGCGGCTGAACGGAAAGGGGGATAAATGGGATGCGGCGCGACGGTACCCTGGTGCGGCGCGGTAAACGCCCGCACGGCCAGATTTAACCCGCAGACTACGCCGGGCAACACGACCACCCATTCCGGTTTAACTTCCCAGCGATAGCGTGATTTACAGCGGGCAATCAGCGCATCGATAAATCCCTGAGGCTTATCGCCATAGCCGAAAACACCATGATCAACGCGGGCTTTAATGGCCTCAATGATGGGGGCAGGCGAACGGAAATCCGTATCCGCTACCCACAACGGCAGAATATCCTGGCCCGCATATTTGTGCCATTTAAGGCTATCACTGTGACGGCGGTCTATCCGTTGGTCAAAATTGAATGTCATAGTTAGTTTTCCACGTAAACTGTTCTAAGGGATAAGCATACCTGACGAATTTGGCGTGAACAGGACGTCATGTAAAGGAGAAGAGAATGACCACACTGGAAATTTGTTGCTATGGGGTGGATTGTGCCTTAACCGCTCAACAGGCGGGGGCCGATCGAATTGAACTCTGTGCGGCACCGCGTGAAGGCGGCCTGACACCTTCTGCTGGCATGCTGGAAGTCGCCCGTCGTGACATTTCTGTTCCGGTGCATCCTATTGTCCGCCCGCGCGGCGGAGATTTTTGCTATTCCAGCCGGGAGTTCGAGGCAATGAAATCGGATGTCGCGCGGATTCGCGAACTGGGCTTTCCGGGCGTAGTGTTAGGGATGCTGGATGAAGATGCCCATATTCATGTGGGGCAGATGCGGCAGATCATGGCGCTGTGCGACGGCATGGCGGTGACCTTCCATCGCGCCTTCGATCTCTGCCACCGGCCAAAACGTTCGCTCGATGTTTTAACCGATTTTGGCGTGAAACGTATCCTCACTTCCGGGCAGCAGCAGAGTGCGGAAAACGGAATTGCATTATTGAGGGAACTTAATGAATACAGCAGCGGTCCTATCATTATGGCAGGTGCTGGCGTTCGTTTAAGTAACCTGCAAAAGTTTCTTGATGCAGATATTCGTGAGGTACACAGCTCGGCAAGCCACCTGGTGGCATCACCGATGCGTTACCGCAAAGCGGGTGTTTCCATGTGTTCCGAAGCCGAAATTGATGAGTTCAGCCGTTACTGCGTCGATGGTGATGTTGTAGAGGCAATGAAAAGTGTCATGCAAATGAATACCGCCCGGGTGGCCTGACTCATAACCAGTTTTGCCGCGCAGCACGCCGATTGATGACGTGATGTTTGCAAGTACCAAACCCCAGCACATTTGCTGGGGTATTTTTTGTCCGGTATTCCGCTATAGTGGATGATGAAACAACGCATTGCGTGCATTCTGTGTCGCCGTTTGCCGTCAACGCGGCTTTGCTTTCCCTGTTCTGTTCCCCGGTTGCGGGTCATCAGCTTAACCCTAATCGACATTGATGTCAGAGGCCCTGCCATGCGATGCATTCTGCTTTCCGCTGTTCTCACCGTGATGGGATGCCATGCGCCCTTAACCTTTGCCGCGTGCAAATCAAACAGTAAAGCGGTCTCTGACAGTAATAACTGGATTCTGCTGGGCGGCAGTGCGAAAGGGGCGGTACGTCAGGTTGTCGCAGGGGAGTTTGGCAAAGACGTCAATTCGCAAAAGCGGGTGCTGGGGCAGTTTGATCCCTGTGGCGACCTGCTGGTGGCGGATATCAGTTATGACAAAAATGAGCGTAACGTCATTCTGAGCATGGAACAACATCTGGTGCGTGTGCAGGAAGGTTGGGTTGCCGAATATGCGTATCTGGTAAAAGTGCTGAAACAGGGAAAGGAAGTGGTGGTGGATAACCGACAAGGCACCATCAACTGGCACAAGGGAAAAAACGGCAATATTATCAGCGCTTCAGACAAATTCATCAGCATGGGCAAATCGGGATTCACGGACACCACGTACCGCTACGATAAACACTATCGTTTGCTGAAAAGCATTGCGCGCGGAACCGATCCCGTCAGCAACGGGGAATACCGTTACGCGTGGAGTCCGCAGGGCCTCGTCACCCGCACCACCTCTGCCCGGCGAAAAGACACCTATACCTATGACGATAAAGGGCGGGAGCTGCGCCTCAACGGCACGGCATCAACCGACGTCAGCACTCTGCGTACCGTGGATGAATGCCAGTTCTGGGATGACAAGGGCAACTGCACCCTGAGTTACCTGAATGAAACCGAAGTTTTTGAGAAAGGCACGGTGCAGCGTCACCTCAGTGCGGTTTATAAGTATCAGTACTGGGACAAACCCACTGAGGCGACGGAATAGCCACTATTTTACCGTTTTACTGAACGCATCCAGGCCCAGTAGCGCATGGGCGATCTGTTCCGGTGCCAGGTTAGGATTGAGGTTTTTCAGCGTATCGCCCTCGCTGTTCGCCAGCGCGCCGATTTTTACCAGATCTTCCCAGCTCACCCCGTCCAGATGCATCTCTTTTAACGTGGTCGGCATATTGATCGAACGGTAGAAGCGGATGTAGCGGGCAATTTCTTCATCGGGACGCTGCTCAAGCACCATCTGAGTTAACGTACCGTAGGCCACTTTTTCACCGTGAGTAAGATGGTGGATATCGCCGTCAATTGCGGTGAATCCGTTATGAATCGCGTGCGCACCTGCCAGACCGGCGTTCTCAAAGCCTAAACCGGACAGCAATGTATTGGCTTCCACTACCGCTTCTACCGCTGGCGTGACGCGTTTTTCCGAGACGGCGATATAGGCACTGTAGCCCCACGTCAGCAGCGTCTCTTCACAGGCCCGGGCAATGGCAAGACCGGCAATAGTCGGATCGCCATTGACCATCGATTTCGCATGGCTACGGGCCACCGCCTGGGCTTCCACCCAGGTCGCCAGACCATCGGCGATGCCGGACGCGAACAGGCGGGCGGGCGCGGCGGCGCACACGGCGGTATCAATTAACACCAGATCGGGATTTTTACTGTAGAAACGGTAGCTTTCAAAAACGCCACTGTCGGAATAGATAACAGACAGCGCGCTACAGGGCGCATCGGTTGAGGCAATGGTGGGCACAATCACTACCGGCTGTTTGAGTTCATCGGCCACGGCTTTTACCGTATCCAGCGTTTTGCCGCCACCCAAACCAATCACCACGTTACAGCCCTGCTGCTGCGCATGCTGACTTAACCGGGTAATTTCATTACTGGAGGCTTCGCCATTGAACTGCTGACGGCTGAGGGTAATGCCTGCTTTTTCCAGCGTAGACTGCGCCCGCTCACCAATCAGCCCCCAGACGACATCGTCAGCCACCACGAAAGCGTGATTGCCCAATTCCGTGACATACTCTCCCAGTTCATCGAGCACGCCCGCACCCTGTACATATTTGCGAGGCGAAGAGAAAATAAATTTACTCATGATCGTAGCTCCTGGTTTTTCAATTGAGACCGTTACCGGCCCGCTAATAACGCCACTAAAAAGCGTAGCAGTTAATCACGCCTGGCTGTCTGTACAGCGTGAAAAACGCTTGTTATTGTTAAGCACTTCTAATCAGGAGTACGCCTGTGACGACTTCATTCCTCTCTTTTCTGTTTGCGATCATCATTTTGACCCTGACGCCGGGGTTCGATACGGCATTAATTTTGCGATCGGCGGCGGCACAGGGCTGGCGACGAGCCAGTGCGACCGCGCTGGGCGTGGCGACGGGCTGTCTGTCGTGGGGCATTGCGGTCGGGCTGGGGCTGGGGGCGCTGCTGCTGGCATCGGAAACGGCGTATAACCTGCTGAAGTGGGCTGGCGCAGCCTATCTGCTCTGGCTGGGCGTCAGGTTACTGTGGCATCCGCGTCGCCAGAATGCAGCGCTGCCCGCCGAAACGCCGTCGCAGCAAACGCATCTGGCCTGCTTTCTGCGTGGGTTACTGGGGAATCTGTTGAATCCTAAAGTGGGCGTTTTCTACGTAACATTTTTACCGCAGTTTATCCCTCAGGGCGGCTCGGTCCCGGTCTGGTGCACCCTGATGGCCCTGACACATATGGTGACTGGATTGATCTGGAGCAGCGTGCTGATTGTCAGCAGTCACTATTTTGCGGCACAGATCAGGAAGCCACGCGTGTTGACAATCATGGATCGTTTGACGGGCTGCGTCTTTATTGGCTTCGCGGCGAAACTGGCGCTGTCTCGCCGCTGAGCATTACGGCTTGGTGGCGACCAGCACCGCACGCAGCGGTGCGGGATAACCTTCAACGGTTTTGCTGCTGTCCGCAGGATCAAGGAATTCCGCCAGCGATTCGCTGGTCATCCAGTCGGTCCGGCGCTGTTCATCTGTGGTCGTTACGGCAAAGTCCACAATGCGCACATCGACAAAGCCGCATTTCTCCAGCCAGCTTTTCAGCGCCTCGGCGGAGGGGATAAAGTAGACGTTGCGCATCTGAGCATAGCGTTCGCCCGGCACCAGCACCTGATTCACATCGCCTTCAATCACCAGCGTTTCCAGGACCAGTTCGCCGCCGCTCACTAACTGATTTTTCAGCTGCATCAGATGATCCAGCGGCGAACGGCGGTGATAAAGCACGCCCATGGAAAACACGGTATCGAACGCCTGAAGCACCGGCAGCTGTTCGATGCCGAGCGGCAGCAGGTGGGCGCGGCGGTCGTCATTTAACAGCTTGCGGACGGCTTCGAACTGGCACAGAAACAGCTGCATGGGATCGATACCGACCACAAGGTGCGCGCCTGCCCCGATCATGCGCCACATATGGTAGCCACTGCCACAGCCCACATCCAGTACAGTGCGTCCGGCTAACGAGGAGATGTGTGGCAGCACGCGATCCCATTTCCAGTCTGAGCGCCATTCCGTATTAATTTCGGTGCCGTAAAGCGAATAGGGGCCTTTGCGCCAGGGCATCAGATTACGCAGCAGTTTCTCAATGCCCTGACGGTGCCGATCGCTGATATCGTCCCGATCGACGCTGACGCTGTGCAGCAGGTCCAGCCGCTGAGGTTCCAGCTGGGGTAAATATTCCAGCGACTTGTACCAGTCACGGAAGTGCCCGTGCAGATTTTCACGCTGCCACTCGCTGATTTGCGCAGGCAGCACCTCCAGCCATTTTGCCAGGGGACCCACGGCGATTTGCTGATAAAAACGGCCAAAGTCGATCATTTTAATGCCACCAACGAACCAAAATTAAAACACTGAAACCACAGCTCAGCATGAGAAAAGCCGGCCTGTTTCAGGCGCGCCTTGTGCGTTTCTACGCTATCGGTGAGCATCACATTTTCCAGCATGCTGCGTTTCTGGCTGATTTCCAGTTCGCTGTAGCCGTTGGCGCGCTTAAAGTCATGATGCATGTTGAACAACAGTTCACCGACGTCACGATCTTCAAAGCTGAACTTCTCAGAGAGCACCAACGCGCCGCCGGGATTCAGCCCCTGCCAGATTTTGGTCAGCAACGTCAGGCGGGCTGGCGGTTCAAGAAACTGCAGGGTGAAATTGAGCACCACCAGTGAGGCGTTCTCAATGGCGATATCGCAGATATCCGCTTCGACGACCGTAACCGGCGTAGCCGCCCGAAACGCGTCGATATGACGGCGGCAGCGCTCCACCATGGCCGGCGAATTATCCACAGCAATAATCTGACAGCCGGGCACGTGAATATTGCGGCGCACTGAGAGCGTGGCAGCGCCTAGTGAACAGCCCAGGTCAAATACCTGGCTGTTGGGCTGGACGAAACGTTCTGCCAGCATGCCAATCATCGAAATGATGTTGGAATAGCCCGGCACTGAGCGCTGAATCATGTCGGGAAACACTTCAGCCACGCGCTCGTCAAACGTCCAGTCGCCCAGTTTTTCAATGGGCGCAGAAAAGAGTTGATCGCGATCAGACATAACGAAAATCCGAAGAGACGGCGGAAAGGGCGCTATTCTGGCAGAAACTGCCGCGGCCTGCACCCTTTACGCCGTTAACATTAACGCAAGCTGAGCAAGAGTGGCCAGGGCAGGTAAATCAGGTTAAAAATTACCATACCGGACAGCGAGAATAACGTCAGCATCATGCCATATTTGCGTTTGCTCATGACATCGCTGCGCAGGCCCTGTGCATGCAACACCCGGCCAATGAAAAACAGGATGCCGGTCAGGTGCACCATCCAGATATTCGCGCCGTTCATCTCCAGCACAATCAGCAATAATAACCCCAGCGGGATCGTTTCAATGGCATTGCCGTGAATCCGGATGGCCATGTGTAAATCGTGATGACCGCCATCGCCATAAGCCACATGATGCTGTCGCCGTAAGCGCACAACATTCAGGGTAAATTTCATGATCAGTAAGGCCCCGATCACCACATATAACGCGCTTATCATTATTGATTCCTTATTTTTACTTTTGCCAGAGGTGTGATGCTGCCGGTCGCTATCAGAATAGCGAATCCTGTTGCGGCCAGTCCGGCCCGGGACCGATGCTGGCATCAATTTTTTGCAGTTCAGGCCACAAGGCCTGCACCAGCGGAAAGACCTGGCCCATGTCGGGCGTGTGAATGAAGACCAGCGGTTCACTTTGCGTATGCCATTCAGCCAGTTTCGTCAGCCAGATGCGAAACAGCGGCAGGCTTTCTTCAAGACTATCGCTGCCGACAAAGCGGATCATCGGGCGCGGTCCTGTTAACAGCGCATGCGGCGGGACGCGCGGTTTTTGCTGGCGGGCGTGCAGCGCCGCCGCGCTTTGTGACGTTGAGGCGTGAACCGGACGGCTGTCCAGCACCACACGATTGACGCCGCGCTGGAGCAGGCCACGATTCAGCGCGCGCTCAGCCTCACCTTTCGCGAAAAAAGCGGCATGCCGCACTTCCACGCCATAGGAAAAAGAGGCAGGCAGACTATCCAGAAAACGCCACAGATCGCTGAGTTGGGCGGGAGAAAAGCTGGCAGGCAACTGGAGCCAGTACTGACCGATGCGATCGGCAAGCGGATGCATCAGGCGAAAAAAGTCGGTCAGTAAGTCATCGGTGTTTTGCAGTGCTGCCTGATGGCTGATTGTGCTGGGGAATTTAAAACAGAAGCGAAACTGATCGTGCGTCATATCCCGCCAGCGCAACACGGTTTCGGGATCCGGCAGTGCATACAGCGTGGTATTGCCCTCAACGGTCTGGAAATAACGCGCGTAGTCCGCCAGGGTTTCAATTCCCCAGCGTTTCCAGTGTGCGTGGTGCCATTGCGGCAAACCGATACGAAGTGTCACGCCTGACTCCTGTCGTTGAGTGTGATGGTAATTATCCTGTAAGGCAGTATATTGACGCAACCCGGTGAAAAGGGAACAGGAAATGCCGTGCTTTAGCGTGGCTCCACTTATCCTGTCAGCCTTTTTCCATTATAATAGCGGCCTTTTTTGCGACAGCACCTGATAAGGTTACGCGGCCTGGTGCTGTCTGCTGCAGCGGCGAAGTTAAAAGGATAGTGTTATGCGTACAGAGTATTGTGGACAGCTCAATCTGTCTCATGTGGGTCAGCAAGTTACGCTTTGCGGCTGGGTCAATCGCCGTCGCGATCTGGGAAGCCTGATCTTTATCGATATGCGCGACCGTGAAGGCATCGCCCAGGTGTTTTTCGATGCCGATCATCAAGAAGCGTTCCAGCTGGCATCTGAACTGCGTAACGAATTCTGTATCCAGATCACCGGTACCGTCCGTGCCCGTGACGAAAAGAACCGAAACAGCGACATGGCGACCGGCGACGTGGAAGTGTTCGCCCACGCGCTGACCATCATCAACCGTGCTGACCCTCTGCCGCTGGATTCTAATCAGACCAACAGCGAAGAAGCGCGTCTGACGTATCGCTATCTGGACCTGCGTCGTCCGGAGATGGCGCAGCGTTTGAAAACCCGTGCGAAAATCACCAGCTTTGTGCGTCGCTTTATGGATAACGAAGGCTTTCTGGATATTGAAACGCCGATGCTGACTAAAGCAACGCCAGAAGGCGCGCGCGACTATCTGGTGCCCAGCCGTGTGCACAAAGGGAAGTTCTATGCGCTGCCGCAGTCACCGCAGTTGTTCAAGCAGCTGCTGATGATGTCCGGCTTCGACCGCTATTATCAGATCGTTAAGTGCTTCCGTGATGAAGACCTGCGTGCTGATCGTCAGCCAGAGTTTACCCAGATCGACGTTGAAACCTCCTTCATGACCGCCGAACAGGTGCGTGAGAAGATGGAGCGTCTGATTCGTGAGCTGTGGATGGACATCAAAGGGGTGGATCTGGGGGCGTTTCCACAGATGACCTTTGCCGAAGCCATGCATCGCTTTGGTTCGGACAAGCCTGACCTGCGCAACCCGATGGAGCTGGTGGACGTAGGCGATCTGCTGAAAAGCGTCGAATTCCAGGTCTTTGCGGGTCCCGCAAATGACCCGAAAGGCCGCGTAGCTGCGCTGCGCGTGCCCGGCGGTGCGGCGGTGACGCGTAAGCAAATCGACGAATACGGCAAGTTTGTTGAAATCTACGGGGCCAAAGGGCTGGCGTGGATGAAGATTAACGAACGTGCCAACGGCTTCGAGGGCGTGCAGAGTCCGGTGGCCAAGTTCCTCAGTGCCGACATCGTGGAAGCGATACTGAACCGCACGGGCGCACAGGATGGCGACCTGATCTTCTTCGGTGCCGATCGCGCGAAAGTCGTGGCGGATGCGCTGGGTGCGCTGCGCCTGAAAGTCGGCCGCGATTTGCGGATCACCGACGAAAACGCCTGGGCACCGCTGTGGGTAATCGACTTCCCGATGTTTGAGGATGATGAAGAGGGCGGTCTGGCTGCGATGCACCATCCGTTCACTTCACCGAAAGACATGACCGCAGAGGCGCTGGCCAGCGATCCGGTTCAGGCGGTGGCAAATGCCTACGACATGGTGATTAACGGCTACGAAGTGGGCGGCGGTTCCGTGCGTATTCACAACAGCAAAATGCAGCAGACGGTGTTCAGTATCCTCGGGATCACCGAAGAGGAGCAGCGCCTGAAGTTTGGCTTCCTGCTTGACGCGCTGAAATACGGTACACCACCGCACGCGGGCCTGGCGTTTGGTCTGGATCGCCTGACGATGCTGCTGACCGGCACCGATAACATTCGCGATGTTATCGCATTCCCGAAAACCACCGCCGCCGCGTGCATGATGACCGAAGCACCGAGCGAAGCCAATCCTGCCGCGTTGCTGGATCTGGGCATTCTGGTGGCGCCGAAGAAAGAAAAGTCAGAGAACAAGTAATGGGCAATAAACATCCGGTATCGGTGCTGGTGGTGATTTTTGCGCAAGATACTGGCCGGGTGTTAATGCTGCAGCGACGTGATGATGCCAGCTTCTGGCAGTCGGTCACAGGCAGCCTGGAAGTCGGGGAAACCCCGCGCCAGGCGGCCGAGCGTGAGGTGTCAGAGGAGCTGTCCATCAACATTGCGGACGAAAAGTTAGTGCTGGAAGACTGTCACAAACAGATCGAGTTTGAAATTTTCCCGCACTATCGCCACCGTTACGCACCGGGCATTACGCATAACCGTGAACACTGGTTCAGGCTGGCGTTACCCGCAGAGCGCGACCTGCTGCTCACCGAGCATCTTGCCGCGCGCTGGCTTGAGCCCGCCGCTGCTGCTGCCCTGACCAAGTCCTGGAGTAACCGCCAGGCGATTGAGGAATTTATCTGAATGCCTGCCGTAACGCGTTTTTCAGGCGGCAGTGACGTTAAATTTCGCGAATTCGACGAAGCTCATCCTTCGTTCCCTAAACCGGGCGCCGGTGATAAACCGGCGCCGTTAAAATTGAAGAGTCGGGCATCATCGGTATCGCGAAGCCGCGACTGTCAGTGCAGCGCAACCGGAACGTTTATAACGACGTGAGGATGGCAGGCACTGTCGGGAGGCGGATCGTAAGTCAGATAGCCCGTGCGATTGTTAAGATCGGAGAATATGCAAGATGGCTGGACATAGTAAATGGGCGAATACCAAGCACCGCAAGGCTGCTCAGGATGCCAAGCGCGGTAAAATCTTTACCAAAATCATTCGCGAGCTGGTGACCGCCGCGAAACTGGGTGGGGGCGATCCCGGTTCTAACCCACGTTTACGTGCTGCCATGGACAAAGCGCTGTCTAATAACATGACACGCGATACCATGAACCGTGCGATTGCACGCGGTGTGGGCGGCGAAGATGATTCCAACATGGAAACCATCATCTATGAAGGTTACGGTCCGGGGGGATCGGCCATCATGATCGAGTGTCTGAGTGATAACCGAAACCGTACGGTGGGTGAAGTGCGTCATGCGTTCACCAAAACCGGCGGCAACCTGGGAACCGATGGCTCCGTGTCTTACCTGTTCAGCAAAAAAGGCGTGATTTCTTACGCGCCAGGCCAGGATGAAGATGCGGTGATGGAAGCCGCGCTGGAAGCCGGTGCAGAGGACGTGGTGGCGTATGATGATGGCGCTATCGATGTCTTCACCGCCTGGGAAGAGATGGGCACTGTTCGCGATGCGCTGGAAGCCGCCGGTCTGAAAGCGGATACGGCGGAAATTGCGATGATTCCGTCAACCAAAGCGGAAATGGATGCGGAAACCGCACCGAAACTGCTGCGTCTGATCGATATGCTGGAAGACTGCGACGACGTGCAGGAGGTTTATCACAACGGTGAGATCTCCGATGAGGTGGCGGAAACGCTGTAATGCTGTACCGCTTTCATCGCTGGCTGGAGACGCGTCATGTCTATTATCCTGGGGATTGACCCCGGTTCACGCGTCACCGGTTACGGGGTGATTCGTCAGACCGGCCGTCAGCTCACCTATCTGGGCAGCGGCTGTATCCGCACCAATACGACAGAATTGCCGGCGCGCCTGAAGCTGATCTATGCTGGCGTTTGCGAAATTATCACGCAGTTTTCGCCTGATTTTTTCGCCATCGAGCAGGTGTTTATGGCGAAGAACGCCGACTCGGCGCTGAAGCTTGGCCAGGCGCGCGGTGCCGCCATCGTCGCGGCGGTAAACCATGACCTGCCGGTGTTCGAATATGCCGCACGTCAGGTGAAGCAGACGGTTGTTGGAACCGGCGGGGCAGAAAAAAGTCAGGTTCAGCATATGGTCAAATCCTTACTGAAGCTTGCAGCCAGTCCGCAGGCTGATGCCGCCGATGCGCTGGCTATCGCGATTACGCACTGCCATGTTGCACAGAATGCCGCGCGCATGAGTGAGAACACGCTGGTGCTGACCCGCGGCCGGCTGCGGCAGCGCTAACGGCAATCCCCGCAATATGCCCGTCAGGCTGGATATTCATCCAGCCTTTTTTATGGTATAAATTCCGCCACATACGTTGAATAAGGAAGGCATCAGGTGATAGGTCGTTTACGGGGAACCATTCTGGAAAAGCAGCCACCGCTGGTCCTGCTAGAGGCGCATGGCGTTGGTTATGAAGTCCATATGCCAATGACCTGTTTTTATGAACTGCCTGAGCTTAATCACGAAGCGATAATCTTTACGCAATTTGTGGTTCGTGAAGACGCGCAACTGCTGTTCGGCTTTAACAGCAAACAGGAACGTGCCCTGTTTCGTGAACTGATAAAAGTCAACGGCGTTGGGCCGAAACTGGCGCTCGCTATTCTGTCGGGCATGTCCGCTCAGCAGTTTGTCACGGCGGTGGAAAAAGAAGAGATTGCCGCGCTGGTCAAACTGCCGGGTGTGGGCAAGAAAACCGCCGAGCGTCTGGTTGTCGAGATGAAGGATCGCTTTAAAGGGATGCATGGCGATCTGTTTGGCGGTGACTCGGCCTTTACGCTGACCACGCCGGGCCCGGAACCCGAAACCAACGACGCCGAAGCGGAAGCGGTTGCAGCGCTGGTGTCCCTGGGTTATAAACCGCAGGAAGCGAGCCGCATGATCAGCAAAGTGGGTCGCCCTGACGCGGATTGTGAAACATTAATTCGCGAAGCGCTCCGCGCCGCTATTTGAGGTAATTCATGATTGAAGCCGATCGCCTGATCTCCGCCGCCAGCGTTAGCGAAGAAGAGAGCCTCGACCGCGCCATCCGGCCTAAGATGCTGACCGAGTATGTCGGCCAGCCGCAGGTGCGGGAGCAAATGGAAATTTTTATCAAAGCGGCCCAACTGCGTGGCGATGCGCTGGATCATTTGCTGATTTTTGGCCCACCCGGGCTGGGAAAAACCACCCTGGCGAACATTGTGGCTAATGAGATGGGCGTCAATCTGCGCACCACCTCCGGTCCGGTGCTGGAGAAAGCGGGCGATTTGGCGGCGATGCTGACCAACCTTGAGCCACATGATGTGCTGTTTATTGATGAGATTCACCGCCTGTCACCGGTCGTTGAAGAAGTGCTGTATCCGGCGATGGAAGACTATCAGCTGGATATCATGATTGGCGAAGGTCCGGCAGCGCGCTCGATTAAGCTTGATCTGCCGCCGTTTACGCTGATTGGTGCCACTACGCGCGCGGGCTCACTGACGTCGCCCCTGCGCGATCGTTTTGGTATCGTGCAGCGGCTGGAATTCTATCAGGTGAAAGATTTGCAGCATATCGTCGGGCGCAGTGCCGCTTGCTTGGGCCTGGCGCTGAGCGAGGAGGGGGCCCTTGAAATCGCCCGTCGCTCTCGCGGCACGCCGCGTATTGCTAACCGACTGTTACGCCGGGTGCGTGATTTTGCAGAAGTGCGGGCAAACGGTAACTTAAGCGGCGAAGTCTCAGTGACCGCGCTGGACATGCTTAACGTTGACAGCGAAGGTTTCGACTATATGGATCGTAAACTGCTGCTGGCGATTATTGATAAATTCACCGGCGGGCCGGTGGGTCTGGATAACCTTGCGGCGGCGATTGGTGAAGAGCGGGAAACGATCGAAGATGTCATCGAGCCCTTCCTGATTCAGCAGGGCTTTATTCAACGCACACCGCGCGGCCGGATGGCCACGCAGCATGCTTACCGTCATTTCGGTATCACCAAAGAGGCGTAATCACAGCGCCGGTTTGCGCACCATACTGACGATAAACAGTATGGCTGCGCACAGCACCACAGACGGCCCCGCAGGTGTGTCATAGAACGCCGAAAAGGTTAACCCGCCGGTCACTGCCATTACCCCCATCAGCACCGCAATCGCGGCCATCATTTCCGGTGAACGTGCAAAGCGTCGCGCCGTCGCAGCCGGGATAATCAGCAGCGAGGTGATGATCAGCGCCCCGACAAATTTCATCGCCACGCCAATAGTCAGCGCGGTCACCAGCATCAGGATTAACCGGGTGCGTTGAATATTCACGCCATCGACCTGCGCCAGTTCGGGGCTGATGGTCATCGACAGCAACGGGCGCCACTGCCAGGCCATGACCGCTAAAACACAACCTACGCCTGCAGCCATTGCCCCGAGATCGGCAGGGGTGACCGCCAGCAAATCGCCGAACAGGTAGGCCATCAAATCGACCCGCACATTCGACATCAGGCTGACGACCACCAGTCCCAGTGACAGCGCACTATGCGCCATAATGCCCAGCAAGGTATCAATGGCCAGATGCGGGCGGCGTTCCAGCCAGACCAGCCCCAGCGCCAGACAAACCGTGACCAGAATCACGGCATAATAAGGATTTACATCCAGCATTAAACCAAACGCAACGCCAAGCAGTGAGGCATGGGCCAGTGTGTCGCCAAAGTAAGACATCTTGCGCCAGACGACAAACGAACCCAGAGGACCGGCGGCCAGCGCCAGCATGACGCCGCCCAGCCAGCCTGGTAGCAATAATTCAATCATAGTGGACCCGGTCCCTTGCGAAGTACGATACGTCCCTTTAAGTCGTGACGATGATTATGGTGATGACGATAGATAGCCAGTTCCTGTGCGCCGCGTGGCCCAAACATGGCAATAAATTCCGGATGCTTAGAGACAGCCTCGGGCGTGCCGGAACAGCAGATATGATGATTGAGGCACAGCACTTCGTCTGTCTTGGCCATGACCAGATGCAAATCATGAGAGACCATCAATACCGCACAGTTCAGCTCATGACGAAGCTGGTTAATCAAATCATAGAGCGCGACCTGACCATTGACGTCCACGCCCTGTGTCGGCTCATCCAGCACCAGCAACTGTGGCTGATTAAGCAGCGCACGCGCAAGCAGGACGCGCTGCATTTCGCCACCGGACAGTTTCTGCAGGGGAGAGGTCAGCAGGTGACCGGCCTGAACGCGTTTGAGCGCAGGCAGAATGTCCTGATGACGTGCGCCACGTGACAAACGCATAAAACGCTCGACGGTAACCGGTAACGTCGGATCGATGTGCAGTTTCTGAGGCACATAACCAATACGCAGGTTCGCACTGCGATGCACCTGACCGGATGAGGGCGCGAGCAGGCCGAGTACCACGCGCACCAGCGTCGATTTACCCGCGCCATTGGGACCCAGCAGCGTCAAAATTTTACCAGGATGAAGCGCCAGGCTCACGCCAGACAGGACGGTGCGTTGAGCAAACTGGATGGAGACATTTTCAAGTGTGACAAGTGATGGCATAAGATTTACAGGTTGCGCAGAATTTCGAATGTTATAATATCACATCCAATCTGTTGATGACGAAGGAATGACGCATTATGTTACATAATAAAAAAGGGGTGGGTTTTACCCTGGCTGCGCTTGCTTTTGCTACCGCCGTTGCTTTGCCCGCTCATGCCAATGTAGTGGCCTCCATTAAGCCTGTTGGCTTCATTGCCTCTGCGATTGCGGACGGGGTAACACCGGTGGAGGTCTTGCTGCCTGATGGCGCATCCGAACATGATTATGCCCTGCGCCCGTCTGATGTAAAACGCTTACAAAACGCGGACTTAGTGGTCTGGGTGGGACCAGAAATGGAAGCGTTTATGACCAAATCAGCCGCCGCCCTGCCAGAAAAAAAGAATCTTGAGATAGTACAAATTCCCGGCGTAAAAACGATGTTGCTGCGGGGCGGTGAAGACGATGATCACGATGACCATGAGGCAGCAGAGCACGATCATGATGCAGAGCATCATCATCATCACGGTGAGTTTAACATGCACTTGTGGATGTCACCCGAAATCGCGCAAAAAACCGCGGTTGCAATCCATGAAAAATTATTGGAACTTATGCCGCAGGATAAAGCCAAACTTGACGCCAACCTGCAGCATTTTGAGGCAGAATTAGCGGACACAGATAAGCGCATTATCTCACAGCTTGCCCCCGTTAAAGATAAAGGGTATTTCGTTTTTCACGACGCTTACACGTACTTTGAAAAACACTACGGTCTCTCGCCCACCGGGCATTTTACCGTTAACCCAGAAATTCAACCGGGTGCACAGCGCTTACATCAAATTCGAACACAGTTGGTTGAGAAAAAGGCCGTTTGCGTCTTTGCTGAGCCACAATTCAGGCCGGCGGTCATCGATGCTGTTGCCCGTGGAACGCAGGTGCGTAAAGGCACGCTCGATCCACTGGGCACAGACATCAGCTTAGGAAAAGACAGCTATGTGAAATTCCTCTCACAGCTGTCGAGCCAGTATGAGACCTGCCTGAAAGGAGCATAGAGGAATAGTTTAACGTGCAGCAGATAGCCCGCTCTGTCGCCCTCGCATTTAATAATTTGCCGCGCCCCCACCGCGTTATGCTGGGATCGTTAACCGTTGTTACTCTGGCCGTCGCAGTCTGGCGGCCTTATGTTTACCATCCGAATGATGATGTTACGCCCATCGTCAAAGCCATTGAGTTAGACAAAAACGAGTTTCGCACACTGCTTCCTGAAGCCAGTGAACCTATCGATCAAACCACGCCCGAACCCGATGAAGAACTGCCTTCAGACGACGTCGATCAGGATGTCGCCGATACGGCAGGCACGCACGATTACACCGTCTCCTCAGGCGACACGCTCAGCAGCGCACTGAACCAGTATGGCATCGACATGAGCGACATTAATGCGCTGGTGGCCAGCGATAAAGATCTGCGTAATTTGCAGGTCGGTCAGCAGCTCAGCTGGACGCTCAATGATGCCGGCGCACTGGATACCTTTACCTGGGAAATCTCGCGTCGTGAAACCCGCACCTATACGCGCACCGATAAAGGTGGCTTTAGCATGCAGTCGCAGATGCAAAAGGGTGAATGGCGCAACAGTGTGATTCAGGGCGAAGTCCGCGGCAGCTTTGCCGCCAGCGCTATGCGTGCCGGTTTAAGCAGTGCAGAGGCCAGCAGCGTGATCAAAGCCATGCAGTGGCAGATGGATTTTCGTAAGTTACGCGCGGGCGATAAATTCAGCGTGCTGATGTCGCGCGAAATGCTGGAAGGCAAGAGCGCGCAAAGCCAGCTACTGGGTGTGCGTTTGCGCAGCGGCGGCAAAGATTATTACGCGTTCCGGGCCGAAGACGGCAAATATTACGACCGCAGCGGTGCGGGCCTGGCGCGGGGCTTTATGCGTTTCCCCACCGTGAAACAGTACCGTGTCTCGTCGAACTTTAATCCGCGCCGTCTTAATCCGGTGACGGGCCGAATTGCACCGCACAAAGGTGTCGATTTCGCGCTGCCGGTTGGTACGCCTGTGCTGGCTGTGGGCGATGGCGAAGTCGTGGTGGCCAAAAACGGCGGTGCCGCCGGTAACTATGTGGCCATCCGTCACGGCCGTCAGTATATGACGCGTTACATGCACCTCAAAAAAGTGCTGGTGAAACCGGGGCAAAAGGTAAAGCGTGGCGATCGCATTGCGCTCTCCGGCAATACCGGCCGTTCAACCGGACCGCATCTGCATTTTGAGATCTGGATTAATAATCAGGCTGTTAATCCCCTGACGGCCAAACTGCCGCGCATGGAAGGTCTGACGGGCAAAGATCGTTCGCAGTATCTTGCTCAGGTCAAAGGCTGGTTACCGCAGTTGGGGATGAAGTAAATACTTTGATAACGTCGACGGCATGGCCGTCGACTTTTTTATCTCTGGCGCAGGATGATTGCAAATTTACTCGTCGCCACTATCATTAGCCCGTCATTGATTGAGGCGAGTGCATGGAAACCCGTAAAAAAAATAACATTGAATTTATTCCCGTTTTTGAACGTTCTTTTTTAAAGCCAAAATACTGGGGCAGCTGGCTGGCCATTGGCGCGCTGGCGGGTATTGCATTGATGCCGCCTCGCGTGCGCGATCCGCTTCTGGGAGGGCTCGGCAAGTTTGCTGGTAAGCTGGCGAAGGGCGCGCGTCGCCGTGCGCTCATCAATCTCTATTACTGCCTGCCTGAATTAAGCGAATCTCAGCGTGACGCGATTGTCGATCAGATGTTTGCCACCGCACCGCAAGCCATGGCCATGATGGCCGAGCTGGGTATGCGCGATCCGGCACATATCCGCCAGCGGGTTGAGTGGCACGGTCGGGAAATTATTGATCAACTGCAGGCCGACAAGCAGAACGTGATTTTTCTGGTGCCGCATGGCTGGGCTGTGGACATTCCGGCCATGCTGCTGGCCTCAGAGGGACAGATGATGGCCGCGATGTTCCATAACCAGAGCGATCCGCTGGTGGACTATGTCTGGAACCGTGTCCGCCGTCGTTTTGGTGGCCGTATGCATGCGCGCAACGATGGCATTAAGCCGTTTATCAGTTCGGTCCGTCAGGGCTACTGGGGCTATTATCTGCCTGACCAGGATCACGGGCCGGAACACAGTGAGTTTGTCGACTTCTTTGCCACTTACAAAGCTACCTTACCCGCCGTTGGCCGGTTGATGAAAGTCTGTCGCGCCCGCGTCGTGCCGCTGTTTCCGGTGTATAACGGAGAAAGGCATAAGCTGGAAATTTACGTTCGTCCGCCGATGGATGACTTACTCGAAGCGGATGACCGTCAACTGGCGCGGCGGATGAATGAAGAGGTAGAAGTGTTTGTGCGTCCGCATCCGGAACAATATACCTGGATACTGAAACTGCTTAAAACCCGAAAAGCGGGTGATGTCGAACCCTACTCGCGAGACGAGCTTTATCCTCGTAAATAAAGAAAGGCCGCATGGCGGCCTTTATGATTTAGACGGGCGTTACTTTGGCGTGACGCCTGCGTTCCCGCAGAAACATCAGCACCAGGCCAAACCACAGGACACCACTGATAAAGTTGATCAGGCTAAACCAGATCACCCCACCGCTAAAATAGAAGTGCTTCGCCAGCTCAATGCCGGCAGCCAGTGTCAAAATGCTGATCATGCCCAGCATGGCCGCGACGCTGCCTTTACCTTCATCGCTGGCATAGAGCGTCAGCCGGTAAAGTCCGGCATTCACCATCCCGCCGCCGAACGCGTACAGGCTTAATCCTGCGGTAATCAACAAATAGCTGTGTGTGTTTATCAGCGTGGCAAATAAAGCAAGGCTTAACCCGAGTAATATGGGCCAGGCGGCAAATTTCACGGGTTGCTCAATCGGCATCCGGCCAACCAGTTTGCTCAGGGTCAGGTTACCGGCAATCATTGCCATAAATACCGGCAGCTGGAGCAGGGCGTACTCCATTCGTGAAAGTCCTTCATCACGCATCAGGATGACCGGGGACAGGGCTACCCAGGTCAGAATGGGAATGAAAACCAGTCCGATGGCAAAGGACCCAAACATCACCTGACGATCTTTTATCAGTCGGCCATAATTGCGCGCCAGCACCGGCAGCGCAATGGACTGGTGACGATCGCCGGCGGTTTCAGGCATGACCCGCCAGAGTACGATAAACGCCACGGCGCTGCAGGCGGCAAACAGCCAGAACATACTGCGCCAGCTTCCGACCGTGAGCCAGGCGGCGCCGGCCAGAGGCCCGGCGAGCGGTGCCAGCAGGGCGACATTCGCCATCAGTGCCATAATGCGCACGGCCAGTGCTTCCTCGAACGCTTCCTGAATGGCTGCATAGCCGACCGCACCAATAAAACACAGGCTAATTCCCTGCAGGAAACGCAGACTGACGAACTGCTCAATGTCACTGACCCAGGTGGTCAGAATACAGGCGGCAGCAAAAAACAGAATGCCGGACAGTAGCACGGGCCTGCGGCCATATTTATCGGACAACGGGCCAAGCAGCCATTGTAAAACCACGCCACCCAGCAAATAGGCCGTCAGAGAGGTGGAAACCCACTGATCGCCTACGTCGAATTCGGCGGTGACCAGCAACATGCCGGGTTGGATCATATCGTGAGCAATATAGGTGGCGAACTCATAAAGCACCATCGCCAGCGGAAACAGCATCACGCGTCCGGTCAACTGGCGGATGGGTTGATAACGGGCCATCTGGCCTCCTTATGAAAAAACAAAAAACGCGACTGCAAGGCAGCCGCGTTTAAATGGTAATACAGATGTGTATGAAAAGCGGTATTAATCGACGCGCAGCACCCGGCCGGTGTTAGTCGTGCCGGTTGCCCCCATCACATCCCCTTGCGTGACGACTACTAAATCACCGGAGACGAGGAAGCCTTTGTCACGCAGCAGATTAACGGCGTCATGGGCGGTGGCCACGCCTTCGTTATCGCTGTCGAAAAACACGGGCGTCACGCCGCGATACAGCGCGGTGATATTCAGCGTACGTTCGTGGCGCGACATGGCAAAGATCGGCAAACCTGATGTGATACGTGAGGTCATCAATGGCGTACGACCGGATTCCGTCATGGTAATAATGGCGGTCACGCCCTGCAGGTGGTTCGCCGTGTACATGGCTGACATGGCGATCGCTTCTTCGATATTATCGAACTGCACATCCAGACGGTGTTTAGAGACATTCACGCTTGGGATTTTCTCTGCACCCAGACAGACTTTTGCCATGGCGGCAACGGTCTCCGCCGGATACTGACCGGCAGCGGTTTCGGCTGACAGCATTACCGCATCGGTGCCGTCCAGCACGGCGTTGGCGACGTCCATGACTTCAGCGCGCGTCGGCATAGGATTGGTGATCATTGATTCCATCATCTGTGTCGCGGTGATGATGGTACGGTTCAACTGGCGCGCACGGCGTATAAGGGCTTTCTGAATCCCGACCAGTTCCGGATCGCCAATTTCCACGCCCAGGTCGCCACGGGCAACCATCACCACGTCAGAGGCCAGAATGATGTCATCCATGGCTTCCTGCGAGGCGACCGCTTCGGCACGTTCTACTTTCGCGACCATTAACGCGTCACAGCCCGCATCGCGCGCCAGACGGCGGGCATAGTGCATATCCTCACCACAACGCGGGAAGGACACCGCCAGATAGTCCACGTTGATTTTGGCGGCCGTGATAATATCGGCTTTGTCTTTCTCCGTCAGGGCTTCAGCCGACAGGCCTCCGCCCAGTTTGTTGATGCCTTTATTGTTAGAAAGTGGGCCACCTACTGTTACTTCGGTAAACACTTTGACGCCCTGAACCTCCAGCACCTTCAGCTGGACGCGACCATCATCCAGCAGCAGGATATCGCCGGGTACCACATCCTCGGGCAGACCTTTATAGTCAATGCCGACGCGTTCTTTATCGCCTTCGCCTTTGCCCAGCGCCGCATCAAGCAGGAACCGGTCGCCCACGTTCAGGAAGACTTTACCTTCTTTAAAGGTGGAGACACGAATTTTAGGGCCTTGCAAATCGCCCAGAATGGCCACATGTCGACCGAGTTTTGCCGCAATCTGACGCACTTTATCGGCACGCATCTGGTGATCTTCGGGCGTACCGTGTGAAAAGTTAAGACGCACAACGTTGGCACCAGCAGCAATGATTTTTTCGAGATTGTTGTCGCGGTCAGTGGCTGGGCCGAGAGTGGTTACGATCTTGGTTCTTCTTAAACGTCGGGACATAGAGATTCCTTTGAATTTTGGAACTGAGCTGAATCGTTACTTTTTAAGGTATTAGCCCGTCAGATACTGATTACCACACAGAGGTATTATTATACATTCGAGTGTGTCAGAACTGTGGCACTGCGCCCGGAAGACGTCCAGTAAAGGCGCTTTTGTCAGATACAATACTGAGACTCACCGAGGAAGTCATCCCCCCTTCGACGCTAGCGCCAGCTTAATTGACCAGACGCAAGTGACGCAGCCATTCTGCGTGTCACAACGCGGCAGGCTGAACAGCCCGTTCATCTGTATCGTAGTTACAGCCGGGCCGCGCTTAACAGACCAGGCTGTTGCGGTCGTTCGTTTGCCGGTGGGGAAGGCATCGTCTGTTGTTTGGCCCACGAAACCGGTGTAAACAGCGAAAAGTGTAAAGCGGCAAGTGTTGCATCGGCGCATTATCCCGACCGGATAGGGAGTAAATATCTGTTAGAATGGATAAATGCTGAGAAGAAAGACAATGCTGCCGGGGTGACCCTGTAGAATCAGCCGCGGGGCAAGGTCTGATAAGTCGGCTGGCCCTTTTTTTGCCATAATCAGCGTCGCACTGGCTGCAGCCAGACAATTTTTGACACAGAAAAATAAGCGAAAGCGCACGGGTCAACCTACCACAGACGCGAATTACGCGCAGAGTAAGTAGGGTGACGCCGCGGGCTGGTTTACCTGGCCTGGGGAAAAAAGTACATTGTGCTGAAAGTAAATAACAACATGGACCCGGTGCTCAGGATGCATCGCCACCGGGACTATCCTGCAACGAGGAGAGGAAAATGGCGGTAACACAAATAGCCCAGGCATGCGATCTGGTAATTTTCGGCGCCAAAGGCGATCTCGCCCGTCGTAAACTGTTGCCCTCGCTGTATCAGTTAGAGAAAGCGGGTCAGATTCATGAAGAAACCCGGATTATCGGCGTTGGCCGTGCAGAGTGGGATAAAGCTGAATACACCAAAGTGGTGCGTGAGGCGTTAGAAACCTTCATGAAGGAAAAGATTGACGAAGCGCTCTGGGATAAGCTCAGTAACCGTCTCGATTTCTGTAACCTTGATGTCAACGATACTTCGCATTTCCCAAGACTGGGTAAGATGCTGGATCAGAAAAACCGCACCACGATTAACTATTTCGCCATGCCGCCCAGCACCTTCGGGGCCATTTGTCAGGGCCTCGGCATGGCCAAGCTCAATGCGAAACCGGCGCGCGTGGTGATGGAAAAACCGCTCGGCACGTCGCTGGAAACGTCAAAAGAAATCAACGACAGCGTAGGCGAGTATTTCGATGAGAGTCAGGTGTTCCGTATTGACCACTATCTGGGGAAAGAAACGGTTCTGAATCTGCTTGCGCTGCGTTTCGCAAACTCCATCTTCGTGAACAACTGGGATAACCGCACCATCGATCACGTGCAGATTACCGTGGCTGAAGAGGTGGGCATTGAAGGCCGTTGGGGTTACTTCGATAAAGCCGGACAGATGCGCGATATGATCCAGAACCACCTGTTACAGGTGCTGACCATGATTGCAATGTCTCCGCCTTCCGATCTCAGTGCCGACAGCATTCGCGATGAGAAAGTGAAAGTGCTGCGTTCGCTGCGTCCTATCGATCAGACGAATGTCCGTGAGAAAACGGTGCGGGGTCAGTACACCGCCGGCTTTGTGCAGGGCAAAAAAGTCCCCGGCTACCTGGAAGAAGAGGGTGCCAACAAAACCAGCTCTACGGAAACCTTTGTGGCCATTCGCGTCGATATCGATAACTGGCGCTGGGCGGGCGTGCCCTTCTATCTGCGCACCGGTAAGCGTTTGCCGACCAAGTGTTCTGAAGTCGTGGTGTACTTCAAAAACCCGGAGATGAACCTGTTTAAAGACTCTTACTCCGAGTTACCGCAGAACAAACTGACCATCCGTCTGCAGCCGGATGAAGGGGTGGACATTGAGATCCTGAATAAGGTGCCGGGTCTGGATCACAAACACAAACTGCAGACGACCAAGCTGGATCTGAGCTACTCAGAAACCTTTAACCAGTCTCATCTGGCGGATGCGTACGAGCGTTTACTGCTGGAATCGATGCGCGGCATTCAGGCACTGTTCGTGCGCCGTGACGAGGTGGAAGCCGCCTGGACTTACGTTGACTCCATCATCAACGCCTGGGCCGCAGATGGTGATTCCTCCAAACCTTATCAGGCCGGCACCTGGGGACCGGTGGCGTCCGTCGCGATGATCACGCGAGACGGTCGTTCCTGGAATGAATTCGAATAATCCCTTCCCAGCCCGCATAATGCGGGCTTTTTTTTGCACCACCTCTCAAAAATGAACTGCTGTTTTAAAAATTTTATCCGTTGATGGACGGTGAAACGGAGAATCCTGTATGGTAGTCGTGCTGTTAACCGGACTGGCGCTGTAAAGGCTTCGGCGCAGTGATCACAATGTTATTTACCAGGGGAAGTGATGAAAAACTGGAAAACGAGTGCAGAACAGATTCTGAAAACCGGACCGGTCGTGCCGGTAATCGTGGTTAACAAGCTGGAACATGCGGTTCCCATAGCTCAGGCGCTGGTCGCCGGCGGCGTCAGGGTGCTGGAAGTGACCTTACGCACGCCCGTGGCGATGGATGCCTTACGCGCCATTATCAAACAGGTGCCAGAGGCTATTGTCGGTGCGGGAACGGTGCTGAACACACAGCAGCTCCAGGAAGTGACGGAAGCGGGCGCACAGTTTGTAATTAGCCCTGGTATCACCGAGTCCTTACTCAAGGCCGCCGTTGAAGGGCCAGTTCCGCTTATTCCCGGCATCAGCACGGTGTCAGAATTAATGACCGGCATGGATTACGGTCTGCGAGAGTTTAAATTTTTCCCGGCCGAAGCCAACGGCGGGGTAAAAGCGCTACAGGCCATCGGTGGGCCTTTCCCTCAGGTGCGTTTCTGTCCGACGGGCGGTATCTCACCAGCGAATTACCGTGATTATCTGGCGCTGAAAAGCGTACTTTGTATCGGCGGCTCCTGGCTGGTGCCGAACGAGGCGCTGGAAGCAGGGGACTGGCAGCGTATTACGCAACTGGCCAGCGAGGCCGTCGCGGGGGCCCGCTAACGGGCAGACGGTGAGCCCGCAGGCTCACCGCACTCACTTACCCCTGAACGTTGACGGCAGCCGCACTGGCTACCGCGCGCGCAACAGCCTCTTCCGTTGTCTCTGCGCAGGCCAGAGCAACACCTAAACGACGCTGACCTTCAATTTCGGGCTTGCCAAACAGGCGCAACTGCAAACCCGCCCCCAGTGCTGCTTCTACATTCGCAAACCGGACATTCTGGCTGGTTAACTGCGGCAGAATAACGGCTGAAGCAGAAGGGCCGTACTGGCGAATGGCCCCTACAGGCAGCCCCAGGAACGCGCGGACATGCAGGGCGAATTCTGACAGATCCTGCGAGATCAGCGTCACCATGCCGGTGTCGTGCGGACGCGGAGAGACTTCACTGAATACCACTTCATCGCCGCACACAAACAGCTCCACACCAAATAATCCATAGCCACCCAGTGCGTTGACCACGGTTTCCGCGATATGCTGGGCACGCTGTAGCGCCAGGTCGCTCATCTGCTGCGGCTGCCATGACTCACGGTAATCGCCGTCTTCCTGGCGATGACCGATAGGGGCGCAGAAATGAATGCCGTCAACGGCCCTGATGGTCAGCAGGGTGATTTCAAAATCAAACTTCACCACGCCTTCAACGATAACGCGTCCCGTCCCGGCGCGACCGCCTTGTTGCGCATAATCCCAGGCCTTATCCAGCTGGCTGGCATCGCGAATAAAACTCTGGCCTTTGCCGGATGAACTCATAACGGGTTTGACGATGCAGGGAAAACCAATCCCGGCGGCGGCAGCGACAAAATTTTCTTTGCTGTCGGCAAAGCGGTAGGTTGAAGTGGGCAGTGCCAGCTCCTCTGCGGCCAGACGACGAATGCCTTCGCGGTTCATGGTGAGGCGGGCAGCGCGGGCAGTGGGCACGACGCGCTGACCTTGCTGCTCCAGCTCCAGCAGTTTCTCTGTTGCGATGGCTTCAATCTCAGGCACCACGAAGTCTGGTTTCTCCTGGGCAATAACGGCGGCCAGTGCGTCGCCGTCCAGCATATTTATCACATGGCTACGGTGCGCTACATGCATCGCAGGCGCATTGGCGTAGCGGTCAACCGCAATCACTTCCACACCCAGACGCTGACATTCCAGCGCGACTTCTTTGCCCAGTTCTCCTGAGCCTAACAGCATGACGCGCGTGGCAGCAGGGCGTAGCGCAGTTCCGAGAGTCGTCATCATTTCACCTAAGCAGTCAACCAGTCAAAATTCGCGCGCAGTATAAACGAAAACGTTTGCGTTCTCACCCCTTGCGCACATTTCATCTCGTTTGCGCTACTTTTCCTGCTCTGACGTTTCCTGACATCTTTTTGGTAATGATGATGTTTCTGGATGGTAACGGGAGTAAATAATGAATAACTGGCTGCAACAGATTCAATCAGTACTGGCAAAAAAGAGCGGTGACGGCAAATCCGGCGGCGGGCTGAGTGAGATGCTGGCCCCCGGTGCGCTGGGTGGCCTGGCGGGATTGCTGGTGGCCAGTAAATCATCACGCAAGCTGTTAACTAAATATGGCGGCAAAGCCTTAATCATCGGCGGCGGGGCAGCAGCGGGCGCGGTGTTGTGGAACAAATACAAACAGCGGGTGCGTGAAACCCATCAGGACGAACCGGGTTTTGGTGAGTTACAGACGCCGGTTGATCAGCGCGCAGAACGACTGGTCACGGCCTTGGTGTTTGCCGCCAAAAGCGACGGGCATATTGATGACCGTGAACGTGCGACGATTGAGCAGAACATTCATCAGGCAGGCTATGGTCAGGATGCGGAGAAACTGATCCAGCAGGCCATGCAGCGGCCGCTGGACCCCGAATGGCTGGCGGCGGATGTTAAAAATGAAGAAGAAGCACTGGAACTCTATTTTCTCAGCTGTGCCGCCATTGATGTTGATCATTTTATGGAGCGCAGCTACCTGTCGGCACTGGGCGACGCGCTAAAAATTCCGCAGGATGTCCGAAAAGGTATCCAGCAGGATATTGATCAGCAGAAGGCCAGTTAACCCATGTCCGGGCCCGTAACAGGGCCCTGAACACGCTCATACTCACTATCCCTGACTTGGCATCTGAAGACATTAGTGCCACCCTTAATGTTGATGATGTTCAGCAGGATGGATGATATGAAAGCACCTGACGCGAAAAAAATACCTTACGAGATGTCGCTGCATGGCGAGACGCGGGTCGATAACTACTACTGGTTGCGCGATGACAAACGCGAAAACAGCGATGTGCTGGACTACCTGCGTGCTGAGAACAACTATGGTCAGAAAATCATGGCGTCACAGGAGCCATTACAAAACCGTATTCTCCACGAGATCATTGACCGACTGCCGCCTCAGGACCATTCCGTTCCCTACGTAAAAAATGGCTACCGCTACCAAAGCCGTTATGAAAGTGGTAATGAATATGCCGCCTATTACCGGCAGCCTGCCAGTTATCAGGAAACTGATGAATGGACGTTGCTGCTGGATGCCAATCAGCGGGCTTCACACAGTGATTTTTATACTATGGGCGCGCTGCATATCAGCCCGGACAATCAGGTCATGGCCCTGGCTGAAGATTTCCTTTCCCGCCGCCAGTACGGCATTCGCTTTCGCAATCTGGAAAACGGGAGCTGGTATCCTGAGGTGCTGAATGATGCCTCTTCCAGCTTTGCCTGGGCGAATGATTCACGCACGCTCTACTATGTGCGCAAGCATCCGCAAACGTTGCTGTCTTACCAGCTCTGGCGGCATGAACTGGGCACGCCACAAAGCGATGACCAGCTGGTTTATGAAGAAAAGGATGATACCTTTCACCTCAGCATTCATAAAACCACCTCAAAACAGTTCATCCTGATCGTACTGGACAGTACCAATACCAGTGAAATTCAGTTGCTGGACGCCGATTTGCCGGATGCCCTCCCACAGGTCTTTCTGCCACGGCGACGCGATCACGAGTACAGCCTCGACCACTATGACTTTACGTTTTTTATACGCTCAAACCGTGAAGGCAAAAATTTTGGCCTGTACCGCACGCGTTACCTCGACGAATCGCGTTGGGAAAGCGTGATCCCCGCGCGTGACCATGTGGTGATGGAAGACTTTCAGCTCTTCCGTGACTGGCTGGTTGTCGAGGAACGCCAGCGCGGCCTTACCAGCCTGCGGCAAATGAACTGGCACACGGGCGAAACCAGCGGTATCGCATTTGACGATCCTACGTACGTAACCTGGCTGGCTTACAACCCCACGCCACGCACCAGTAAACTGCGCTATGGCTACTCCTCCATGACCACGCCTGCCACGCTGTTCGAACTGGATATGGACACGGGTGAACGCCGTATTTTAAAGCAGAGCAGCGTCAAAGACTTCAATCCGGATGAGTACAAAAGTGAACATCACTGGATTACCGTGACTGACGGCACCGAAGTGCCGGTCTCGCTGGTCTATAACCGCAAGTACTATCAGAAGGGACAGAACCCGATGCTGGTTTACGGTTATGGTGCCTATGGCAGCAGCATGGATGCGGACTTTAGCGTCAGCCGGCTGAGTTTGCTGGATCGCGGTTTTGTCTATGCACTTGTGCATGTGCGTGGCGGCGGTGAGCTGGGGCAACAGTGGTATGACGGCGGTCGTCTGCTCAACAAGATGAACAGTTTTACCGATTTTATTGACGTTACCCATGAACTGGTGGCAAGGGGGTTCGGGCACCCGGACCGGCTTTATGCCATGGGCGGCAGTGCGGGCGGACTGCTGATGGGGGCGGTCATTAATCTCGCACCGACCCTGTATCACGGCGTCGTTGCGCAGGTGCCGTTTGTCGATGTGTTAACCACCATGCTTGATGAATCAATTCCGCTGACTACGGGCGAGTATGACGAATGGGGCAACCCAAATGAGGCGAAGTATTACCACGCTATTCGTCAGTACAGCCCGTACGACAATATTGACGCCCGGCCCTGTCCTCATCTGCTGGTTACCACAGGCCTGCACGATTCACAGGTGCAGTACTGGGAACCGGCGAAATGGGTCGCAAAACTGCGAGAACATAAAACGGATGACACACTGCTCCTGCTCTGTACCGATATGGACTCGGGGCATGGGGGCAAGTCAGGGCGTTATAAAGCCTACGAAGGCGTCGCGCTGGAGCTGACCTTTATCATTGCACTGGCCCAGGGGAGTCTGCCCCCGCCTGACCTCAGGGAAGCTGACTGAGATATTTACGCAGCGCCTGTCGCAATGGCGGGCGCAAATCTTTAACGTTCTCCAGCATCCATTTCAGATAACCCGGATCTTTGCGGGCAATAACGGCCAGCGCCTGGCCGCGATACTTACCAAACGGCAGTACGTCATCGCGCTGAGCGGCAGGCTGAGAGCGCTGGCTCATTTCAGCGGCGCTCCAGCCAGACAGGTCCATAATGCGGATCAACAGAGCCGCCGTAACATAGCAGTCGTAAAGTGCGCGGTGAGCATGTAAATCTGCGGGCGGCGTCACTTCCAGCTTCAGACTGTGCCGCAGCGCCTGATTCCCGTATTTGATACCTGTCCACAGCTGGCGTGCCAGCGTCATGGTGCAGATCCAGTCGCCGGCCATCTCAGGCAACATCCGGCGGTCGAAGCTGGCATTGTGCGCGACATAATATGCACTGCCGTGGTAGCGCGTAATGGCATCTTCAATCGGCGGCTTACCCATCACCATCGCTTCAGTGATGCGATGAACGGCCATCGCCTGGCGGCTGATAGGGCGGTCGGGTGAAACCAAATCGCTCATAGGATTGACGATCTGGCCGTCAATCACATCCACGGATGCCACTTCGACAACGCCGCCTTGCAGCCCGCAGGTTTCTGTATCAATGACACGTAACATTATTTCTGTTTAGGCTCGTAGGGCAGGCGGGACAGATTCAGAGAGGCCTGGCGATAGTGCATCAAGCGCTGACGAAACCAGTCGCGCAGGGCTTCGGGTTGTTCACTGGCCACCATTTCAGCCACCACAGGCATGTTATAGCGTTCTTTAAATGCAACGCCTGCCGCCGCCAGATCAACGTTGACTTTGTCTTTCTCTTCCTGCGACAGCAAGGCAAGGTTATGACTCATGATATTCTCCTGATATGCGTGTGCAAAAGTAATGTTTTCCTCCGCCATACGCAAGGTAAAGGATAGCATTGCTGGCCTCGACAGTTAAATTGCAGCGGCGTATTCTTGCGCCACGTTTATGGCCTTACCAGGCGTTAACAGGATGATGTTATGAAGAAAACATTACTTTCGCATGGCGCAATGATCGCGTTTGCGACCTCGACACTGGCTTTTAGTCCGTTCGCGCTGGCGCACGCGCATCTTACGTCCTCTGTCCCCGCCGCAAAAGCCGAAATATCGCCCGCGCCGCAGCAGATAACCCTGAATTTTACGGAAGATGTTGAGCCCGCGTTCAGCGGCGTTGAGGTGGTGGATGCTCAGCATAAAACGATTGCGGGCAAGATCAGCCGCGATAAAGCCCGGCATAACCAGTTACGGGTTAACTTCGCTCAGCCGCTGACTCAGGGCGCGTATCAGGTAAACTGGCATGTGCTGTCCGTGGACGGGCATAAAACAAACGGAAACTATACGTTCACCGTGAAGTAATCCTGTGACGACACTGTGGGTAGTGCTGCGGGCACTGCATTTTACGGCGGTTATAGTACTGGTCGGCAGCCATTTTTGTACGACGCTGCTGGCGCCCGTTTCGTTACGGGCGGCGCTGATATCGCGCCTGTCACGCCTGATGACAGGCAGTGCAATCCTGGCACTCCTGACTGCGCTGTGTATGCTGGCCGCGCAGACGGCATTGATGAGTGGCGACTGGCACAACCTGGCCGTGCCGGACGTATGGATGGCGGTGCTGTCTACACACTGGGGCGCGGTGTGGCAATGGCAACTCCTCTTTTCGTTGTGCAGCGTAGCCGCTATCCTGATGCGTGACCCGCAGCGGCAGTGGATCGGGTGGCTGACCAGTCTGCTACAGTGTGGTTGTCTGGCGCTCATCGGCCATGCCGCGATGCGGGAGGGGTTAGCTGGCATCGCGCAACAAGGTAATCACGTTGTACATCTGATCGCCGCATCTTTTTGGACGGGTGGCCTGGTGCCGTTACTGGTGTTGATGCAGATGGCACGGAACATTGCCTTCCGAACCACCGCAATCCGCACGATGATGCGTTTTTCCCGCTACGGGCATCTGGCTGTGGCCCTGACGCTGGTCACCGGACTGGTAAACAGCCTGCTGATTGCAGGCTGGCCGGGTGACTGGTCGCTTAACCGTTATGTTGTACTGTTGCTCTGTAAAGTCGCGCTGGTGGGCCTTATGGTGATGATTGCGCTCTGGAACCGCTACCGATTAGTTCCGCGTTTTCATGTCGCTGGCCTGGGCGCACAGCAGCAGTTTATTCGCATGACTCAGCTGGAAATTGTGCTGGCATGCGGCGTAGTGGGGTTGGTGAGTGTGTTTGCTACGCTGTCGCCAACCTGAAATGACCGACATTCAAGAAAGGAACGTTATGTTGCTGAAAAAAGCGATCCCTGCATTGCTGTTATTCACACTGGCTGGCCAGGCGCTGGCGGCACAAATTATCACCGTCAGCCGCTTCGAAATTGGCAAAGACAAATGGCCCTTTAACCGGGAAGAGGTGATGTTAACCTGCGAGAAAGACGGCGCGCTGTTTGCGATTAACCCCAGCACGCTGATGCAGTATCCCCTCAACGACAAAGCGGATGCGCAGTTCAAGGCCGGTCAGGTTAAAGCGCAGCCGATCAGCGTGATTCAGGCCCCGGATAGAGCCCATCCGGGTCAGATGATGAGTCTGCAGCCCATCGTCGATCGTGCTCAGGCGCTGTGCGCGAAATAACACGCGATACGGCAGGGTTGTCGGCAAAATTGTTTAGCCGATCACAAACCTGTCGGTTTTTTGCACAGCGTCGCTGCGCTGGCTGGAAAATCTCCTGTCTTGGCCTACGCTTTACAGGCAAGGCGAAAGCCTGAACGAATGCCAACTTTTAGCGCACGGCTCCTTGAGAGCCCTTTCCCTGGACCGAATACCTGGAATAGTGTTCGGTCTTTTTTTATACCCGACGCGTCTTAATATTCATCCCGGCCGCAAAACAGCCAAAACGCACCTGGCGCTGTCATCTTCCCGCCCTTGATCTCCCCCTGTAATCCCGCCACATTAGCGCTTCGCATTCTGATTTTCGTTACGGAGAGAAGCATGTCGTCTGAACAGCAAATCGCCTTACTGAAACGCATTGATGACCGCTACCGGATGCTGACTGGCAACGGATTATACTGTCCTGAGCACGTAGCCGATCGTTACCGCTGGCTCCACGAGGATGCGCCGTACAGTATTCTCGCGCATAACCGTGAGGCCGATCCGGTTTTTGTCTATGCCAACCGCTGTGCGCTGGATTGTTTTCACTACAGCCTGGCGGAGATGCTGCAACTGCCCTCACGGCTCAGCGCCGGGCCTGCCGACAGGGCGGAGCGGCAGCGTTTGCTGGACAGTGTGAGGCGCAATGGCATCGCCACAGGTTATAGTGGCCCGCGCGTCAATAAACAGGGTGAGACCTTCACCATCTACGAGGGTGAAGTCTGGCAGTCAGAAGAACACGAAGCGGACTGGGGGCAGGCTGCCTTGTTCTGGCCTCGTCCCCGTCAGTCGAGAAAGTAAAATAACGTCGTGCCACGTCATACCTTACCTGCGATGACGTGGCGCAATGGCGTGCGTTACACGCGGAAGGCTTCTACCATGCCGCGCAGCGCATGGGCCTGCTCGGACAGGGATTGTGAAGCCGAAGACGATTCTTCCACCAGTGCCGCGTTATTCTGCGTTACGCTGTCCATCTGACTCACCGCGACGCTGACCTGTGAAATGCCCTGCATCTGTTCGGCGGAGGCAAGGGAAATTTCATCCATCGCACTCGCGAGGTCGCCCACCATGCTGACAATTTTCAGGATACTTTCACCCGTGCCGTTGGCCACTTTGACGCCGCTTCCCACTTGCTCCACCGCCTGCTCAATCAGAGATTTTATCTCTTTTGCGGCAGTGGCGCTGCGCTGGGCCAGCGTGCGGACTTCGCCTGCCACGACCGCAAACCCGCGTCCCTGTTCACCCGCCCGCGCGGCTTCAACGGCGGCATTCAGCGCAAGAATATTGGTCTGAAAAGCAATGCCTTCTATCACGCCGGTGATATCGCGAATTTTGGCGGCGCTCAGGGAAATATCGTTCATGGTTTCTGACATGCGGTGGACATCACTCTCACCGCTGCGGGCCAGCTCTGCCGTTTCACGCGCCGTAGAGGCCGTAGTTTGAGCACCGGCGGTATTACTTTTTACCGTCGCAGTTAACTGCTCCATGCTGGCCGCCGTTTCCTGCAAGGCAGCAGCCTGCTGTTCAGTACGCGAGGAGAGTTCGGTATTTCCCTGTGCGATTTCCTCTGCCGCCAGGGCAACATTGCCCGACGTTTGTTTAATTTCTGAGACCAGCCCGCGCAGCTTCGCCTGCATACCATCCAGGGACGCAAGCAGGCTGGTGGTGTCATGGCGACGCAGCGAAACGCTGGATGTCAGGTCACCTGCCGCAATTGCAGCGGCCAGCGCCTGCGCCTGGGCGGGCTCACCGCCCAGTTGACGCATCAGCACACGCGTAATCACATAGCCGGTTGCTACCGAGAACAGGACAGAAAGCACGGCTAACAGCACCAGCGTTACCGATGCCCGGCTGGTGGACTGGCTGTTAACTTCTACGGCGTTACGGCTGCTATACATCAGAATATCGGTGGCTTTATTAAGCGCATCCAGCATATTGCGCTGCAGTGGACGCAGGGTCGTCATGAGATAGCGCGTCGCTTCTGTTTGCTCATTTTTTAGTCCCAGTTGCCCGGCCGTCACGAAGGACGCCATCATCGGTGCTTCAAGTTCCCTGATATGATTCAGGGCAGCCTGTTCTTCCGCTGTAGACTGAGTCTGCATCATGGTTTCAAGCGTCTCGCGGTTTTGAATGAACAATGCTTTCTGCGTATTAAGGCGCTGTAACTCTGGCTGCATTTCTTTGTCGTCGGTGAGCAGGGCCAGGTTTCGCACGGCTATCGCCAGATCGCGCAGTCCGCCACGCATATCCAGAATAAGTTGGTATTTTCTCATTTTGCTGTTCACGACATCGTCCATGCCTGTTTTGGCATGATGCAGGGAGGTCAGAGAAACGGCAGTACAGAGGATCAAAAGGAGAATGAGCAGGCCGAAACCCGTCGCAAGCCGTGTAGAGATTTTCATAATAAGATTCCTGATAAGGAGCGGTTTCGTTCTCTATCGGCATCAGGAGCATAAATAATTAATGGAAAATGCAAAATTTACATAAATATCGTTAATATTTTATTTCGCACTATTGAAAATGATCTTAATCAATAAATGGTCAGATAAAAGGATTTCATTGCGAAGGAGGGGGTAAATGATGAAAAAACAAAGAATTTCTTTATGTATTACATCGGGAAAGCATGTGTTTTTGAGGTGATAGATAAATATAAGTGGTGATTCCTCCCTAACTCTGATGCGCCGTACAGCGTGTGCCGAATCCGGACCCGAAAAACGTTAAGCTCAGCACGTTTTTGCGATGCGTAAGGGGGACGCGCTTGTCTTTTTGCTGAAGCATGAGGGGCGATTATCCCGAGCCCGCACAGGGCCGCGACCGTCATGCGTGTCCCCTGGATCACTGAAAATATGTGAGGCAGGTAACAATATTGACGAAAATTTTAAGTTTATCAGACACTCCCTTACCCTGATTTCTTCACCATAGCGACTCCATTCACAGCATGGGATAGCACAATGCGGAAATCATTAGCAGTGGCCTGGATGTTTTTGATTGTCTCGTTTGGTTCTGCCGCACAAAGCCTGGTACACAGCAGGCACGATCCGACGCATCTCGTCGGACTGAAAACGTACAGTAGCCTTGCCGATACGCCGGAATCACCGGATGAGCATGTGAGGGAAAAGCAGCATGATGTAGGCAATGCATTATGATGTGAGGATAAAAATGGCTCGCCCCGGCGAGCCATATTGGTATTACAGGGCAGGTTTGGGAGCCAGCACTTTTTTGCCCAGTCTGATGCCCGGTTTCTCAACATACTGGTACAGCAAAGAGGCCAGGCCATATGTCAGCGGCAGAGATACGGCACAGACAATCAGGAAACGCGTGACATCACTCTGGTAAGCAATATCCGTTTGTTTCAGCAACAGCGCGATAGCCGGAATCACAATCAGCAGATGCAGCAAATACACGGAAAAAGAGACATCGCCCAGCCATGTACTCAGGCGGTTGTTTAACACCTTACGTGGAAGCTGAATGAGCCGCGCCATCAGACTGTTTTCCTGATACTGCCACAGCACCGCCGCCATGCCGATAATCATTAAGGCTTCCATCACCACCTGAAGTTTGATCGCGCCTAACCCGATAAACACACTGACCACCGGGCCAGCAAGGGCAAAGACCACATAGAGCAGGGACCTGCGCCGTACGGCCTCCGCCAGCAGCATGCCCGAAATAAACATATTGAGTTTAATCAGAATCATGGACGGCATTTCAAAGGCTTCGTAATAGTCAGGCAGCAGATAACGGCCGGCACAGCTCAGCGCCATGATGCACAGCAATGCCGGGGCATAACCGAAGCGCATAACCGCCAGCATGATAAAGGGAAACAGCAGATAAAACTGCATTTCCAGCCCGATACTCCAGTCGGGCAGCGTGGTGTTAAAGCCATAGGCGGGCAGGACGCCAAACAGGAAAGAGAAATGCGTCACGACATTCATGAGTGACTGATCGGCATAGCGTGAGGCATCGGTCGCTGTGCCCGAATAAACATGTGCGATCGTGTCGCGCATCTCGCCAAACCAGGGGCCAGAGATGAGCGCGACCGCCAGCAGCAGATAGTAAAGCGGGGCGATGCGAAAAAAACGCCGTAGCCAGAATTTCTTGATGGTTTCCGGGCTTTGCCACGGCTCTTTTTCCTGACGTTCGACATAGTTTTTTGCCATCAGGTAGCCCGAAAGCAGGATAAACAGATCCACGCCAATCCCCGGAGAAGAGAGTAAAGTGATATGGCAATGGATAAGCAAGCTTATGTGTCCCAGCAGTACCCAAAGAGAAGCAATCCCCCGTAACCCTTCCAGTTCCGTGGACCATCCTCGCGTTGCAGACATGGTAAAACCTCGTTAATCAATTATTTATACTGGATCCAAAGGCATCACTAAGCCCTAACAGTCGGATCAAGTCCACCTGCAATGATAAAAGTAAGAGGATTCTGACATTATGATGAATAATCGATCTGCGTGATAATACACACACCTTTGAGTGGCTCAGAAGTGACTGTCGATGACAAAGGTCAACCCCTTTCTCTGACGGGCCTGCCACTGCGGATAAGAGGGACGTATTTTCATAAACAGCAGGGCAGGACGGCATTGCAGACGTACGGGTAAAGGGCGGAAAGGGGACGTCTGCGTCCCCTGTTCTCAGGCCAGTTTCAGCATAACCATGCCCAGCAACAGCAGAGCCAGGCCCGCCCAGCCTTTGCGGTTCAGGCGCTGACCAAAGAGAATGCCGCCTGCAGCAACGGTGGCGACGAGACCAAACCCGCCCCAGAGCGCGTAAGCCACGGAAAGATCGATACCTTTCACGGCCTGCGACAGCGCACTGAATGCCAGCAGCACACAGCCCAACGACGCGATGCCGGGCAGGGGCTTTTTAAAACCGTTGCTGTACTTGAGCATGATATTGGCGGCAATTTCCAGCAGGACAGCCAGTGCCAGCCAGGCAAAATGAATCAGATCAGGCAGGGTCATGATCGGCCTCCTTCTTGCTGCCGGTTTTCATCAGCAGAATGCCGACAATCAAGGTGACCAGACCGCAGATTTTCAGCGGCGATACGGTTTCATCAAACAGATGCACGCTAAACAGCGTGATCAGCATAATGCCGATACCTTCCCAGAGGGCATAAGCGACCCCCAGTGCGATACGTTTGATGGCAAAACTCAGGAAGATATACGAACAGGCAATCATGCCCAGCATAATCAGATAGCCGCTCTGGCTTTGATTCAGGCTGGACCATTTCATGGTCAGGGTACCCATGATTTCCGCAACAATAGCGAGTGCTAATAATCCCCATGCGCGCATGGTTTTTTCTCCACAACTAGCGTCGTAATTAACCCACCGTGATGCCACGGCAGAAAGGAATAAACGAGCGGAAAGGGGACTAAAGCGCGCTGCGCCAGTGCTGATCGAGGGCGTTAACGCTGAGTAATGCGAGGAACGAAAGGGCGGTAAAACGGGGAATGAACATCCTGCTCATAATTTCACAATGCATCCACGTTATTGCTTCTCTTCAGTGGACGGGTAAAGCCTCCGATAATAAACACCCACACTTTATACCACCACCGGCGTTAAAAGCACAGCGCGATATTGTAAGTTGAATTGACATAAATCAGAGCAATCATGCTTATTATTCTGATTAATGTAGGTGATAAGTGCAGAAAAAAGAAATAAGCCGGACAGTTTTCCGGCTTAAGGTCAGGGAGGCGATCAGGCTGACCGCTCAGGTGCCTTACGCACCGGGGCATCGCCTGCAACATAGTAGTCTGCGGTACTGCGCGGCAGCGGTTGACGACCACGGATGCAGTCGGCGATTTTTTCACCGATCATGATGGTGGTCGCATTCAGGTTGCCCGTAATAATTAATGGCATTATGGATGCATCGACCACGCGCAAACCTTCCAGTCCATGTACGCGGCCTTCGCCATCAACCACCGCCATCTCGTCGTTACCCATCTTACAGGTTCCGCAAGGATGGTAAGCCGTTTCGCCATGGTTACGCACGAATTCATCCAGCTCCTCGTCCGTCTGGCATTCAATGCCCGGGCTGATCTCACGGCCACGGTATTTATCCAGCGCGGGCTGATTGATGATTTCACGTGTGATACGAATCGCATCACGGAACTCATGCCAGTCCTGTTCATGCGACATATAGTTGAACAGAATTGCGGGATGGCGACGCGGATCGCGGGACTTCAGGCGCACATGTCCGCGGCTGGGTGAACGCATTGAGCCCACGTGACACTGAAAACCGTGCGCATCGACCGCATTCGAGCCGTTGTAGTTAATCGCTACCGGCAGGAAGTGGTACTGAATATTCGGCCAGGTAAACTCTTCACGGCTGCGAATAAAGCCACCCGCTTCGAACTGGTTACTGGCACCCACGCCCGTGCCGTTAAACAGCCACTCTGCGCCGATCTTCGGCTGATTCCACCACTTCAGTGCGGGATACAGAGAGACGGGCTCCTTGCATTCATACTGCAGGTACATTTCAAGGTGATCCTGCAGGTTCTCACCTACGCCCGGCAGGTCATGGACGACCGGGATGTCAAACTGCTGTAACAGTTCGGACGATCCCACACCCGAGCGCTGTAAGATTTGTGGCGAAGCAATGGCACCCGCACACAGCAGCACTTCGCGTCGCGCATGAACGGTGTGCAGCGTATTACTGTCACCGATCATATATTCCACGCCAATTGCACGCTTGCCTTCAAACAAAATACGGTCAGTGGTGGCATGGGTCACGATTTTCAGGTTCGGACGGCGTTTCGCCTGGTCAAGATAACCGCGCGCGGTGCTGGAACGTCGGCCTTCTGGCGTGACGAAGCGGTCCATCGGCCCAAAGCCTTCCTGCTGATAACCATTCAGGTCATCTGTGCGCGGATAGCCGGCCTGAACGCCTGCCTGAATCATTGCTTCAAACAGCACGTTGTTGCCTTTCTTCGGCGTGGTCACGCTGACCGGACCATCGCCGCCGTGGTAGTCATTGGCACCGGTATCGCGCGTTTCTGACTTGCGATAGTAGGGCAGACAGTCCAGATAGCTCCAGTTTTCCAGGCCGGGCATGCTTGCCCAGTTGTCCAGATCCATCGCGTTACCCCGGATATAACACATGCCGTTGATCAGCGAAGAACCGCCCAGGCCTTTACCCCGACCACACTCCATGCGGCGGTTGTTCATATACGGCTCAGGCTCAGTTTCATACGCCCAGTTATACCGTTTTCCCTGTAAAGGGTACGCCAGGGCCGCTGGCATCTGCGTCCGAAAATCGAAACGATAATCAGGCCCACCTGCTTCCAGCAGCAGAACATTCACACTACTGTCTTCAGTCAGTCGGGTGGCCAACACATTCCCTGCGGATCCGGCTCCAATGATAATGTAATCAAATTCCATTCGTCGCTCCTCAGGTAAGGGGATTAAAAGACAGACTGAAAGCGCGTCAGCTCAACCTGAACCGACTTCACCTGGGTGTAATTCTGCAACGTCATCAAGCCGTTTTCACGACCGACGCCAGAATGCTTGTAACCGCCGACAGGCATTTCAGCGGCAGATTCACCCCAGGTGTTAATCCAGCAGATGCCCGCTTCAATCTGATGAATGACGCGGTGCGCACGATTCAGATCCCGGGTCACCAGACCCGCGGCCAGACCATATTCGGTATCGTTAGCGCGACGTATCACTTCCTCTTCCGAGGTGTAACTCAGGATCGACATCACCGGCCCGAAAATTTCCTCACGGACAATTTTCATGTCGTCGCGGCAGTCGCTGAATACGGTTGGTGCCACCCACGCGCCCTGATCAAACCCGTCACCGGTTAAGCGTTTACCGCCACACAGCAGACGGGCACCTTCTGCAATACCGGACTCAATAAAGCGCATCACGTTGTCACGGTGGCTAAAGCTGACCAGCGGACCAAAGTTCGTCTCGGGATCGCGCAGATCGCCCGCTTTGATACGGGCAACACGTTCTACGATTTTGGCTTCGAACGCAGACTGCAATGCGGCCGGGACAAAAACGCGGGTACCGTTGGTACATACCTGGCCGGAACTGTAGAAGTTAGCCATCATGGCGATGTCGGCGGCCAGATCGAGATCGGCGTCATCAAAGATGATCAGCGGGGATTTGCCGCCCAGCTCCATGGTGACGTCCTTCAGGGTCGATCCTGCCGCATTTGCCATGACTTTTTTGCCGCTGACGACACCGCCGGTAAATGACACTTTATCGATACCCGGATGCTCGGTAAGCAGTTGACCGGTAACCGCGCCGGTACCGGGCAGCACGTTGAAAACGCCGTCCGGCACACCGGCTTCGGTGTAAATCTCAGCCAGTTTCAGGGCCGTCAGCGGTGTGACCTCGCTGGGTTTGAAAATCATGGCATTGCCTGCGGCGAGGGCCGGGGCAGATTTCCAAAGGGCAATCTGAATCGGGTAATTCCACGCGCCAATACCGGCGACCACGCCTAAGGGTTCACGGCGGGTATACACAAACGCGGTATCACGCAGAGGAATTTGCTGGCCTTCCAGCGCAGGGATCAGCCCAGCGTAATACTCCAGCACATCGGCACCGGTAACGATGTCGACGCTGGCGGTTTCACTGAACGGCTTACCGGTATCAAGCATTTCCAGTTCAGCCAGCTCATCATTGCGCTCGCGCAGAATATCTACGGCCCGACGCAGAATGCGTGAGCGTTCCATGGCGGTCATGGCTGCCCAGATTTTTTGCCCTTTTCTGGCCGCCGCCACAGCGCGATCGACATCCTCGCGCCCGGCAATCTGGACATCAGCCAGTACTTCGCCGTTGACCGGATTAATCGTCTGGAAGGTTTCTCCAGACGTCGCGGCAACATAAGTACCATTGATGTAGAGGTGTTGTTCGGTGAATCGGGACATAATTTCTCCTGGTTCCGTTACGCGTGTTCGCCTGCTAACTGCTGGCGAATAAATTGAGTGGTCAGTGTCCGTGCTGTCGTCGGGTCAAAGGGCTTGCCGCTTAATGCTGCGCGTAGCCACAGGCCATCAATCATGGCGGCCAGCCCGTGAGCGGCAAGCCTGGCCCTGTCCCTCGGCAACTGGCGGCGGAACTCCACGGCCAGCGATGAAAAAAGACGGCGATGACTGACCCGTTCCAGACGTTGAAGCTGAGGCTGGTGCATACTGCTTGACCAAAAGTCCAGCCAGGCTTTCATCACTGCGCGTTCGACCTGACTTTCGTCGAAGTTTCCCTCAACGATTGCGCGCAGTCGTTCTTCGGCGGGGGCGTTGGCTAACGGCTGCAGGCGACGGGCAACTGCCTCACGTAGTTGCCGGGTGACGTCGCGCATCGTGGCTTCCAGCAATCCGTTCTTGTCCTTGAAATAGTGGCTGATGATGCCGGTTGACACGCCCGCGCGTCGGGCAATCTGAGCAATGGTGGCATCATTAATACCTACGTCATTTATCGTTGCCAGCGTCGCATCGATCAACTGTCGACGTCGTATTGGCTGCATCCCTACCTTTGGCATTGCGTTCGCTCCCACCCAAAATCAGTCCCCTATTTAATCTTTTTTTGATTGGATGTTCAATATAAATAGAAACCTTGTTAGGATGCTGTGTCTTAAAAGTTGAGTAAGTGAAGCGGTAAGTGTGGCAGATTCGTTAGTTTTGACCAGAATGTAACGGCAGGAAACGAAGCGTAAAAAACACTTACCCCTCGGGACACCGGATGTTTTTACCGGTTTGAACTCTTGCAAAATTGATAAGCCAACAACCAGAGGTAAACGATGATGAGTCCACCAGCGAGTGAAAAAGACAGAATCAACCCCGTGGTGTTCTACACCTCCGCAGGATTGATTCTGACCTTTTCACTCATCACTATTTTATTCAGCAGCGAAGCCGCCAACTGGATACTGAGGGCGGTAAACTGGGTGTCCGAAGCGTTTGGCTGGTATTACATGTTGGCCGCCACGCTTTATATCGTGTTCGTTGTGTATATCGCCTGTTCCCGTTTTGGCTCCATTAAACTCGGGCCTGAGCAGTCGAAACCGGAATTCAGCATACTGAGCTGGTCGGCAATGCTGTTTGCCGCCGGTATCGGGATAGACCTGATGTTTTTTTCGGTGGCGGAACCGGTTTCGCAGTATATGCAGCCGCCGGAAGGGACAGGGCAAACGCTTGAAGCGGCCCGTCAGGCGATGGTCTGGACCCTGTTCCACTATGGCTTAACCGGCTGGTCAATGTACGCCCTGATGGGGATTGCCCTTGGCTATTTCAGCTACCGCTACAATCTGCCCTTAACCATCCGTTCCGCCCTGTATCCCATTTTTGGTAAACGCATTAACGGTCCCATCGGCCACAGCGTAGACATTGCCGCGGTAATTGGGACGATCTTTGGTATCGCTACCACGCTGGGAATTGGTGTGGTGCAGTTAAACTATGGGCTGAAGGTCCTGTTCGATATTCCGGAAGGATTAACGGCACAGACGGCATTGATTATTCTGTCGGTGATCATTGCCACCATTTCCGTGACGTCGGGCGTTGACAAAGGCATTCGTATTTTATCGGAACTGAATGTGGCGCTGGCTCTCGGCCTGATTCTGTTCGTCCTGTTCGCTGGCAATACCGGCTTCCTGCTTAACGCACTGGTGCTCAACGTAGGTGATTACATCAATCGCTTTATGGGCATGACGCTGAATACGTTTGCCTTTGACCGGCCAACAGAGTGGATGAACAGCTGGACCCTGTTTTTCTGGGCCTGGTGGGTGGCCTGGTCGCCGTTCGTGGGCCTGTTTCTGGCACGTATCTCCCGTGGCCGTACCATCCGTGAGTTTGTGCTCGGTACGCTGGTGATTCCTTTTACCTTTACGCTGCTGTGGCTGTCGGTCTTTGGTAACGCGGCCCTGTATGAAATCCTTCATGGCGATGCAGGTTTTGCACAGGAAGTGATGGGCCATGCGGAACGCGGTTTCTACAGTCTTTTGGCGCAGTACCCGGCCTTCAAGCTGAGTGCTTCCGTCGCGACCATTACCGGTATGTTGTTCTATGTGACCTCGGCGGATTCCGGTTCGCTGGTGCTGGGTAATTTCACCTCCAAACTGAAAGACATCAACAGTGATGCGCCGAACTGGCTGCGTATATTCTGGTCAGTCGCCATCGGCGTCCTGACGCTGAGTATGCTGATGACTAACGGCATTACGGCGCTGCAAAATACCACGGTCATCATGGGGCTGCCGTTCAGTTTCGTCATCTTCTTCGTGATGGCAGGGCTGTATAAATCGCTCAAGGTGGAAGATTATCGCCGCGTGAGTGCGACGCGGGATACGGCACCTTATCTGGCACATGCTACTGACCGCCTGACCTGGAAAAAACGGCTGTCGCGTCTGATGAACTATCCTGGCTCGCGCTACACCCTGAAAATGATGGATGACACGATCTTTCCCGCCATGGAGGACGTGGCAAAAGAGCTGGAGCTGCGTGGCGCGCGCGTCACGCTGGACCGCGTGGCCGCCGACGGGGAGCATCCTCTGGGTTATCTGGACCTGCGCGTACAACTGGGCGAGGAGCAGGATTTCCTCTATCAGGTCTGGCCACAGCAGTATTCCATCCCGGGCTTCACCTACCGCGCGCGCAGCGGGAAATCTACCTATTACCGGCTGGAGACGTTCCTGCTGGAGGGCAGTCAGGGTAATGACCTGATGGATTACAGCAAAGAGCAGGTGATCATCGATATACTCGATCAGTATGAGCGCCACTTGAACTTTATTCATCTGCATCGAGAGGCACCGGGCAGCAACATTACGTTCCCCAGCGCCTGATCCCACAGCCCGTTAGCCGCCAGGTTAACGGGTTTTTTATGGCTGACGGAAAACCCGGCCGCGTAAACATGGTCCACAGCCAGTCAGGTTTTGCCGAAGGCCTACGATACATCCGGGGACAGGGAAATGTGTCATCACTGCCGTCCACGTGACAACGGGAGTTTACTGTCGGAATTGTCCCGACCTAAAGCGGGGCAAATTCAACTATCTTTAAACTTTACAGGACACCAATGACTGTTGTGGACAGGGAGTCGTATGCGAAAAATTCTCAGAACATTTCTGCCGCTTTACACCACCACGTTGTTGATGCTGTTGGGCTCAGGGTTACTCACTACCTACGTGTCACTGCGTCTGGCCCATGATCAGGTTAATGGTGCGCTGATTGGGGCCATCATTGCGGCAAACTATATTGGCCTGGTGATCGGTGGCAAGGTGGGCCACAACCTGATTGCGCGCGTCGGTCATATTCGTGCCTATGTAGCCTGTGCCGGCATTATTACGGCGTCAGTGATCGGACACGGGCTGACAGATTTTATCCCCCTCTGGGTTTTCCTGCGCCTGATCATCGGGCTGTGCATGATGTGCCAGTACATGGTGCTGGAAAGCTGGCTTAACGACCAGGCGGAATCGTCACAGCGTGGGCTAATCTTTGGCTTCTATATGGTGGCGACCTACCTTGGCTTAAGTAGCGGTCAGGTGGTGCTGACCTTACAAAGTGACTTTGGTCTTCAGACGTTGTTAATCGTGGCGCTCTGTTTTGCCCTCTGTCTGGTGCCGATTGCGCTGACGACGCGCACGCATGTTCGCGCGATGTCACCTGCGCCGATGGAGCTGGGCTACTTTCTTCGCACCATTCCTAAATTGCTCAGCACCACCTTATTAACCGGTATGGTCGTCGGCGCCTTTTATGGCCTGGCGCCGGTGTATGCCAGCAGCAAGGGATTCAGCGATGCGCAGACCGGTATTTTTATGAGCCTGACGATCTTTGCCGGGCTGGTATCGCAGTTTCCTTTAAGCTGGCTGTCCGACCGTTACGATCGTCAGCGGCTGCTGTTTTATATTGCGGCGCTGCTGGCGCTGGCCTGTTTGCCGCTGGTGTTGCTGCCCAGGCTGTCATTTCACTGGGTGCTCGGCATCGCCTTTCTTGCCAGCATGGTGCAGTTTGCCCTCTATCCTTTGCAGGTGGCGCTGGCAAACGATCAGGTGGCGGCGGAGCAGCGCGTTTCACTGACGGCCTGTCTGCTGATGGCGTTTGGTATCGGAGCCAGTATCGGCCCGTTGCTGGTGGGCTCGCTGATGCAGCCTTTCGGCAGTAACATGCTTTATCTGTTCTTCACGGTGTGCACCCTGTTGATTGCTGTGCTGAGCTATGTGAAGAAAGCGCCGCTTCCGTTACCGACTACCGAGGTACCTTTGCCCCACGTGGTGTTACCGGACAGCCTGGCTACCTCGCCTTTAGGCGCGGCGCTTAACCCGGTGCTGGAAGACGAGGCGATTCAGGCGGCGATGGTCACCAGTGATGAGGAGGGCGCAGAGGACGAGGGTGAGAATGAGGACGAAGGCGACGTGACCCAGGCGCGCGACGATGGAAGCCGCAGCAGGGCCACGTCAGGTTCCACATCTTCTGACGGATAAGCGTTACGGGCGATGAAAATCCTCGACAAGCAGCATGGGTTTTGCCACGCTGAAAGCCGTCACCGCAAGGGGGAATGTCATGCTAGAACTGCGCCCAAACTGTGAACGTTGTGATATCGATCTGCCTGCGGCATCGCGTGATGCGCGCATCTGTTCGTTCGAATGTACCTTCTGCGCGACCTGCGCTGAGCAGCATCTGCAGGGGCATTGTCCCAACTGCGGGGGAGAATTAGTGCGACGGCCCATCCGGCCCGCCGCCAAATTGCTGACCCATCCGGCGAAAGCGCGCACCGCCTGAGTTATCGCCGGGCATCGCGCCAGAATGCGCAGGCGCGATGCCTGCCGCTTGTGCAGGTCCGTCCGCGCTGAACGACGGTTCTGGCGCTGCTATCAGCAAAACAGCGCCGCATGCGTGACAGTGTCACTTGCAGGATGTGACGGCTTAACGGAACAGCCGACCGTCGCGCACCAGTTCGCGCGGATAGTTGTTTTTAATCCGGCTGCCAACCCGTTTTGCCAGCCCCAGCGGCTGAGCCTGATAGGTCACAATCATCTCATCAACGGTGGGCGGGTTTTCAGGGTAGATATCGCGACCGCGAAACCATGCTTCCGCTTCCGCCTCATTCAGTTCTACTGTCTGCGCTGGACGTGGTGACGCCAGCGCGACAACGGCCTCATGTTGCCAGCGATAACCCTTCGCAAAGGTTTCAGCCAGTTTCAGGCCAATCCGCGAAAAACGGACCTGCCCTAACAGCGGAACGATGTCGGCGGGAAACAGCCAAATTTCTTTATCGCGTTGCCACAGTTGCAGGCGCTCATCCCACTGAAGCGCCACCTTCGCGGCCGCCTGAACAATATCGTTTTCCAGTTTGCGATTTACGGGGGTAAACGGGAGCTTGCCGACTTTGTATGTCGGCGCAGGCAGCCGCTCAACAGAGGCGGTTTTGCGTAACCGCGCGACAAAGAAGCCTTCACTGTCAAACAGCTGAGGAAAGACGTGCAGGTAACCTTCGGGCGTGGCTGCCTGTTCTGCGCCTGGAAACAGCGTCGTCAGCGGCGCAACCTCGACGGCTGCGGGGTAGCGCGCCATCAGCCAGGCCACAACCTGTTGGTTTTCGATCGGATTGAGTGTGCAGGTGGAATACACCAGCGTACCGCCAGGCTTCAGGGCATGAAACGCGCTGTCAATCAGATCGCGTTGGGTCTGGGCGATATCGTGGGTGCTGGCAAGCGACCAGTTTTTCAGCGCATCCGCATCTTTACGTATCACGCCTTCGCCAGAGCAGGGCGCATCCAGCAGGATCGCATCGAACTGTTCCGGCAGCGCAGGCCCAAAGACGCGGGCGTCAAAGTGAGTCAGCGCGGTATTGGTCACGCCACAGCGGGTAATGTTCGCGTGCAGCACTTTTACCCGGCTGGAAGAGAACTCATTAGCAAGGACAATTCCCTGGTTGTGCATTCGGGCGGCAATCTGTGTTGTTTTCGAGCCGGGGGCGGCCGCCATATCCATGACATGCTGTGCATCGGGACAGGCATCAAACAGCGCCGTCACCGGCAGCATTGAGCTGGCTTCCTGAATATAAAACAGGCCACTCAGATGCTCTGCCACGCTACCCAACGGTAAACTTTCATCCTCCCGGCTGATCCAGAAGCCGTCTTCACACCACGGCACCGGCGTAAGCTGCCAGCCGTAGTGAGCCGTTTGGGCCAGAAACGCGCTGACGCTGATTTTTAACGTATTGACTCGGAGGCTGCGGCGTAACGGCTGCTGGCTAATGTCGATAAACTGCTGCAGGCTGGCCTCATCGGGCAGGCTCTGGCGCATAAGGTCAAGGAAATCGGCAGGAAAACGTGAAGCGGCGTCGGACACGGATATGTTCTCTTTGAGGCAAAGGCGGGAGTGTAACACGCGGAAAGAAAACGGGCAGCCTGGCTGCCCGTTTTGGAAGGATTAAGGTTGGTTCGGGTCAGGAATGGCCGTACCCCAGTTACGCCACTCTTTCGGCGGTTCGTCCTGCAGCAGGAAGTGCTTGTTCGCATTCGCCTGCGGGGCCAGCGGGACCGTCGGTGGCGTAGCAAACTGAATGCCGCCGCGGATAAATTGCTGGAAGGTACCGGTTTTCACCACACCGCCAATCAGCCCAAAGTCCAGGTTATAGCCGGAGGCGAGCCAGAACACCGAGTTATTACGTACCAGATGCTGATATTTCTTACTGATGCGCAGGGCGATTTGCACGCGATCCGCCATATTACCCAACGAGGTGCCGGTCACGGTACCGACTTCGACGCCACGGAACAGGACCGGCGTCCCTAATGACAGAGAACCCGCTTCGGTGGCATCCACATAGATGTTCAGGCCGTTGAGGTAACGCGAGTCGGTGATGGTGCTTTCCTGCAGCTCAAAGGTCCGCGCGCCGCGTCCTTTACCCGGGTCAACGTTAACGTAAGGCTGCAGGATCGTTTCCAGATGATTCACCCCGGCGGCCGAAATCTCGGGCGACACCACGGAGAAACGACTGTCAATGCGCGCGAAGTTCTGCACGTATTCCGGGTAAAGTACGGCTTTGGCCACCACCTGATTATTGTCATCACTCAGTGACAGCGATTCGATCTGACCCACGTTAATGCCCAGATAGCGAATCGGCATGCCCGCGGACAGTTTGCTGGCATCATAGGTGTGCAGGGTAATCTGGCTGCCCACCGCGCGAGCGGCCGTTTCGGACGGATAAAGCACGCGTTTTACGCCTTTATCCACTTTCGCCCCGGTCAGGTTGTCAAAGCTGATCGCGCCTTTTAAAGCCCGGTTCAGCGGGGAGGCCTGCACCGTTAATCCGCTGCCGTTAAGCTGCACGCGTGCGCCGCCTTCCGCCCAGAAGACACTTTCGTTGGTGAGGAGCTTACGGTATTCCGGTTTGATATGAACGGCGATATCAAACGCATCCGCGCGCGGTGTGACTTTCGTGATTTCGCCCACCTGGAACTTGCGGTACAGCACGACAGATCCCGCCTGAACATCCGGCAGACTTTTCGCGGTCAGCATCAGCGTGGTCGACGGACCGTCACCCACAATACCTTCCTCCGCACGTTCCGCATCCGCAAACAGTGGATAGGCGGCTTTTGGCGCACCGCGCTTGCCGGGATCCAGACGAATACCGCCATCGACCCATTCACGTGCGCTGGCACCCAATACCTGCATGCCGTCCAGACCGAATTTCACATCAAGACGACTGTTCACGATGAATTTACTGTCGCTGTGCACCAGTTGCCGGTGGTCAGGATTAATTGCCACAACAAAATTCACCCCATTTTCATCCAGATCGCGCGAGATGACCTGGCCGATTTTCATACCGTATAACATCAGCGGTTGCCCCGCATCGATGCCATAGCTCTCCGGCGCGCTGAGTTTTACGGTGAGCACATTGGGTTGCTGCAGCAGCGTTTTGTCAGGCGCAACCACGGTAAAATGCTGTGCGGGTGGACCGTCGCCGGGCACCAGTTCAAAGGTATTGCCGGTCAGCAGACTGCTCAGGTTGGTGTCAGTCAGGCTGAGTTTCGGACTGTGCATTTCAATGCGTGTGCCTTCGCGCATCAGGCCGACCACAGACGGATCAACCGTCATCTCGCCGGTGACTTTGCCGCCGTCCTGCAGATTCAGTTTGGTAAGCGTACCGACTTCCAGACCCTGGTACATCAGCGGCGTTCGGTTAGCCGACAGGTTATCGCCGTTGGGCAGATCGAGGCTAATCAGCACACCGCGCTGGCTGTGAGCCAGGTCAGGATAAAGGGTGTAATTCTGATCGCTCTTTGCGGCTTCCGCGCCTTCGGGCGAGTCAAAGGCAATCGCGCCATTGACCAGCGCCGCCAGGCTCTCCAGCTGCACTTTGGCACCGCTCAGGCTGACATCGGCGTTCAGGCCGGACACGTTCCAGAAACGGCTGTTGGTTTTCACCAGGTTGACGAAGCGACGTTCGATAAGCACGTCAATTGACACGCCGTTGTTTTGACCGTTGATACTGTAGTCGTACACGCGGCCTACCGGAATTTTGCGGTAATAGACCAGTGAGCCGGTATTCAGCGAGCCCAGATCCGGTGCATGAAGGTGAATCATCAGCTCGCCGGTATTAACACGGTATTTCGGTTGCGTATCCAGGGCGGTGAAGGTGTCGCTCTCTTTACCATCGCCCGGCATCATGCCGATGTAGTTACCGCCGACCAGCGCATCAAGGCCGGAAACCCCGGCCAGCGAGGCTTTCGGTGTCACCAGCCAGAATTGCGTATTCTCACGCAGGGCATCACGCATATCACTTTTGATGCTGGCTTTGATCTGGATCTTGCGATAGTCGTCGCTCAGGTTGATGCCCTGCACGGTACCGACTTCCACGCCCTGATAGCGCACAGGCGTGCGCCCGGGCACAATCCCATCTGCCGTCTGGAAATTAATGGTGATTGTGGTGCCGCGTTCCTGAAAATTCGTCCATAGCAGCCAGCCCGCAATCAGCATGGCGATAACGGGCAGCAGCCAAAAAGGGGAAATTTTACGCTTATTACGCAGCGTAGCATTAGTCGGTGTAGTCGGCGTTTCCTGTTGCATGTGCATCCCAGAGCAGGCGGCTATCCAGCCACTCAACGGCCATAATGGTCAGGATCACAGCCGCGCCAAAGTAAAACGCGGCAGGTCCCATGGTAAAAGCCAGTAACTGGTCACGATTGACCAGTGACATGGTTAACGAAATGACAAACAGATCCAGCATAGACCAGCGACCGACCCAGGTTACAAAACGCAGGAGACGGATGCGGGTTTTCAGGCCTTGCTCGCAGCGAAAATGAATGCTGAGAAGCAGCGCCAGCATGACCAGAACCTTGGTAAAGGGCACTAAGATACTGGCGATAAAGACGATGGCGGCGACCGGAATATTACCGGATGCCAGGGAAAGAATGCCGGAGAAGATCGTGTCTTCCCGCCGCGAGCCATTGAGGTACACCACTGAAATGGGCAGCAGATTGGCCGGGATCAGCAGCACAATGGAGGCGATGAGCGCAGCCCAGGATTTTTGCAGGCTGTGACGGCGACGGAAGTCGAGCGGTGTATGGCAGCGGGGGCAACGGCCTCGTGCGTCGGGAACATCGGTATAATGGCAGTTGAGACAAACCTGCAGATCCTCCCGTCGCGTCACCTGAGGCTGTTGCGGATAAAAGTGTTCCCATAGCTGCTCAATATTGAGATGAATCAGCGTCATCACGCTCAGGACAGTCAGGGCAATGTAAGCCACCAGACCGTAGCCCATTTCGAGATCGGCGTATTCCTGAACTTTAATCGACGCCACCGCGATGCCAATCAGGAAAATGTCCAGCATGACCCACTCTTTCAGCTTCTCCAGCATCAGCAGAACCGGGCGCAGATTCATGCCCAAACGCTGGCCCAGCGCCAGGTAGCCAATGCCAGCCACAAGCGTGACGGGCGCACCGATAGTGCAGAACGCCACCATGGAGGCCGTTAACACGTTGCCCTGCAGCGTCATCTGCACAATGCCTTCCAGCAGGCTGGCGTTAATGCGCATACCCAGCAGCCGGATATCAATCAACGGCATGCTGAAGGCGAATGGCATCAGGACCAGCATGGTGGCCGCCATCGCCAGCAGACGCGTCATCGACCAGTCATAGCCGCTGACAATTTGCGCATTACAACGGGGGCAATGTGCCGACTGATGCGATTTCACATCTGGTAAGGAAAAAAGGGTATCGCATTGCGGACAACGCTGATAACGTGCGTGGGGCAATGTCTCGCTAATCGCGTGAATTTTCATAAAGAGTGCAGGGTTCGCTTATTGTTATTTACGCAAAGGGTTGTTAAGACATTGCTGTGTACCTGTTTCGGGTATCACGCTTCGATCCACAGAATGTTAAGGTTATAGTAACTAACGCTATGATTCACCTTATGGCTATGGATTTTTAGTGCTTATTTTTAACTGGCGGAGTGGTTAGCCGCCCGGATGTCACTGGTAACGGTTGAATAATGAACAAAACTGCCTTTTACGCCGATTTAGATCGCGATATGCGCGCCTTGCTGGCGGGAGAAACGGCGTTCCTCGCCGCGATGGGTAACTTTAGCGCGCTGTTGTATGAACGTCTCGAAGGCGTGAACTGGGCAGGCTTCTACCTGCTGACGGAAGCAGACACACTGGTGCTTGGCCCGTACCAGGGTAAAATTGCCTGTGTGCGCATCCCCGTGGGTAAAGGTGTCTGTGGTACAGCGCTGGCGCAAAATCAGGTCCAGCGTGTGGATGATGTGCATGCGTTTCCGGGGCACATCGCCTGCGATGCGGCCAGTAATGCTGAAATTGTGATTCCTCTGAAAGTAAACGGTCACGTTGTGGGCGTGCTGGATATCGACAGTGTGGAATACAATCGCTTTGATAGTGATGATGAAAAAGGGCTGGTAGCCTTGACTGACGGGCTTTGCGACGTGCTCGCGAACACGGACTTAGAAAAATATTTGCAGCTGACGCGTAGCTAATCGACTGGATTGCATGGCATTTAGCGATGTTGTCATTATAATGTCGCCTGTTCATGCCTGCTCTGGTCGGCAAACCCGTAGTAATCAGGAAATTTCATGGAAAATCAACCTAAGTTGAATAGCAGTAAAGAAGTCATTAGCTTTCTGGCGGAGCGCTTTCCGCACTGCTTTAGCGCTGAAGGTGAAGCGCGTCCGCTCAAAATCGGTATCTTTCAGGATCTGGTCGAGCGCGTTCAGGGCGAAATGAACCTGAGCAAAACACAGTTACGTTCAGCATTACGTCTTTATACCTCCAGCTGGCGCTATCTGTACGGTATTAAAGCGGGTGCGACCCGCGTGGATCTCGACGGCAATCCGTGCGGTGTTCTCGATGAGCAGCACGTTGAGCATGCCCGCAAGCAGCTGGAAGACGCGAAAGCGCGTGTTCAGGCGCAACGCGATCAGCAGCGGGCCGCGCGTCGTGAAGCCGGTGAGGGGGAAGAAGGGGCCAGCGCGCCACGTCGTCCACGCAAACCTGCTCCGCGTAAAGCCGCAGAGGGTGACGCCGCGCGTAAGCCGCGTCCGCAGTCTGCTGAGCGTCCTACTGCCTCGCAGCATCGCAAACCGGCACCCCGTCCGGAGCAGCAGCAGGCTAAACCCATCACTGATACCTCAACTTTGCAACCCGGCCAGAGTATTAAAGTTAAAGCAGGCAAAAGTGCAATGGACGCGACCGTTCTGGAAGTTTCTAAAGACGGCGTCCGGGTACAGCTCGCTTCCGGCATGGCAATGATTGTGCGCGCAGAACACCTGCAGTTCTGAAACGGAGGCTGACCCCGGCATGAACACCTTGTTAAAAGTTGGATTGATCGCGGGCCTGCTGTTGTCAGGCCCTTCCTTTGCCGCCGAGAACATCACTCGTGCCGATCAAATTCCTCAGTTGCATGAAGATCCCCAGGATCCTACCGTCAGCGAGCGCGTCACCTCACGGTTCACGCGTTCTCACTATCGTCAGTTCGATCTGGACGGGGCGTTTTCCGCCAAAATTTTTGACCGCTACCTCAACATGCTCGACTACAGCCACAACGTGCTGCTGGCGTCGGATGTAGCACAGTTTGCCAGCAAGAAAACACAGCTGGGTGACGAACTGCGTAGCGGTAAGCTGGATATTTTTTACGATCTTTATAATCTGGCCCAGAAACGCCGCTTCGAACGCTATCAGTACGCGCTCACGGTCCTGGCTCGCCCGATGAACTTTACCGGTAATGACACCATCGATATTGACCGTTCCAAAGCGCCCTGGCCGAAAGACCAGAACGAATTAAATGCGCTGTGGGATGCCAAGGTGAAATACGATGAGTTGAGCCTGAAGCTGGCCGGTAAAGACGAAAAAGAAATTCGTGACGTGCTGACCAAACGCTATAACTTCGCCATCCGTCGCCTGGCACAGAGCAACAGCGAAGATGTGTTCCAGCTGGCAATGAATGCATTTGCCCACGAAATCGATCCGCACACCAACTATCTGTCGCCGCGCAATACCGAGCAGTTCAATACTGAAATGAGCCTGTCGCTCGAAGGGATTGGCGCCGTACTGCAGATGGATGACGATTATACCGTGATCAATTCTATGGTCGCGGGTGGCCCGGCGGCGAAAAGTAAAGCCATCACCGTTGGCGATCGTATTGTCGGCGTCGGTGAGCCAGGCAAGCCAATGGAAGATGTGATTGGCTGGCGTCTGGATGATGTCGTCGCCAAAATTAAAGGACCGAAAGGCAGTAAGGTTCGCCTTGAAATCCTGCCTGCCGGTAAAGGTACTAAAACCCGCATTGTGACACTGACGCGTGAGAAAATCCGTCTGGAAGATCGCGCCGTTAAGATGAGTATTCACAATGTGGGCAAACAGAAAGTCGGCGTACTGGATATTCCGGGCTTCTACGTGGGCCTGACCGATGATGTCAAAGTGCAGTTGCAGAAACTGCAAAAGCAGAATGTCGACAGCATCGTGATTGATCTGCGGACCAACGGCGGTGGCGCACTGACCGAGGCGGTCTCACTGTCTGGCCTGTTTATCCCAAGTGGCCCCGTGGTGCAGGTGCGCGACAATAATGGTCGCATCCGTCAGGACAGCGATAACGACGGCATTGTGTACTATAAAGGGCCGCTGGTGGTGCTGGTTGACCGCTTCAGTGCGTCTGCCTCTGAAATCTTTGCGGCGGCGATGCAGGACTATGGGCGTGCGCTGATTGTTGGCGAGCCGACCTTTGGTAAAGGCACCGTTCAGCAGTATCGCTCGCTGAACCGCATTTACGATCAGATGCTGCGTCCGGAATGGCCTGCGCTGGGATCGGTTCAGTACACGATTCAGAAGTTCTACCGTATTAACGGTGGCAGTACACAGCGTAAAGGCGTCACCCCCGATCTGCTGATGCCTACCGGCGTTGAAGCGGCGGAGACAGGCGAGAAGTTTGAAGATAACGCCTTACCGTGGGACAGCATCACGGCTGCCACCTACGCGAAAACCGGAGATGTGAAAGCGCTGGTGCCGCAGTTGACGAAAGAACATGATGAACGTATCGCGAAAGATCGTGAGTTCCAGTACATCATGAAGGACATTGCCCGCTTTAATGCCATGAAGGACAAGCGCAATATCGTGTCGCTCAATCTTGCTCAACGCGAGAAAGAGAACCACGAAGACGATGCGCTGCGTCTGGAACGCATTAATGCGCGCTATCAGGCCGAAGGCAAAAAGCCGCTGAAGAGCCTGGATGACCTGCCTAAGGATTACAAAGAACCCGATCCTTATCTGGATGAAACCGTCAAGATTGCCAACGATCTGGCGCAGCTGGAAAAGACGCTTCCCGACGCGTCCGCAGCGAAAAGCAACTGATACGTTCTGGTTTAATAAAAAGCACCGCACTGCGGTGCTTTTTTTATGATAAGTCTGGCAAGGATGCGTCACGTTAATGTGTTGTACTGCGCGCATTCAGTAGGGTTGCGGTAAAGGTTATGTCATATTGTAAAGTTATGTCTTTTTAGACACTTAAACGTCAAGGTCGCTTGAAAACCCGCACAATGCTCATAGGATATGTATCCGCGCATGAGCGCATGAACTACTGAGGATGATTAACCGTTATGATGCGTATTGCTCTTTTCCTGCTGACCAACCTGGCAGTGATGTTGGTATTCGGGCTGATTCTCAGCCTGACAGGAATTCAGTCAAGCAGTGTTCAGGGCCTGATGATTATGGCAGGTCTGTTTGGCTTCGGCGGTGCGTTTGTCTCACTGCTGATGTCGAAGTGGATGGCGTTGCGTTCGGTCGGCGGTGAAGTGATTGAACAACCACGCAACGAAACCGAGCGCTGGTTGTTAGAGACCATTAGCCAGCAGGCCCGGCAGGTCGGTATTGCGATGCCGCAGGTCGCGATTTACCACGCGCCTGACATCAACGCCTTTGCAACCGGTGCCCGCCGTAATGCGTCACTGGTGGCTGTATCGACCGGGCTGCTGCAAAACATGAGCCGCGACGAGGCTGAAGCGGTGCTGGCGCACGAAGTCGCGCATATTGCCAACGGCGACATGATCACCATGACCCTGATTCAGGGCGTCGTGAACACCTTCGTGATTTTCGTTTCGCGTATTCTGGCGCAGATTGCGGCAGGCTTCATGTCTGGTAACCGCGATGGGGAAGAAAGCAGCAACGGTAATCCGCTGGTGTACTTTGCCGTTTCTATGGTGCTGGAACTGGTGTTTGGTATCCTTGCCAGCATCATTACCATGTGGTTCTCTCGTCACCGTGAGTTCCATGCGGATGCCGGTTCAGCGAAACTGGTGGGCCGCGAGAAGATGATTGCGGCACTGCAGCGCCTGAAAACCAGCTACGAGCCGCAGGAGCCCAGCAGCATGATGGCGTTTTGTATCAACGGTAAAGGGAAGTCATTCAGCGAGCTGTTTATGTCGCATCCCCCGTTAGATAAACGTATTGAAGCGCTGCGTAGCGGCGAATACCTGAAGTAACCCGGCAAAAAGGCGACTGAGAAGTCGCCTTTTTTATCACTGTACGCGCGGTGTTTTTATGCGCGACAGACTGAGCAGGGCCGCTGCGGTTGAGAATCCAGCCGCCAGTAACAGCGCCGCATGGGTGCCGTCATTGCCCAGCCAGTTGAACATCAGCGCTACCAGTGCGGCACCGCTGCTCTGACCCAGCAACCGTGCCGTGCCCAGCATACCGCTGGCACCACCGCTGCGTTGACGCGGAGCGGAGGTAATAATGGTGTGGTTATTCGGGGACTGAAACAGGCCAAAGCCCGCCCCGCACAGCATCATGCGCCAGATAATGTCCATGTCGTCTGGCTTCGCAGGTAAGTTAGCCAGCAGAAAAAGCCCGATGGCAAACAGGGCCAGCCCTAATCCCCCGAGTAAGCCCGCATGCACTCGTTCAATTAAACGTCCCGCGACCGGTGAGAGCAGCATGGTGGCCAGCGGCCACGGCGTAAGCAATAAACCGGTTTCGACCTCTGTACGCCCCATCACGCTTTGCAGGTAGAAGGGCAGTGATACCATCGCCAGCATCTGCGCGCAGAAAGAGCAGACGGAGGTGCACATCGACAGGGCAAAAATAGGGATGCGCAGCAAATCAACCGGCAGCAACGGCACGGCCATCGTCAGCTGGCGTCGGATAAAAAAGTAGCCCACCACAAGCAGCGTGATAAGTTCTCCTGCGATAAGCCAGATCGATTGTCCCTGGGCAAAGCCACCCAGCGCCGAAATAAGCAGGCCGAAAAAGAGCGCATTCATTACCGCACTGGTGACATCAAACTTCTGTGTTTTGGCCCGTTGCGGGTTATCCGGCAGATAACGTAACGCCAGCCAGAGCGTGACAACGCCCAGTGGCAGGTTGATCAGGAACAACCAGCGCCAGCTGGCAAATGAGAGGATGGCTGCCGCAACCGTGGGGCCGGCCGCCGTCGAGATCGCCACCAGCAGGGCGTTGATCGCGATGCCGCGGCCCAGATAACGTGGGGGATAAATGATACGAATCAGAGCGGTGTTAACGCTCATGATCGCCGCACCCCCCAGGCCCTGAAGCACCCGGCCCAGCGTAAGCAGGGGAAGGGAGGGCGAAAGGGCGCAAAACACCGACGTGATGGCAAACACCACCAGCCCTGCCTGGTACACGCGGCGGTAGCCGACGATATCGCCTAAAAAGGACAACGACAGTAGCGAGGCGACAATGGCAATCTGATAAGCATTAATCACCCAGACTGACTGGGCCGGACTGGCCTGTAGCTCACGTGAGATGGTTGGCAGCGCGACATTGGCAATCGATCCATCCAGTACCGCCATGATAAGGCCGATGGCGATCGTCAGAATAGCCCAGTAGCGTTGGGGTACTGCGAGTCCGCCGTCAGAAGAGGAAAGTGACATAGAGGCTAATATTAAAGAGTGTGAATATCATCATGCTAATCAATTGGCCGCCAAATTGCATCGTACCCACGGAAAAAATATATTTTAGAGATGTTTCAAACCCGGAAGATTGCCGGGATCGGCGCTGTCACTCTATACTGCAACTCTGTTCCAGTTTTTTTGAAACACGTATTCAGGGTGACAAATGGCCGCTGACGAAAAGGATAAACAGCCGGATGCCGTCTCTTCGGTGCAAAAAGTATTCGGGATTTTGCAGGCGTTAAGCGAAGAGCGCGATCACGGTATTACCGAGCTGGCACAACGGCTGATTATGTCCAAAAGTACGGTCTACCGATTCCTGCAAACCATGAAAGCATTGGGTTATGTCGCGCAGGAAGGGGAAAGTGAGAAATATTCGCTGACCTTGAAACTGTTTGAGGTGGGATCCAATGCGTTGCAGCATAGCGATCTTATCCGCAGCGCCGATGTACACATGCGCGAGTTATCGCGTCTGACCAAAGAGACAATCCATCTGGGCGCGCTGGATGATGACAGCGTGGTCTATGTGCATAAAATTGACTCGCTGTATAACCTGCGTATGGCCTCACGTATTGGTCACCGCAATCCACTGCACTCCACCGCACTGGGAAAAGTGTTGTTGGCCTGGCGCAATCGGGAGGAGGTGAATGCCATTCTGGAGCGCATGACGTTCACTATTAACACCGCCAACACCTTACCGGACGCAGGCGCGTTACGCGAAGCACTGGGTCAGGTCAAGGCACAGGGTTATGGTGAGGATAACGAAGAACAGGAAGTGGGCGTGCGCTGCATCGCCGTGCCCATTTTTGATCGCTTTGGTGTCGCCGTCGCCGGACTGAGCCTGTCCTTTCCCACGCTGCGCTTTTCTGCCGCGAACAAGCAACAGTACGTGACGCTGTTACGTGAAGCGGGCCAACGTCTTTCGTCAGAGCTGGGCTATACCGGCAATGACGGGGGTTAAAAAAAGCGGGCCAGTTGGCCCGCTCCTCCGTTATCCGTTGTCGACCACTTCGCTACTTTTCTTTAGCAGCGGGCAATCCGTCACGCCCACCACGCCGCTGTCTGTATGCAGATATTGCGCGGTCACCATCCCTCTGGCGGTCAGATAGTTACATTTCAGCCCCAGTCCCGCGGCATTCTTGTTGCTGCCCGCCAGCACGCCGTAACCTGTGAACAGCATAGCCAGCCAGAGGATGCCGATAACGATAATCGCCCGAATGAAGAGTTTCATTGTATCTCCTTATGATACCCACGCAGCGTTCCAGTGACTGCTGCTTAACATGATGTACAGGATTAGCATGCCTCGCTTTCAGGCAGGATGCGATCAGAGATAACTGAAAGCGCAGAAAGCGCTATATCGCTGACGTCACCATTATCTTTTGCGGCGGCGCGGAGTAGAATAGACGGTCGTCCTTTTTTTGTGATTTCATCAGGTATCTTGAGGCAGTTATGAATGAGTTAGCCGCGAATGCGGGACCGGTAATCAGTTACGGCGTTTTTCTGCTGGCGCTGATTGTGGCATTAATGCTGTGGTTTTACGTTAATCGCGCCAGCGTTCGGGCGAACGAACAGGTTGCGTTATTGACGTCATTGTTAGAAGAGCAAAAGAAACAGAATGCACTGCTGCGGCGGATGATTGAGGCGCAGAATGGTGCAGATGAGCCGTCCCCCGGAGCGCCGTCGGAAAACGACGGACTGATTCGTTTAATCCCGGAACGTTAACCCTGCATGGAGGCCGGATGGCCTGGAAAAATCCCTGGTATGACAGCAGTAAACCCCATCACACCGCTGAGGGGTTTCGTAACCCTGAGCCCGACAGCCGCCAGCAAGGTGACCTGCAGCGCTGGCGACGTGAACGCAAAGCCCAGGGATTACCCCATCCGCCTCGTCAGGGCTATGACCAGTTTATTACGCAGTGGTGGCAACCTGCCGATCTGAACGGGGAGGATGACCGTCTCTGGTGGCTGGGCCATGCGGCGCTGCTGATGCGCATAAACCAACACTATATTCTGATTGATCCCGCGCTGTCCCGGCGGGCTTCCCCTTTGCCGTTTATCGGACCTGAACGTAAAACGCCTTCTCCGCTGGCCATTGACCAGTTACCGCGGCTGGATTACGTCCTGATATCCCATAATCATTACGATCATCTGGATAAGCCCACCATCAAACAGATTGTGCGCCGCTTTCCGGACACTATTTTTCTGGTGCCGCTGGGGCTGGCGGAGTGGTGTAAGCGTTATGGGGTCAAACAGGTGCATGAGCTTGACTGGTGGCAACAGAAAGTGTTTGCGGGAATACAGTTTGATGCGGTCCCTGCGCGCCACTGGAGCATGCGCACCGTTACTAATCGCAACCGAACCCTGTGGTGCGGTTGGGTGATCAGGACCGCTTCGCTGCGATTTTGGTTTTCCGGTGACAGCGGCTACAGCGACAGTCTTCTGGCGATTGCGCAGCATTATGGCCCCTTTAATCTGGCCGCTTTGCCGATAGGCGCTTACGCACCGCGCTGGTTTATGGGGGCACAACACATGGATCCCCAGCAGGCGGTGGCGTTGTGGCGCGCGATAGGTCAGCCACTGACCCTTCCCATTCACTGGGGCGTTTTCGAACTGGCGGATGAGTCACTGGATGCGCCCCCGGCTGAACTCCAGCGAGCACTCGCGCAGAGCGGCGAGGGTCAGCAAAATTTTGCGCCCTGGAAAATTGGGGCGAGCCACAGTCTGAGCGATCTCAATCCGACCTAATCCGAAATACGGGGCCCTGTGTTTGTGAAACGGCAAGGCTCCGGCGTATTCGCTTTTTATTTCTTTTACGCGCTCGGGGCAATTCAAACGTCAGCTGTCAAGAAAATGATTAGTGCGGAGGGAAAGTCTCAACTTTTGATTTTACTAATAATAATTTTTATATTTGTACGAAATAATAAAAGCTGTACAAGCTGAAGCCGTCCGGGGTTACCGTTCCCCTTATCCATTCCTTTATTTGGTGCATTATTGCCATATTAGTGCAATGTAATTTATTTATTGTCATACATCATGATAAAAGCAGGAAAAGTAGTACGTTATCCCATCCGGGATGCAGGAAGCCTTTATTTTATCGTGAAGTTATGACGGTCGCTGGGTTTCGGTTCGCAGCATTTTGTACCATAAAGTACATTCTCTGGGAGCTACCCTGCAATTATGCAAAAACTAACGATCGACATATTAAAAATGGCTTGCCATTATTTAGCGGATATGTGATAACAATTCGTGGGTTAAACGAGGTACAGTTCTGTTTATGTATGGCATCTTCAGTAAAGAAGTTACGAGTAAAGACGTTGACGTTGAATACCGCTTCCTTGCCGAACTTTAATCAGTGCCTCATTCAGTAATGTCTCTGTTTTATCTGTAGGTTAGCCTCCGGGCAAATAAACACTTTAAGGAATTAGTAAAATGGCAAAGATTAAAGGTCAGGTTAAGTGGTTCAACGAGTCTAAAGGCTTCGGTTTTATCACTCCAGCTGACGGTAGCAAAGACGTGTTCGTACACTTCTCTGCTATTCAGGGCAACGGCTTCAAAACGCTGGCCGAAGGCCAAAACGTTGAGTTCGAAATTCAGGACGGCCAGAAAGGCCCGGCAGCTGTTAACGTTACTGCTATCTGATTTCGCCTCAGACGGGTGCCCTGCGCCCGGTCTCAGATATTAAAGCCTTGGCCTTCTGGCCGAGGCTTTTTTTACGCTTTCGCTCGTGTTCCCTGTCGAGTACACTGCTGCGCGTCCATAGATGCCGGAGCGCCTTATGTCCTTGATTTGCCCACTTTGTCACTCTTCCCTGAACCTGACCGAACGCAGCTGGTGTTGCGAAAATCGCCATCAGTTCGATCAGGCGAAAGAGGGCTATGTCAATTTGCTGCCCGTTCAACATAAAGGCTCCCGCGAGCCGGGCGACAGCGCGGAGATGATGCAGGCGCGACGTGACTTTCTGCAGGCCGGTTACTATCAGCCCCTGCGGGACAAGGTGGTTGACGTGCTGAATCAGCATCTGCAGGTACCGGCCGCTCAGATCCTGGATACAGGCTGTGGGGAAGGGTACTACACCGGTGCGCTGGCGGATAACTTTGCGCCAGCGGGCAAGGTCTTTGGCCTGGACGTGGCCAAAATGGCCATTCGGCTCGCGGCGAAGCGCTATCCGCAGGTCCTGTTCTGTGTCGCCTCCAGTCAGCGTCTGCCGTTTGCGGACCATTCCCTTGATGCTGTGGTTCGCATCTATGCGCCCTGTAATGAAGCGGAGCTTAATCGCGTCATCAAACCCGGTGGATACCTGTTAACGGTTACGCCGGGCCCGCACCATCTGGCGCAGTTCAAAGCGCTGATCTATCGCGATGTTCAGCTGCACGCACCGGAAGGGAAAGTGTATCAGGGCTTTCAGCAACGTGCCCGGCATGCATTAACCTATCCGATGGCCCTTACCAGACAGGCCGCCACCACATTATTGCAGATGACGCCCTTTGCCTGGCGCGCGCGGCCAGACGTCTGGCAGACGTTAGCCGAAAGCGCGCAGTTTCACTGCGAAGCGGATTTTGTGATAACCCTGTGGCAACGCGACTAACGCGCTTCGACCAGGGTTTGATAAATCCGCTCAAGATCGTCAAGCTGATGCACGGCGATCAGTAAGCGCCGCTGTTCAAGCTGGATGACTAAAATGCCGTCTTCAGACAGATTCATGCTCTGGATACGGGAATAGGCGATCCAGATACCCGCGAAGAACAATCCCTCCCGTTTCATGACCAGCGTAGGACGGCGGAGCCAGAACAGCCAGAAGGACAAAAAGCACATCATCATCAAGAGCGTGGTGGTCAGCACGGGTCCCTGATGCGTGACGTTGTTCCAGAGCAGGATGACCAGTAAACCAATAAAAATCAGGCTGTCGGCTTTATGACGGCGCTGCAGCGGCACACGTAACAACGTCGGGCCTTTACGTCGGGGCAGAATCGCCTCGTCGTAGATCGCAAACACCAGCAGAGCAGCGATGCAGAGGGCGATGATGATGTCCGTCAATGACATGGGGCTTCCTTTCGAGTTTCAGTGGATGTTACCGCCAAAAAAATCGGGAGCCTTGCTCCCGATTGCGTCAGGATTACAGCCCAAGCAGGCCGATCCAGTAGCCGAAGATACCGATAGCAAAGAAACCAACGATGATCCACAGGGCATTGACCTTACGCCGCAGCAGCCACATACAGGCAAAGGTCAACAGGAGCGGGACGATGCCGGGCATTAACTGATCCAGAATCGACTGGACGGTAGTGACTGTGGTCTTGCCGGTCTGGTCGGTAATGCGTGACACCACCAGCGGAATATTGACGTGCGTCCACTTATTGACCAGCGCGCCCATGACAAACAGCCCAAGGATAGAGGCACCTTCGGTCAGTTTTTGCAGGAAGCCACCGCCCATATCGCTGACGATATCAATCCCTTTACGGTAACCGTAGGCCACACCGTAATAACGGGTGAGCAGACGGGCCAGGTTAAACAGGATGAAGAACAGCAATGGACCGAGCAAACTGCCGCTCATTGCGATGCCCGCACCCAGGGCGGCAAACACCGGACGAACCGTTCCCCAGAAAATCGGGTCACCTACGCCAGCCAGCGGCCCCATCAGGCCCACTTTGATGCCGTTTATTGCACCATCATCAATTGCGGCACCATTGGCGCGCTGCTCTTCCATCGCCATGGTCACGCCCAGGACCGGGGCCGCAACATAAGGATGTGTGTTAAAGAACTCAAGGTGACGTTTTATCGCCTGCTTGCGGTCATCGTTGTTTTCAGGATAGAGACGGCGAATCACCGGCACCATAGAAAAACAGAATCCCAGCGCCTGCATACGTTCGAAGTTCCAGGAACCCTGGAACAGGTTTGAGCGTACAAAAACAGCACGGACATCGCCTGGCGTCAGTTTCTTTTCGACTTTTGTTATATCAACCATGTTGTCACCTGTTCCTTAATCGAGTTCGTTGTCAAGATCGTTAGCTGACGGTGAGGCCGCAGGCGCACCGGCGGTACGGTTATATTTCGGACTGAGCTGGATATAAAGCACGGCCATCACCACGCCAATCACCCCCAGCGCAACCAGGTTGAAACTGGTGAAAGCCGCCGTCACGAAACCGAGATAGAAGAACGGCATCAGGTAACCGGCCCGCATCATATTGATGACCATGGCGTAACCCACCACCACAATCATGCCGCCCGCAATGTTGAGTCCGTTCGTCACGACTTCAGGAATCGAACTGAGCAGAGAGTGCACCGCGTCCGTGCCAACCGAAATCGCAACGATCAACGCCGGAATGGCGATGCGCATGGCCTGAAGCAGCAGGGCGGAGACATGGATCCACGAAATGGCCGTAAGATTGCCTTTCTCTGCGGCTTTGTCCGCCGCATGCTGGAATGCCACGGTCAACGTGCGCACGATAATGGTCAGCACCTGGCCGGCGGCAGCGAGCGGAATAGCCAGCGCGATACCGGCACCGACGCTTTGCCCACCTGCAATGACCAGAATGGTGGAGATAATGGACGCCAGCGCCGCATCAGGGGCGACCGCCGCGCCAATGTTCATCCAGCCCAGTGCAATCATCTCCAGCGTCCCGCCGATGATGATACCTGTCTTCATGTCCCCCAGTACGATCCCAATCAGGGTACAGGCCACCAGAGGGCGGTGAAACTGGAACTCATCCAGGATGGATCCCATACCGGCAATACAGGCGATAATAAAGATCAAAATAATTTGAAGTGTGGTTATTTCCATCATACTTCGTGTCCTCTACAGGATAGAAAAGAGTGCTGACCCGTTAAGCGCCTACTTTGGCTATCAGATCCATCATTTTAAGTTTGGGATCACCTGAAACCTTGCGTACCTCAAGCTCAATATTGCGTTCATTGAGCTTTTGGAACGCGGTGATATCTTTCTCATCAACGGACACGGCATTGTTGACCTGCGTTTTGCCCTGCCGGAAGGCCATGCCGCCAATGTTGACGCTTTTGATATCGACGCCCTGTTCCACAACCCGCAAGACATCGGTGGGATTGGTGAACAGCAGCATGACGCGCTCACGGGCATATTTGGGGTTATTCCAGACGCGCACCATTTTATCGACGCCAACCACGTGCGCGGTCACGCCCGGCGGCGCGACCTGGGTTAAGAGTGTCTTGCGCACATTGTCGTTTGCCACCTCATCACTGACGACAATGATGCGGCTGACATTGGTCTCTTTGGTCCAGCGCGTGGCGACCTGGCCATGAATCAGGCGGTCATCAATACGGGCCAGGCAGATAACCATGTGTTCGTCAGGCGAGAGGGGTCTGGCAGCGGCGGGAGTGCGAGGTGGAGTCGGTGCGGCAGCAACGGGCGCGGGTTTGACTTCAGGTTGGGCTTTCAGCGCTTTGACGCCTTCACGACCGGTTTCAACCGCAATCGCCACCAACTCATCGAAGGTCGGATTGTCATCCCGCGCCATCAGGGTTTCCACTAACATGGGAATATTCACCCCGGCCACGACCTCATAGCTGGCGTGATCCATGACCAGCCGACTTGCCGCATTAAAAGGACTTCCGCCCCAGGTATCTACCAGAAAAAGAACCCCTTTAGAGGTGTCCAGTTCGGCCAGCTTTGCCTGATATTTTTCAATCAGCGTTTCTGCATTTTCGCCCGGTACAAAATCAATCCATTTGACGTTTTCCTGTTCGCCTAAAAGCATCTCTGCCGTTTTAAGCAGCTGTTCTGCTGCCCAGCCGTGTGTACCAATGATCAGAGCAATGGTCACGTGCTACCTCCGTTCGCTTGTTGATTCCATAAGGTGAGGAACCGTTAAGAATTATCGCGTTAACAATGCTGACTTCTTTATTGAGCCTGCCGGCCCGATATCCACATTGCAGGGATAACCAACTCACTACGTGCATGCCGGATTTATTTTAGTGACCGAAAAAATAAATTTTGTGATGTCGGTTGGCTATTTACAGCATAAAAGCGTGAAATTACGTTTTAATGGCGCATAAACGAAGTGATGACAGAATGTAAAAATAAGAAAATTTTTTGACCTTGTTGACCGAACTGATACATTAGCGATCTGTTAATTATTCAGGAGTAATGGGCTTCAGCCCCCCCTTATGGACCGTCACCGACGTTGCTTAACCTTGTCTTTGCGCTCCTCAGCGCGTCAATTTACGCCAGACCGCGTTTTCTTTGCTTTTACACCTTGCTCACCGTCACGTCATCAGACGCTGGTACGTTTTAGCGTAATCACATCCTTTTTCAGGAGTCACTAATGGAATTTCTGTTCGACCCCTCAAACTGGGCGGGATTGCTCACGCTCATCGTGCTCGAGATTGTGCTCGGCATTGATAACCTGGTATTTATTGCCATCCTGGCCGATAAGTTACCGCCGAAGCAGCGCGATAAAGCGCGTTTGATTGGCCTCTCGCTGGCGCTGGTTATGCGTCTGGGCCTGCTGTCGCTGATCTCCTGGATGGTCACACTGACGCGGCCGCTGTTTAGCGTGGGCGGGTTTAGTTTCGCCGGACGCGATCTTATTTTGCTGGCGGGCGGTATCTTCCTGCTCTTTAAAGCCACGATGGAACTGCATGAGCGGCTGGAAAACCGTCAGCTGGAAAACAGCGGCAACCGCAGCTATGCCAGCTTCTGGGCCGTTGTGGCACAGATCGTCATACTTGATGCGGTCTTCTCACTGGATGCGGTGATTACGGCCGTGGGGATGGTGAATAACCTGCCGGTCATGATGACGGCGGTCGTGATCGCCATGATTGTGATGTTGCTGGCCTCTAAACCGTTAACAAAATTTGTTAACGCCCATCCTACGGTCGTTGTCCTGTGTCTCAGTTTCCTGCTGATGATCGGTCTGTCGCTGGTGGCGGAAGGGTTTGGCTTCCATATTCCTAAAGGCTATCTGTATGCGGCGATTGGTTTCTCGATCCTGATCGAGCTGTTTAACCAGATTGCGCGTCGCAACTTTCTTCGCCATCAGTCGCATCGTCCTATGCGTGAGCGTACCGCTGAGGCCATTTTGCGCCTGATGGGGGGCCGCAACCGGGTACAGACGGCCCCGGCCAGCACTGAAGAGCAGGCGATAGCCGTCGCGATCCCACAGGAAGCCTTTAAGGATGAAGAGCGCTATATGATTAACGGCGTACTGACGCTGGCTTCCCGTTCAATTCGCAGCATCATGACGCCGCGTGGCGATATCTCCTGGGTGGATGCCAGTCGTCCGGTAGACGAGATTCGTATCCAGTTGCTGGACACACCGCACAGTCTGTTCCCGGTCTGTCGGGGAGAACTGGACGAGATTATCGGCGTTGTCAGGGCCAAAGAGCTGCTGGTCGCACTGGATCATGGTGTGGATGTTGCCACCTTTGCGGCAAACACGCCGATTATCGTGGTGCCGGAAACGCTCGATCCGATTAACCTGCTGGGCGTACTGCGTCGTGCCAAAGGGAGCTTTGTGATCGTCACCAACGAGTTTGGTGTGGTACAGGGACTGATTACCCCGCTGGATGTGCTGGAAGCGATAGCAGGTGAATTCCCGGATGAAGACGAAACGCCGGATATCATCATGGACGGCGACGGCTGGTTAGTGAAGGGGGGAACCGATCTCCACTCGCTCCAGCAGCTGCTTGATTTTCATGAGCTGGTGAAACCGGACGACGATCATGCGTCACTGGCAGGATTGCTGATTGCTCAGAAAGGACAATTACCGAAGCCGGGTGACGTCATTGATATCGCGCCGCTTCACTTCCAAATTATTGAAGCGACCGAATACCGCATTGATCTGGTTCGTGTGACCCGCGATCCGCAGCATGACGAGGACGAAGAAGGTTAACCTCCCCGGAAAACGCAAAACGCATCACACTGTGATGCGTTTTTTTTGCCCCAGGCATGGCACTACAGGTCGCTGATCAGTTGATGTTGCCGTAACCACGCGGGGAAATCCTCCAGCGGCATGGGGCGGGCAAAATAGTAGCCCTGCAGGTGATCCACGCCGCGGTCGCGCAGATAGTCAGCCTGCTCCGGGGTTTCCACGCCTTCCGCCACCAGGCTGATATTCAGCCGTTGCGCCAGTGAGATCACCATATCCGTTACGGTCGCGTTAATCGCATCCGTGCCGATCGAGGCGGTGAAGATTTTATCCAGCTTCAGCACGTCCGGTTGCAGGTCCTTCAGGTAAGACAGTGAACTGTGGCCTGTGCCAAAATCATCAATTGCCAGCCGTACGCCAATCTCATGCAGTTGTGAAATGACCGTTTGATCGACCACCGGCAGCGCATCACGTTCGGTAAGCTCGACGACCAGCTTTGGCACCGGATTGGCAGGCCACCAGATAGTTTGCAGATCTTCCAGAATGGCGCGGTCACGAAAATGACTGGCGGCGACGTTCACAGCAATGTGAAAATCCGGGCTGTGAGGCAGATCCGGCAAGGCTTCGACAACGCGATTTAACACGAAACGGGTTAAAGGCTTAATCAGATTCTGACGCTCAGTCAGCGGAATAAACACATCGGGCGGGATCCAGCCCTGGCGCGGGTTATGCCAGCGCAGCAGGATTTCAATGCCGTCACACTGACCGTTTCGGGCATTGATGAGCGGCTGGCAGTAAACAATAAACTCCCTGGCGGTGATGCCATAGCTGATTTGCCAGCTCAGACTCATGCGGTTGGCGGTTGCCAGCCACATGACATAGCCTATTAACAAACTCAGCATTAGTGCCAGCGGCAACTGAGAAGGCAACGAGGCCAGTGCCAGACGGGATGGGGAAGGGCCATAAAGCGTTACCGTGTAGGGATAACGCAGTGACGCTTCGTTATAGGTGACTTCATCTTCCGAAGGGACCGCCGACTCAATAAGCGGATTGCCGTATTCCAGGCTCTTGCCGTTGACGTTAAAGATGGCGCGTTCCACCCAGGGCGACTGCGGCTCCAGCAGATAACTGCTCATCAGTTCAATATTGATGGCCTGCAGGATGCCTGAGCGGTTATCCAGCGTTGTTGGCGTCCAGAGTAATAAGACCGGCGAACCTTTAAGCAGATAGTCATCTGTAGACAGGATCATGCGCTTATCGTTAAGCGCCAGTTCAGGGTAGGTCTGACTAAAGGTGATATCCCGTGAGCCGAAAATACTGGAGCAGTACAGTAAGTCATCGTTCACCAGCAGAATCGCCCGCACGGTTTGTAAGGACGCAATCTTTTCGATTAAGGGAAAACGCGCGTCCTCACAGGGCATGCCCACTAAACCCAGCGTGTTATTGGCTGCCACATCCAGCGGAGAAAACATGCGATCAAAACGCGTAATCGCGTTATCGGCAAAGCTAATTGCACGCTGCTGAATCCGTGATTTTTCTTCGAAATAGCGCAAAGCCAGCGTTAACGTAAGAACAATAGAAGCAATCACCACAGCAATAAGCAAACGCTTACGTCTGTACTGTCCAACATATTGCTGGGCCATGAACATCAAGAATCACCTTCCCAAAACCAGAAAAATAGATATAGCTGGGTTGTTATCGGCACGGCCTGGAGCAAATTTAGGACCGGTGCGTAAAATGAAAGGCTGTGAAGAACTCGCTAAAGCGACTGTCGGGTCGCTTTAGCGTCGTTAATATTTATATCAGGCAGGACTTGCTAATGCACTGTTTAACGGGCGCAATTTAAAAATAAACAGACTGAATGATTAGTCACATTGAACTTTTATCGCCAGTCCGCCCCGTGATGTCTCGCGGTATTTCGCGTTCATGTCTTTGCCGGTCTCGTACATGGTTTCAATGACCTTATCCAGTGAGACGCGCGGTTCGCTGGTACGGCGCAGGGCCATACGTGCCGCGTTGATCGCTTTCACCGAGGCGATTGCGTTACGTTCAATACAGGGCACCTGAACCTGGCCGGCAACCGGATCGCAGGTCAAACCCAGATTATGTTCCATCCCGATTTCGGCGGCCACGCACACCTGCTCAGGGCTGGCGCCCAGCAGTTCGGCCAGACCTGCCGCAGCCATTGAGCAGGCAACGCCGACTTCCCCCTGACAACCGACCTCCGCGCCGGAAATAGAGGCATTCATTTTATACAAAATGCCAATGGCACCGGAGGCGAGGAAATAGCGAATAAAAATGTCGGGCGTGACGGGTTCAATGAAGTGATCATAGTAAGCCAGGACGGCGGGGACGATACCGCAGGCTCCGTTGGTCGGTGCGGTCACCACCCGACCGCCCGCCGCGTTCTCTTCATTAACCGCCAACGCAAACATGTTGATCCAGTCAATCACCACCATCGGATCGTTAGAGTGTTTGGCTGAGGAGATCAGCAAACGCCGCAGTGACGCCGCCCGGCGCGGTACCCGCAACGGCCCGGGCAGCACACCTTCAGTATTCAGACCGCGGTCAATACAGGCCTGCATGGTTTGCCAGATGGTCGCAAAATATGCATTGATCTCTTCACGTGAGTGCAGTGCCAGCTCGTTTTTCATCACCAGCCCGGACAGGGAAAGTCCGGTCTCGCGACAGTGGGCCAGTAGTTCTTTGGCCGAGTGGAAGGGCCAGGGTACCGTGACTTCGTCCAGGGCCGACTGACCAAAATGCTCTTCATCGACAATAAAGCCGCCGCCGACAGAGTAATAGGTTTTAGACAGCACCAGCAGGTCGCCGGAGAACGCCAGCAGGCGCAGGCCATTTTCGTGCAGGGAGAGATTTTCGCTGCGGAACACCATACCGCCTTCACGCGGAAAATCGACTTCATGCGCGCCTTTGGCAAGGGGCAGGCGTTCACGTTGTTGCACATCCTTAATAAACGCGGGGATGGCGTCGATATCGACGCTGTCAGGCGATTCGCCGGCTAAGCCCATAATAATCGCTATATCCGTATGGTGACCTTTACCGGTCAGCGACAGGGAACCATAGACATCGACCGCAATGCGTGTCACCTCATGCAGCTTGCCTTGTTCAGACAACAACTCCACAAACTGTTTACCCGCTTTCATCGGACCGACCGTATGAGAGCTGGATGGGCCGATGCCCACTTTAAACATGTCAAAAACCGAAATCATGGGTGACACTCCTCACAAAAACTTGCAGACTGCCGTGGCAGTTAATGGCGCTAATAGTAAACGGCGAGGCAGGGTAAACGTGCTGCTTTTCGCATGAAATAAACTAATTAATTCCACCAGAAAAAATTATAGTGTGACATGGCGCAAAAGGCTGAATTCAGGCGCAGAAATGGGCTCGCCCTCAACTAAAATGCAATTTGCTGGCTCAGGGCACGAATAATGCCTGCTGTCATTCCCCACACCAGATAGCCCTGATAATGGGAAAGCCACACCGGGTGGCGAATGCCGGCACGATAATAGTCAAGTTCGGCGTAGCGGCTAAGACGAAGCGCTTCGGTCAGGGGCATTTCGAAGGCGCTCTGAACCTCGTCAGGATTAAGGCGCAATTCGAGGGTTGCAGGCACAATGCCGACCACCGGTGTGACCTGAAAACCTGTGCTGCTGGTCACCGGAGGCAGGCAGCCGAGCACCTCAACCCGATCGGGTGCGATGCCCACTTCCTCCTGCGCTTCTCGCAGCGCTGTCGCCACCAGTGAGCTGTCGTCGTGATCCTGCATCCCGCCGGGAAAGGCCACCTGACCGGCATGTTTACGTAAGGCGTGCGAACGTTGCGTCAGCAGCAAGCCGGGCTGTTGACGGGCAACGACGGGGATTAACACAGCGGCATGTCGCCCCGACAGCGGCTGGGCGTTATGCAGCGGCTGCTGCAGGAGAAAACGGGTGCGAAAATCAGCCAGCGTCAGCGCCATTCAGGCTCCTTTTTCCAGTGCAGGCAGAATGCGACTGACCTTATCCAGCGTTTCCTGATATTCCGAGGCCATATCACTGTCGGCGACCAGGCCGCCGCCCGCAGCGCAGTAAAGATGCTGACGCTCAGCAATCAGCGTACGAATGGTGATGCTGGTATCCATTCTGCCGCAGACACTGAGATAACCAATGCTGCCGCACCAGGCATTGCGGCGGTGAGGCTCCAGTTCATCAATGATCGCCATGGCGCGAATTTTAGGCGCACCGGTAATCGAGCCGCCGGGAAAACAGGCACGCAGCAGATCGCAGGCATGAAGATGATCCGGCAACGTGGCCTGAATAGTGCTGACCAGATGATGGACTGCCGGGAACGGCTCGACCACAAACAGTTCGGGCACGTGCACGGAGCCCGCGACGGCGACCCGACCGATATCGTTGCGCAGCAGGTCGACTATCATCAGGTTTTCTGCGCGGTCCTTCGCCGCCGTGCGCAGACTTTCAGCCTGGGCCGCATCCGCCTCAGGATCGGCCGCACGCGGACGCGTACCCTTGATGGGACGGGTGGTGATAACCTGCTGATCCAGTGCCAGGAAGCGCTCGGGAGACAGGCTCAGAATGGCGCTGTCGGGCAGGCGCAAAAATGCGCTGAACGGGGCGCGATTGGCCTGGTTGAGCATACAAAATGCCCGCCATTCATCCCCCTGATAGCTGGCGCTGAAGCGCTGTGCCAGATTGACCTGATAGCAGTCACCGGCCTGAATATAGGCCTGTACCTTATTAAAACGTTCCGCGTAGTCGTCTATGCTGAGGTTTGACCGCCAGTCACTGGTAAGGGAAAACGCCGCCGCGTCACGTTCGGGCCAGTTTTCCAGCCAGGCAAGGCGCGAGACGATATCGTCCAGGGCGACCAGGGTGAGTTTACCGAGGTGATGGTCGGCAATCAGTGCCCAGTTATAGATGCCCACGGCCATGTCTGCCGTAGTCAGATCGTGAAGGGCGGTGTCGGGCAGCGTTTCAAAGCGTCGCCCCAGATCATAGCCAAACAGCCCCAGCGCCCCGCCCTGAAAGGGCAAATCGGGGTGACGCGGTGGCTTAGCGCCTAGCGCGTCACACTCCTGTTGTAATAAGGAGAGCGGATCGTCAGTACGCATTTCAACGCGATCGCCCTGCTGAATTTCTGTTATGCTGCCACGGGTTGTCAGGGTGGTAAGCGGGTCCGCCGTCAAAATATCAAAACGGTTATCACTGTGACTGGCCTGGCCGGACGAAAGCAGCATCGCCCAGGGTAAATGCGCAATGCGCGAAAAATAGTGGGTGATAGCGTCGGGCGAATAACACAGGTTATGAGTTTGAACGATCATTGAGCACGAAATTTGACATCAGTAAGGCCGTTAGACTGACATATTTTTCCCTGACTGGCACCTGTTTGTTCCCCATGAAATAATGACAGCCCTTAACAGGAGAAAATGATGATGACAGGATTACCCGCACTCTCACACGATCAGCAGCAGCGCGCCGTAGAGCGCATTCAACAGTTAATGGCCGAAGGGATGTCCAGCGGTGAAGCGATTACCGTTGTGGCACAGGAGATACGTGAAAGCCATACAGGTGAAATGATCCGGGCGCGCTTCGAAGAGGACGATGAAGGCTGACGCCCGGGGCTCGGGATCAGCGGGCCGCGATAATTTTTATTTCAACTTTATACTTCGGATTCATCAACCCGGCCTGGACCGTACAGCGAACCGGGGCGTTATCGGGTGAAACCCACGCATCCCAGGCGCGATTCATCGCGGCGAAATCCGCCTTGTCGACCAGAAAAATGGTAGCGTCAAGGATTTTGCTTTTGTCGCTGCCTACGCGCGTTAGCAGGGCATCGATCACCGCTAACGCATTAGCCGTTTGCGCCTCGGCATCAGCGTCGAGGTTTTCGGGCACACTGGTGTAATAAATGGTGTCGTTATGAATAACGGCTTCGGACATACGGTGTTCGGGATCAACGCGCGTAATGCTCATTTTCTTCTCCTGATTTTCTGAACGCCTAGCCTGACATATTCCCGGTACGATTGTCATCCCTTGCAGAAGACGGTCGCCGTCAGTCGCGCAACCGTCAGCGAAAAGTGGTATAAAGCGTCGCTTACTTGTTCAGAACAATCAGGATTAACGCATGGCCAATACGCACTATCTCTTTTGGGTAATGTTCGGGGCACTGACGCTGCTGTTTATTGTGATCGCCACGTTTGTCGGTATGTCGCGTACCGCAAAACACGGTTTTTTTACGCTTGTCGTCCTGATGGCGATACTGGTTGCGGGTGCGCTCTACATCAGCCCGTGACGATAACGGGCGGCCTGGCCCGTCAGACTGACTGAACGCATCCGGTCAGCAGACTTCATGCAGAATACTGCCGTTTGTGATTTCCTTCGGGGCTGCAATGCTGACATAATATACAGTGTTTTCGGCCGTAATTGAGAGGGTACGTGGCAGACGATTTTGCAATTGATGGCGCGCTGGCAAAAGGCATTGCGGGCTTTAAACCGCGTGAGGCCCAGCGTGAAATGGCGCAGGCGGTCACCGAGGCCGTACAGAATCAGGGGGAACTGGTCGTCGAAGCGGGGACCGGCACCGGTAAAACCTATGCTTATCTTGCCCCGGCGCTGCGGGCGAAGAAAAAGGTGATCGTGTCAACGGGCTCAAAAGCCCTGCAGGATCAGCTCTACGCGCGCGATCTTCCCACCATTGCGAAAGCGCTTACGTTTACCGGTAAAACTGCGCTGCTTAAAGGCCGGTCAAACTATCTGTGCCTGGAGCGTATGGAGCAGCAGTCCGCGACCGGGGCCGATATGAGCGTTCAGGCTCTCACGGATTTTGTCACGCTCCGCAACTGGGCCTCGCAAACCCCGGATGGCGATATCAGTACCTGTGCCGGCGTCACCGAAGACAGTCCGCTCTGGCCGCTGGTTACCAGCACCAACGACAACTGTCTGGGCAGCGACTGCCCCCTTTATAAAGACTGTTTCGTCGTTAAAGCACGTAAAAAAGCGATGGACGCCGATGTCGTCGTGGTCAACCACCATCTTTTCCTGGCCGATCTGGTGGTAAAAGAGGGCGGATTCGGGGAACTGATCCCTGAAGCGGACGTCATGATTTTTGATGAAGCGCACCAACTGCCGGATATCGCCAGTCAGTATTTTGGTCAGCAGCTGTCGAGTCGTCAGTTAGCCGATCTCGCCAAAGACATCATTATCGCCTACCGCACGGAAGTGCGGGACGTTCAGCAGTTGCAAAAATCCGCTGACCGTCTGGCCCAGTGTGCCCAGGACTTTCGCCTGACGCTGGGAGAACCGGGCTACCGCGGCAACCTGCGCGACCTCCTCAGCGATAACAACATCATGCGCATGTTTACGCTGCTGGATGATGCGCTGGAACTCTGTTACGACGTGATCAAACTTTCGCTTGGACGTTCTGCCCTGCTGGATGCGGCCTTTGAGCGCGCGGCGCTCTATCGCACGCGACTGAAACGGATTCGTGCCATCAGCGAACCGGGCTTTAGCTACTGGTATGAATGTACATCGCGTCACTTTGTGCTGGCGCTGACGCCTTTGTCGGTTGCCGAACGTTTCCGCGAGGTCATTGATAACCGTAAAGCGGCCTGGATTTTTACCTCTGCCACCCTGGCTGTAGATGAAAAGATGGACCACTTTGCTGAGCGACTGGGCGTCAGTCAGGCAAAAAACCTGATTCTTAACAGCCCGTTTGACTATGCGCGGCAGGCGTTGCTGTGTGTGCCACGCAATCTGCCTGAGCCCAATCGCCCCGGTGGCGCGCGTCAGCTGGCAAAAATGATGAAGCCGCTGATCGAGGCGAACAAAGGCCGCTGCTTCTTTTTATGCACTTCTCATCTGATGATGCGTGAGCTGGCCGCCGAGTTCCGGGCCTCCATGACATTGCCGGTGCTGGTGCAGGGCGAAACCAGCAAAGGACAGTTGCTCAAAGAGTTTATCGATAAAGGGAATGCTTTGCTGGTGGCGACCAGCAGCTTCTGGGAAGGCGTGGATGTGCGGGGAGATGCGCTGTCGCTGGTCATTATCGATAAGCTGCCGTTTACGTCGCCAGAGGACCCGCTGCTTAAGGCCCGGATGGAAGATTGCCGCATCCGCGGCGGCGATCCCTTCAGCGATGTGCAACTGCCGGATGCCGTGATTACGCTAAAACAGGGCGTGGGCCGGTTGATTCGTGATACGGACGACCGCGGCGTTCTGGTCATCTGCGACCAGCGGCTGGTGTCACGGCCCTACGGCGCACTTTTTCTGAGCAGTCTTCCGCCCACACCACGCACGCGTGATCTTGCGCAAGCTATTGCCTTTATTCATCAGCAACCTGGCGCGTAATTGTGTGCTAAGATGCGCGCCGTTTTGAATCTTCAGAGGTCGATATGTCGGTCCGAATTTTAGCGCTGGATACAGCGACAGAAGCCTGTTCTGCGGCATTGCTTAACGGGCAAGAGAGTGACGCACGTTTTGAAATTGCGCCGCGCGATCACACACAGCGCATTTTGCCGCTGGTCGCCGAGCTGCTGCAGGCTCAGCAACTGGAACTCACCGAACTCGATGTGCTGGCCTTTGGTCGCGGGCCCGGCAGTTTTACGGGCGTGCGTATCGGGATTGGTATTGCCCAGGGGCTGGCACTCGGCGCGGCGTTACCGATGGCGGGTATTTCCACCCTGGCCACGCTGGCGCAGGGCGCCTGGCGTCAGCACGGTGCCTGTCGGGTACTCACCGCGATTGATGCGCGCATGGGTGAAGTGTACTGGGCAGAATATCAGCGCGATGAGGACGGTATCTGGCAAGGTGAAGCAACGGAAAGCGTGCTTACGCCCGAGGCCGCGTTGGAGCGCATGCAGGCGCTGAGCGGGGAGTGGTATACCGCCGGTACCGGATGGCAGGCCTGGCCGGTACTGCAGCAGGGCCATGCACTCCAGCTCAAAGACAGCGGCGTTTTGCTGCCAGCGGCTGAGGACATGTTGCCCCTGGCGGCGCGCGCCTTAGCACAGGGGCAAACCGTGTTGCCCGAACAGGCAGAGCCAACCTATCTGCGTAATGAAGTGGCATGGAAAAAACTGCCGGGCCGCTGACAGGCAACGCAACTTATTGTTATCGGGGCACTCTAAACATCAACCTTCAGGAGAATGTCTATGTCAATGTGTCGTAGAGGCGTTGCCGGTGTGATGTTGGTCTGCGCCCTGGTGTTAAGTGGTTGTGTTTCCGTACCGGATACGATTAAAGGTCACTCAGCGTTGCCCCAGCAGGATTTACTGCGGGTGATGAGCAATCCGGCCCTCTATGTCGGCCAGGAGTCGCGCTTTGGCGGTAAAGTGGTCAACGTAATTAACCGCAATGGCAAAACCCGGCTGGAAATTGCGGCCCAGCCGCTGGATGACGGCGCGCGCCCGGTGCTGGGGGCCAGCTCGGTAGGGCGTATCTATGCCGACATTCCCGGTTTTGTTGACCCGACGGATGTCAAAGACCAGTACGTCACCGTTCTCGGCACGATTAAGGGAACGGAGCCCGGTAAAATCGGCGAAGCAAACTACTCGTTTGTGGTCGTTGACGTTCGGGGTTACCAGCGCTGGCATTTGACCCGTCAGATCGTGTCACCGCCAGAGCCTCTCGATCCCTGGATCTGGTATGGCCCCACGCGCCATCGTGGTGGTTACTGGGGGCCGAATCCTTACTGGGGCATGTACAACCCCGGTCCGGCTCAGGTCGAGACCATCCTCACGCAATAGTGTGACATCCGTTTTGAACAGGCCCGGTCGCGGTGCTCGCAACCGGGCTTTTTATTTGCATCATTAACCAACACGAAATTTAGTGATGGGCTTCGCAACCTCAACATGCCAATAAGAGCAAACTGGTACAATCAGTTAAAATATTGTTAACAAATACGATTGTTGAGGCGGCGATGAGTACACAACAAGATTATCGGGGTGAATCCTTGAATAAGGTTTGGCTGAAACGCTACCCGGCAGACGTCCCTGCCGAAATTAATGCTGATCGTTATACGTCTCTGGTCGATTTATTTGAGCAGGCTGTCGTGCGTTACGCCGGACAGCCCGCATTTTACAACATGGGTCAAAAAATGACCTACCGCCAACTGGACGAGAAAAGCCGGGCGTTTGCGGCATATTTGCAACACGAACTCAGGTTACAACCGGGCGCGCGCGTCGCGCTCATGATGCCGAACCTGCTGCAATACCCGGTCGCGCTGTTTGGTGTGCTCCGGGCCGGCATGGTCGTGGTTAACGTCAATCCGCTTTATACCCCGCGTGAACTGAAGCATCAGCTAAATGACAGCGGTGCCAGTGCGATCGTCATCGTGTCGAACTTTGCACATACGCTGGAAAAAGTCGTCGCTGATACGGCGGTCAAACATGTGGTGCTGACCCGGATGGGGGATCAACTGGCACCGGTAAAAGCCACGCTGGTGAATTTTGTGGTGAAGTATGTGAAGCGGCTGGTGCCCAAGTATCATTTGCCGGGGGCGATATCGTTTCGCCATGTGCTGGAAACGGGCGCGTCAATGCCGTATCGACGTCCACAGGTCAGTAATGATGATTTGGCATTCCTGCAATACACGGGCGGGACGACCGGCGTCGCGAAAGGTGCGATGCTGACGCACCGAAACATGCAGGCAAACCTTGAGCAGACCAAGGCGACGTATGGCAAGTTACTCCGCGACGGCAAAGAGTGCGTCGTGACGGCCTTGCCGCTCTACCATATCTTTGCGCTGACCGTGAACGGCTTGCTGTTCGTGGAACTGGGTGGGCAAAACGTATTGATCACCAATCCGCGCGACATCCCCGCTTTTGTGAAAGAAATGGCGAAGTATCCTTTCACGGCGATAACCGGCGTGAACACGCTGTTCAATGCCTTACTCAACGATGATAATTTTAACAAACTTGACTTCTCGACGTTACGTCTGTCCGCGGGCGGGGGGATGGCGGTGCAAAAAGCAGTGGCGGAACGTTGGGAAAAACTGACCGGGCACTATCTGCTGGAAGGCTATGGGCTGACGGAATGTTCCCCACTGGTGTCGGTTAATCCCTACGACATTAACTGCCACACCGGCAGTATTGGTTTGCCGGTTCCCTCAACGGATGTCATTATTCTGGATGAAAACGGTAATGAAGTCCCCACTGGTGAGCCCGGCGAATTATGCATTCGTGGGCCGCAGGTAATGTTGGGTTACTGGCAGCATCCGGAGGCCACGGCAGAGGTCCTGAAAAATGGCTGGCTCCACAGCGGCGATATTGTTACCGTTGATCACGAAGGATTTATCCGCATCGTTGACCGCAAAAAGGATATGATTCTGGTTTCGGGCTTCAACGTCTATCCTAATGAGATAGAAGATGTCCTGATGCAGCATCCGAAAGTGCGTGAAGCGGCAGCCATTGGTGTGCCGAGTGAGTTGTCCGGTGAAGCGGTGAAGGTTTGTGTGGTCAAGAAAGATCAGTCGCTGACCAAAGAAGAGCTGCTGGACCATTGTCGCCGTCAACTGACAGGCTACAAAGTGCCCAGGATTGTTGAGTTTCGTGATGAACTGCCTAAAACGAATGTAGGAAAAATTCTGCGTCGTGAACTGCGCGACGAGGTGAAAACCAGCGCAAGCTGATTCGCCGTCAGGATTCAGGTTGAACGCCGGCACTGTCCGGCGTTTTTATTGCTTTTAACATGGAGCACCGCACGTTGTCAGCTGCGGTGGAAACTGAACGTGAACTATTCTCTGATCGATAACGATGATCACCTGGCCGAGGTGTGTCAAAAAGCACGCCAGCATACGGCTGTCGCCCTGGATACCGAATTTGTCCGTACCCGGACCTACTATCCTCAGCTGGGGTTAATCCAGCTGTTTGATGGCGAGCAGTTAGTCCTGATCGATCCGTTACCTGTCCGTGACTGGTCACCGTTTATTGCGCTCTTAACGGATACCCGCGTGACCAAATTTTTGCACGCCGGGGGGGAAGATCTGGAAGTGTTCCTGCACCGCTTTGGGGTACTGCCACAGCCCATGATCGATACACAGATTCTGGCGGCGTTCAGCGGTCAGCCACTTTCCTGGGGTTTTGCCTCAATGGTGGCGCATTTCACTCAGGTGGAATTAGACAAAAGTGAAGCCCGGACCGACTGGCTGGCCCGTCCGCTGACTGAGCGGCAGTGTCAGTACGCCGCAGCGGATGTGCATTACCTGCTGCCCATTGCGCATCAGCTGATGGCGCAGGTGGAGCAGGTGGGGAACGTGACGGCGGCACTGAGCGAATGTGAAAACCTGTGTCAGCGCCGTTTAGATGTGCTTGATCCCGAGGACGCATGGCGGGACATCACCAACGCCTGGCAACTGCGTCCGCGTCAACTGGCCGCGCTGCAGCGCCTGGCGGCATGGCGGCTTAACGTTGCCCGCGAAAAAGACATGGCGGTCAATTTTGTGGTGCGTGAAGAAAACCTGTGGAAAGTGGCGCGCTTTATGCCGGGCTCGCAAGGGGAGTTAGACCATCTGGGCCTGTCCGGTCACGAGATCCGTTTCCACGGCAGGGCAATGCTGGCGCGGGTTGCTGAAGCCGCCGCGCTGGAGGACAGTGCGTTACCACCGCCGTTAGCGAATCTGGTGGATCACGTGCATTACAAACGGGCTTTTAAAGCGATTAAAGCACTGGTACAGCAGGTCAGTGAACAGAGCGGATTAAGTCAGGAACTGCTGGCATCACGTCGACAGATTAATCAGGTGTTGAGTCAGCACTGGGGATTAAAGCCACAGAACCGTGAGCCCGAACTGCTGGCAGGCTGGCGCGGTGCGCTTCTGAAACCCGGCATTAGCGAGATACTTGCCGAGATATAAAAAAATTCCCCTGCTACTGCGCAGGGGAATCTCAGGAAACCAGACGCGTCATTTCGTTACGTCTTCCGTTTCAGGTAAGGTGACGTTCAGTTCCAGAATCGAGATATCATCTCCTTTCTGATCAAGCTGAACTGTCACCATGTCCGGATCAATCTTCACGTACTTGCAAATCACGTCCAGTATGTCGCGCTTGAGTTGCGGAAGATAGTGGGGCTCACTGTCGCCCCTTCTCCGTTCTGCCACAATAATCTGCAGCCGTTCCTTGGCTATGTTGGCAGTGTTCTTCTTCCGGGATAAAAAGAAATCGAGTAATGCCATGGTTTATCCCCCGAACAGGCGTTTCAGGAAACCCTTCTTCTCTTCTTCAATAAAGCGGAAGGGGCGAACTTCACCGAGCAACCGTTCAACGGTATCGGCATAGGCTTTACCCGCATCGGACTCCGCGTCCAGAATCACGGGTTCACCCTGGTTTGAGGCACGCAGCACAGACTGGTCTTCCGGGATGACGCCGACCAGCGGTATGCGCAGAATTTCCAGCACATCTTCCATGCTCAGCATATCGCCACGGTTAACACGACCCGGGTTATAGCGGGTCAGCAGCAGATGCTCTTTAACCGGCTCCTGGCTGGTTTCCGCACGGCGTGATTTGGACGAAATGATACCGAGAATACGGTCAGAGTCGCGAACCGAAGAGACTTCCGGGTTGGTGGTGATGATGGCTTCATCGGCAAAATAGAGCGCCATTAACGCACCGGTTTCAATGCCCGCAGGGGAGTCACAAACAATGAAATCGAACTCCATCTCCGCAAGGTCATTCAGGACTTTCTCGACGCCTTCGCGGGTCAGCGCGTCTTTGTCACGGGTTTGTGAGGCAGGCAAAATATACAGCTGCTCAGTGCGCTTGTCGCGGATAAGGGCCTGATTCAGCGTGGCATCACCCTGAATAACATTCACGAAATCATAAACAACCCGGCGCTCGCAGCCCATGATCAAATCAAGGTTACGCAGGCCGATATCAAAGTCGATGACAACCGTTTTCTTGCCTTTCTGCGCTAAACCGGTGGCGATGGCCGCGCTTGACGTGGTCTTACCAACGCCCCCTTTACCGGATGTAACTACAATAATGCGTGCCATAAATATTGATTTCCTTAACGAAAGAAAAGGGGCCTAATTAAGTGTCTGGATAGTCAGCGCGCCATCCTGAAGGCAAAGCCGCGCTGCTTTAGCAAAATATTCTTCGGGGATCTGATCCATAATCCAGTACTCCCCGGCGATAGAAACCAACTCTGCGGACAGGTTGGTACAAAAAATCTGGCATTCTCTGTCGCCGCTGGCGCCTGCCAGCGCCCGACCACGCATCATGCCGTAAATATGGATATTGCCGTCAGCGACCAGTTCTGCACCGGCACTGACGCTACTGGTCACAATCAAATCCGCATTACGGGCATAGATTTGCTGGCCTGAACGGACCGGTGTATTGACGATGCGTGTCTTCGCGGCCAGAGGTTCCGCAGCAACCAGTTTGAGTTCAGGTTTTGGCTCCTCACGTTTCTGGCTCTCTTTCCCCTCTGCCAGCACCGGCAGACCGGCACGGGCGATCAGCTTTTTCAACGCCTCGTCTTTGCAGCCACTGACACCGACAATACGCAGTCCCGTAGCGCTTACCGCCTGCAGCATCTGTTTCCAGTTTACGGCGGCATTGAGTGCCGCAACATTCAGCACCACTGGTGCGTTTTTCAGGAAATCGGGTGCCTGGTCAATTTTGTCCTGAAGCGCTTTGCGGATCACCTCTGGCTCATGGTGATGCAAATGAACAACAGACAAGGTAAAACTGCTTCCCTTAAATTCGATTGGCGATTGCGGCATCTGTCCCGACTCAGTCCTGTTTTACTACCCTGTGCTAAGCGATGATAAAAGCATCGTTAAAGCGCGATCGGCGAATATTCGAAGTACTGCAAGCATGTTATAGTTAGCGCTATATTCAAACAAGCCTCAGCGCGGGTTAATTCGAGTAAAAAATATGTTTTGTGTGATCTACAGAAGTCCCGTCCGTGACCAGACTTATCTTTATGTTGAAAAAAAAGACGATTTTTCGCGCGTGCCTGACGCGCTGTTGAAAGGCTTTGGTAAACCGCAGTTGGCCATGGTGATTAACCTTGCCCAACGCGACAAGCTGGCCAACGCCGACATCAATAAAGTTAAGCAGGGGTTAAGCGAGCAGGGATATTATTTGCAAATTCCTCCGCCGATTGAAAGTTTGTTAAAAACCCATCTTGAGGCGGACAAAAAAGATTAACTCGGATTGTTCCGTTAATATTATTGATGTGCGGCAGTGAACGGCAAATTTATATTTTGCACCCGCGCTGAATATTAATTGTGCAGCGCCGCTGTTTTCCCCTCCCCGGTAACCTGCCGCACCGCGTTTTCCTGTACTGACGCACAAATAGCCTGGCGGGCAGGTTGACAATTCCTGCGCATCTGTCAGGTTAAATCATCGCAATGGCTACGCAGGGGAGCGCTGTGCGGTGCTGCCCTGTATGCTTTTTAATCGTCGGAGACTGACCGTCCGGCATCATGAAACAGGGGATTAGCATGTATCAGCATCGTAACTGGCAAGGCGCTTTGTTAGATTATCCCGTCAGCAAAGTGGTTTGCGTGGGCAGCAACTATGCGAAACACATTAAAGAAATGGGCAGTGCGACGCCGACCGAACCGGTTATCTTTATTAAACCGGCTTCGGCCTTGTGCGATCTGCGGCAGCCTTTATCCATTCCTGATGCCTTTGGTGAAGTGCATCATGAAGTCGAGCTGGCGGTGTTGATCGGCACCACGCTAAAACAGGCCAGCGAAGCGCACGTGGCGCAAGCCATTGCCGGTTATGGTGTGGCGCTGGATTTGACGCTGCGCGATCTGCAGGCGGGCTTAAAAAAAGCCGGACAACCCTGGGAAAAAGCAAAAGCGTTTGATAACGCCTGTCCGCTGTCAGGTTTCATACCGGTCGCGGAGTTTGCGGGCGATCCCCAGAATACCGATCTGGAGCTGGTGGTAAACGGGGAAGTCCGTCAGGATGGCAATACGTCAGATATGATTCACAAAATCCTGCCGCTGATTGCCCATATGAGTCAGTATTTTACGCTACATGCTGGCGACGTCATTTTGACCGGTACGCCAGAAGGGGTGGGCCCAATGCGGTCAGGCGACACGCTGGAAGTCTCCTTTGCCGGTCACGGAATCAGTACGCGCGTGTTGTAAAACTTGCATCAGCGTGCTGATCGCTTTATAAGGTGCGGTTTACGCTAAATCTGGACAATCATCATGACTGAAACCCCTTTCTGGCAACACAAACGCCTGGCACAAATGAGCGATGAGGAATGGGAATCCTTGTGTGATGGTTGTGGTCAGTGTTGTCTGAACAAGCTTCAGGACGCGGACACGGATGAAATTTATTTCACGAATGTCGCCTGTAATCAGCTCAACATCAAAACCTGCCAGTGCCGTAACTATGCGCGTCGCTTTGAATATGAAGAAGACTGTATCAAGCTGACGCGCGAAAATCTGACCACCTTTGACTGGTTACCGCGCACCTGTGCCTACCGTTTACTGGGCGAGGGGAAGCCGCTGCCTGCCTGGCATCCGCTGCTGACGGGCTCAAAAAATGCGATGCATGCGCAGCGAATTTCTGTACGTTACATTGCAGTGCGGGAAAGTGAAGTGCGCGACTGGGAAGATCATATTATCGATCGCCCTGACCGGAATGGCTAAGTCCTGACGATAAAGGCTGCCCCTGGCAGCCTTTTAACGGATTAACGACCGAATAAGTCGCGGCGTTTAGGTTTAAACGGCTGAGCAAGCAACACCAGCACACCCACCAGCAGATAAGCCGCGAAGATGCCGATCATCCACTGTGGCATGGCGAGTGATAAGAAGCGCCAGGCCTGTTCCGAACAATCGCCGCTGGCGACAAATACCGATGGCAACCATTTATCCAGCGGCAACCAGGCGGGGAAGCGGGCGGCAAAGTCACAGGTTACAAAGGGATTCGGATGCAGCAGGATCATGGTGTGTTCGTAAGAAAGGCGCAGGCCTTCCCATGCGCTGTATATCCATAACACAATCGCCACCAGTCGAACCGGCGAACGTGGCATCAGGAAGCCAAGGATGCCTACGCCCATCACGCCAAAAAGCGCGCAACGCACGTAAATACACATGACGCAGGGTTTATAGCCCAGACCATGCTGAAACCATAATGCTGTCAGTTCCAACGCCAGAGCGGAAAGGGCCAATAATAACCAGGCACCGCGACCCCGCGAACATTGGTTTAAATATCGCAACATAGTGCATTCCCTGTAAACGTTAATGCCCCGCAGTGTAAACCAAAAGACGCGGCGCGCCATCCTGTGGTAAGAAAAAATCGTGTGCAAACCTAACCTGGCCCTGATCCAGATTAATTCTTTGTTTGTTTGCGAATGCGGCTGGCACCTTCTGCCTCATTCGGCGGATTATTCATCAACGCGCTGCTGCCCGAGGCGGTTTTCAGGGCTTAACCTAAGGCATCCTCGCACGAATGGCGCAGCACGGTAATCTGTCTTATTTTTGTGCTGAACCGCATTTTTAATCGTTGACAAGGCTATATCCGCTATAGGCGCTCTGGTATGATGAGTGCCCATTACGATCCAGAAAGCAATGAGAACACACAGTTATGGTTATTAAGGCGCAGAGTCCAGCCGGATTTGCTGAAGAGTATATTATTGAAAGCATCTGGAACAGCCGTTTTCCACCCGGATCGATCCTTCCTGCCGAACGTGAGCTTTCTGAACTGATTGGCGTAACGCGTACAACGTTACGTGAAGTGTTACAACGCCTGGCGCGAGACGGCTGGTTAACCATCCAGCATGGCAAGCCCACGCGCGTTAACGATTTCTGGGAAACGTCGGGTCTGAACATTCTGGAAACCCTGGCGCGTCTGGACCACGATAGTGTACCGGCTTTGATCGATAACCTGTTGTCGGTGCGCACCAATATTTCTTCTATTTTTATCAGCCGCGCGCTGCGCCACTATCCTGAGAAGGCGCGTGAGGTGCTGCAGGCCGTCGCGCAAACCGACGATCAGGTGGACAGCTATACGGAACTCGATTATCGGGTGTTTCGCGGCCTGGCGTTCGCCTCGGGCAATCCGATTTATGGCCTGATCCTGAATGGGTTGAAAGGGCTGTATACGCGCGTTGGGCGGCATTATTTCTCCAATCCGGAAGCCCGTAAAGTCGCCCGCGAGTTTTATCTGACACTGCTCGACCTGTGTGACAAACAGCCCACTCAGGATGAAATCGTGGAGTGTGTCCGGCACTACGGACGCCAGAGTGGAGATATCTGGCATTCGATGCAAAAGAGTATGCCGAACGACTTAGGCGCTAAGCGCTAAAAAAAACCGGACTGCGCGTCCGGTTTTTTTATGCCTGTTTTAGAGGGGAACATTGCGCGGCGGATTGCGATCCAGCAGTTCGACGCTGCCATCTTCATTCTGCTGTTCCAGAATCACATCAAAGCCCCACAGGCGGTGCACGTGCTTAAGCACCTCCCGACGGCTCTTATCGAGTGGTGCACGGCTTTGTGGCACGTAGCGCAGCGTCAGGGAACGATCACCCCGTAAGTCCACATTGTAAACCTGAATATTGGGCTCCAGATTACTCAGGTTGTACTGTGCCGAAAGCTGCTGCCGAATGGCCCGATAGCCGGACTCGTCGTGGATCGCGGCGATTTCCAGATAATTGTTGCGGTCGTCGTCCAGCACAGTGAACAGCCGGAAGTCACGCATGACCTTAGGCGACAGGAACTGACTGATAAAGCTTTCATCTTTAAATTCACGCATCGCGAAATGCAGGGTTTTCAGCCAGTCAGAACCGGCAATATCCGGGAACCAGTAGCGATCCTCTTCCGTCGGCGACTGACAAATACGTTTAATATCCTGGAACATGGCAAAGCCCAGTGCATACGGATTGATACCGCTGTACCACTGGCTGTTGTAAGGCGGTTGATAGATTACGTTGGTGTGGCTGTGCAGGAACTCCATCATAAAGCGTTCTGATACTTTGCCTTCATCATAGAGGTGATTCAGGATGGTGTAATGCCAGAAGGTCGCCCAGCCTTCATTCATCACCTGAGTTTGTTTCTGCGGATAAAAATACTGGCTCACCTTACGCACAATGCGCAGAATTTCACGCTGCCACGGCTCCAGCAGCGGCGCGTTCTTTTCCATAAAGTAGAGCAGGTTTTCCTGCGGTTCAGAAGGGTAGCGCGCCGCTTCAAAATGCGCGGCTTCTTTTTCACGCCGCGGTAAGGTGCGCCATAAGGTATTGACCTGGCTTTGCAGATACTCTTCGCGGCTTTTTTGCCTGGCCTTCTCTTCCTGCAGGGAAATTTTTTGCGGACGCTTATAGCGGTCCACACCGTAATTCATCAGGGCGTGACATGAATCGAGCAGGCGCTCCACTTCTTCAACGCCATAGCGCTCTTCGCAGTCAGCAATGTAATTTCTGGCAAATAACAGGTAATCCACAATGGAGCTGGCATCGGTCCAGCTGCGGAAGAGGTAGTTATTTTTGAAAAAGGAATTATGCCCATAGCAGGCGTGCGCCATAACCAGCGCCTGCATGGTCATGGTGTTCTCTTCCATCAGATAGGCGATGCAGGGGTTAGAGTTAATCACGATCTCATAAGCCAGACCCTGCTGCCCATGCTTGTAACGTTGCTCAGTCTCAATAAATTTTTTGCCAAACGACCAGTGCGAATAGTTGATGGGCATACCGACGCTGGAGTAGGCGTCCATCATCTGCTCGGAGGTAATCACTTCAATTTGGTGCGGGTAGGTATCCAGACCGTAGTGTTTCGCTACGCGGTCGATTTCAGCGAGATAGACATCCAGTAACTCGAATGTCCAGTCGGGCCCGTCGCTGAGTCGTTTGCTGTCCATGATGGAATCGTCAAAGATTGTTGTCATAGCGCACCTCTGTTTTGGCGAACGGACTCACCCTGACGCGTTGTCCGTTACGATTTATTTAAGGCTCTTCCTGAGAAAGGAACCCAAAAAAACTGAGTGAACAGATCAATGATAGTTCACTGTCGCTTATCCGATCCGGGAACTCAAACGAATTCTTTGGCAGAAAAATCATTTCAGGTTTACCGCGCTGGGATTAAATAGCTCCATACACTGAATATTTGTCACTTTTCAGCATTAAATGCTGACTTTTTTCAGAGGGGGAGATTATGAAGGATTCTCCTGTGAAAGGCATAATTAACCAGAACCGGTGTCATTTATGCCTGATTTTTTAATAAAGGACGCATAATTCTCTGAATTTGAGGGCGTGAAATGATTTTAGTTACCTGTAGGCGCAAAAAGAGGTGAAATGGATGGATTGTGTAAAGGATGTTTCTACTTTGTGAACACTCTGAATGTTAACCGGTGAGTAGTGGATTATGCTTTTTATTTTCGCGGGGGACTTATGCACGTAGTTATTCTTGGTAGTGGCGTTGTGGGCGTAACCAGCGCGTGGTATCTGGCGCGCGCCGGCCATCAGGTCACCGTGATCGATCGTCAGCCTCAACCCGCCATGGAAACCAGCGCGGCAAATGCCGGGCAGATCTCGCCAGGCTATGCGGCGCCCTGGGCTGCACCCGGTGTGCCGCTTAAGGCGATGAAATGGATGTTTCAGCGTCATGCGCCTCTGGCCATCCGGCTGGATGGCAGCCGCTTTCAGCTTGAGTGGATGTGGCATATGCTGCGTAACTGTGACATGCAGCACTACCAGCAGAATAAAAGTCGCATGGTCCGGCTTGCTGAATACAGCCGCGATTGCCTGAAGGCCCTCCGCGCCGAAACGGGCATTGCCTATGAAGGCCGACAGGGCGGCACGCTCCAGCTATTCCGTACGCAACAGCAATTCGAGAGCGCAAGCAAAGACATTGCCGTTCTGCGCGAGGCCGGCGTGCCCTATGAATTACTGGAGTCGCATCAGCTGGCCAGCGTTGAGCCTGCCCTTGCGGCGACGCAGCATAAACTTACCGGCGGTCTGCGGTTACCAAATGATGAAACCGGCGACTGCCAGCTTTTTACCCAGCGTCTGGCCAAAATGGCCGAGGAAGCCGGTGTGGTCTTCCGCTTCAATACACCCATCGATCAGCTGCTGCGCGACGGTAACCGGATTTACGGTGTGAAGTGCGGCGATGAGGTGATTAAAGCCGACAGCTACGTCGTTGCGCTGGGCTCCTGGTCCACCGCGTTGATGAGAAATATTGTGGATATCCCGGTCTACCCTCTGAAAGGCTATTCCTTAACGATTCCGGTGACGAATGCCGATGCGGCACCCGTCTCCACCATCCTGGACGAAACCTACAAAGTGGCCGTCACACGTTTTGATAACCGTATTCGAGTCGGCGGTATGGCAGAAATTGTGGGTTTTAACACCAAACTGCCTGAAGCGCGTCGCGAAACGCTGGAGATGGTGGTTACAGATCTTTATCCTGAAGGGGGTGATGTCAGCCAGGCCAGTTTCTGGACAGGCCTGCGTCCTATGACGCCAGACGGTACGCCGGTTGTCGGGGCGACGCCGCTGTCCAATCTTTATCTGAATACCGGACACGGCACACTGGGCTGGACAATGGCCTGTGGCTCCGGTCAGTTACTAGCTGATGTCATTTCCGGCACGTCGCCAGCGATTGCATCGGACGATCTCACGGTCTTCCGTTATTTGCCTGGTTTTGCGGCCAGCCGATCACCGCTTCGTAACGTTAACGCTACACGTTAAGCCTTCAGGGAGAGGAAGTATGTCACGTCCAATTGTCGCAACCATCAATCAACAGGCGTTGCGACATAACCTGGCCATTGTGCGTCGTGCGGCCCCCGCATCACGTGTCTGGTCTGTGGTGAAAGCCAATGCCTACGGCCATGGCATTGCCCGCGTGTGGGAAAGTCTGTCCAGCACCGATGGCTTCGCGTTACTGAATATGGAAGAAGCCATTCTGCTGCGGGAGCAGGGGTGGAAGAAACCCATCCTGCTGCTTGAAGGCTTTTTTCACCCTGACGATCTGACCTTAATCGATCGTTACCGTCTGACGACCAGCGTGCACAGCAACTGGCAGATTCATGCCCTGGCCAATGCGACGCTCTCGGCGCCTGTCGATATTTACCTGAAGATAAACAGCGGTATGAACCGACTGGGCTTTCGCCCTGAACAGGTAAATGGCATCTGGCATAAACTGCGTGCGCTGGAAAACGTCGGGGATATTACGTTGATGGCGCATTTCGCTGATGCCGAGAATCCCGACGGCATTGTAGCGCCGCTACAGCGAATCGCTGACGCCACCGAAGGGCTGGACAGCCCGGTCTCGCTGTCCAATTCGGCCTGTACGTTGTGGCATCCTGAGGCGCACCGGGACTGGGTGCGACCGGGGATCATTTTGTATGGTGCGTCACCCAGCGGTGACTGGCAGGACGTGGCCAGCAGTGGACTTCAGCCGGTGATGACGCTGTCCAGTGAAATCATTGGTGTGCAGCAGCTTCAGGCCGGAGATGGCGTGGGTTATGGCTATCGCTACCGGGCATCCCAGCCGCAGCGAATAGGTGTTGTCGCCTGTGGCTATGCCGACGGTTATCCTCGCCATGCGCCTAATGGGACGCCGGTTTTTGTTGATGGCGTGCTGACGCAGGTCGTGGGTGCGGTTTCGATGGATATGATTACCGTTGATTTAACACCCTGCCCACAGGCGGGCATTGGTTCACCTGTCGAGCTGTGGGGAAACAATGTCAAAATCGATCAGGTAGCAAAAGCGGCCGGAACGGTAGGTTATGAGCTGATGTGTGCCCTGGCCCCACGCGTTCCGGTGAACGTTATTTAATCGCTGTAATCCGGCTGTGCATGTTTTTACTGCAGCGCCAGGCGAGGAACGCCAGCGCTGCACCCAGCAGCATCATCAACGCCAGCGACATTTTCTCTGCCAGTGGCAGGGCGACAATAAGCAAACTCCCCGCTGCACCGCCTGCCATCTGAATAAAACCCTGTAACGCCGATGCGACACCAGCCTGCTGTTGGTAAGGTTCCAGCGCATAGCTGGTGGCCGGGCCGACGGTGAAGGCCAGTCCGGCTACGGCTACGGCGACAGGGAACATATACAGCGCCCAGTGTGACTGCAGGCTGTCAGGCAGCAGTGTCATACCGGCCAGCAGCAGGCCAGCACCCAGTAGCATGGTCAGGCAACCCATCGCCAGGCAAAATGGCCTGCCCGCCTTACGAATCGCCTTGTTTACCACCACGCTCACCAGCATGATCCAAAAGCCATTCGCGCCAAAGGCAAAAGAGAATGCCAGAGGCGACAGGCCGCCCTCGGTCATCAGAATGTGGGGGGCCAGCGAAACATACGTCAGCACCATGCCCAGTGCGCCCGCATTCGCAAAGGCAAAGGCCAGAAAGCGCGGCTGACGAAAAATGGCGGCATACTGATTAACGGGAAGCCCTTTTACACGCAGCGTATCGGCCGGACGGGTTTCCGGCAGCCAGATAATGACCATCAGCATCACGACGGCGGCATAAGTACACAGGAACCAGAAGGGCGCGCGCCAGTCAAAGGCGCTGGCCAGCAGTCCACCCAGCAACGGTGCCAGTGCGGGCACGATATTCAGTGCGCCATTCAGAAAGCCATAAGCCCGGGCGGCGTCATCACCACTTAACCGGTCGCGTACGCCGCTGAACGCGACGACGGCACTGCAACATACCGCACAACCCTGTACGACGCGGGCCAGCAGGAACAGCGGGAAGGAGGTGGCGGTGGCCGCAATGGCGCTGCCCGCTATGTAGAGCGTCAGGCCCAGCAGCGCAATAGGTTTACGCCCATAGTTATCGACCAGCGGGCCGCTCACCAGCTGACCCAGTCCCATTATCAGCAGGAAAAGGGGGATCGTTGTTTGTATCAGCGTCACCGGTGTTGACAGACCTTCTGCGATCTGCGGCAGCGTGGGTAAATAGAGATCGATGCCTAAAGGCGCCAGGAGCACCAGGCTTAACAGCAACAGGGTATATTTTTGCATAGCAACCAGAGGGTAAACGTACGATAAAGCGAGGGAAGAGGGTAATGATTAATAAAGCAAAAGGAAAGCGAATTACCAGGGAAATGGCGATGCCTGTCTGAAACAGGCAACGCAGGCTAAATCAGTACGCGCCGTCGCGGCGTAATACCACACCGGCTGTTTTAAACAGGATGGCAATATCCGTCCAGAGTGCCCAGTTTTTGACATACCAGGAATCAAAGTAGACACGGGTATCGTAGTCAATGTCGTTACGTCCGCTCACCTGCCACAGGCCGGTCATCCCGGGCTTCGCCATCAGATAGTAATCCACGTCGCCGGCATAACGTTCCAGTTCCGCTTCGATAACCGGACGTGGGCCGACCAGGCTCATTTCACCCCGAATCACATTCCAGAGCTGAGGTAACTCATCCAGGCTGGTTTTGCGCAGGAAGCCCCCGATGCGAGTAATGCGCGGATCATTTTTCAGCTTGAAGTCTTTGTCCCATTCGCGACGCGCTTCTTCGCTGGTCGCCAGCAGGTTTTCCAGCACCTCTTTGGAATTGGTAACCATCGAACGGAACTTCAGACATTTAAATTTCTTGCCATCCTGACCCACGCGCTCGTGACCATAAATGGCATTACCGCCATCACGCTTCACCATATAGCAAAGTAAGGCAAAAACCGGTGCCAGGAAGAGCAGCAGCAGCGATGCTACCACAATATCAAATCCCCGCTTCAGGAAGCGTGACGAATGCTTCGCCAGGTTATTGCTGACGCGCAGAATCATCACTTCATGGCTGAAGATAAAAGACATGTCTGTGCCGTAAAGCGGTACACCGCGTAATGTTGGGATAACCGACACGGAACGGCAGTTCATTTTGGACAAGAATTTCAGCCAGCGGTCGCGCTCAGGCTGCTGTTCGTATTCCATTGCCACAATGAACTGCACATTGTCACGGTCGATGGTCTGCCAGTTAATATCGTTGGCGGAGATAACAGGCACACCATTAACGCTCTGCTGCAGCGGTGCGTCTTCAACGGAAATAAACGCCTGAACGTTATACCCGAGAATCTCCTCGCTTTGTAATGCGGCGTAAGCTTCGGTAGCGTTACGGCCCGAGCCAATGATGATGGTTTCTTTTTGCCATTGTCCGGCCCGGTTAATCGCGCTTTTCACGCCTGCACGCATTAACGGCAGCAACAGCAGGGCATAGCTCCAGCTGAACACCCAGACCATGCGGGAGAAGTCCCATTTGGAGAAGGCGATTAACGCCAGATCCAGCAGAGAGAACACGACGAGGGTTTTAACAATCTCTTTCAGTTCAAACCAAAAGGGTTTGCGGTAGGTATAGTGACGCAGGCGCATCCAGAACCAACCGGTGCAAAGCACCGACATAATAAACTGCGCAATAAAACGGTTCTCAATTTGATGGGGTGGAATAAAGGCATCAAGGTCGCCCCAAATTCCCTGCACGGTCGCGGCAGAGAGAAACAGCGCTAAATTCAGCGCAATGAGATCTGAAAAACTTAACGCAAGCTTTACAAGAATATTTTTACGAAGACCGCTCCACGAGCGAGTCGCATTGTTCATTACAATTGTACTTGCCATAAAACCTGCTCTCTTTAATGAAGTAAAAGATGGCCTGACCAGAATCAAGTACGCGTTCAGGGGTTAACGACTGAAAACCCGAAACCGGGACGTTTTCAGTTTGTTACAGTCATTAGAGCCATTGATGCTGCAAAAAACAGATTCTCTAAACGTGAGACAAGTCACGTAAAAATGCAGCAATGGAGAAGAGTATGCAGGAGATGTTTGACAGAGTTAATACGGAATAATTCTTAAAAAGTCAGGGGATAATCGCGCGGGTTTTGTTTAAGTTATTGATATGCAGAATAATGTATCAGAGATAAGCGTGATGCACGAAGATATTCAGGTCCATTTTTAGGAATTACCGCCAAACGGGCTGACTGACGGTAATCCTCCGGGCTTACGCGGGTTTTTTTAATACCCAGCGGTCTTGTTGTTTATCGTAATGACCGATCGCTAATATCACTTCTTTACCGTCGATCCAGGCCGGTACGCTGGTTTCCTGATCCCAGCCGTCAAGCTGATAACTCAGGCCGGGATTGGTGTGGCAGGGAATACTCACCGTCACCGGGTCTTCGCTGCTGAATTCCGCATCAACAATTTCATAGCGACCAATTTTAACCACGTGACTCATGGATAACTCCCGTTTTAACTGAATGTTATAAAAGCGTAGTGCAATTCAGCTAATTAAACCGCGCTATTTAAATAAGATTATTCTTTGTCTTCATTGGGGCGCACGCCAATTTTAACAATATGATTATCTTCTTTCTCCGCTACCGTCCATGTCAGTTGATTCCATTCTATCTGGTCACCGACCACAGGTGCCCCGCCTAACATACTCATCATCAACTGACCCAGCGACTGTTGCGCGTTCGTATCTTCGTCGAGTTCAAGGCCATAAATCTGCGCGACATCATGAAGTCGCGCGTCGGCATCCAGAATAAAGTCGCCGAAGAAACGTTGATCCAGCGAGACAGGCGGCGACTGACTGAACATTTTGCCCAGCGCAGGCAGATCGCGCTCACGGCCAATCACACAAATCACGTCATTCTCTTTTAAACGCGTTGCGCCGTTGGGGTGCATTAACACGTTATCCCGAAACAGCGCGGCGATACGGGTTTCACGTGGCATCTGTAAATCCCGCAGCGCCGCGCCAACGCACCATTTGTCGGCGCTGAGCTGATAGACGAACTGCTCCCACGGATTCTCCGGATGAATATCCAGCCCGATACGGCTAATCGGAGAGGCGGTAGGCGGAACCACTACTTTGGCTTTCTTCGCCGCAAAGCCCAGCGAGGTGCCCTGTAGCATCAGGGAAACCAGCACCACGAAAAACGCAATATTAAAATAGAGTGAGGCATTCTCCAGACCGGCCATCATCGGGAAGACGGCCAGGATAATCGGCACTGCTCCCCGCAGACCGACCCAACTGATAAAGATACGCTCCCGCGCCGTGAAGCCACGGAACGGTAACAGGCCGATAAACACCGACAGCGGACGTGCCACCAGAATTAACCACAGGGACAGAATCATCGCCGGAACAGCGATATGCCAGAGGTCGGAGGGCGTGACTAACAATCCCAGTACTATAAACATGCCGATCTGGCTGAGCCAGGCCATACCGTCAAAGGTCTGCAAAATGCCGAAACGGTTGCGGATAGGGCTGTTACCCAGTAAGAAGCCGCACAGATAGACGGCGAGGATGCCGCTGCCTTCCAGCACGGTGGTCAGCGCAAAGACCAGAATGCCGCCGCTCAGTGCCAGTAAGGGATACAGGCCGGGAGCCAGATTCATGCGGTTAATCAGTTGCTGTAGGGCCCAGCCACCGCCCAGACCGAGGACAATCCCCAGACCGAACTGCTGAATCAGATGCACCACGAACATCCAGTCCAGACCGGTTCGTCCCTGCTCAATCATTTCGATCAGCGTAATGGTCAGAAACACCGCCATCGGGTCGTTGCTGCCGGACTCAATTTCCAGCGTGGCACTGACACGTTCATTCAGACCTTTGTCACCGAGCAGGGAAAATACCGCAGCCGCGTCGGTGGAGCCGATAATCGCACCAATCAGGAAGCCCTGCATCATATCGAGCCTGAACAGCCAGGCCGCGACCATGCCAGTCAGGCCTGCCGTAATGATCACACCTACGGTTGCCAGTGATAAGGCCGGTCCGAGCGCCACCTTAAAGGAGCTGGCTTTGGTGCGCATGCCGCCGTCCAGCAGGATGATTGCCAGGGCAAGGTTAGAGATCAGGTAGGCCGCCGGATAGTTATCAAATGCGATGCCGCCAATACCGTCAATGCCGGCCAGCATGCCCAGCGCAAGAAAGATCACCAGGATAGGAATGCCTAATCGGGACGAAAAGGAACTGAGCAAGATACTCGACGCAACCAGCACGGACCCAATAATGAAAAGACTATAAACAATAGTGTGGTTCAAACGCGGTCTCCTGAGATACGGCAGCCAATGTCAACTAAGGTGTAGAAACATCCATGCTATGTCTGCAAGATAATGTTTTATCAATGAGTTGTCATTGTCATTTTGCAATTTATCTTAATTGCTAATGCCCTGGATAATCCCAGTTAACAAGGCTAATAGGGGAGTTAGATAGCTTGTAGCAGGCAAGACCGCATTTTAAGAGGTTATAAATACAATAAAAAAAGCCGACTGGGCGTCGGCTTAGTGTCTCAGGCTTCCATTGCCTGTTTGTGAAACAGCTCACGAAACACAGGATAAATATCTTCGGGCTCCCGAATGTGCTGAATCGCAAAGTTGTCGAACATTGACTGCAGATGTTCGTATTCGCGCCATAAGGTCTGATGCGCGCGACGTGTTATCTCGATGTAGGTGTAGTAACGCACCACCGGCAACAGGTTTTTTGCCAGAATCTCGTGGCAGAGCGGTGAATCATCTGCCCAGTTGTCACCATCCGACGCCTGCGCGGCGTAGATATTCCATTGCGCCGGATCGTAGCGCTCCTTCACAACCTCATCCATCAGTTTCAGTGCGCTGGAGACGATGGTGCCGCCGGTTTCCTGCGAATAGAAGAACTCCTGCTCATCGACCTCTTTGGCCTGAGTATGATGGCGGATGTAGACCACCTCGACGTTTTTATAAGTCCGGCTGAGGAACAGATAGAGCAAAATATAAAAGCGTTTTGCCATATCTTTCGTCGCCTGATCCATTGAGCCGGAGACATCCATCAGGCAAAACATGACCGCCTGGCTGGAAGGCTCGGGCCGCTTCTCGAAGTTTTTATAGCGCAGGTCAAAGGTGTCAATAAAGGGCACTCTGTCAATGCGCGCGCGCAGTTCGGCAATCTCCTTGCGCAGGCGTTCCTCTTCGAGTAACTGAGCGGGCTCTGACTTTTCTACGTCGCTGAGGGCATCCTCAAGCTCATGGAGCTGGCGGCGCTTACCTGCCGTCATCGCTGTACGTCGGGCCAGGGAATTTTGTAAAGAACGGACCACGCTGATGTTGGCGGGAACGCCATTCGAGGTAAAACCGGCACGGTGCGTTTTGTATTCATTCAACTGGCGGTGCTGATTTTTCCGCAGATTGGGCAGCGCAAGATCCTCAAACAGCAGATCCAGATATTCATCTTTGGAAATTTGAAAAACAAATTCATCCTCACCTTCACCATCCTGACTGGCATTTCCCTGACCTGAACCGCTACCGCCCCCGCCTTGTGGGCGTTCAACACGGTCATTTTGCACGAAGTGATCATTGCCTGGATGAACGCGATGACGTTGTCCACCCCGCCCCTGATGAAAAATGGGTTCATTGATATCATCTACGGGAATAGAGACGGATTCGCCACTGCTGACGTCGGTTACCGAGCGTTTGTTAATGGCCTCGGAAATCGACTGCTTAATCTGCGACTTGTAACGACGTAAGAAGCGCTGGCGATTAACCGCACTCTTGTTTTTACCGTTCAGTCGGCGATCGATAAAATAGGCCATGATGTTCCCCCAAACTACATTGCAAGCAGGCCGGGCTGACCCGACCTTAATATGACCGGTGCTGTCCCGCACCGGTTTGCTTACAGACTTTGATCAGGACGATTTACGCACGCGCAGATACCATTCACACAGCAGGCGAACCTGTTTGCGGGTATAGCCTTTTTCCATCATGCGATCGACAAAATCGTCGTGTTTCTTCTGCTCATCCGTAGAGGTTTTGGTGTTGAACGAGATAACCGGCAACAGCTCTTCGGTATTGGAGAACATCTTTTTCTCAATGACCGTACGGAGTTTTTCATAGCTGGTCCAGTTGGGATTTCTGCCATTATTATGCGCTCTTGCACGCAGCACAAAATTGACAATTTCATTACGGAAATCTTTAGGGTTACTAATCCCGGCAGGCTTCTCAATTTTCTCCAGCTCGGCATTCAGCGATTCACGGTCAAATAATTGTCCGGTATCCGGATCGCGATACTCCTGATCCTGAATCCAGAAATCCGCATAGGTTACATAACGGTCGAAAATATTCTGACCATATTCGGAATAGGATTCCAGATAAGCTGTTTGAATCTCTTTGCCAATGAACTCCGCATATTTAGGAATTAAATAGCCTTTGAGATGCTCAAGGTATTTTTCCGCCTGATCCTGTGGGAACTGCTCACGTTCAATCTGCTGTTCCAGCACATAGAACAGGTGCACCGGGTTGGCGGCAACTTCAGCATGGTCGAAGTTAAATACGCGTGACAGGATTTTAAAGGCGAAACGCGTTGACAGGCCATTCATGCCTTCGTCCACGCCCGCATAATCGTGGTACTCCTGCCAGGATTTCGCTTTCGGGTCGGTATCCTTCAGGCTTTCACCATCGTAAACGCGCATTTTCGAGTAGATGCTCGAGTTATCGGGATCTTTCAGACGCGACAGGATAGAGAAGCGCGCCAGCGTCTCAAGCGTGCCAGGAGCACAAGGCGCAGTGGACAGCTCACTGTGATTCAGCAGCTTTTCATAAATCTTAATTTCCTCAGAGACGCGCAGGCAGTAAGGCACTTTAACGATGTAAACACGGTCGAGGAAAGCCTCGTTGTTTTTATTGTTGCGGAAGGTCACCCATTCGGATTCGTTTGAGTGCGCCAGGATGATGCCGTTAAACGGCAGGGCTGAAATCCCTTCCGTACCGTTGTAGTTTCCTTCCTGCGTGGCAGTGAGGAGGGGATGCAAAACTTTAATCGGCGCTTTAAACATCTCAACGAATTCCATGATGCCCTGGTTGGCCCGGCACAGTGCGCCAGAGTAACCGTAGGCATCAGGATCGTTTTGCGCGTGGTTTTCAAGTTTGCGAATGTCGACCTTACCGACCAACGCAGAGATATCCTGGTTGTTCTCATCGCCCGGCTCTGTCTTGGCGATGGCTAACTGCTCAAGAATCGATGGCCAGACTTTAACGACTTTAAAGCGTGTAATATCCCCGCCAAAGTCATGCAGACGTTTGGCGGCCCAAGGCGACATAATGGTGCCAAGGTAGCGACGCGGTACGCCGTACTCTTTTTCCAGAATGTTAGCGTCTTCCTGCGGGTTGAACAGGCACAGCGGATGGTCGTTGACCGGGCTGCGTTCGCCGTCGGCGCTGAGCACGTAGATAGGGACGCGTTGCATCAGGGATTTCAGGCGCTCAGCCAGGGAGGACTTACCGCCACCCACCGGACCCAGTAAATAGAGAATCTGCTTCTTCTCTTCAAGGCCTTGCGCTGCGTGTTTCAAATAGGACACGATCTGCTCAATCGCTTCCTCCATACCGTAAAACTCTTCGAACGCTGGGTAACGTCCCATAACCCGGTTAGAAAAGATTCTGGAAAGGCGTGGCTCCTGGGCAGTGTCGACCATTACTGGCTCACCAATAGCCATTAAGAGTCGCTCTGCTGCGTTGGCGTATGCACTGCGATCCTGTTTACAGATAGTCAGAAATTCCTGCAGTGTGAACTCTTCGTCCTTGGCAGCTTCATAACGCTGACGATAGTGATCGAATATATTCATAGCGATGCCCGTCCTTTCGTTTTTAGCACAGGTAAAGGAGCAATAATCAGTGCTCGTACAGCTCCCGGAAGATATTAATCTGTTTACTACAGCAACCCTTATGCCAACCTGATCGTTCTTATCGGGATGCACAACTTTTATGGTTACTTGGTAAGTACAAAAACTCGGGTATTAAGTTTAACTGTAGAAGGCATTCAGGAAATTTCATCATAGATTTTTGATTAGTGAGCCACATATCAATAACAAAATCATTTTGTTGCGAAACGTTTTTCCTCAGTTAACCCCCGTTCTGTGATGCCTTCAACCCGGTTATGCCACATTCTGCGGCAAACGCGGTAGATGATTTTGATATAAGGTTAATTCAGTCTGTAAAAAGCGTTAGACTCTATGTGTGATTGTTATATTTATGGAATGAATAAATTGTGAACCAATTCAAACTTAACGTGCTTATTGCACTTATCCCTTGTTATTTTCTGGGCCAGTCAGTACAAGCCGCACCCTTATCGCTCGGTGCATCAGTGATTTATGCGCAGTCACCTTATCGTGGTGGACAGGACCGCTATTTGCCTGTTCCCATCATCAATTACGAAGGGGAAAAATTCTGGTTTAACACGCTGCAGGGTGGCTATTACGTGTGGAAAGACCCACAGGATCAGCTCTCTCTGTCGCTGTTGGGTTCGCCGCAGCAATACGACCCGGATGACAACGATCTGGGGGATATGAAGGGGCTGGATAAGCGCCGAATGACGTTGATGGGCGGGGTGACTTACCGGCATACGGATGACTGGGGCATCATACGGACCTCATTGTTAGGCGATGTGCTTAACAACAGCAACGGTATCGTCTGGGATTTGACCTATCTTTACCGTTTCAGCTTTGGCGACTTTACCTTTACGCCGGGAATTGGTGCATTGTGGAACAGCGCGAATCAAAACCGCTACTACTATGGCGTATCGGGTAACGAAAGCGATCGGACCGGAATTCGTCGTTATCATCCGGATGACAGCTGGTCGCCTTATGTGGAAATGAACGCCAGCTACAGCATTACCCCGCAGTGGAATGCCAGTCTTTCAGGGCGTTACACCCGCTTTGCCAGCGAAATCAAAGACAGTCCGATGGTTGATAAAAGCGGACAGTTTACGGTCTGGACAGGCGTCAGCTATACCTTCTGATGCGGTGCACCCCGGGAGTGCAGGCTGTGCGCTCTCAGGGTGCATATGCCCCCATTCAGTGCAGGAGAACCCGATGACAAAATATATCGATATTGCAGGTCAGCGTCAGATTCCGGCAATCGGTCTTGGCACCTGGTATATGGGGGAAGATCCCGCCAGCCGGCAACAGGAAATCAGTGCGCTTCAGGCAGGGCTGGATGCCGGTTTGCGGCTGGTGGATACCGCTGAAATGTATGCAGAGGGTGGCGCCGAAGAAGTGGTAGGCGATGCCCTGAAGGGACGGCGTGATGAGGCCCTGCTGGTATCGAAAGTTTATCCATGGAATGCCGGAAAACAGGATGCCATCGCCGCCTGCGAGGCCAGCCTGCGTCGTCTGCAAACGGATCGAATTGATTTGTATCTTTTGCACTGGCGCGGCAGTGTGCCACTCGACGAAACCATCAGCGCGATGCAGACCTTGCAGCAGCAGGGCAAAATTCGTGCGTGGGGTGTTTCAAACTTCGACAGCGAGGACATGGACGCCCTGTGGGCCGAAACGGGTGGCGAAAATTGTGCCACCAATCAGGTGCTTTATCATCTGGGTTCCCGCGGTATTGAATACGATTTGCTACCGCTCTGTCGCCAGCGCGCGATGCCCGTCATGGCGTATTGTCCCCTGGCACAGGCCGGTCGGTTACGCAGTCAGCTGTTTACCGACCCCGCTCTGAACGCAATTGCCCGCCAAAAAGGCATCACCGTGGCACAGCTTCTGCTGGCATGGGCGATTCGGGATGGCGATGTCCTTGCCATCCCTAAAGCCAGTTCGCGGGTACATGTTCGTGAAAATGCGGCTGCGCTGGACATTACCCTGAGCGAGGAGGACTGTCTCAGACTCGACAGGGCTTTTCCGCCGCCACAACACAAACTGCCGCTGGATGTGGTCTGAACGCGCTTCAGGCCTTATTTTTCAAACGTATTGTCGTCGCCAGTCGGGCAGGCTTGTCGCCTGCACTGCGCAACGGTTTGCTGATGCGCGCGGTTTCAACACACACCATCGTTATATAACCCTCATTTGGCATGTCCGCCATGCTACACGACAGCGCCACACCGGGATTCCACGTGACAACGTCACTATGGTGATGGTGGTACACTTCAATTTGCCGTTTTCCAGCCAGATCGTTGATAACTGAACAGTCTTTTGGCGCAGTGAAGATACGATCCACGCGCTCGGTAAAGCGCTGTTTACCCTCGCTCTGACCCGGCTGGTTATCTTTGACCTTGTCGATGTAATGTTCACCCAGTCCGGTGACCTCAACGCTCGCACTGTCCGCCACGTTAAAATAGCTGTGTAGCGCGGCTGTCGATTCATAATCACCGTAGGCTTCCAGCTCAATTTCGCAATGCTGGCCCAGACGGAAGCGGGCGATAAGGGTAAAGTCATGCGGCCACAGCTTCAGCGTTTGTGGGGTACTTTCCAGCACAAATGTCAGCAGCACGCCGTCTTCGTTTTCATCATGCGCAGAGAGCGTCCATGACTGATTTCGGGCAAAGCCATGGGCAGGCTCTCCTGCCGGTCCAAACCAGGGCCAGCAAATCGGTACACCGCCGCGAATCGCCTTACCAGGCAGGAAAGGGCTCTTATCGCTCAGCCAGATGACGGGCTTCTCACCGCTCGGTTGCCAGGCAATCAGATGCGCGCCCTGTAAGGTTACGGCCGCCCGTACACGCGGATGGCTGACAATGATAACCGGGAGTTCACCCACCTGACGTTGCGACAGATAAGGCGTGATTTGTTTAACCACGGGAAGGGAAAAGAGTTTGTCTTGCATGCCTGACTCCATAGTGAAGGGATCAAAAAAAGGGTGACCGAAGTCACCCTTATTGTCTCGTGTCTGGCTGCCTTATTTAGCAGCAACCAGCGCAATCAGGTCGAGAACTTTGTTTGAATAACCGGTTTCGTTATCGTACCAGGAAACCAGTTTAACAAAGTTGTCATTCAGCGCGATACCGGCTTTGGCATCGAATACTGAGGTCAGGACTTCGCCGTTGAAGTCGGTAGAAACAACGTCATCTTCAACGTAGCCCAGCACGTCTTTCATCTCGCCTTCAGCCGCGGCTTTGATAGCGGCACAAATTTCTTTGTAAGACGCAGCTTTTTCCAGACGAACGGTCAGGTCAACAACAGAAACGTTAGGCGTAGGTACGCGGAATGCCATACCGGTCAGTTTGCCGTTCAGTTCTGGCAGCACTTTACCTACCGCTTTAGCGGCGCCGGTAGAAGACGGGATGATGTTCTGTGATGCACCACGACCACCGCGCCAGTCTTTGTGAGACGGGCCATCAACGGTTTTCTGCGTTGCGGTAGTGGCGTGTACGGTGGTCATCAGGCCTTCAACGATACCAAATTTATCGTTGATGACTTTTGCCAGCGGGGCCAGGCAGTTAGTGGTACAAGAGGCGTTAGAAACGATGTCCTGGCCCTGGTATTTGTCGAAGTTAGCACCACGAACAAACATTGGGGTGTCATCTTTAGATGGACCGGTCAGAACCACTTTTTTCGCGCCAGCAGTGATGTGCTTACGTGCGGTTTCGTCGGTCAGGAAGATACCGGTTGCTTCAGCAACGACGTCAACGCCCACTTCGCCCCACTTCAGGTTAGCCGGATCTTTCTCAGCGGTAACACGGATTTTCTTACCGTTAACAACCAGAGCGCCGTCCTGTACTTCAACGGTGCCGTCAAAACGGCCGTGAGTAGAGTCGTACTTCAGCATGTACGCCATGTAGTCAGCGTCCAGCAGGTCGTTGATAGCAACGATTTCGATGTCAGAGCGCTGTTGAGCAGCACGGAAAACGATGCGACCGATACGGCCAAAACCGTTGATACCTACTTTGATAGTCATATATTCCACCAGCTAGTTGTTAGTGAATAAAAGGTTGGCTGTAAAATTACAAAAACCTTACCAGGCGTCAAGCGGAATCGTGTCAATTGTTGCGACAGGTCAATCCACCGAACAGGAATTATTTGACGCGCAACCGCTTGCGCGCTTCCGCGAACATCGTGCTATGTTGAAACCTTCGCCGAATATATAGGGATATGCCAGAGAAAAGGCGATCAAAATCACAAATCCACCTTGTAAGATACGGACTGAAGGGCAGAGCACAAAAAAAGACCCGACTAATGTTGATCATTTGTTAGAATACTAGTCGATTTTTTCAGAATGACATCCCGGAATTGCTCAAATGCCTAAAGAAACCGCACCCGACGCAAAAATCGCCCAGTTAACTGAGATGCAGCGCTATGTCACGCAACAGCGTGGCACGGAGCCGCCGTACAGCGGTGCGCTGCTGCATAACAAGCAGGAAGGGATTTATCACTGCCTGGTGTGCAACGCGCCCTTGTTTCTTTCAGAGACGAAATACGATTCAGGCTGTGGCTGGCCGAGTTTTTATGAGCCCGTCAGCGATGAGGCTATTCGTTATCTGGAAGATAACTCGCACGGTATGCAGCGTATTGAAATCCGTTGCGGCAACTGTGATTCTCATCTCGGCCATGTTTTCCCTGATGGGCCGCAGCCGACCGGTGAGCGTTACTGTGTGAACTCAGCCTCGCTGAACTTCACCAGTCCACAAGGCGACGAGATTAAGGGCTAACAATGAAACAGCAACTTGAAGCCATGCTTGATGCTATGACACCCGAAATTTATGAACGCCTGATGACGGCCGTTGAAACCGGAAAATGGCCGGATGGAGTGGCGCTGACGCAGCAACAGCGTGATAACAGCCTGCAGTTGGTTATGATGTGGCAGGCGCGCAATAATGATGCACCACAGCATATGACCATCGGCAAAAATGGCGAAATGGTGACCAAATCGAAAAAGCAGTTAAAAGAAGAGTTTGGTATCGAACCGGACGTCACGCGCATTCATCTGCATTAATAGCGCGGTAAGTCGCCAGTCAGCCACGCGCAGGCGGGCATCGTATGGAAGAGCAAAAAGGGCTGGCTATACGCCAGCCCTTTTTCAGATAATGACGGCGCCCTGAGCCGCCATCTGCGCCAGCGCAATGTCGCTGTCTTCTGGGTTGAGATTAACGCCACGGCAGCCTGCCGCCGCGACCTCGACCTGATAACCCAGTTCAAGTGCATCCAGCACGCTGTACTTCACGCAGTAATCCGTCGCCAGGCCCAGCATGACCAGATGCGTGATATCGCGTGCGCGTAACCAACTGTCCAGTTCTGTCTTGCGTCGGTGTCCGTTGTCAAAAAAGGCGCTGTAGCTGTCTACGTCCTGATCTTGCCCTTTATGGAAAACCGCGTCGAACAGGCTGCGATCAAGTCCGGGATGAAAATCAGCCCCCGCAGAATGCTGCACGCCATGATCCGGCCACCAGATCTGTGGCAGGCCGTTGAGTTCACCGAGGGTATAGACAGGTTCGCCGGATACGGAAGCAAAACTACCGTGATCGGCTGGATGCCAGTCCTGCAGGGCTACCACGCACTCACCATTCTCATGAAAAGCACGGGCGTAGCGGTTAGCAACCTCGACCGTATGATCGCCTTCTTTGACGGCCATTGGGCCGCCGGGGCAGAAGTCGTTCTGGATGTCGATAATGATTAATGCCCGTTTCATTGCCGTTGACTCCATCTTAGTCGTCTGTCAGTTCGCCACGCAGGTTCTGCTGCATTTTGGCGCGGATCTGATCGCTGGACAGATCCTGGCTCAACAGATAGTGAAGTTTCGTCAGCGCCGCTTCAACCGTCAGATCAAAGCCGCTGATGACGCCAGCGTGCTCCAGAGCATTCCCGGTGGCGTAGCCACCCATATTGACCTTGCCAGAAATACACTGGGTCAGGTTGACGACCACAATGCCGCGTTCGCTGGCCTGCTGAAGTTCAGACAGAAACTCGGCGTTTTGCGGCGCGTTACCGACACCGTACGAGCGTAAAATCAGCGCCTTAACCGGCTGACGTAAAAAGTTACGCACGACATCTGCAGAGATGCCCGGATAAATTGTCACCACGCCAATAGGTTGCGGGGTAATGGTATGAACAATCAGCTCGCCTTTGCCCTGAGGTGCAGGCGGCGTATTAAGACGACGGATATGAATCCCGGCTTCCAGCAAGGCTGACAGGTTGGGGGACGCAAAGGCGTTGAAACCGTCCGCGTGCGCTTTAGTGGTACGGTTACCGCGATAGAGTGTGTTGTTGAAAAACAGCGTCACCTCGTTGATGGGATAATTCGCAGCGACGTAAAGGGAATTAAGCAGGTTTTGTTGGCCATCGGAACGCAGTTCGGCTAACGGAATCTGTGAGCCCGTAACGATGACCGGCTTAGCCAGATTTTCGAGCATAAACGACAGGGCAGAGGCGGTAAATGCCATGGTATCCGTGCCGTGCAGAATGACAAAACCATCATAGCGATCATAGTTCAGCCGGATATCTTCGGCGATCGACTGCCAGTCCTGCGGGGTCATGTCAGAAGAGTCAATCAGAGGCTGATACTCATGAATCGTGAAGTCAGGCATTTCCGGGCGATGGAACTCAGGCATCTTCGCCAGTTCCTGCTGCAGATGACCAGAAACCGGAATATAACCTTGAGCAGAACGTTGCATACCGATGGTACCGCCCGTGTAGGCAACGTAAATATTTTTCTTTTGCATAGGTAAACTCAGACTTGCCGTAAAACGGGCAGTATAAGGGGAACAGCAGGGAAAAGCAGCCCGACAAGCAGTCGGGCTGAGAGGTTTATCGCACTTCGCCGCAGTTCAGGCAGAAGGCATAGCGGTTTTGCGGATCGTTCAGATGGTCAAACAGGCCGGGCTGATTCTTCATCGCGCTCATCACATCGTACATGGGCGCAGGCAGCCAGGCTTTCATCGTGTCAGGCAGCACGGCCTGAACAGACGCGTTCATCTGATTCAGCATCACGTCAAGGAAGCCGGGATCTTCCTGATACCAGTCAAGCTCTGGCTGGGAAACCTTCGCCAGCTCAGCCGCTTTTTTCACCGCATCGTCAAAATCGCCCAGCGCATCGACCAGACCATTGGCTTTGGCATCGCTGCCCGTCCAGACGTGCCCCTGCGCGATGGCATCGATCTGTTCCGGTGTTTTATGGCGCGATGTCGCCACCAGTCCCACGAAGTTGTGGTAGCCGTTTTCAATGGTCAACTGCATCAGTTGCTGCACTTCCTCAGGCAGTGCTTTAGTGCTTGCGACGTCTGCCAGGGGTGAGGTCGCGACGCCATCGGTATGCACACCAATCGAGGCCAGGCTGTTCTCCAGCGTGTTAATCACGCCAAAGATGCCGATAGAGCCGGTCAGCGTGCTGGGGCTGGCAATAATGTAGCTGGCTGGCGTCGAGATCCAGTAGCCACCAGAGGCTGCCATACCGCCCATGGAGACCACAATCGGTTTGCCTGCCGCTTTCGCTGCGGCCAGTTCCGAACGAATCGCTTCGGACGCCGTAACGCTGCCGCCCGGGCTGTTCACCCGCAAAATAATGGCCTTGATTTTGGGATCCAGTCGCGCATCGCGGATCTGCGCCGCTGTCGTATCGCCGCCCACATTACCCGGTGTTTCATCACCATCAATAATGGCACCGCTGGCAAGAATCACGGCAATGTTGCCTTTTTGCTGGCTGGCATCCTGTTTAACGTTGTAATCATAAATGCTGACGTTACGGTAATCGTTGTTTTGCTTATCGAAGCCAAATGCCTGAATAAGCGCCTGGTCCGCGTCAGCGCGTGAGCCCAGCACATCGACCAGTTTGTTATCCAGCGCATATTTTCCGGTATCGCCCTTAACGGCCTGCAGACCTGCGATAATAGCGGCAGCGCCAGGGAACAACTGCTCCGGCGTAATCTGGCGGTTAGCAGACACGGTATTCAGGTAATTTTGCCAGAGCTGGCCAATCCAGCGGCTATCTGCGTCACGCGCCGCTGGCGACATATCGTCACGCAGGAAGGGCTCAACGGCTGATTTATAGGTGCCCACGCGGAAAACGTGTGAATTGACTTTCAGCTTGTCGAGTAACGTTTTGTAGTAGAGACCGTTGGTGGCAAAGCCGTGCAAATCAACGGTGCCCTGTGGCGACAGATAGATCTTCGTCGCATAGCTGGCAAGGTAGTACTGCGCCTGGCTATAGCTGTCGCCTAAGGCGTAAACAGGCTTACCGCTGTCGCGGAACTCGCGCAGCGCTTTACCTACGTATTGCAGAGAAGGCTGATCGCCCCCAGCAAAATCACGCAGGTCTAAAACCAGACCTTTAATATTGCTGTCACCTTTGGCCTGACGAATAGCATCCACTACATCAAACAGGGAATTTTCCTGCAGACGATCGCTACTGGTGCCTAATAACTGACGACCAATTTTGCTCAGACGGTTGCTGACGGAGGGTTTGTCGACCAGCACACCGGTCAAATCCACTTTTAGCGCACCTTGCTGTACCGGGGCGGAAGAACGGCTGCCTGAGCCGCTGATCTGAAGCCAGATCCCAACACAGACAATAATTAAGAAAACCAGAAACAGGTTGAGAATACATTCCCTGATAAAATTCAACACTCGCCAGGTCCAGCGGAACAGACCCGCAATTATTCGCCACAGTGTGCGCATCACATTCTCCATTTTGATATAGCCGGAAATAGCCACCAGGCGGGCCAGGTCTCCGTTAACGACCTCATCCTAAAGAGCAGCGAAACAAAAGTCAGCAGGAAATCACCCCGGACTGTTACAAAAAATCCACTTGTGCCAGGATTACCCGTGCTTTTACTGTCAGGAGAAAAACATGGACGCACTAGAATTACTGGTTAATCGTCGTTCGGCCTCGCGTCTGGCGGAACCGGCCCCCAGCGGTGAAGCGCTGGATAACATCCTGCGCGCGGGCATGCGCGCACCCGATCACGGCGGCCTGCAACCCTGGCGATTTATTATTGTTGAAAATGAAGGCCGCGATCGCCTGAGTCAGCTACTGGAAAAAGCGGCGCGGGACAACCAGATGGATGAGAAAGCCATCAATAAAGCCAGTCAGGCGCCGTTCCGTGCGCCCACGATCATCACCGTCGTGGCGCACTGCGAGATCAATCACAAGGTGCCGCGCTGGGAACAAATCGCCTCTGCCAGCTGTGCCGTGATGGCGATGCAGATGGCTGCTGTCGCCCAGGGCTTTAATGGCATCTGGCGGAGCGGCGTCTGGACCGACGATCCGCAGGTGCGTGAGGCGTTCGGCTGCCGTGAGCAGGACGCGATTGTGGGCTTCCTCTATCTGGGCACGCCGCAGCTTAAGTCCAGCACCACCGTGGTTCATCCCGACACGGCACCCTTCGTCCGCTATTTCTGAACCTGTCTGAACCGCGCGATGCGCGGTAAACTGCGCACGTAATGAGCGAAGCGTTTCCTCGCAAATCCGGCACGCTTATCAGCAGCGTGCCGCCAGGCTACTATAGCGCTGTCTTCACTGGCAGCGCCGCGTGCTGTGTCCGGGGAAACCGGCTGCCTGCATCCGATGGCGCCAGGCCGTGATCCTGCACTGTCGTCGTGCACGGGGCAGGCGCTGCCATCATTGTTGTTCGCTGACGTTAAGGATTACCCGATTTAATGCGCTTGTTTATAGCAGAGAAACCCAGCCTCGGACGGGCCATTGCCGATGTGTTACCTAAACCGCACCGCCGCGGTGAGGGATTCATTGCCTGTGGCAATGATCAGGTCGTCACCTGGTGCGTAGGGCATTTACTTGAGCAGGCGCAGCCCGATGCTTATGACGGCCGTTATGCACGCTGGTCACTGGCCGATCTGCCCATTATTCCTGAAAAGTGGCGCCTGCAGCCGCGGCCCTCTGTCGCTAAGCAGCTTAAAGTGGTTGAGGGGTTGCTGGCGCAGGCGGACGAAGTGGTTCACGCCGGTGACCCGGATCGGGAAGGGCAACTGTTAGTGGACGAAGTGCTGGATTACCTGCAACTGCCCGCCGAGAAACGCAGTAAGGTGCAGCGCTGCCTGATCAACGATCTCAATCCTCAGGCGGTCGAACGCGCAGTCAGTCGCCTGCGTGAAAACCGTGAGTTTATCCCCCTGTGTGTTTCCGCCCTGGCTCGCGCCCGGGCGGACTGGCTGTATGGCATCAACATGACCCGCGCCTGGACGTTAATGGGCCGTAATGCCGGTTACGATGGCGTATTGTCGGTGGGGCGGGTACAAACGCCCGTGCTGGGGCTGGTGGTGCGCCGCGACGAAGAGATCGAAAACTTTGTGCCGAAAGACTATTTTGAAGTTAAAGCGCATATCGTGACGCCAGATGACATCCGCTTTGTTGCCAACTGGGTCCCCAGTGAAGCCTGTGAGCCCTGGCAGGATGAAGAAGGGCGCTTACTCAAGCGGAGTCTGGCAGAGCATGTGGTTGCCCGCATTACCGGTCAGCCTGCGCGTGTCACCGCATACAGTGATAAGCGCGAAAGCGACACTGCGCCACTCCCGTTTTCGCTCTCGGCACTGCAGATTGAGGCGGCAAAACGCTTTGGCCTGAGCGCGCAGGCGGTGCTGGATATCTGTCAGCGGTTGTATGAAACCCACAAACTGATTACCTATCCCCGTTCCGACAGTCGCTATTTGCCCGATGAGCATTTTGCTGGTCGTCACGCAGTGCTGAATGCCATTCAGGTTCACCAGCCCGATCTGACGCCGCCTGCGGAGTTTGATGCCGATCGTAAAAACCGCTGTTGGGACGACAAAAAAGTGGATGCGCACCATGCCATTATTCCCACAGCACGCGCCAGCGCTGTCAGGCTGAATGACAATGAACAGCAGGTTTATGGCCTGATCGCGCGTCAGTATCTGATGCAGTTCTGCCCGGATGCGATGTTTCGTAAATGCACTATTGAACTGGATATTGCGGGCGGTAAATTCGTGGCGAAGGCTCGCTTTCTGGCTGAGGCGGGCTGGCGTGCTTTGCTGGGCAGTAAAGAGCGTGATGAAGAAAATGACGGCATGCCGCTGCCGGTCGTGGCGGAAGGGGACGTCCTGCTGTGTGAGCACGGCGAGGTGCTGGCCAAGCAAACGCAGCCCCCTCGCCATTTTACGGATGCCACGCTTCTGTCAGCCATGACCGGTATTGCGCGTTTTGTTCAGGATAAAGAATTAAAGAAAGTGCTTCGTGCGACCGATGGTTTAGGAACGGAAGCCACGCGCGCGGGGATCATAGAATTATTGTTCCGCCGGTCATTTTTACAGAAGAAAGGGCGCTATATTCATTCTACTGACACGGGTAAGGCGTTGATCCATTCGTTACCGGATCTGGCAGCCCGGCCGGACATGACCGCCCAGTGGGAATCGACACTGACACGGATTAGTGAAAAGGCCTGCCGTTATGATGAGTTTATGCAACCGCTGGTGCACACGCTGAGTGGGCTTATTCATCAGGCACGGCAGCAACCGTCGGGACAGGCGTTTCGTGGGTTACCGTCCACCGGACAAAAACGTCCGCAGCGCAAAGCACGGCGTAAAACTAAGGAAACCGAATAATGCGTAAAACTGCACTGCTCATGCTGGCCGCACTGATTGTCTGTGGGCCGGCCCAGGCGAATTATCATCCGTCTACAGGCGGAACTAATACGGATGTGATCGTTGATATGCCGCGGGAAGCCTGGACTCAGGGACAAAATAATCAGCAGAACTGTATGCAGTGCTGTATTTTCGAAAACCGCAATTATACCGAGGGCGCAGTCGTGAAATCAGAAGGCGTCCTGTTACAGTGCGCGCGTGACGAAAAATCGCTGGGGACGAACAATCTGATCTGGAAAATAGTGAAATAGAAAACGCGTGGTGGGCGGGCGCACCACGCGTCAGCGCTATCAGAAGCGGAAGGTTGACCAGACCGGGGCATGGTCAGAGGGTTTTTCCATGCCACGAATATCGTAGTCGATACCGCTCTCAATGCAGTGCGAGGCCAGCCCGGTGCTGGCCAGCAGCAGGTCAATGCGCAGACCGCGATTGTCATCGAACCCTTTAGAACGGTAATCGAACCAGGAAAAACGGTCACAGGTATCGGGATTATGCGCACGCCAGGTATCGACCAACCCCCAGCTTAACAGCCTGTCCATCCATTCCCGCTCTTCGGGCAGGAAAGAACACTTACCGGTACGCAGCCAGCGTTTACGGCTGTCTTCACCAATTCCAATATCCAGGTCGGTGCTGCTGATATTCATATCGCCCATAATCAGCACGGGCTTATCCGCCGTAAGGCTCTCGCTCAGATAGCTTTGCAGATCGCGGTAAAATTTTTCTTTGGCCGGAAACTTTGTCGGGTGGTCGCGGCTCTCGCCCTGCGGAAAATAGCCATTTATCACGGTAATATCGCCAATCGGGCTGGGGATTTCAGCCATGATCAGGCGACGCTGCGCATCCTCGCCATCGCCCGGAAACCCCCGACGCACGGAGACCGGCTGAACCTTGGTCAACAGTGCCACACCGTAATGGCCTTTCTGACCGTGATAAAACACGTTGTAGCCCAGCTTAGCCACATCCTTGAGCGGGAACATATCATCATGGACTTTCGTTTCCTGCAGACCAATGACGTCAGGCTGATGCTTCTCGACCAGTGCTTCGAGTTGATGGGGACGTGCCCGCAAGCCGTTAATATTGAATGAAATAAATTTCATGAGATAACCTTCAGCGAATGATAGCAGGATGGTAGCGATTTTTGCCGGAAATGTCATGGCAGAGCAGGGCAATTTCAGCGAGTGGTGGACAGCACGGGCGAGAGAGCACGACACGCGGTCAGCGGGAACAGAAAACCAGAGCGGTTTCCAGACACGTTTTCTCAGGCGATGCCCGGCACGAACGCTGAACAAAGGTCTTATCCCTTTCCTCGCAGAACAGCTTTATAACGGCATGACGTGCTAAAGGGAAGAGAGTGGTGGGAGAAGGATGATTCGGCACGTTGTGCCTTACCCTACGGGCCGCGCTAATGCGCGTTGTCTCGCGGTGCCCGACGCGAACGCTGAACAAAGGTCTTATCCCTTTCCTCGCAGAACAGGCTGACTGAGTTGCATGTCGGAATGAAGATGCTAAATGTGAGATGGTGGTGGGAGAAGGATGATTCGGCGCGTTGCGCCTCACCCTACGGGCCGCGCTAATGCGCGTTGTCTCGCGGTGCCCGACGCGAACCCTGGTCGAAGGTTCTCATCCCTCTCCATGCAGAACAGGCTGGCTGAGTTGCATGTCGGAATGAAGTTGCTAAATGCGAGATGGTGGTGGGAGAAGGATTCGAACCTTCGAAGTCTGTGACGGCAGATTTACAGTCTGCTCCCTTTGGCCGCTCGGGAATCCCACCGGGGATGATTTGTAGGCTCAGGCAGCAGATTCAGATGGTGGTGGGAGAAGGATTCGAACCTTCGAAGTCTGTGACGGCAGATTTACAGTCTGCTCCCTTTGGCCGCTCGGGAATCCCACCAGGGACTGAATTGTTGTGCTCTGAAGCGGGGCGCATCATACCAAATGGATTCAGACTGTAAAGCGGACTAAGGCAAATCACGAACCGTTTGCCCACTTTTTACGCGTAGCGCTGGAATGTCAGCCAGTCCAGCGCCCGTGGCGGTTAAAGAATAATCGTGCGGTTGCCGTAAACGAACACACGCTGACCCAGCACTTTATCTAACGCGCGGCTCAGCACATTCTTTTCTACATCACGTCCGGCACGCATCATCTCTTCTGCTGTATAGCTGTGATCGACGTTGATGACGTCCTGCATAATGATTGGACCTTCATCCAGGTTGTCATTAACGTAGTGCGCCGTCGCACCAATGATTTTAACGCCGCGTTCATAAGCCTGGTGATAAGGGCGTGCGCCGATAAAGGCAGGCAGGAAAGAGTGATGAATATTGATGATCTGATTCGGGTAGCGCTGGACGAAGCCCGGCGTCAGCACGCGCATATATTTGGCAAGCACGACATAATCTGGCTGGTAACGATCAATTTCGTCCGCCATCTTATTATCATGCTCTTCCCGCGAAAGCCCTTCATGACTGACCAACACAAACGGAATATCAAAACGCTCGACCAGCGAGCGCAGCGTTTCGTGGTTACCGATGACGGCGGCTATTTCCATATCCAGCCCGCCAAACGCGCTCTTCATCAGCAGGTCGCCCAGGCAGTGGGCTTCTTTGGTGACCAGAATAACGACGCGGCGACGGCCTGCGCTGTGCAGTTCACGTACCGAGCCCTGAGGAAGGGCGCTGTCGAGATCGGCCAGTAGAGTATTGTCGTTAAAAATCCCTTCCAGCTCTGTGCGCATGAAAAAACGCCCGGTGCGATGATCAACAAACTCATTGTTTTGCACGATATTCAGTTCGTGCTTGTAACAAATATTGGTGATTTTGGCGATCAGACCTTTTGCATCGGGACAAATGGTTCGTAAAACTTTTCTTTGCATGGTTTGCGCTTGCATCTCAATCAGAGTCCTGTCAAAGCATTAAGGGTAAAACCGTTACGCAGGCAACTGCCTTAACCGCAACATTTTTTGTATTTTTTGTCGGCGCCACATGGACAGCGATCGTTGCGCCCGATGGCGGGCGTCATTCCGTCGACATAGTACCAGCGACTGTCCTCGCGAAGAAAGCGTGAACGCTCGTACATCGCCCGATTAACACCGTTTTCAGCAAAACGTGCAAAAAAAGTGACGAAAGATTCGTCTTTGTGGCGCCCCTCATCACAACGTGTGATGTTCAGGCTGAGCCATTCAGTACCCGCGAAACTTTCAGTCACTAAGTCAGCCAGCGCCGGAACGCGGCTGGTGGGATGCCAGGTGGCCACGAGGTAATCGACGTCTTGTTTGACATAAGCGCAGTAGCGGGAGCGCATAAGTTGTTCAGCTGATAAGGGAATTTCTGTTCCTTTAACAAAGGGCTGACAACATAGGCTATACTGCTTGCCGCTACAGCATGGGCAAGATTCGGACACACATTCTCCTGTTAATAACAGTGATTGTTAATGATATCGTTTACTTTATCCGACCCACGCGTGTGATGCCATGTATTGACGCCAGGACCCGAGTAAGATGAGAAAGCAAAAAATTGGATTGGCTCTGGGTTCCGGTGCCGCCAAAGGATGGGCGCATATTGGCGTTATCGAAGCGTTGGAGAGCGCAGGTATCAACATTGATGTCGTGGCAGGCTGTTCCATCGGTGCACTGGTGGGCGCAGCTTACGTCAATCATCGTCTCCCGCACATGAAAAAGTGGGTGAGTGCGTTTAGCTACTGGGATGTCATCCGTCTGATGGATCTGTCCTGGCAGCGAGGCGGACTGTTACGCGGAGAACGGGTATTCAACCATGTCCGGCAACTCATTACGCACGACGCGATTGAATCGTGCGGAAAGCCGTTTGGTGTGGTGGCAACCAATTTAAGTACCGGTCGCGAGCTGTGGCTGACCGAGGGTGAATTACATCAGGCGGTACGCGCGTCCTGCAGTATGCCAGGTTTATTACCGCCCGTCGGCTACAATGGATATTGGCTGGTGGATGGTGCGGTGGTGAATCCGGTACCGATCTCCCTGACGCGCGCGCTGGGGGCGGATGTCGTGATTGCTGTCGATCTTCAGCACGACGCGCATCTGATGCCGCAGAATGCGATGGCGCTGACGCCGCAGAGTTCAGAAGAACATGCGGCGGCTGTGGCGCTCAATCTCGACTGGCGTGGGAAACTGCGACAGCGTCTGATCAATTTTACGCAGCGCCGGGCCTCGCAAATGCCGGGCGCCATGGAGATCATGGCCACGTCCATCCAGGTGCTGGAAAATCGCCTGAAGCGAAACCGGATGGCAGGCGATCCGCCTGATGTGCTTATCCAGCCATTTTGTCCACAAATATCCACGTTGGATTTTCATCGTGCAGAAGAAGCAATTGCGGCTGGGAAGGTTGCCGTTGAGAAACAAATGGATGAATTATTACCGCTGGTCCGTAGAAGATAATCTGGTTGTTCACGCACAGATGTTACTTCGGTCTATTCTGAAAGGCGCAACTGCGTTTTATGAACCACTATTGATTTATCGGGTACGCAGGGGGATGGAATGGAAAAACCACTGATCGGCAAAAAGATACTCATTGTCGAAGATGAGGCCGTTTTCCGTTCGCTTTTAAACCAGTTTTTAACATCAATGGGAGCCGTCACTGTTGAGGCTGAAGATGGTCTGGAAGCTATTGAGCAACTGGATAAACATGCCGTCGAACTGGTGATTTGTGACCTGGAAATGCCGCGCATGAACGGAATTCAGTTTGTCGAACATCTGCGCAGCCACGGCAATACACTGCCCATTCTGATAATTTCCGCAACCGAAAATATGTCCGACATCGCGCAGGTTTTACGTCTGGGCGTACAGGATGTGTTGCTAAAACCCCTGAAGAATTTTGAACGTTTCCGTGAAGCGGTATACGAATGCCTCTATCCGTCGATGTTTACCTCGAAAGTCGAGGAAGATGAACAGCTGTTTCAGGACTGGGATGCATTGGTGCGCGATCCTTCCGCTGCGGCAAAATTACTGAAAGAACTGCAGCCCCCGGTCCAGCAGCGCATTGCCCATTGTCGGGTAAATTATCGCCAGTTAACCATGGCAGAGCAGCCCGGGCTGGTGCTGGATATTGCGGCGTTATCTGACAAAGATTTGGCTTTTTATTGTCTCGATGTCACCCGTGCGGGCGACAATGGCGTGCTGGCGGCTTTATTATTGCGCGCCCTGTTTAACGGATTATTACAAGAACAGTTATCAGGACAGAAACAGCGATTACCTGAGTTAAGCAGTTTACTCAGACAGGTTAATCTGCTGCTACGGCAGGCGAATTTAACCGGACAGTTCCCTCTGTTAGTTGGGTACTACCATCGCGGATTAAAAAACCTGGTGCTGGTTTCTGCTGGCCTGAATGCCACATTACATGTTCAGGCCCATCAAATTCAACTCAGTAATGGCGTTCCGCTTGGCACTATGGGCAGTACGCATATTAACCAGATCAGCCAGCGTGCGGACGACTGGCAGTGCCATATTTGGGGCGCTGGAGGCCGTATTCGACTGATGTTATCGTCTGAAAAATAAACAATGGATGTTACTTTATAATTATCCGCAAGACAGTACCAGAAGTTAGCTTTACACTTGGGTAATAGTCTTAAATTCTACGGATAGATGCCTTCCAGGATAAATCCGTTCGCGAGTAACTGATATACTCATTTCCGAATTTAAACCGACATATCAAGCATTAAAACTTGAACGGCCTATGAGAGAGGTATTTTGATGTCTGCCTATAAAACCAAAGTTAAAAAAGCGGTAATCCCGGTAGCAGGTTTGGGTACGCGTATGCTTCCTGCGACGAAAGCGATTCCAAAAGAAATGTTACCGCTGGTTGATAAGCCGTTAATTCAGTATGTCGTTAACGAGTGTATTGCTGCGGGTATTAATGAGATTGTGCTGGTAACCCACTCGTCTAAAAACGCTATTGAGAACCATTTTGATACCAGTTTCGAACTGGAGTCTATGCTGGAAAAGCGCGTTAAGCGTCAGCTGCTGGATGAAATTCAGTCCATCTGTCCTCCACACGTGACCATCATGCAGGTCCGTCAGGGCATCGCTAAAGGCCTGGGCCACGCGGTAATGTGTGCGCACCCGCTGGTCGGTGATGAGCCTGTTGCCGTCATCCTGCCTGATGTGATCATCGACGAATATGAGTCAAACCCAACCAAAGATAACCTGGCGGAAATGCTGAGCCGTTATGAAGAGTCTGGCCGCAGTCAGATCATGGTTGAGCCTGTCAGTGATGTAACCGCTTATGGTGTTGTTGACTGCAAGGGCGCAGAACTGAACCCGGGCGACAGCGCACCGATGGTCGGTGTGGTTGAGAAACCGAAAGCGTCTGAAGCGCCTTCTAATCTGGCTGTGGTGGGGCGTTATGTTCTGTCCGCAGATATCTGGCCACTGCTGGCAAAAACGCCTCCGGGTGCAGGCGGTGAAGTTCAGCTGACTGACTCTATCGCTATGCTGATGGAAAAAGAGACCGTTGAAGCTTACCACCTGAAAGGGGTCAGCCATGACTGCGGTAATAAACTGGGATACATGCAGGCTTTCGTCGAGTATGGTGTTCGCCACCCGGTGCTGGGCAAAGAGTTCTCTGAGTGGCTCAACAAAACCATTAGCGATTAAAAATTTACAACACAGGATAGCGTAATGAAAGTCACTGTATTTGGTATCGGCTATGTCGGTCTGGTTCAGGCTGCGGTGTTGGCCGAAGTCGGACATGACGTTCTCTGTATTGATGTCGATGAAAAAAAGGTTGAGAACCTTAAAAAAGGTCAGATTCCTATTTTTGAACCGGGCCTGACGCCGCTGGTTAAGTCTAACTATGAATCCGGTCGCCTGAAGTTCAGCACCGACGCTGCACTGGGCGTTAACCACGGCGTGATGCAGTTTATCGCCGTAGGGACGCCGCCTGATGAAGATGGTTCGGCCGATCTGAAATATGTTACTGCCGTGGCACGCACCATTGCTCAGCATATGACCGATCATAAAGTGGTCATCGATAAATCTACCGTACCGGTTGGAACGGCTGACAGAGTCCGTGCGGTCATGACGGAAACCCTGCAGGCGCGTGATGCCAATATCAGCTTTGATGTGGTATCCAACCCCGAGTTCCTGAAAGAAGGGGCGGCGGTTGCTGACTGTATGCGTCCCGAGCGCATCGTTGTCGGCACGGATAATGATGCTGTCGTGGAACTGTTGCGTGAGCTCTATGAACCCTTCAACCGCAACCACGATCGTATGATCCTGATGGATATTCGCAGTGCAGAGCTGACGAAATACGCTGCCAACTGCATGCTGGCGACCAAAATCAGCTTTATGAATGAAATTTCCAATCTCGCGGAACGTTTAGGTGCGGATATCGAAAAAGTGCGCCAGGGGATTGGTTCTGACTCACGTATCGGCTATCACTTTATCTACCCTGGCTGCGGCTATGGCGGTTCCTGTTTCCCGAAAGATGTGCAGGCGCTCATTCGTACGGCGGAATCCATTGGTTATACACCTCGTCTGTTAAAAGCTGTAGAAGACGTCAATGACAGCCAGAAAACTAAGCTGCCTGCCTTTATCAAACGTCATTTTGGTGACGATCTGAAAGGTAAGACGTTTGCGCTGTGGGGACTGTCGTTCAAACCGAATACCGACGATATGCGTGAAGCATCGAGCCGTGTATTGATGGAAGCGCTGTGGGAAGCAGGTGCTTCTGTACAGGCTTTCGATCCGGAAGCGATGGATGAAGCACAACGCATTTATGGTCACCGTGATGATTTAAAGCTGATGGGGACCAAAGAATCAGCGCTACAGGGTGCAGACGGTCTTGTCATTTGCACCGAGTGGCAAAATTTCCGCGCCCCTGACTTTGACACAATCAAAAAAGCACTGAAACAACCCGTGATTTTTGATGGGCGCAACCTGTATGATCCCGAACGTCTCAGCAAGCGCGGCTTTATTTATTACGCTATTGGCCGCGGAGCTTCTATTCAGGCCAATTAATTAGTGAGGGATTTATGAATTTTCTGGTAACCGGCGCAGCAGGCTTTATTGGCTTCCATGTGAGCCAACGCCTGTTGGCCGCCGGTCACCAGGTTGTCGGTATTGACAACCTGAATGACTATTATGATGTCAGCCTCAAACAAGCCCGTCTTGATTTGATTGGCGACAACCCATCTTTTACGTTTGTTAAAACCGATTTGGCCGACCGTCAGGCCATTGCAGCACTTTTCGAACAGCACAAATTTCAGCGCGTTATCCACCTGGCCGCTCAGGCTGGTGTGCGCTATTCCCTTGAAAACCCGCATGCGTATGTGGATGCCAATGTTATTGGGCATCTGAATATTCTAGAAGGGTGCCGTCATCATCGTGTTGAACATCTGCTCTATGCGTCGTCCAGCTCAGTTTATGGACTGAACAGTAAGCTGCCGTTCTCTACGGAAGACAGTGTCGATCATCCAGTGTCATTGTATGCCGCGACCAAAAAAGCCAATGAGCTGATGTCGCACACCTATTCGCATCTGTATCAGTTACCCACCACCGGTTTACGTTTCTTCACTGTATACGGTCCGTGGGGACGCCCCGATATGGCCTTGTTTAAATTTACCCGGGCCATGATTGCGGGTGAGGCGATTGACGTCTATAACCAGGGTAAAATGCAACGCGATTTCACCTATATCGATGATGTAGTCGAGGCCATTATTCGTCTGCAGGATTGTATTCCGCAGCCGGATGAAAATTGGACGGTAGAGAGCGGGTCTGCTGCGTCGAGTTCAGCGCCGTATCGTATTTACAATTTAGGCAATAGTCAGCCGATGAGCCTGATTCGCTATATTGAAGCGATTGAAAAAGCATTAGGTGTAACGGCAAATAAAAATCTGATGCCAATGCAACCGGGCGACGTGTTAGCTACCAGCGCAGATACCAGCGATTTATTTAACGCTGTCGGCTTTAAACCGCAAACAGGCGTGGATGAAGGTGTCAGACGTTTTGTTGACTGGTACCGAAACTTTTATTCGGTATAAAAACAAAAAGGAAGCGACCGCTTCCTTTTTTTTCTGGTATTGTTAATCAGGTCGCTAAAATGAAGCCAGCAAAGCCTAAAGCACGCCAGGATTTACAGCAAAAAGTCGTCTAACTGCTTACCATGTTGTTCCATGGCTTTTTTGATTGCTGCTGGTGTACGTCCCTGACCGGTCCAGGTTTTGGTCTCCCCGTTTTCATCAATAAACTGATATTTGGCAGGGCGGGCAGCACGTTTGGCTTTGCCAGACGTTTTGGACTCTGACAATGCGTTGAATAACTCATTGGGATCGATTCCATCCGCTAAAAGCATATCGCGATATTGCTCAAGTTTACGCGCACGCTCTTCCGTTTCTGCTTTAGAATGTGACGCTTCATCGCGGCGTTCATTTACTACGACTTCAAACTTTTCCAGCATTTCTTCCAGTGTTTCCAAAGAACACTCTCTGGCCTGGGCACGCAGCGTGCGGATATTATTAAGATTTTTTAGTGCTTCGCTCATTGTCCTGATCTCTGAATAATGAATAGGAGAGTTGTTCTGCCCGCTAATAGTAGTGGTGGGGGGAAATAACTTCAACATTAAATTAATTTTTAGCTTTAAAAGTTCAAAGGTGAATTTATTAAATTATAAATTCCGCCAGATAAAGCGCGATGTAAGGACCAATGAAACGTTGATGTTTAACCGGCAACCTATAAAGCCCTGACACGGTTCAATGAAAATAAAGCTTAACGCTATACTGTCTTTAATATTCATTTAGTCAAAAATAATGCGCTGCCGTTGCAGGACAGGCAATACCCGACGCTGGCTCTCGTCTGAACGTAACGGGCTGAAAATCAACACAGCATTGCCGGTCAGATATGGTAAAATCGCACTTATTTTGTTTCATCCACACCGGGATACCGTGCCAATGGCTCAACTCTATTTCTACTATTCGGCAATGAACGCGGGTAAATCAACCGCGCTTTTGCAGTCTTCCTATAATTATCAGGAGCGCGGTATGCGGACCCTGGTTTATACCGCTGAGATTGATAATCGCTTTGGTACCGGTAAAGTCAGTTCACGCATTGGCTTGTCATCACCGGCCGTTCTTTATAATGCCGAAAGCCAGCTGGATGTGGAAATTGCACAAGAGCATGCGCGCCAGCCCGTACACTGTGTGTTAGTGGATGAAAGTCAGTTTCTGACCCGGGAACAGGTGAAGGCCTTGTCTGACGTGGTGGATAATCTGGATATTCCGGTGCTGTGTTATGGGTTAAGAACCGACTTTCTGGGAGAATTGTTTACCGGTAGCCAGTATCTGCTGGCCTGGGCCGATAAACTGGTGGAGCTTAAAACCGTATGTCACTGCGGACGTAAAGCGGGCATGGTGCTACGTCTCGACAGCGAAGGCAAACCCTTCCGGGAAGGGGAGCAGGTGGTGATTGGCGGCAATGAGCGCTATATCTCGGTGTGCCGCAAGCACTATAAAAAAGCGATTGAGCAGGGCTGTTTACAGGCTATCCACGGCGCGCAAACGCCAGTCGCGTAATCCTGTTCCTCACCTCAGGTTCACGTGGTCGCAAAAATCTTTCCTGGTGAACCTCATTCGTCTCTTTATCTTTATGGCGACCTGGGAGTCGGTCTGTCCGTGTGTGGTAGCGATTGCACTATTGCACATTCACTGACAGCGGGCGAACAGCCTGCTTATCCTCAACAGCCATAAAAACCCCCTTGTGACCGAGCCACAAGGGGGATGGCGCACCCGCGCTAACGGGCTTGTTCCTGATTAGGCTTTTTTGACCTTTTTAGCGGCTTTGATATCGCTGACGGGTTGAGTCAGCGGCTGTTCAACCTGGGCATAAGGCTCAACAAATTTGCGGCCGTAGTAACTGTCCAGCATGATCTGTTTCAGTTCAGCAATTAACGGATAACGTGGGTTAGCACCGGTACACTGATCGTCGAACGCATCCTCAGCCAGTTTGTCCACTTTCGCCAGAAAATCCGCTTCCTGCACGCCAGCTTCACGAATCGAGGCGGGAATACCCAGTTCCGTTTTAATTTCATCCAGCCAGACCAGCAGTTTCTCAATTTTCTGAGCAGTACGATCGCCTGTGGCGGTCAAACCAAGATAATCGGCGATTTCCGCATAGCGACGACGCGCCTGTGGACGATCATACTGACTGAATGCAGTCTGTTTGGTCGGGTTGTCATTTGCGTTATAACGAATGACGTTGGAAATCAGCAGCGAGTTAGCCAGTCCGTGGGGAATATGGAACTCGGAACCCAGTTTATGGGCCATCGAGTGACATACGCCGAGGAAGGCGTTGGCAAAGGCAATACCGGCAATGGTGGCGGCATTGTGCACACGTTCACGCGCAACCGGATTTTTGGCGCCTTCGGCATAACTGGCGGGCAGGTTCTCTTTCAGCAACTTAAGCGCCTGCAGTGCCTGACCATCAGAATACTCATTCGCCAGAACGGAAACATAGGCTTCCAGTGCATGGGTAACCGCATCCAGACCGCCAAAGGCGCAGAGTGAACGCGGCATATCCATTACGAGGTTCGCATCCACAATGGCCATATCCGGGGTCAGTGCATAATCTGCCAGCGGATATTTTTGACCGGTGGCATCATCCGTGACCACCGCAAACGGGGTCACTTCTGAACCGGTGCCGGAGGTAGTGGTGATGGCTACCATGCGGGCTTTGACGCCCATTTTCGGGAACTTATAGATACGTTTACGAATATCCATAAAGCGTAATGCCAGCTCTTCGAAGTGGGTTTCGGGATGCTCATACATCACCCACATGATTTTCGCCGCATCCATTGGCGAGCCGCCGCCCAGCGCAATGATCACATCGGGTTTAAAGCTGTGCATTTGCTCTGCGCCTTTGCGAACAATGCTCAGTGTTGGGTCTGCTTCGACCTCGAAGAACACTTCCGTTTCAATACCGTGGGATTTCAGGACGCGGGTAACCTGGTCGGCATAGCCGTTATTGAACAGGAAGCGATCAGTCACAACAAATGCACGTTTCGCGCCGTCGGTGGCGACCTCTTCTAAGGCGACAGGCAATGACCCACGACGGAAATAGATAGATTTCGGAAGTTTATGCCACAACATATTTTCAGCTCGCTTGGCGACGGTTTTCTTATTGATCAGATGTTTAGGTCCAACGTTTTCGGAAATTGAGTTACCTCCCCAGGAGCCACAACCCAGCGTCAACGAAGGCGCGAGTTTGAAGTTATATAAATCGCCAATCCCACCCTGAGAAGCGGGGGTATTAATCAGGATACGGGCCGTTTTCATTTTGTCGCCAAAATAGTGGACGCGTGCGGACTGGTTATCCTGATCCGTGTACAGGCAGGAGGTGTGGCCAATGCCGCCCATGGCGACCAGTTTTTCCGCTTTACTGACGGCGTCTTCGTAATCTTTAGCCCGGTACATCGCCAGCGTTGGCGACAGTTTTTCATGGGCAAAAGGTTCGGATTCGTCGACCCGTTCAACTTCACCAATCAGAATTTTGGTATCGGTTGGTACCGTAATGCCCGCCATCTCAGCAATTTTTACTGCGGGCTGGCCCACAATCGCGGCGTTGAGGCTGCCATTTTTCAGGATAATATTCTGAACCGCCTGAAGTTCGTGGCCCTGCAGCAGGTAGCCACCATGACTGGCGAAACGTGCCCGAACGGCATCGTAAATCGCATCGACAACAATAACGGACTGCTCTGAGGCACAAATCACGCCGTTATCAAACGTTTTCGACATCAGGATGGACGCCACCGCGCGTTTAACATCTGCCGTTTCATCAATCACGACAGGTGTATTCCCGGCACCGACACCAATAGCCGGTTTGCCGGAACTGTAAGCGGCTTTCACCATGCCCGGTCCACCTGTGGCAAGAATCAGATTGATGTCCGGGTGGTGCATCAGCTGATTCGACAGCTCAACAGAGGGCGCATCTATCCAGCCGATAATGTCTTTAGGGGCGCCAGCAGCAATCGCGGCCTGCAGCACAATATCGGCGGCTTTATTGGTGGCATCTTTGGCGCGAGGATGCGGCGAGAAGATAATACCGTTGCGGGTTTTAAGGCTGATCAGGGCTTTGAAGATGGCGGTAGAGGTGGGGTTGGTGGTCGGGACGATCCCACAAATTAAGCCGATGGGTTCGGCAATCGTAATGGTGCCAAAGGTATCATCGGTTTCCAGTACGCCGCAGGTTTTATCATCCTTATAGGCGTTATAAATATATTCGGACGCAAAGTGATTTTTGATGACTTTGTCTTCGACAATGCCCATGCCCGATTCTGCGACCGCCATCTTCGCTAAGGGAATACGGGCATCAGCAGCGGCCAGTGCGGCTGCGCGGAAAATAGCATCGACTTGTTGTTGAGAAAAACTGGCGAACGCTTGCTGGGCTTTTTTTACCCGTTCAACCAGTGCATTGAGTTCAGCTACATTAGTAACGGCCATTGTGATCTCCTGAGGAAGTTAAACTTTTTTAGGAAACAAGCCTGAACGGAAAGTATAGCCAGGGTAAAAACCGCTCAATCACGGAGCATGAAAGTGCGGTTTTTCAGTTGTTTACTAAAAGAATTCTTTTTCTCCGGTGGTATCGTGGCTGACAACAAAAGAGTATCGGGTTTAGGGGACAGCAATGATGATCCAAATCAATTTAAACCACAGCTGACACCTTTCAGCCTGCGGTTCATGAGGGGGAGGGCGATGAGGTTAAAAGCGGTAACAAAAGTAACATCTGCCAGCCTTTGTGGAATGGCTGGTTTAACGCCCTAAACTGTAAGTAAATTAACAGAATAAATAACTCTCGCTTCAACTGGCGTGCGCGGCGTTTTTACCTTACATTAGGCGCGTTTTTCATCTGGGATGTGGAGTGAACCGTGAATCCTGCGCTGTTAGATCTTTCTGGCTATATCAAGTTTTTCGTAGGCCTGTTTGCACTGGTGAATCCCATTGGCATCATTCCGGTGTTTATCAGCATGACGCGTTATCAGGGCGTGGCAGAACGTAATAAAACGAATCTCACCGCAAACCTTGCTGTGGCCATTATTCTCTGGACGTCGCTGTTTTTAGGGGATGCCATTCTGCATGTGTTTGGCATCTCAATTGATTCTTTCCGTATTGCCGGGGGCATTCTGGTTGTCACGATAGCGATGTCGATGATCAGCGGAAAGCTGGGCGAAGATAAACAAAACAAGCAGGAAAAAACAGAAACCGCGATTCGCGAAAGTATTGGCGTTGTTCCGCTGGCTTTACCGCTGATGGCCGGGCCCGGCGCAATCAGCTCAACTATCGTCTGGAGTACGCGCTATCACAGTTGGTTAAATCTGCTGGGATTTACCGTGGCAGTGGCCATTTTTGCCTTCAGTTGTTGGTTACTGTTTCGTGCCGCCCCTATTATGGTCAGAGTACTGGGGCAAACGGGCATCAACGTCATCACCCGTATCATGGGGCTGCTGTTAATGGCGCTGGGCATCGAATTTGTGGTAACAGGCATTAAAGCGATTTTTCCAGGGCTGGTAAGCTGAATACCCACTTATTTTAACAAACATAAAAAGACAGGCACCAAAAGAGTGCAATACGACACTATATTGCACTCTAAACGGGCAATTATTTGCACCGCTGTATATCCTCTCCGGGTTATCACTTTCCCTAATACTCAGTGCGCGTCCCGATAGTACGCGCCTGGCCTTCCTGTCATCAATCTCACCTTATATTCTGCTTTGACGGTGCATGTTGGCATGATTAATGCTGGTAAAGGCCCATTAATGCCTTTTTAAATGGCACATCGGGAAAGAATGACGCTACAACAACGCAGTCAAAATCGGTGAATGTAATATTCTGGTTAGAATAGCATCAAATCTATGAATATTTTTATAATTCAGTAGGTTAATGTATTTTTAGGCTAAAAATTAACACTTCCACTGGGAAAAATCTCATGATAAAAGAGAAACAGATAACATTTTAACTATTTAGTTTTGGCGCCGTCATTCAGCTTCTGCTAATTTTCGGCGCATTGAGCATGTTTTCCCGAAGGTCGAAATAGCAAGATTTTTTTCTTGATGCAGACGGGATTGCAGAATAAAAACGGGCAGGTCAACAAGGTGTGGTAAATGAACGCTCAGCAATATTGGTCTTGTCTGGCACTAGGTGTGATGACTGCTTTACCCGTCTGTGCGGCCAGCGTACCCGCCGGCGTGACCTTATCGCCACAGCAGCAAATTGTCATTAACAATGGCTCCGAAGTGGCCTCACTTGACCCGCATAAGACGGAAGGTGTGCCGGAATCCAATATTATCCTGAATCTGCTGGACGGGCTGGTTAATACAGATAATAACGGTAAGGTTGTCCCCGGTGTGGCTGAGAGCTGGGAAAATCAGCAAGGAAAAATCTGGACCTTCACGCTGCGCAACGATGCAAAATGGAGCAACGGCGAACCGGTAACGGCTAACGATTTTGTTTACAGCTGGCGACGCCTGGCCGATCCGAAAACTGCATCTCCTTACACCAGTTATCTGCAGGCGGCGCATATTGCCAATGCCGACGAGATTATTGCGGGTAAAGCGGCACCAGACCAACTGGGCGTAAAAGCGATTGACGATCACCATTTACAGGTCACTTTAACAGAGCCCGTTCCCTATCTGATTGCCATGCTGGCGCATACGGCTATGAAACCCGTGTATGCACCCGCTATCCAGAAATGGGGCGAGGCGTGGACTCAACCCGGGCATTATGTTGGTAATGGTGCTTATACCTTAAGTGACTGGGTCGTCAACGAAAAAATTGTCCTGAAGCGCAATCCGCTTTACTGGAACAACGCGCAAACCGTGATTGAGCAGGGGACATTTCTGCCGATCAGTTCTGAGAACAGCGACATTAACCGCTATCGCAGCGGTGGCCTGGATATGACCAACAGCGCCATCCCGCCCAATATGTTCGCGAAGCTGCGTAAGGACATCGGCGACGAAGTCAAAGTCAGCCCCTTGTTGTGTACGTTTTATTATGAAATCAACAACAAAAAGCCGCCTTTTACTGATGCGCGCGTGCGCGCGGCTATAAAGATGACGCTGGACCGCGACATTATCGCCAAAAAGATTATGGGGCAGGGCCAGATTCCGGCTTACAGTTTTACACCGCCCTATACCAATGGGGCCGCGTTAGCCACACCGGAATGGATGACCTGGTCCCAGTCGCAGCGCAATGAGGCGGCAAAGAAACTGCTGGCGGAAGCGGGTTTCGACAGTAAAAATCCTTTGCGTTTTACGCTGCTCTATAACACCTCCGATCAAAATAAAACCCAGGCGATTGCTGCAGCGTCAATGTGGCAGCGCAACCTCGGGGCGCAGGTCACCTTACAAAATCAGGAATGGAAAACGCTGCTGGAAACGCGTCATCAGGCACAGTATGACGTGGTGCGGGCCACATGGTGCGCGGATTATAACGAGCCCTCTACTTTCCTGAATATGTTCCTGAGTCCGTCGTCGACCAATACCGCGTTTTATCGTAGTGCGGCCTTTGATCGGCTGATGGCAGACACGCTAAGCGTCACAAAGGATGCTGACCGCGCGGCATTGTATCAGCAGGCTGAAACACAACTCGACAAAGACTCGGCAATTGTGCCAGTTTACTACCGCGTCAGCGTGAGGCTGGTTAAACCCTGGGTTGGCGGGTTCACCGGCCACGATCCGCAGGACATGACAGATCTGAAATATTATTTCATTAAACAACACTGATAACGCGCTTATCCGGCGGCACAGCCGGGAAGGGCGTTACCGTGCTGACCACGCTACAGGGTCAATGCTCCCCAGGTGAAAACACCGGGGCCCGAATACGGGGAACACTGAGGTCGCAAACACCCTCGGTGAAAATAAAAAAACTGGAGTTAAGAATGAACAACATCACGAAGAAAACCCTGATTGCTGCCAGCGTCTTTGCAGCGATGAGTGCGCTCACAGCCAACAGCGTTATCGCCGCCACGGTCCCTGCCGGGGTTGAACTGGCCGCGAAGCAGGAGCTGGTAAAAGGAAACGGTAGCGAGGTTCAGTCGCTGGATCCGCACAAAATTGAAGGCGTACCGGAATCGAACGTCAGCCGTGACCTGTTTGAAGGACTGGTGATCAGCGATACCAACGGCCATCCGATTCCTGGCGTGGCAGAGAGCTGGGATAATAAAGACTTTAAAGTCTGGACCTTCCATCTGCGCAAAAATGCCAAATGGTCAAACGGTGAGCCGGTGACTGCTCAGGATTTCGTTTACAGCTGGCAGCGTCTGGCCGATCCGAAAACCGCGTCTCCTTATGCCAGCTATCTGCAATACGGTCACCTGGCCAACGTTGACGATATTATCGCCGGTAAGAAACCGCCAACAGATTTGGGCGTGAAGGCGCTTGACGATCATACGCTGCAAGTGACCCTGAGCGAGCCGGTTCCGTATTTCTATAAATTACTGATTCACTCCTCAATGTCGCCGGTAAACAAAGCGGTTATTGAGAAATTCGGTGATAAGTGGACCCAGCCTGAAAATATCGTCAGCAACGGTGCCTTTAAGCTGGAATCTCACGTCATTAACGAACGTATTACCGTTGTGCGCAACCCTGATTACTGGGATAACGCGCATACCGTGCTGAACAAAGTCACCTTCCTGCCCATTTCGTCAGAAGTCAGTGATGTTAACCGTTACTTCTCTGATAACGGCAGTGACATGACCTATAACAATCTGCCGATTGAGCTGTTCAAAAAATTACAGCGTGACAACGGTAAAGAGCTGCATGTTGACCCTTATCTGTGCACCTACTATTACGAAATTAATAACCAGAAAGCGCCTTTCACCGATCCGCGCGTACGTGCCGCATTGAAACTGGGTATCGACCGCGACATTATCGTGGATAAAGTACTGGCGCAGGGCCAGAAGCCAGCCTACAGCTACACGCCACCTGCAACAGATGGTATGGAGCTGGTGAAGCCAGAGTGGTTTACCTGGTCACAGGAAAAACGTAATGCTGAAGCCAAAAAGCTGCTGGCTGAAGCCGGTTACACGGCAGACAAACCGTTAACGTTTACGCTCCTGTACAACACCTCCGATCTGCATAAAAAACTGGCCATTGCCGCCTCGTCGATTTGGGCCAAAAATCTGGGTGTGAAAGTGAAGCTGGAGAACCAGGAGTGGAAAACCTTCCTGGATACGCGTCATCAGGGCAACTTCGACGTTGCACGTGCAGGCTGGTGTGCAGACTATAACGAACCGACGTCGTTCCTGAATACCATGCTGTCTGACAGCAGTAACAACACCGCGCACTACAAGAGCCCGGCCTTCGACAAGCTGATGAAAGATGCCCTGGCCACAACCGATGATAAAGCCCGGTCGGCTGACTATGAAAAAGCTGAGCAGCAGCTGGATAAAGACTCTGCCATCGTGCCATTGTACTACTACGTGAACACCCGTCTGGTGAAACCGTATGTCGGTGGTTATACCGGTAAAGATCCGCTGGATAACGTCGCAGACAGAAACCTGTACATCATTAAGCACTAACAGAACACCAAGAACAGCGGCGGCGCCATGAGCGCCGCCTGTATTTTTTAATGCAATGTGAAGCACCAGCCTGGTAGGTACGGCAATGTTAAAATTCATTTTGCGTCGGTTACTTGAAGCCATCCCGACGCTTTTCGTCCTTATTACTATCTCCTTCTTTATGATGCGACTGGCCCCCGGCAGTCCGTTCACGGGTGAGCGTACGCTGTCGCCAGAGGTGATGGCGAATATCGAGGCGAAATATCACCTCAACGATCCCATTGGCAAGCAATATGTTGATTACCTGATTCAACTGGCCCATGGCGACTTTGGCCCCTCGTTTAAATATAAAGACTATTCGGTGAACTACCTGGTTGGTCATGCCTTTCCGGTGTCGGCCAAACTGGGCCTGGCTGCCTTTATCCTGGCCGTGGTACTGGGCGTGACGGCAGGGGTTATCGCCGCGCTGAAGCAAAACACCCTGTGGGATTACGTCGTCATGGGGGTGGCAATGACTGGCGTGGTCATACCGAGTTTTGTGGTTGCCCCGCTGTTAGTCCTGATTTTCGCCATTACGCTGAAATGGCTGCCGGGTGGCGGCTGGAACGGTGGACAGTGGAACTATATGCTGCTGCCGATGGTGGCGTTATCCCTGGCTTACATTGCCAGTATCGCGCGTATCACTCGTGGCTCAATGATTGAGGTGATGCATTCCAACTTTATCCGTACCGCGCGAGCCAAAGGGTTGCCGTTACGTCGTATCGTTTTACGTCACGCGCTCAAGCCAGCACTGTTGCCGGTTATTTCCTATATGGGACCGGCATTTGTGGGCATTATTACTGGCTCTATGGTGATTGAATCTATTTACGGACTGCCCGGTATCGGTCAGCTGTTTGTCAACGGCGCGCTTAACCGTGACTACTCGCTGGTACTGAGCCTGACGATTCTGGTGGGGCTGTTGACCATTCTGTTTAACGCGATCGTCGATGTGCTCTATGCCGTTATCGACCCGAAAATTCGCTACTGATTCTGGAGTTCGCCATGATGTTAAGTAAGAAAAATAGCGAAGCTCTTGATGCATTCAGTGAAAAACTGGAAGTCGAAGGGCGTAGCCTGTGGCAGGATGCCCGTCGCCGTTTTATTCATAACCGGGCCGCGTTAATCAGCTTGATGGTGCTGATGTTAATCACGCTGTTTGTAATTTTCGCGCCCATGTTGTCACCGTTCTCTTATTTCGATACCGACTGGGGAATGATGTCATCCCCGCCAGATACCACGTCCGGACACTGGTTTGGCACCGACTCATCGGGGCGTGATCTGCTGGTGCGCGTCGCCATTGGCGGTCGTATTTCGTTAATGGTGGGCATTGCCGCCGCCCTGATCGCCGTGGTGGTGGGAACGCTCTACGGTTCCATTGCCGGTTACCTTGGTGGAAAAATCGACTCCGTGATGATGCGTATTCTGGAAATCCTTAACTCCTTCCCGTTTATGTTTTTCGTCATTCTGTTGGTCACCTTCTTTGGCCGTAACATCCTGCTGATTTTTGCTGCTATCGGTATGGTGTCGTGGCTGGACATGGCGCGTATCGTGCGTGGACAAACTCTGAGCCTGAAGCGCAAAGAGTTTATTGAAGCGGCGCATGTTGGCGGCGTTTCGACCTGGAAAATTGTGACGCGCCATATCGTGCCTAACGTGCTGGGCGTGGTGGTGGTTTACGCCTCGCTGCTGGTACCCAGCATGATTCTGTTCGAATCATTCCTGAGCTTTCTCGGTCTGGGCACCCAGGAGCCGCTAAGTAGCTGGGGCGCGCTGTTGAGCGATGGGGCTAACTCCATGGAAGTTTCGCCGTGGCTGTTGCTGTTCCCGGCCATTTTCCTGGTGGTCACGCTGTTCTGTTTTAACTTTATTGGCGATGGCCTGCGTGATGCCCTCGACCCCAAAGATCGTTAAGGAGTTTCCCGATGACTATTCATGAATTTCAGCCTGCTCAGGCTGCACGCGCGGGAAGCGACCTGTTGCTTGAAGTGAAAGACTTACGTGTTACGTTCGGCACCCATGACGGTGATGTCACCGCCGTGAACGATCTCAATTTCTCACTGCGAGCCGGGGAAACCCTGGGCATTGTCGGTGAGTCAGGCTCGGGTAAATCGCAAACCGCGTTTGCGCTGATGGGCCTGCTGGCCAGCAATGGCCGCATTGGCGGCTCTGCGTTGTTCAACGGTAAAGAGATTCTTAATCTGCCGGAAAAACAGTTAAACCGGCTGCGCGCTGAACAAATCGCGATGATTTTTCAGGATCCCATGACATCACTGAATCCGTATATGCGGGTCGGCGAACAGTTAATGGAAGTGCTGAAACTGCACAAAGGCATGAGCAGCGCTCAGGCCTTTGAAGAGTCGGTGAAAATGCTGGACGCGGTAAAAATGCCTGAAGCCCGCAAACGCATGAAGATGTACCCACATGAGTTTTCAGGCGGGATGCGTCAGCGCGTGATGATCGCGATGGCGCTCCTGTGCCGGCCTAAGCTGCTGATTGCGGATGAACCGACGACCGCGCTGGATGTTACGGTGCAGGCGCAGATTATGACGCTGCTGAATGAGCTGAAGCGCGAGTTCAATACGGCGATCATCATGATTACCCACGATCTGGGCGTGGTGGCCGGGATCTGCGATAAAGTGCTGGTGATGTATGCCGGCCGCACCATGGAATACGGTCGCGCGCGCGATGTGTTTTATCAGCCGGCTCACCCCTACTCGATTGGTCTCCTGAATGCGGTGCCAAGACTGGATGCAGAAGGTGAAAGCCTGACCACCATTCCGGGTAATCCACCAAACCTGCTGCGTCTGCCGCAGGGTTGTCCGTTCCAGCCGCGCTGTCCGCATGCCATGGATATCTGTTCCAAAGCACCGCCGCTGTTACCGTTTGCAGAAGGGCGCTTACGCGCCTGCTTTAAGCCGGTGGAGGAACTCGTATGAGCCTGGCAGAAAAAAAAGTCCTACTCGAAATTGCCGATCTGAAAGTTCATTTCGACATCAAGGATGACAAGCAGTGGTTCTGGCAGCCGCCAAAAACGCTGAAGGCCGTGGATGGCGTCAGTCTGCGTCTGTACGAAGGAGAAACGCTGGGTGTGGTGGGCGAATCCGGCTGCGGTAAATCCACGCTGGCACGTGCGATTATCGGGTTAGTGAAAGCCACGGAAGGCCGTGTCACCTGGCTTGGCCGTAACCTGCTGGGGCAGAGTGAGGAAGAGTGGCGTAAAGCGCGTAGCGATATCCAGATGATATTTCAGGATCCGCTGGCCTCGCTTAACCCGCGCATGACCATCGGCGATATTATCGCCGAGCCCTTACGTACCTATCACCCTGAGCTTTCTCGCCAGGACATCAAAGATCGCGTCAAAACGATGATGATGAAAGTGGGCTTGTTGCCTAACCTGATTAACCGGTATCCGCACGAGTTTTCAGGCGGTCAGTGTCAGCGTATCGGCATTGCGCGTGCATTGATTCTTGAGCCTAAACTGATCATCTGTGATGAACCGGTCTCTGCACTGGATGTGTCCATTCAGGCGCAGGTGGTCAACCTGCTACAGCAACTGCAGCGAGAAATGGGGCTGTCGCTGATCTTTATCGCCCACGACCTGGCGGTGGTGAAGCACATCTCGGATCGCGTACTGGTGATGTATCTGGGGCACGCGGTGGAGCTGGGCACCTACGATGAGGTGTATACCCATCCGCAGCATCCTTATACCAAGGCGCTGATGTCAGCCGTACCGATTCCCGATCCGGATCTGGAAAAAAATAAGCAGATTCAGTTGCTGGAAGGGGAATTACCGTCGCCGATCAATCCGCCATCCGGATGCGTTTTCCGCACCCGCTGCCCGATTGCTGGACCGGAATGCGCCAAAACGCGGCCGCTGCTCGAAGGCAGCTTCCGCCATGCGGTGTCCTGCCTGAAGGTGGATCCGCTTTAAACCAAAACGCCGGGCTGTTGCCCGGCGTTTTCGCTACGAGGTGAGGACTACTCACGCCACAAAATATGGCACAGCTTGTGATCTTTTTCCCGACACAGCAGTACGCGCGCAAACACATCGGTAATAGGTTCGCCGTCTGCTTCGCCCAGACCAATGACCACTTCAGAGAAAAAGTCGGGGTTCAAATCGAAGTCCACGTGCTCCTGCCAGTCTTCGCCCGGATCAAACAGTTCGGCGCCGCCACGCTCTTCAAACTGCAGATTGAAAAGAATAATGTCTGCAGGGTCAAGGTTGTCACCTGCCAGTTCAAGAAAAATGTCGTAGGCCTGTTCCAGCGTTTCGTCTTCTGTCAGGCGGTTGTTCAGATCCATTTTCGGTCCCGTTTATCTGAGGGCGGTTCGTAATTTCGCTCGTTTTACAGTAAAGGACTAAAGAAGTAAAACAGTCGTTCGACAATCCGCTTCCACCAGGCACGTTTTGCCCACCGTCTGGCGTCAAGCAGGCGCGAACGGGCAATATAGTCGTCCTGGACGCAGGCCAAATCGCTGCCAAATCCGGCGTCATCGACGGCGAGTGTAATTTCGAAATTCAGCCATAAGCTGCGCATATCGAGATTTACGGTCCCCACTAAACTCAACTGACCATCGACCAGCACGCTTTTGGTATGCAGCAGGCCATCTTCAAACTGGTAGATCTTAACGCCGGCCTCAAGCAGCTCACTAAAAAACGAGCGGCTGGCCCAGCTTACGAGCAGAGAGTCGTTGTGCCGCGGAACCACCAGACTCACATTGACGCCACGTAGCGCAGCCGTGCAGATGGCATGCAGCAGATCGTCACTGGGCACCAGATAAGGCGTGGTCATGATCAGCTGTTCGCGGGCAGAGTAGACCGCCGTAAGCAACGCCTGATGAATTAAATCCTCGGGAAAACCGGGACCGGAAGCGATCACCTGAACGGTATGACCACTTTCCTGTTCGAACGGCATAATATTGCGGTCGGGCGGTGGGGGCAGAATACGCTTGCCGGTCTCAATTTCCCAGTCACAGCTGTAAACGATCCCCATGGCGGTTGATACCGGCCCTTCCATACGCGCCATCAGATCGACCCACTGACCCACGCCCGCGTCCTGTTTAAAAAAGCGCGGGTCCACCAGATTCATGCTGCCGGTATAGGCGATATAGTTGTCAATCAGCACCATTTTGCGATGCTGACGTAAATCCATACGACGCAGAAAGACACGCAGCAGGCTGACCTGTAGCGCCTCAACCACATCAATACCCGCATTACGCATCATCCCGACCCACGGGCTGCGGAAGAAGGCGACGCTGCCTGCGGAATCCAGCATAAGGCGGCAGTGAACACCGCGCCGCGACGCGGCCATCAGGGATTCGGCGACTTCATCCGCCAGTCCGCCCGGATTCCAGATATAAAACACCATCTCAATATTGTGCCGGGCCAGCTGAATATCCCTGATAAGGGCTTTCATTACATCGTCCGAACTGGTCAACAGCTGTAACTGATTCCCTTTTACCCCTGCGATGCCCTGACGGTTGTTGCACAACTGAAATAACGCCTGCGCGACATCGCTGTAATCGGTGGCAAAGATTTCGGTACGCTTTTTAAGATCATTCAGCCAGCGGGCGGTAGAGGGCCACATCGTTCGCGCGCGTTCAGCCCGGCGTTTACCCAGATGCAATTCACCAAACGACAGATAAGCAATAATGCCAACCAGTGGCAGAATAAAAATAATCAGCAGCCATGCCATTGCCGAGGTTACGGCTCGTCGCTTCATCAGAATGCGCAGGGTAATACCCGCAATCAATAACCAGTAACCAAATACCAATAACCAACTGATAAGCGTATAAAACGTCGTCATTAAGTGGACATCCTGTTCGCGCTTGAATCTGAGAAGTTTACGTGGAGATGGTAGGGAGTGAAACCCTTAATCATCGTGGTATGTCAATGCGAGATCCGATTTGGCATTAGCGCAGAGATCTCTATAATGCGTGCGCGTGAGTCAGATGTCAGAGAGGAAGTTATGAGACGAAGCAGAAACGAAGTGGCCCGCTGGAGAATGTTGCGTCAGGTGCAGCGTCGACGTTCGCGCTGGCTGGAAGGGCAGTCACGCCGCTATAAACGCATCCACGGGATTCGCCATCAACTGGCGCAACAGCAACGTCGTTCCATTCTGTTTATCACACAAAATCTCTGATGACGCAGCCGCGCGAAGCGGCTGTTAAATTACTGTCCGGTCATCAATAAGTTGACGTTAACCAACTGGACGGCTGCCGCCAGTACAATCAGCATGACGATCAGGTGCTTTTTGTTTCGCCAGCCGTGCTTTCGCCACAGATACAACGCGCCACCCACAAGCAGGGTGATGACCAGCAGCAGGGCCATGATAATGGCATGCATTCAGACTATCTCTGTAGAAGCGTCAGTGTTGCGGGCGGGCTCAGAAAACCCGCTTAAACGGCTTGACGCTGACGTGTTTGTAAACAGCGGCCGCAATATAGGGATCGTCCGCTGCCCAGGCCTGGGCCGTTTCCAGTGACGGGAACTCTGCAATCACCGTGGAGCCGGTGAAACCGGCTACGCCAGGATCGTTACTGTCAACCGCAGGCATGGGGCCTGCAACGATCAAACGGCCTTCTTCATGCAGCAGCTTCAGACGCGCAAGGTGAGCGGGGCGCACCGCGTTGCGTTTTTCCAGAGAATCGGCGTTATCTTCAGCATAAATGACGTAAAGCACTAGGGCGCTCCCATTGACTCTATAAATTTTGCAACACGGTAAGGGATAGTTAAGTAGAGTGCAAACGAAACCTTGCGTCAATAACGTGCTGAGCATAATGGGCTAAAGGGGCTTTTTTCGCCCGGCACTAAGGTGATTATTGAAACTGATTGCTATTTGCATTTAAAATCAGGGCTTCATTTGATAACTGCGATTGTTATGACCACGCTGACTATGCCTTTACCGAAACGCACGCCTGTCGCCATGATGTTGTCCGTTGTGCTCCATGGTGCAGTCATTGCCGGTATTCTCTATGCGTCTTTTCATCAAACCCGAGAACTGCCCAAAGCATCCCAGCCAATCAGTGTGACAATGGTCGCGCCCGAGGTTCAGCCTGAACCCGCAATCACACAACCGACACCGCAACCGGACCCCCAGCCAGCCCCCGAGCCTGTGGCAGAGCCGAAACCCGCTCCGGAACCGCCTAAAGCTGAGCCAGTGCCGATTCCCAAACCGGAACCCAAACCTGAGCCAAAACCCAGACCGCGGCACCCGCCCAAACATACACAGCCAAAACGCGAAGTAAAACCGCGTGAGGAAGCGAAGCCCCAGGCCAACCCCTTTAAGCAGGATGCGCCTGCAACACAGACTAAGCCTGCGACAGCGCCGAAAGCGACACCGTCAGCAACACCTGCGCAGACGGCCTCAACCGGCCCAAAAGCGCTGAATATCAGCAAGCCAGCCTATCCGCCACGCGCGGCGGCCCTGCGAGTAGAAGGCCGTGTCAGAGTGAAATTTGATGTGGACAGTGACGGACGGGTCGACAACATTGATATTCTGTCTGCGGAACCGCGCAACATGTTTGAGCGCAGCGTCAAACAGGCCATGCGTTCGTGGCGCTATCAAAGCGGTAAGCCCGGTACCGGTCTGACGATGAATATTGTGTTTAAAATTAACGGCGGGGCCAGCCTTGAATAAGGCTTGTGAGGCGTTTCAGCAACGTGAAGTCGGCTAAGCGGGCCCGGACCCGCCCGGGTCCGGTTCAGATTCAGCCTGTCTGCGATGTCAGGCTGAACCGCACTCAGGCAGGGGCTGACTGATTATCCCGTCCCGCAGGCAGCTGACGGGGATGGCCTTCATTGTCCACCGCAACATAAATAAAGACCGCTTCGGTTGCGCAATAGGTCTGACCAATAGGCTCAGACGACACTTTCTTAATCCATACCTGCACATTGATCGTCATTGAGCTGTTGCCCGTGCGAATGCACTGTGCGTAGCAACTGACAACATCGCCGACCGCGACGGGTTTTAAAAAGGTCATACCATCCACTCTGACGGTGACGACACGGCCCTCGGCGATTTCTTTTGCCAGAATGGCACCGCCCATATCCATTTGCGACATTAACCAGCCACCGAAGATGTCGCCGTTTGCGTTAGTATCCGCAGGCATCGCGAGCGTCCGCATGACCATTTCGCCCTGGGGCAATTTATGTTTTTCGTCCATTGCGTTGTTTTCTTATGTAATGAAAGAAAGGCTGCCCGCACAGACGGGCAGCAGGTTTATTTTTGCTGTTGTTGCGGCATCTTACGCCAGATATAGAGCCCACTCAGTAAGGTAAAGAGCAGCGTCAGGCCGGTCAGCCCAAACACTTTAAAGTTAACCCAGACTGACTGAGGTAACCAAAATGCCACATAGATATTCGCCAGACCACACAATAAAAAGAAGAGGGCCCAGGCAATATTCAGATTGCGCCATACGGTGTTGGGTAACTCCAGCTCTTTTCCCAACATGGTCTGAATTAACGGCTGTTTCATAAACCACTGGCTGAACAGTAACGCCAGCGCAAACAGGCTGTAGATCACCGTGACTTTCCATTTAATAAATTCATCATTATGGAAAACCAGGGTGAGCGTGCCAAACACCGCCACCAGCACAAACGTAAAAATGGTCATTTTTTCAAGCTTGCGATAGAGCACCCAGCTTGCCACCAGCGCCAGGCCGGTCGCGACAACCAGGGCTCCTGAGGCGACGAAGATGTCGTACAACTTATAAAAAATAAAGAAAACCACAAGGGGAAGAAAGTCGAGTAACTGCTTCATAGTCATTCCAGTTAAGGCGGTATTCCCGGCCAGTGCGCCCCAAGGCGCACGGACAATCAACGTAACAGCATATAAAGCCGGTACAGGTAAATTACTAACAGGGTTGAAATCAGATTCCCGATAGCGGTGAAAATCACCGTCGACACGTTCATCGGCAGCACCACTAACGAGGTAAAGAAAAACATCACTGCCAGTTTTGCCAGCAGCCACAGAATAATGGCTGGTGCAATCAGTCTGACGTTTTTCCAGGCCATGCGCATGCTGGCGCGCATGGCGGCGATAACGCCCAGTTTTTCATTTGCCAGAATGATTGGCGACAACGAGAGCACGATGGTAAGCAGCACGCCAGGCACCACCAGAACCATAAAACCCAGTTGGGCGACCAGGGTGATCAAAAAGGTCAGCAGCAGCAGTTTCGGTAATAAAGGCGCGGATGTACCAATGGCACGCAGCGCGCTCACGCGCTGGCCAGACGATACCAGCGGAATCAGGCACAGCATACCGCCCAACAGCAGCGTATTGCCGACAAGGCCTGCAAAAGTACCCGCAGCAGACGCACGCAGCAGAACCTGCTGCTGTTCGGGTGACATGCTCTGCACCATTTCAAACAGCGAGGCACTGCGGATATCGCCTTGCTGCAGGATCGCCATTTGATCGTCACCCGGTGTGAAGGCATGTAAAAGCATCACTGTGACAAACGCGGTCAACAGTGACATCAGCACCAGGGTAATCAGTTGATGACGAAAAAAATTTCCTGTGTCACGGTATAACGATCTTGCCGTGATAGACATGTACACTCCTTGAAAGAACCGGGTTAATTAACCCGTCGATTGTACATGTTCTGGCGGCTCGCTGGCACCCGCAACCGGATAACTTTCTGTCATAACAGGTAAAGATGGGTGAAACAGTGCGGGAAGGCCATAGCGTGCCCGGGCCCGATCGCAGCCTTCATTCCCGATCCCGTTTTCGCCGGACATAGCAAACTCCCGGCAGGGCGAGGGGCGGTTCTCATAAATACTGCACGACACGCAGTGGCCGATTTCCCCTTCAAGCGCAATACAGCGCGGCGAACGATCGTTCGTCCCACGCATATTTCGCATCATCAGACTTAAAGGTTCCGTTAATTCTGTGGGAACGGGGCCGCCCGCATCGTCGGCTTCAGCCCAGTAAAACGAGACGCGGAAGTGGGCACAACAGGCACCACAGCTAATACAGGGGTTTGTAGTTTCACTCATTTGATCGCCCGCCACCTCTAAGGCATCGAACCAAAATCACAGGGGGAGATGAGCAAAGTAATGCCGCTCCATTTTTTCGGCAAGCACTATTTGTGTCCGGGATACGGGCATAAAATTGATCTGAGTCAATTCATTGTTTTTTATATCATTTTTCCGTCTTGATTTAGATGCATTTATAAAAAAAACGCGTTAAACCTGTGCGCACAAAAAAATGATTCAGTGCAGGCACCTTACTTTCTCACAGGAGTGACTATGAAACTGGCTAAATGCGCCATGCTGCTGGCGCTTGCGTTACCTCAACTGGCACTGGCCCACCAGGCAGGTGATTTTTTTATTCGCGCAGGTAGCGCCACCGTTCGACCTAACGAAGGCTCGGATAACGTACTGGGTATGGGCGGATTCAGTGCCAGTAATGATACCCAACTGGGCTTAACGTTTACCTATATGGCGACAGACAATATTGGCGTCGAGCTACTGGCGGCCACACCGTTCCGCCATAAAGTTGGCCTTGGCCCAACGGGCACGCTGGCGACGGTCCGGCAATTGCCGCCAACGCTGATGGCACAGTACTACTTCTTTGACAGCCAAAGCAAAGCGCGACCCTATGTCGGCGTCGGCATTAACTACACGACGTTTTATGATGCAACGTTTAATCAGACCGGTCGTGATGCGGGATTAAGTGATCTCAGTGTGAAAGACTCGTGGGGCATTGCCGGTCAGGTAGGGCTGGATTATCAGATTAACCGTGACTGGCTGCTGAATGCATCATTGTGGTACATGGATATTGATACGAACGTGAAATTTAAATCGGGCGATCAGCAGCAAAATATTCATATGCGTGTTGACCCCTGGGTATTCTTCTTTGGCGCAGGTTATCGCTTCTGAAGAAAAAAGGGCCACGCAATGCGTGGCCCTTTTGGGTTTAAAACGGCGTTATTTAATTTGCATGTTATTCACGACGGATCTTACCCCAGCAACGCTTCGGGTCACCTGAACGGCACGGTTAGCCATTTGCGGTGAGCTGACAAAGCCGCTGAGCTGCACTTTACCTTTAAAGGTTTCAACGTTGATTTCGGTTGATTTCAGCGACTCATCTTTTAACAATTCGGCTTTCACTTTGGTGGTAATCACGGTGTCATCAATGTAACCGCCGGTGCCTTCTTTCGTTGGCGTTGGCGCACAGGCGCTGAGTGTTAATGCAACAACAGCCGCGACCATGGCACTTGCCAGCACTTTAAACCATTTCATTGCTTCTCTCCCTGTCACAAATAGGATACGTCGTTACCATAACGGCGCCTGTTAATTGTGGTGCAGAAAATCCGAAATGGGCAAACGGACAGCGAAAAAAAACAGCGAAATCATGCCTTACCGGGCGGTAAGGCATAAGGTGAAGGCTGTTAGCGGGTGGCGGCTTTGAGATCGTGGATAAATGTTCTCAATGCGTCCAGCATGACCTCTGGCTCGGCGTGATGCTTTTCAATAATTTTCACAACAGCGGAACCTGAAATTGCACCGGCTGTGCCTGCCGCGAGAGAGTCTTTTACCTGGGAAGGTTCGGAAATGCCAAAGCCCTGTAGCGGCGGGGCTGCATGGTATTCCTTCAGGCGGGTTATCAGATGATCAAGTGGCAGGCTGGCCCGCTTTTCAGTACCCGTCACGCCCGCTCGTGATAACAGATAGGTGTAACCGCGACCGTGAGAAGCGATTTCGCGCAGAAGTTCATCGCTGGCGTTCGGTGGGCAGATGAAAATGGGCGCAATACCGTGACGCATAGCCGCCTGACGGAAAGGTGCCGATTCCTCTACGGGCACATCAGCCACGAGGACAGAGTCGACCCCCGCTTTGGCACAACGCGCATAAAAGTCATCAATACCATTGCTGAACACCAGATTGGCATACATCAGTAAACCTATCGGGAGTTCGGGATATTTTTGACGAATCGCCGCGAGCATTTCAAAACACTGTGCCGTCGTCGTTCCGCCAGCGAAGGCACGCAGTGTTGCACTTTGAATAGTAGGACCATCTGCTAAAGGATCAGAAAAGGGAATTCCCAGTTCAAGTGCGTCAGCCCCGCCTTCTACCAGCGCATCGATAATGCGTAATGACAGGGCAGGTGACGGGTCACCCAGAGTTACGAAGGGAACCAGCGCACCTTCTTTCTTCGCCGCCAGACGCGTAAACAGTCGATCATAACGTTCCATCAAATTTCTCCCTGCGCAGTCAGAATATCGTGAACGGTGAAGATATCTTTATCACCCCGCCCAGAAAGGTTCACCACAATCAGCTGCTCTTTCTCCGGCTCCGCCTTCGCCATTTTTAAAGCATGGGCCAGCGCATGGGCGGATTCAAGCGCAGGGATAATGCCTTCCGCACGACAAAGCGTTTTAAAGGCTGCCAGCGCTTCATTGTCGGTGACGGAAACATAGTCCGCGCGGCCGATGCTGTTCAGATGGGCGTGCTGAGGGCCGACTGACGGGAAATCGAGGCCGGCAGAAATCGAGTAGGACTCTTCGATTTGCCCTTCGCTGGTCTGCATCATCGGGGCTTTCATCCCGAAGTAGATGCCGACCCGGCCGTGTTTCAGCGGTGCGCCGTGCTCACCGGTTTCGATACCGTGGCCCGCTGGCTCAACGCCAATCAGTTTGACGCTCTCTTCCTCGATGAAATCGGCAAACATGCCAATCGCATTGGAGCCGCCGCCGACGCAGGCGATGACGGCGTCGGGCAGACGTCCTTCTTTTTCCAGAATCTGTTTTTTCGTCTCTTCACCGATCATGCGCTGGAACTCACGCACGATGGTCGGGAACGGGTGCGGGCCGGCCGCGGTGCCCAGCATATAGTGGGCGGTTTCATAGCTGCCCGACCAGTCACGCAGCGCCTCGTTACAGGCATCTTTCAGGGTGGCGGAACCGCTGTGAACCGGAATCACTTCGGCACCCATCAGGCGCATACGAAAGACGTTAGGTGACTGACGCTCAACATCCTTGGCGCCCATGTAGATGCGGCATTTCATGCCCAGCAGCGCACAGGCCAGGGCTGAAGCCACACCATGCTGACCGGCTCCGGTTTCCGCTATAATCTCGTTTTTGCCCATCCGTTTAGCCAGCAACGCTTGTCCCAGTACCTGGTTCGTTTTGTGCGCGCCGCCGTGCAGCAGATCTTCACGTTTCAGGTAAAGGCGGGTTTGAGTGCCTTTGGTCAGGTTACCGCACAGGGTTAAGGCTGTCGGGCGGCCGGCATAGTTTTTCAACAGGTCGGTAAATTCAGCCTGAAACTCAGGGTCTTTTTGGGCGCTGACAAAGGCTTCTTCAAGCTGCTTCAGCGCAGGCATCAGAATTTGTGGCACGTACATGCCGCCAAACTCGCCGAAATAGGGATTAAGTAAAGTCATGGATCTATCCTTTTGTGTGCCCGCCTTCAGGCGGGCCAGTCCAGTCAGTAGGCGCGAAGCGTTCGGAACACCGCCGCAATTTTGCTGGCATCTTTGATGCCTGGCGCGCTTTCTACACCGGAATTAAAATCGAGTCCTGCACAACCCAACTGTGCGGCTTCCACACAGTTATCCGCGCTCAGCCCACCGGCCAGCAGAACATTCTTCAGGTCCTGCCCGTGTAGCAGCGACCAGTCAAAGGTCTGGCCCGAACCGCCCTGACCATTATCGAAAACGTAACGGTCAATATGCGGCCAGTTACGTTCTGGCAACGCGTCGCTGATGCTGAGCGCTTTCCAGATTTGTACCTGTTCAGGCAGTGCCTGATAAAGCGCAGCCACATAAGCGTGGTCTTCATCGCCATGCAACTGCACAGCAGCCAGCTGCAATGATTCCACTTTAGTGACAATGTCACTTATTGCCGCATTGCGGAACACACCCACATAGTTAAGCGGGGCACCGGCTATCACGGCACGTGCTTTCTCGGTATCCACCTGACGCGGCGAGCCCTCGGCAAAAATAATTCCGCCGTAAATAGCGCCGGCATCACAGGCCGCGCAGGCATCTTCAGGGCGCGTCAGTCCGCATACCTTGTTGCTGCCCAGGGTGACACGTCGCACCGCAGCATGAAGATCCTCTTCTTCCATCAATGCCGAACCAATCAGGAAGCCATTTGCAAAATGACTCAGTTCACGCACATCGCGGTAATTGTTGATGCCCGATTCGCTGATAACGGTCACACCTTGCCCCAGGCGCGGCGCAAGCTGACGCGTCCGGTTGAGATCAATCGACAGATCGCGCAGGTCGCGGTTATTAATGCCGACCACTTTGGCTTCCAGCGCAATAGCGCGTTCCAGCTCCTGCTCATTGCTGACTTCAGTCAAAACGCCCATCTGCAGGCTGTGTGCGATGGCGGAAAGCTGACGATACTGCTCATCATCCACGACCGACAGCATCAGCAGGATGGCGTCAGCCTGATAAAAACGCGCCAGATAAATTTGATAAGGGTCGATGATAAAGTCTTTACACAGCACCGGCTGCGTAATCGCAGCACTGACGACGGGCAAAAAGGCAAAGTCGCCCTGGAAATATTTCTCGTCGGTTAATACCGAAACGGCAGAAGCATAATGGCGATACACCCCGGCGATCATTTCGGGATCGAAATCATCGCGGATCAGCCCTTTTGAAGGCGAAGCCTTTTTGCATTCCAGAATAAAGGCAGTGCGGGTGCCCTGCAGTGCGTCATAAAAGCTACGGCTGGAAGGAACAATGCGCGGCTGGAAGCTTTCCAGCGGTTGCTGCTGCTTACGCGCTTCAACCCAGACGGCTTTGTCTTTCACGATTTTATCTAACACTGTACCCTGCATGATTATCCTCTTGATGCCAGAGCCACCACGCGCTCATAAGCCTGACCGCTACGGATGGCGTTAAGCGCACGCTGTGCATTTTCACGGAGATCTTCATTACCAAACACTTTCAGGAGCATGGCCACATTCACGGCAACCGCCTCCTCATGGGCCTGCTCGCCATTACCCTGGAGTAAACGTGTCAGAATGTCACGGTTTTCTTCGGGCGTGCCGCCTGCCAGCGCGTCTTTAGGATGGAATCCGAAACCAAAATCCTCCGGACTTAACTGATAGCGGGTGATTTCCCCTTCGCGCAGCTCGGCCACCTGTGTCACATCGTGCAGGGCAACCTCATCCATGCCGCCGCCATGTACCACGGCTGCACGCTGGTAGCCTAATACTTTCAGCGTCTGAGCAATCGGCAAGACCAGCTCAGGGCTGTACACGCCAATAACGGCTAACGGTGGGCGCGCAGGGTTGATCAGTGGCCCCAGAACGTTAAACAACGTGCGGGTCTTCAACTGCTGACGCACCGGCATAGCATGGCGAAAGCCCGTGTGGTACTGCGGTGCGAACAGGAAGCAGACATTCAGATCGTCCAGTGCGCGCCGCGCCAGCTCAGCGGGCATGTCCAGGTTAATCCCGAAAGCGGCCAGCAGGTCGGATGACCCCGATTTGCTGGATACGCTGCGATTGCCATGTTTTGCCACCTTCAGACCACAGGTTGCGGCGACAAAGGCACTGGCGGTTGAAATATTAATGCTGTTACTGCCATCCCCGCCGGTGCCCACAATATCGGCGAACGCATAATCCGGACGCGGAAACGGTTTGGCATCTTCAAGTAAGGCACAGGCTGCCCCGGCGATTTCCTCCGGGTTCTCGCCCCGGACTTTCATCGCAACCAACGCCGCCGCCAGTTGGGTAGGTTCAAGCTGGCCGGTAATAATGGCGCTGAACAGCTGGTGGCTTTCTGCCTGCGTCAGACTATGCGACTGGTAAAGTTTTTCCAGAATCGGTTGCATTGCGTTCTCCCTGTTACTTCGCCAGCGCCCAGGCAAGTGTCTGTTCAAGCAGACGTGCGCCCTGAGTGGTTAAAATGGATTCAGGATGGAACTGGAATCCGCAAACCCGATCGTGTTCATGACGGACGGCCATCACCATGCCGTTGTAGCTGGCATTGACCGTTAATTCGTCTGGTGTATTGCTGCCCACCAGTGAGTGGTAACGGGCAACGGGAAGAGGATTACTCAGTCCGGCAAACATCGCCTCGCCGTCATGGATAATGGATGACGCTTTGCCATGCAAAATTTCACCGGCCTGACCGACATGGCCGCCATACGCTTCCACAATCGCCTGATGGCCCAGGCAGATCCCGATAATCGGTAACTTTCCGCGTAGCGCACCCAGCAGTTCGGGCATACAGCCCGCGTCTTTCGGCGCGCCAGGGCCGGGTGACAGCATCAGGACAGGATTGTCCATGCTCTGCAAACGTTCAATCAGCAAAGCGGCCGGTACGTTGTTGCGGTAAATCACCACGTTGTGCCCAAAGGTGCGCAGTTGATCGACAAGGTTGTAGGTAAATGAGTCGATGTTATCCAGCAGCAGGATGTCAGCCATCAGAAGATCTCCTTGCAGTGATGAGCAGTGGCGATAGCGCGCAGCACCGCGCGGGCTTTATTGCGGCTTTCATCGGCCTCGGCCTGTGGGTTAGAATCGAGCACCACGCCCGCGCCGGCCTGTACAGTGGCCACGCCGTCTTCCACGTAGGCTGAGCGGATCACAATACAGGTATCCAAATCACCGTTGGCGGTGAAATAGCCGACAGCGCCGCCGTAAATACCGCGTCGGGTGCCTTCGGCTTCAGCGATCAGTTGCATGGCGCGAACTTTAGGCGCGCCGCTCAGCGTGCCCATATTCATGCAGGCGCGGTAGGCATGTAGCACATCCAGATCCTCACGCAATGTCCCCACCACGCGGGAGACCAGGTGCATAACAAAGGAATAACGATCAACCTTGGTCAGATCCGCAACGTAGCGGCTTCCGGGACGACAAATGCGCGCCAGGTCATTGCGTGCGAGATCGACCAGCATCAGGTGCTCGGCCAGCTCTTTATGATCGGTGCGCATTTCAAGTTCGATACGGCTGTCCAGATCGCGGTCCAGCGAGCCATCCGCATGTCGACCGCGTGGACGCGTTCCGGCAATCGGGTAAATTTCGATCTGTCGTGAGGCGGCGTCGTACTTGAGCGAGCTTTCCGGCGAGGCGCCAAAGAGCGAAAAATCCTGATCCTGCATAAAGAACATATACGGGCTGGGATTACTGCGTTTTAACGTATCGTAAGCGGCCAGCGGCGACGGGCAGGGCAGTGAGAAGCGACGTGATGGCACGACCTGGAAGATCTCACCAATACGAATAGCATCCTGCATCTTCCTCACCACATTACAGTATTCCTCATCGCTCTGGCTGGTGGTCAGCGTCATCGTTTCGACCGGCTTGACGGGCAACGCAGGTGCAGGTTGCAGCATTTGTCCGTGTAACTGCTCAATACGGCTTTGCAGACGCTGGAATTCGTGGGTGGACGGACAGAACAGGCTGGCCTGCAGGCGGGCACTGTGTGCCTGGTGATCGAGCACCAGCAGGGTTTCCGCCAGATAGAAACAGTAGTCAGGGCAGCGCTGCTCACTGCTGAGCGTCGGCAGGTCCTCAAAACCCGCGACCAGATCATAGGCAAACAGGCCGCCAACGAACACGGCTTCGCGCTCATCGGCGGGCGAGTTCACTAACTGCGGAATCACACGCAGGGCATCAAACACCGACAGGGCGCGTAAGCGAGAGTCTTCATCTTGCTGCTCGTGAGTTGTCGTAAATGTTAACACCCGGCCATCAGGGCGCGATTCATTTTTGATTTCGGCGGGAAGCGCCTCGTCCAGCAGCGGCAGCAGCGCCCGACCATTATCAGACAGGGCTTGCACAGTGACGCAGTTACCCAGCGCGCTGATACGCAGGGCACTGTCGATGATCATCAGACTTTTTAAATTTTCCTTGCTGTCGATATCCGCAGATTCAAGCAGCAGCGTTGACGGGCGCGCGCCGCATAACTGATGAAAAACCGCGGCGGGATCTTCCCGATAAGGGGCGTTACCGGTAATTAACTTCACTGTAGGTTTTGCATTGAGCATGATGATTTCTCTGAATGTCGTCCAAAAAAAAGCCCGCTTGTTGGCGGGCTCAGGTATCTGCACAGGTTTACGCTAAGTGTGCACGACAACGCCGCCCGACCGGGAAACATTGCGCCACCAACCAGTGAAAAGCGTAATAACCATTTTCATAAACACATACCCGTCTGCGGTGAACTTGTGTACTAGTTAACTGGTTCGTGACAAAAATGTCAATACACTTTTTCAGTGACCCATAAAATCGTTATCATGCTGACCTGTTCCATCGCCAGCAGGAGTTGTTTTGAGCGATATCGCCCGTTTTCCGCTTTACGATCTACATAGTCATACACGGGCTTCCGATGGATTGCTATCCCCGCAGGCGCTGGTCGCGCGTGCGGTTGAAATGCGCGTAGGTGTGCTGGCCATTACCGATCACGATACCGTGGCGGGCGTCGCCGAGGCACAGCAGGCCGCATTACGTGCTTCGTTGCCAGTCAATGTCATAGCCGGCGTCGAGATTTCCACGCTGTGGGAAAATCATGAGATCCATATTGTTGGATTAAATATCGATATTCATCATCCCGTCATGACGCAGTTCCTCGCTGGTCAGTATACGACGCGACTGGAACGCGCCCAACGCATTGCTGAGCGGCTTGAAAAAGCCCAGATTCCCGATGCACTGGCGGGCGCCCTGCGTTTAGCCGAAGGGGGAATGATCACGCGGGGACATTTTGCCCGCTATCTGGTTGAGGTTGGCAAAGCGAGCACTATGGCGCAGGTATTCAAAAATTATCTGGCCCGAGGCAAAACCGGCTACGTGCCGCCGCAATGGTGTACAATTAATCAAGCCATTGATGCCATTCACCATTCTGGTGGCTGTGCGGTGCTGGCTCATCCGGGACGCTACGGATTGTCGGCAAAATGGCTGAAACGCCTGATCGCGTATTTTCGCGCTGCGGGGGGTGATGCTATCGAGGTGGCACAATGTCAGCAGGCACCCGATGAGCGTACCACGTTAGCCGGGTACGCCCGTGATAACGATCTGGCCGCATCGCAAGGTTCTGATTTTCATCAACCCTGCCCGTGGATTGAGTTAGGCCGCAAACTGTGGTTACCCGCAGCCGTAGAACCCGTCTGGGAACGCTTTCCCGCACTGGCTCCGGCTGCTGAATGCACGGAAAGGTGACAAGAGGTTTTTATGAGTCAACTGTTTCATATTCATCCGGATAATCCGCAACCGCGTCTGATTAACCAGGCTGTGGAGTACCTGAACAAAGGTGGCGTGATTGTTTATCCGACCGATTCAGGCTATGCCCTGGGATGTCGTCTGGAAGAAAAAGGCGCGATGGAGCGCATTTGCCGTATACGACAACTGGATGGCCATCATAATTTCACACTGATGTGCCGCGATTTGTCTGAGTTGTCGGTGTATTCACAGGTGGGCAACAGCGCGTTCCGCCTGATTAAAAATAACACGCCGGGCAATTACACGTTTATTCTGAAGGCGACGAAAGAAGTCCCGCGCCGTCTGATGAACGAGAAACGTAAAACCATTGGTTTACGTGTCCCGTCGAATCCAGTGGCCCTGGCGTTACTGGAAGCGCTTAATGAACCGATGATGTCGACATCCTTGATTCTGCCAGGCAATGATTTCACTGAATCTGATCCGGAAGACATTCAGCACAGTATTGGTAAGCTGGTGGACTTAATAATTGACGGCGGCACGCTGGGACAGCAGCCTACCACCGTGATTGATTTGACCAGTGATGCCCCTGAAATTGTCCGTGAAGGCGCTGGCGACACAACGCCTTTTATGTAAGACCGTCAGGTTTTACGGGTGTCAGGAATCGTCGCCTGTAACCAGTTTTTAAACTGGCCGTAAGGGATATAGAGTGACACATCTTTCAGTATCACTTTCCCGCTACGGCCATTTTTAATTGAATCGGAATACCCGACGATCACGCCGCCGATGGTATCGTCACTATTGAAGACCCCACCGCCAGACATCCCCTGAACCACGCCAGCATTGGAAGCCATCGCGATGCACGGACTTTTATTCCAGAGGTTACGAATGGCGGTGCGTGCGAGATTCACACCCTTTGATTCAACAGGTAGCGCCGAAATATAGCTGTAACCGTACATCTTTACGTGATCGCCAATATCGGTGCTGCGGAAGTGAGCCAGCGTATCCGGCGGATTCTTGTGATAAATAATCGCAAGGTCGCAGTAAGGGTGATAAGACTTCACGCGCTGCACGGCAAATTTTGCCACATGCGCGGCAGTCAGGCTGTATTCAGGCGTCAACGGAATAGTGGTGCCCAGCGTGCCTAAACCCAGAATCGTCGGAATGCCTGTCACGCTCATATCCACGTGCTGCATTGCCGTTCGGCTGTACTCGGTATGGCCCACGGAACAACCGCTCAGCGCCAACGCAATCAACGCTGAACTTACAAAACGTTTTTTCATGGTGGTGTCTTCGCTTAAGCATGCCAGTAAAATCCCTGGTGAAGATTAAGGACATGCAAATTAAAGCTCATCGTGAGCCGTATTAACGCAGCGTTTCCCGATGCGCCAGTATTAAGATTAATAACAACCCTTTAGCGTGCTGCAATTTAATGCCCGGGTCAGAAATAACTGACACCGTACGGATTAAAATCTGCTCACTGTCCGGTCGCATAATGTGTTATCGGCAATAGATTGCAATAGTCCAATTTTTTTTAACTTTACGAGGGTAAAAAAAAAAGCCATTGCGGACTTAATGATAAAAAACAGGGTGATGACCACCTTCTTATTCTTTCATTATCGGCTGATGAATAAAATTGTACAGTGATTTTTATGTTGTATAGCTTTGCCCGACGCAACCTGTTGATAATAGAGTAAACAGGGTGCATTAAAGATGCGAGGCGGGCTAACAGAGGGCTGCTGGGCCCACAATGATTTTATTTGACTTAAGTAGCAGTGTTTTGTTTTTATTTTTTGTAAACAGCCACAAAAATAAAACTGTTTAGCGCGCCGACTGAGTGTGAGCCGTTAATGCAAAGTGTCAGGCCAGATACCTGGAGACTTAATCATTAATGCGCTACCGGTTTTGGCAGGAAATGATTTATAAGAGGGAGTAAAGACGGAAATAAAGCCAATAGCTGCGATAAGTAACATTAATTAAAATGAAGTAACCAAATGTGACATTCAGATAATATTCTCCCCCTGTTACGGTTGTGTCATTTGACTTAATTACCCTGAATAAACGTGTGTGCTTATAATGATCTTCTCGCGCGATCACCAGGACGCAACGCAGCCATCTAATTCGACCAGATCTTAACCGGACCAGGCGTGAGCGCGTAGGGATCGTCACGCCCGGGACAGGTGTCGTAAGGCACGGGTCAGCAGCCAGGCCCCGTACGCCGCTTCCGGGCGGCACATTACGGGTTACAATGCCTCAGACATGCTGTATAATGGGGCCAACAGGAAAATATAACCTATTGATTTTAAAGGTTTAATTACCTAATCCATCCGACGCCTGGGAAGGCGACAATGAGGTAGCTCCATGAGCGAGAAGTTACAAAAAGTCTTAGCGCGTGCCGGTCACGGTTCGCGTCGTGAAATTGAAGCGATGATTGCGGCCGGACGCGTGAGCGTTGACGGTAAGCTTGCCACACTCGGCGATCGCATCGAAAATAATAAAGCCCTGAAAATCCGTATTGATGGCCATCTGGTATCGATTGCTGAATCTGCAACAGAAGTGTGCCGTGTGCTGGCGTATTATAAACCTGAAGGTGAACTCTGCACACGCAGCGATCCTGAAGGGCGGCCTACGGTCTTCGATCGTCTGCCGCGCCTGCGCGGTTCGCGCTGGATTGCCGTTGGCCGCCTTGACGTGAATACCTGTGGACTCATGCTTTTTACAACGGATGGTGAACTGGCTAACCGCCTGATGCATCCCAGCCGGGAAGTGGAACGTGAATACGCGGTGCGCGTGTTTGGCCAGGTTGACGATGACAAAATTCGTCAGCTCAGTAAAGGTGTGCAACTGGAAGATGGTCCGGCAGCGTTCAAAACATTGCGTTTTGCGGGTGGAGAAGGCATCAACCAGTGGTACAACGTCACCCTGACTGAAGGACGCAACCGTGAAGTTCGCCGTTTATGGGAAGCCGTGGGTGTACAGGTCAGCCGCCTGATGCGTGTCCGTTATGGTGACATCACCTTGCCAAAAGGTGTACCACGCGGTGGCTGGATGGAACTGGATCTGCCAGCGGTCAATTATCTGCGCAATCTGGTAGGAATGGATGACGAAACCGTCACCAAACTGGCGGTTGAGAAAGATCGCCGTCGTACAAAAGCCAATCAGATTCGTCGGGCCGTGAAACGTCACAGCCAGGCCAGTGGCAGACCCGCTCGTCGTAATGCCAGTAGCAAACGCAACGCAACCTGAGTGCCTGCCGGGTTGATATAAGGCTATAAAAAAGCCGCAACATCGTCTGTTGTGGCTTTTTACTTTCTGGCTGACGCTCCCGGGCATCTTACCGGTGGAAGAGGGGAAACGCGCCGGTTACTAAGCCGCCCGCCATCAGCACCAGGCTAATCAAAATCCCCCATTTTATGGCAAAACGTTGATGGTCACCGATATCCACTTTGGCCAGACCGACTAACAGATAGACCGACGGCACCAGTGGACTCAGCAGATGGAAGGGTTGGCCCACAATGGAGGCTCGGGCAATTTCTTCTGCTGAAATGCCATAGCTGGCGGCCGTCTGCGCGATGACAGGCAGAATGCCAAAGTAGAAAGCATCGTTGGACATAAAAAAGGTAAACGGCAGACTGATCAGGGCGGTAAATAGCGCAAGATAAGGTCCGAAACTGTGCGGAATAAAGGCCAGCAGACTTTTCGCCATGGCGTCCACCATGCCGGTACCTGACAGTATGCCGGTAAAAATACCTGCCGCAAAAATCAAGGCAGTCACCGCCAGCACATTACTGGCGTGTGAACCGATACGGGCTTTTTGCTCCTCAAGCGAGGGGTAATTAAGCATGACGGCAATTGCAAAAGCCAGCATAAACAGAATCTGAATGGGCATGGCACCCACCACCAGAAGCACCAGCAGTACCGTGGTCAGAATAAAGTTTGGCCAGAACATTTTGGGCCGGCGATTTGCTGCGCATTCGTCTGCATCACCCAGGCCCAGTTCGATATTATTCAGATGGTCGTCGCTAATGCGCATGACGCCCAGACGTTTACGTTCCTGTAGCCCAAACACGAAGGCCAGACCGACAAGAGCAACACAGGCGATAAGAATGGCCGGTAGCATGGGAATGAAAATATCCAGCGCATCAATGCGCAGCGCGGCCGCCGCGCGGGCTGTGGGGCCTCCCCACGGCGACAGGTTCATGATGCCGCTGGCCAGGTTAACCAGGCAGGTCATTGCCAGCACATTCATGCCCAGTTTCCGGTAGAGGGGAAGAAACGCGGCAATAGCAATCATGTAGGTGGTGGAACTGTCGCCATCCAGCGAGACCAGCAAGGTTAATACAGCGGTACCGACCAGCACTTTAAGCGGGTCGCCACGCACAATTTTCAGGATGAAACGCACCAGCGGATCAAACAGTCCGGCATCGATCATCAGGCCGAAATAGAGAATAGAAAACGTCAGCATCACACCCGTCGGAGCCAGCGTTTTGACCCCGTTCAGCATCATTTCCCCAAGTCCGTGATAAAACCCGCCGATAAGCGCAAAAAGCGTCGGGATAAGAATGAGCGCGATTAGCGCTGACATGCGTTTGGTCATGATCAGATACATGAAACAAACCACCATCGTAAAGCCCAGTATGGTCAGCAAAATAAGAGCCCTCTTATTGGCAAAAGTTATTCAATTGTTATCAGAAAGAACATTTAATTATGGAATCGATTAGCACGGTAATGATTAACCTGTTGATTTGATTAACCACGCGCAATGGGATGATATTAAAGCTAAATATTTTTTATCATTTATTTAACATTGAAGAGTGATCCCGATCGGTTTTACGTCTCTCAACGGTAAAAATATGTGATTGAGATCAATCATGGCGGCGGCGGATGACGCCGGTTTTCAGGCAGGGTTTCTGGAAAAGGCGCGTAAAACGTTTCGCAAAATTAACATGAATGGAAAATAAAAGCGGGAAAAGCCCTGAGGACCAGCTGTGCCAGGCTGCAATGACAATAAGCGGGCATGCAGGCCGATAAACAGGGAAAAGGAAGTACAGAGGGGGCACTGCGTAAGATAAGCAGGCCGGATGCATAAGGGCAGCCAGCCTACGGTAAAGGCTACCAGTCTATTCCCTGCTGTGCCTGGATACCGGGGTCAAAGGCATGTTTCACCGGACGCATTTCCGTCACGGTGTCAGCCATATCCAGTAAGGTGCGATGGCAACCCCGACCCGTAAGGATGACGCTCTGGTGGGCAGGACGGCCTTGCAGAGCGGTTACCAGCTCGTCGAGTGGCAGATAATCCATACTGATCATGTAGGTGATCTCATCCAGAATCACTAAATCAAGCGTGTCATCCGACAGCATGCGTCTGGCATGTTCCCAGACGGCCAGGCAGGCCGCTGTATCGGTCTGGCGATTTTGCGTTTCCCAGGTGAAACCCGTGGCCATTACCTGAAACTCCACCCCGTGCCGGGCCAGAAGGTTGCGTTCGCCGTTGGGCCATTCTCCCTTAATGAACTGAATGGCCGCGGCACGTTTGCCATGCCCGCAGGCGCGTAGAGCCGTGCCAAACGCAGCGGTGGTTTTACCTTTACCGTTTCCGGTAAACACCATCAAAATGCCTCTGACTTGCTGAGCGGCAGCAATGCGGGCATCCACCTGTTCTTTCAGACGCTGTTGCCGCTGTTGATGACGATCGCTGGTCATTACTCTGCGGCCCCGGGTTTTCTGCCTGGCTGCGCATCGAAGCTCATACCGGTTTTACGGCGGCTGTCATCGCCCATTAAATAGAGGTAAAGAGGCATGATATCGGCAGGCGTTTTGAGTTTACCGGCGTCTTCCTGAGGAAACGCACTGGCGCGCATTTTCGTACGCGTACCACCAGGATTAATACAGTTAACCCGCAATGCCTGATTTTTATACTCGTCGGCCAGCACCTGCATCATGCCTTCTGTGGCGAACTTTGATACCGCGTAGGCACCCCAACCCGCGCGCCCGGTACGGCCCACACTTGACGTCGTGAATACCAGCGAGCCGCTTTCGGATTTGAGCAGCAACGGCAATAGCGCCTGGGTGAGGTAAAACGTGGCATCAACATTAATTTTCATGACCTGTTGCCAGATTTGCGGATCCAGGTCGGCCAGCGGAACAATCTCACCTAAGATACTGGCGTTATGTAACACACCATCCAGACGGGAGAATGTTTGCGCCAGTTCCTGCGCTAGCTGCGCACAGCGTGCCGGCGTGGCGTCTGAAAGATCCAATACCACCGAATGGGCAGGGCGCTTGTTCAGTTGGTTTATCAACGCTTCTGTCTGCTGCAGCTTTTCAGCGCTGCGCCCCAGTAAAATCACCTCCGCGCCGAAGCGGGCGTAGGTCAGGGCCGCTTCGCGTCCAATGCCGTCAGAGGCACCCGTCACCAGGATAATGCGATGGGCAAGTAGATCATCTTTCGGTTGATAATGCATGTTGGGAACCTCCCGCAACGTCTGGGTTTTTCGCTTTATGCCCTAATTCAGGGCACGACGCAATTAGCAATAGGGACAATCTGTGCCAGATGCTGGCATTTCAGGCGACGCAGTAGCATAAACCCGTTAAACTAGGCGTTTGTCAGTAATCCTCTGTTTAATAAGGCGACACGATGGATCTTCTTTTGAGTTATGGATTGTTTTTAGCAAAAGCGGTGACGGTGGTCGTTGCCATTGCTGCCATCGTCATGATTGTTGTACATGCCGCTCAGCGTAAACGTCACCCGGGCGGACAACTGCGATTAACGCGGTTAGATGACGATTACAACAAGATGAAAGAGGCGTTGCAGCTTGAGAAAATGAAACCGCAGGCGCAAAAACTGTGGTTAAAAAACCATAAAAAGGCCGAAAAACAGAAGGCGAAAGCAGAGAAGCGCGACGCGAAGCAGGGCAATGTCGACACCGTTAAACCCACGTTGTACGTGCTTAATTTCAATGGCAGCATCGATGCCAGTGAAGTGAAATCGCTACGCGAAGAAATTTCAGCCATTCTGGCGGTTGCCCAGCCGGGCGATGAAGTATTACTGCGTCTGGAAAGCCCGGGCGGCATGGTTCACGGTTATGGCCTGGCGGCGTCACAATTGCAGCGCCTGCGTGATGCCGGGTTGAACCTGACAGCGGCCGTGGACAAAGTGGCGGCGAGCGGCGGCTATATGATGGCCTGTGTGGCCAATACCATCGTGGCCGCGCCTTTTGCCGTCATCGGTTCCATCGGGGTTGTCGCGCAAATCCCTAACTTCAACCGTCTGTTGAAACGTAATGACATTGACGTTGAGTTACACACGGCGGGTCAGTACAAACGTACGCTGACGCTGTTTGGTGAAAACACCGAAGAAGGACGTGAAAAGTTTCAGCAGGATTTGAACGAAACCCACCTGTTGTTTAAACAGTTTGTTCATGAAATGCGTCCTTCCCTCGACATTGACCGGGTGGCAACCGGCGAGCACTGGTATGGCCGGCAGGCGCTTGGACTGGGCCTGATCGATCGCATTTCGACCAGTGACGATCTCATTATCGCGAATATGGCGAAATTCACGGTACTGGGCGTGACGTATGTGCGCCGTCGTTCAAAAATCGATCGCCTGACGCAAAGCGCAGGGCAGGTGCTTGAGCGCATTATGCTTAAATGGTGGCAGCGCAGCGACAAACGGTTTTTGTGATGCATCGACCCGGCTCAGGCCGGGTTTTTTATACCAGGTGATAACGGGGTGACAGCAGAACGGCCAGGTGTTTGAACAGGTTGAACACCGCCGTGGTTTTTGCGGTCGGCAGGCCTTCCGTGTCCAAAAAGTACGGCCCTTTAAACACCAGCACATCGCCCTGCTGGCTGACGGCAGTAGCTTCAATACCGGCGATAAAATCATCATGTTCCCTGAGCATCGCGTTAGCGATATCTAACAGTGCCTGGGACGACACTCCCTCAGTCAGATTCTGCATATGTCTGTGCCTTTTTGACAGCCTGATAATTCTTTCTATATTACTTCCGTACTGCACTGTTCGACAAATCGTGGGCAGGGGTAAAAAAGGGCTTTCCTCACACCAGATGCTAATTAAGTTGCGTAACAGATTTTATCAGGTACAGTGTGGGCGTTTCAGATTCCAGGGATATTGCACCGGGAAGTGCGATTAAGTCAGGCAGAAAAAGCGATTTTTATCATAAAGTTGCACTGTAAAGAATCGACTGACCAGAGATTGAGCCCCACGTCTTGAAATACCAAACAGGCGTAGCAATATTGAACCCGATGGGTTTTCAGGGCGTCCAATCCTCTCCCGTTGAGCAGGATGTATTCATTAGGTAAAGGTAAATATGGGTAAAGCACTCGTTATTGTTGAGTCCCCGGCAAAGGCTAAAACAATCAATAAATACCTCGGCAGTGGCTACGTGGTGAAATCCAGCGTGGGCCATATCCGGGATCTGCCGACCAGTGGTTCAACCGCCAAAAAAAGTGCTGAAACCCCGACAGATAAGAAAGCCAAAAAAGTTAAGAAGGATGAGAAAGCCGCGCTGGTCAGTCGTATGGGCGTTGATCCCTATCACGGCTGGGAAGCGGATTATCAAATCCTGCCCAATAAAGAGAAAGTGGTAGCGGAACTCAAAGCTTTAGCCGAAAACGCCGACCATATCTATCTCGCAACCGACCTTGACCGCGAAGGGGAAGCCATTGCGTGGCACCTGCGGGAAGTGATCGGGGGTGACGATAAGCGCTTTAGCCGCGTTGTGTTCAATGAGATCACCAAAAATGCGATTCGCCAGGCGTTTGAAACGCCGGGCGAACTCAACATTGACCGCGTCAATGCACAGCAGGCACGCCGCTTTATGGACCGTGTCGTGGGGTACATGGTATCCCCGTTATTATGGAAAAAAATCGCGCGAGGCCTGTCTGCCGGTCGCGTGCAGTCTGTTGCTGTCCGGTTAGTGGTTGAGCGTGAGCGTGAAATCAAAGCTTTTGTGCCCGAAGAGTACTGGGAACTGAGCGCTAACCTGACCACGCCGAAGGGCGATGAGCTGACGATGGACGTCACTCATGCGGGCGATAAACCGTTCCGTCCGGTCAATCACGACCAGACGCACGCCGCGCTGGCTCTGCTGGAAAAAGCGCGCTTTGCGGTCACGGACCGTGAAGACAAGCCAACCAGCAGCAAACCCGGCGCGCCGTTTATTACCTCCACGTTGCAGCAGGCGGCGAGTACCCGGCTGGGCTTTGGCGTGAAAAAGACCATGATGATGGCGCAGCGCCTGTATGAAGCGGGCCATATCACCTATATGCGTACCGATTCCACGAACCTGAGCCAGGATGCGGTTTCGATGGTGCGCGGCTACATTGAAGGCCATTTTGGTAAAAAGTACCTGCCCGATGCGGCGAATACCTTCGCCAGCAAAGAGAATTCGCAGGAAGCGCATGAAGCCATCCGTCCATCAGATGTGGAAGTGCTGGCCGAGCAGCTCAAAGATATGGAAGCGGATGCGCAGAAACTGTATCAGCTTATCTGGCGTCAGTTTGTCGCCTGTCAGATGACACCGGCACAGTACGATTCGACCACGCTGACAGTCACGGCAGGGGATTACAAACTGAAGGCCAAAGGGCGTACGCTGCGCTTTGACGGCTGGACCAAAGTCATGCCTGCGCTGCGTAAGAATGATGAGGATCGTACTTTACCGCCGGTTAACGTTGGCGATGAGCTGAGCCTGCAGGACCTGTTACCCAGCCAGCACTTTACCAAGCCACCGGCCCGCTTTAGTGAAGCTTCACTGGTCCGTGAGCTGGAAAAACGCGGTATCGGCCGTCCTTCGACCTATGCGGCCATCATTTCCACTATCCAGGATCGTGGCTACGTCAGGGTGGAAAACCGCCGCTTTTACGCTGAAAAAATGGGTGAAATTGTCACCGATCGTCTGGAAGAGAACTTCCGCGAGCTGATGAATTACGACTTTACCGCTCACATGGAAAACAGCCTCGACCAGGTCGCCAACAATCAGGCGGAGTGGAAGGCGGTTCTGGATCGCTTCTTCTCCGATTTCAGCCAGCAGCTGGAACAGGCTGAGAAAGATCCGGAAGAAGGCGGAATGCAGCCGAATCAGATGGTCCTGACCTCCATCGACTGCCCAACCTGCGGCCGTAAAATGGGGATTCGGACAGCCAGCACCGGTGTTTTCCTGGGGTGTTCAGGCTATGCGTTACCGCCGAAAGAGCGTTGCAAGCAAACCATCAACCTGATTCCGGAAAATGAAGTTCTGAATATTCTGGAAGGGGACGATGCCGAAACCAACGCGCTGCGTGCCCGTCGTCGTTGCCAGAAATGTGGCACAGCGATGGACAGCTATCTGATTGATAACGGACGCAAGCTGCACGTTTGCGGTAACAACCCTGAGTGCGATGGTTATGAAATCGAAGAAGGGGAGTTTCGTATCAAGGGCTACGATGGTCCGGTCGTCGAGTGCGAAAAATGTGGTTCTGAAATGCACCTGAAAATGGGGCGTTTCGGTAAATACATGGCCTGTACCAATGATGACTGTAAGAACACCCGTAAGATTTTGCGTAATGGCGATGTCGCCCCGCCGAAAGAAGATCCCGTGCCGCTGCCCGAACTGCCGTGTGAAAAATCGGATGCGTATTTTGTGTTGCGTGACGGTGCTGCCGGTGTGTTCCTGGCCGCCAATACCTTCCCCAAATCGCGTGAAACCCGCGCACCGTTGGTGGAAGAGCTGCAGCGTTTCCACGACCGTTTACCTGAGAAGTTGAAATATCTGGCCGAAGCGCCAGCAACCGATCCGGAAGGCAACAAGACGCTGGTGCGCTTTAGCCGTAAAACGAAACAGCAGTATGTGGCGTCTGAAAAAGACGGCAAAGCGACAGGCTGGTCAGCGTTTTACATTGACGGCAAGTGGCAGGAAGCGAAAAAGTAACCCTGTAAGGCCAGCATTGCTGGCCTTTTTTCCCCGCCTTATATCATTCCGTTCTACATTGATACTTAAAATGCTATAGTGGTTATAGCATTTCCGATCCCTTCTTTCTGCTCAGCACCTTTCACCCGCCTGGGCGACAGTACGCCACCCGGGGATGCGACTCTGTAACCGACCAGGATAACAACAGATATGAAATTACAGCAGTTGCGCTATATCGTAGAAGTCGTGAACCACAACCTGAATGTTTCATCGACAGCAGAAGGGCTTTACACTTCGCAGCCGGGCATCAGTAAGCAGGTCCGTATGCTGGAGGATGAGCTTGGGGTGCAGATTTTCGCCCGCAGCGGTAAGCACCTGACGCAGGTTACGCCCGCCGGTGAAGAAATCATTCGCATTGCGCGCGAAGTGCTTTCCAAAGTGGATGCCATTAAATCTGTCGCAGGTGAACATACCTGGCCGGATAAAGGCTCGTTATATGTTGCCACTACGCACACTCAGGCGCGCTATGCGCTGCCCGGCGTGATTAAGGGCTTTATCGAACGTTATCCACGTGTCTCGCTGCATATGCATCAGGGTTCACCAACGCAGATTGCCGAGGCGGTTTCTAAAGGCAACGCAGACTTTGCAATTGCCACGGAAGCGCTCCACCTCTACGACGATCTCATTATGCTACCGTGCTATCACTGGAACCGCGCTATCGTGGTCACGCCAGACCATCCGCTGGCGGGAAAAGGGCAGGTGACGATAGAGGAGCTGGCCGATTTTCCGCTGGTAACCTATACCTTCGGCTTCACCGGACGCTCCGAGCTGGATACTGCCTTTATGCGCGCGGGGTTGACGCCACGTATCGTCTTTACCGCAACGGATGCCGACGTCATTAAAACGTATGTTCGCCTGGGGCTGGGCGTAGGGGTGATTGCGAGTATGGCGGTGGATCCCGTTGCTGATCCTGACCTCGTCAGAATTGAAGCCTCTGAAATCTTCACCAACAGTACGACGAAGATTGGTTTCCGCCGCAGCACCTTCCTGCGCAGTTATATGTATGACTTCATCCAGCGCTTCGCCCCCCATCTGACGCGCGATGTCGTGGATACGGCAGTAGCGTTGCGTTCCAACGAGGACATTGAGGCCATGTTTAAAGATATCAAGCTGCCGTTTAAGTAACGGTTATCTGTCGTCGCGTATTCTCAGGCTGCTTAGTGCAGCCTTTTTTATGCAAGAATGTTAGCGCCATGTTTATATTGAGAAGTTTCATTATCTTTTTGTAAATGCAACGTCGATCACATGTTTAAAGCTTGCTGTATCTTAAATGCGAAATACGACACATTTTTGACGCGATTTCTTTGCGGGCTGCCAGGATTATTCCCATACTCCAGTTAACGCTTGATGGAGAAGCTTTTATTTAGGGGTTAGTTAACACGGTCTTTAGTAATGACTGGATCTGAAGTTAAATTAACTCAAATTTTTGTCAGGCGGATTTTAATAGTATGGGTAATAAGTCATTAATCGTTACTTAAGTAATTTTACAGTTTTGATAAATTGCGTTAATCGTTTTGTGCAATAAAAATGACTGGATTTTTGGCCTTAACGGGTTTAGGATTCCTCCTAAATCTTAATCGATGTTATCAATCGTTTTATTGAGAGTGATTATCAAAAACTATGGCTACGAGACTGACTGTTGATCCGGGCTTCCCGGCTAAAAGCACCAAGGTTAAGCGTACAGGTAACACTCGTCGCAATGCCTGGTTAACTGTGTTCGCTGCCTCAGCGCTGTTCTGGGTGGTTGTAGCATTAATGATTTGGCGCATCTGGGGTTAAGCCATGTGGGCAAACGCACTCTGCCATAAGCACACCATGACGACTCGTCAGCATCGTCTCTCTGGCTATAAAGCGAAAGAGCCGGTTGCAAAGGCGGAAAAAGTGACTATCCCCGAAAGTTGGGATCTGAACGAGCATCAGCGTAATTTCATCGAGTCCTTTCTGGACCCGAAAACAAAATAATTTTACATCGCGTTTTTCTTTCGACATTTCTTCTGTCTTTCAGACTTACTTAATTAAGCGCTCTTCACACGTTGCATAAATGATGTCATCCCTTATCAGGATGCGAGTACGGCTTTTATTGCCCTTTCTACGCAGGAGTATTGCTATGAATATGATTAAAATGACCTGGTTTAGTGCTTATGCGTTCTCATTTACCGTGTGGATGGCAGCGCTCTGGGCAGCGCTATAATTTAAACGTGTCTCTTTCTCAATAATGCCTCGCAACATTGCGGGGCATTTTTGTTTGCGTCCGATTGTAGCAATCTGTGTTGTAATCAAAACGTTAACAAAAAAGTGGTCTATCTTTATACTAAACCTTGTTGTCTCTGAGGTTTAAAGACCATGTATTATAAAGGAGGAGCTATGTCGTCATCCCTACGCGAGCAGAGTCAGGAAACACTGCAGGTAGATAATCACAACTATCACATCTTCAGTCTACCTCGCGCTTCACAACATCTCGGTAACATTGATCGGTTGCCTAAATCCCTCAAAGTGCTGTTAGAAAACCTGTTGCGCTGGCAGGATGGCGACTCAGTCACTGAGGAAGATATTCAGGCGTTAGTTGACTGGCAAAAAACCGGCCACGCCGACAGGGAAATTGCTTACCGCCCGGCCCGTGTTTTAATGCAGGATTTCACCGGCGTACCCGCCGTTGTTGATTTAGCCGCGATGCGCGAAGCGGTGAACCGACTGGGCGGAGACGTGAATAAAGTCAACCCACTGTCCCCGGTCGATCTGGTCATTGACCACTCCGTCACCGTTGACCATTTTGGCGACGACGATGCCTTTGAAGAGAACGTGCGGCTGGAGATGGAACGCAACCATGAGCGTTACGTCTTCCTGCGCTGGGGCCAGAAAGCCTTTGACCAGTTCCGGGTGGTGCCACCGGGGACCGGGATCTGTCACCAGGTAAACCTTGAATACCTGGGGAAAGCAATCTGGCAGCAGCAGATAAACGGCGAAACCTATGCCTGGCCGGACACCTTAGTCGGGACGGATTCTCATACCACGATGATCAATGCGCTTGGCGTGCTGGGATGGGGCGTCGGCGGGATTGAAGCCGAAGCGGCGATGCTGGGGCAACCGGTGTCTATGCTGATCCCGGATGTCGTGGGCTTCAAACTCACTGGCAAACTGCGGCCGGGCATTACCGCGACCGATCTGGTGCTAACGGTGACGCAAATGTTGCGTAAGCACGGCGTGGTGGGCAAATTTGTGGAATTCTATGGTGATGGCCTGGCCGATCTGCCGCTGGCGGACCGCGCAACCATCGCCAATATGGCACCGGAATACGGCGCCACCTGCGGTTTCTTCCCTGTCGATGAAGTGACACTGAGCTATATGACCTTAACCGGACGCGATGCCGAACAGGTTGCGCTGGTAGAACATTATGCTAAACGCCAGGGAATGTGGCGTAATACGGGCGATGAACCTGTCTTCACCAGCAGTCTTGCGCTGGACATGAATGATGTTGAATCAAGTCTGGCCGGACCAAAACGCCCACAGGATCGCGTGTCCCTGGGCGATGTCCCGGCGGCGTTCGACGCCAGCAATGAACTGGAAGTCAACCACGCGCAGAAACCTCATAAAGAAGTCACCTACACGGACAGCGATACCGGACTTTCCCATACGCTGACCGACGGCGCGGTGGCCATTGCGGCGATTACCTCGTGTACAAACACCTCAAACCCAAGTGTCCTGATGGCCGCAGGTTTACTGGCGAAAAAGGCGGTAGAGCGGGGCCTGAAACGCCAGCCGTGGGTCAAAGCATCTCTTGCCCCGGGCTCTAAAGTGGTTTCCGACTATCTGGCCGTCGCACAACTGACGCCGTTCCTCGATAAACTGGGCTTTAATCTGGTCGGTTATGGCTGTACAACCTGTATCGGTAACTCCGGCCCGCTGCCGGATGCGATCGAATCGGCGATTAAAGAGGGCGACCTCACAGTGGGGGCCGTGCTGTCGGGTAACCGTAATTTCGAAGGCCGTATTCATCCGCTGATTAAAACCAACTGGCTGGCTTCACCGCCGCTGGTGGTGGCCTATGCGCTCGCGGGGAATATGAAGATCAACCTGCAAACTGATCCGCTCGGACAGGATCGGGATGGCAAGACGGTCTTTTTGAAAGATATCTGGCCTTCGCCTGAAGAAATCGCGACAGCGGTACAGCAGGTTACCAGCGATATGTACCACAAAGAGTATGCGGAAGTCTTTGACGGTACGCCCGAATGGCAGGCCATCAAAGTCAGCGAAGCCGCGACCTATGACTGGGACGAAGGATCAACCTATATCCGTCTGTCACCGTTCTTTGATGACATGGAAAAAACGCCCAAACCGGTCGAAGACATTCGTGGCGCTCGTTTGCTGGCTATTCTGGAGGATTCGGTCACAACAGACCATATTTCACCGGCAGGTAGCATCAAAGCAGAAAGCCCGGCAGGGCGCTATCTGTTGGCGCATGGTGTCGAGCGCAATGACTTCAACTCCTATGGCTCGCGTCGTGGTAACCACGAAGTCATGATGCGCGGAACCTTTGCCAACATTCGTATCCGCAATGAAATGGTGCCGGGCGTTGAGGGTGGCTATACCAAACATTATCCAAGTGGTGAACAACTGGCCATTTACGATGCCGCGATGAAATATCAGGCCGAAGGCGTGCCGCTGGCCGTCATTGCCGGTAAAGAGTACGGGTCAGGTTCGAGTCGTGACTGGGCAGCGAAGGGACCGCGTCTGCAGGGCGTTCGCGTGGTGATCGCCGAATCGTTCGAACGTATCCACCGCTCTAATCTGATCGGTATGGGGATCTTACCGCTGGAATTCCCCCAGGGCGTAACGCGTAAAACATTAGGACTGAAAGGGGATGAGTCGGTTGACGTTGAGAACCTGTCACAGCTCACGCCGGGCTGCACCGTGCCAGTGACAATCACGCGTGCCGATGGCAGCAAAGAGAAGCTGAATACCCGCTGTCGCATTGATACCGGTAATGAGCTGACCTATTACCGCAACGACGGTATTCTGCATTATGTGATTCGAAATATGCTCAACTGATACGATAAAGCCGGGGAAACCCGGCTTTTTTATTCACTGCTTCGGCAACAGATGGCCCATTTTTTCGGCTTTGGTATCGAGATAGTGCGCATTTTTGGGATTCCGTCCCACCACCAACGGCACACGTTCAACGATGTTAATACCGGCTTCGCTCAGGATTTCAACCTTCCGCGGATTATTTGTAAGCAGGCGAACCTCGTTCACCCCAAGGAGCTTAAACATATCTGCGCAGAGCGTGAAGTCACGTTCATCAGCGGCAAAACCGAGCTGATGGTTAGCTTCAACCGTGTCATACCCTTTGTCCTGCAAAGCGTAAGCGCGAATTTTATTCAGCAGACCGATATTGCGGCCTTCCTGGCGGTGATAAAGCAATACACCCCGTCCTTCTTCGGCAATGGCATTCAGCGCAGCTTCAAGTTGAAAGCCGCAATCGCAACGCAGGCTGAACAGCGCATCACCGGTAAGACATTCCGAATGAACGCGCGCCAGGACCGGTTCGTTATCATTGATATCGCCAAAGACCAGAGCAACGTGGTCGTGACCGGTTGCCAGTTCTTCAAAACCTACCATCAGGAAATCTCCCCATGGCGTTGGCAGTTTGGCTTCTGCCACCCGTTTAAGCTGCATGTGACTCTCCAGAACCATCAGAGGATGCACTATCATCATGATAGTGCACAGGCCGATGTGGCCCGACAAACGTGCAATATTGTGCCACAACCGCGAGGTTGGCTGTTAATCTGTGTAAACGATTGTTGTGATAAAGCACGATTATCTAATCCGTAAAGGTTATGTTATTCTTTTTTAAGCTAAAGTTTTACCGGTATGACGGCTTTTCATCAGCAAAAAGGGAAAAGGGATGGTTAAAATTTTGCAACGTACCACAGCAGGGATGGTGTTACTGCTGATGATGCCATTAGCCGTGTGGCTGTCCGGCTGGCAATGGCAACCCGAGGAAAGTAACACGTTTCTGAGAGTCCTGTTCTGGATGACAGAAACGGTGACCCGGCCATGGGGCATACTGACCAGCCTGGTGTTAAGTGCCTGGGTATTATGGTGTCTTCGCTTTCGGCTTAAACCGGCATTGCTGCTGTTGCTGATCATGAATGTCACGATTCTGGCGGGCCAGTATACCAAATCATTCATTAAAGAGCGGGTGCAGGAACCCCGACCTTATGTGGTATGGCTGGAGAAAACGCACGGTCTGGATGACAAAACCTTCTATCAGTTAAACCGCACCCAGCGTGGTGAACGCGTTACCGCACTGATTGCGGATGAATCGCATATTCCGGTCTGGCTGAAAAAGCACTGGGCGTTTGAAACAGGGTTCGCCTTCCCGTCAGGTCATACCTTGTTCGCGGCGAGCTGGGCATTACTGGTCATTGGCCTGCTATGGCCGCGCCGGCATTATAAAACGATAGTGCTGGTCGGCGTTTGGGCGGTGGGCGTTATGGGAAGCCGCTTGTTACTGGGTATGCACTGGCCGCGCGATCTTGCCGTTGCCACCGTGCTGTCCTGGTTTTTGGTGGTCATCGCCACCTGGCTTGCCCAGCGCTTTTGTGGACCGCTGACGTTGCCCTCCGACGAGCAAAAGGAAGTGGCAGAACGCGACCAGGGATTGTAATTGCGCCGTTCAGCCTCATATCTTGCGACTGAACCGCGCAAAAGTGCTTCGCCTGATGCTGCAAGGAGCAGTATTTCTGCCGTAATTTTGGCATACTTTGATTCGACAACCTCACAACAGGATGCACTGTGAAATATTTGCTGATTTTTTTAGTGGTTTTGGTCATTTTTATCATTTCTGTGACCCTTGGCGCACACAACGACCAGGTTATCACCTTTAACTATCTGCTGGCGCAGGGCGATTTCCGTATCTCCACTTTACTGGCAACGTTGTTCGGCGTGGGCTTCCTGCTGGGCTGGGTCATCTGTGGGCTGTTCTGGCTGCGTGTTCGCGTCTCGCTGGCGAACGCTCAACGTAAAATTAAACGTCTGCAGGCTCAGGTTGATCAGAATGCGCCTGGCACAGGTGGTAAACCGTTGCCGCCAACCGTGCAGGAATAAGATTCCATGTTAGAACTGCTGTTTCTGTTACTGCCTGTTGCGGCGGCCTATGGCTGGTACATGGGACGCCGTAGTGCGCAGCAGGACAAGCAACAGGAATCCAACCGCTTGTCACGCGAATACGTGGCGGGCGTTAACTTTCTGCTGTCCAACCAACAGGATAAAGCGGTCGATCTGTTCCTTGATATGCTGAAGGAAGACAGCGGCACCGTTGAGGCGCATCTTACGCTGGGAAACCTGTTCCGCTCCCGCGGTGAAGTTGACCGTGCGATTCGAATCCATCAGTCGTTAATGGAAAGTGCCTCGCTGAGCTATGAGCAGCGTTTATTAGCTATCCAGCAACTGGGGCGCGATTACATGGCCGCGGGGCTTTATGACCGCGCAGAAGACATGTTTAAACAGCTCACCGATGAAACGGATTTCCGCATTGGTGCCCTGCAGCAGTTATTGCTTATTCATCAGGCGACCAGCGACTGGCTTCAGGCGATTGAGGTCGCTGAGCGCCTGGTGAAATTAGGCAAAGACAAGCAGAAGGGCGAGATCGCGCATTTCTACTGTGAACTGGCTTTGCAGGCGATGAGCAGCGACGATCTTGACCGCGCAATGACGCTGTTGAAAAAGGGCGAGGCGGCAGATCGCCAGAGCGCGCGAGTCTCCATTATGATGGGACGCATTCTGATGGAGAAAGGGGAGTACGGCAAAGCGGTTGACCATCTGCAACGTGTACTGGATCAGGACAAAGAACTGGTCAGTGAAACGCTGCCGATGCTGGAGACCTGTTTTCAGCGACTTAATCAGCCCGACGCCTGGGCTGCCTTTCTCAAACGCTGCGTGGAAGAAAATACCGGCGCCGCCGCAGAACTTTATCTTTCCGCGATTCTGGAGGAAGAGCAGGGCGCGGAAGCCGCACAAAATTACATTAATCATCAGTTACAGCGTCATCCCAATATGCGCGTGTTTCATCGCCTGATGGAGTTTCACCTGCATGAGGCGGAAGACGGTCGCGCCAAAGAGAGTCTGATGGTCCTGCGCGACCTGGTCGGCGAACAAATCCGGACCAAGCCGCGCTACCGTTGCCAGAAATGTGGGTTTACTGCCCATGCGCTCTACTGGCATTGTCCTTCCTGCCGCACCTGGTCATCGGTCAAACCGATTCGGGGACTCGACGGGCAATAACTGCGCACGTGATGCGCACTGTTGCCTGTCTTTCTTGTGCCTACTTTAGTTACAACATACTATTTGAGCCCCGATCCTCAAGCTTACATCAGCACCGTGCGAATATCGCCTCGCAGGATAACAGGGATTGTGATGGGAAATGCGGGCAGGTAGAATGCGTGCCGTTTGTCTAACGCGCCAGCAGGTGCCTACCGCAGAGGAAATAGCATGGCCTTATCCCCGACTTCACCCGTGTTAGTGGCGCTTGATTACCACGATTTAAACAGCGCGCTGCATTTTGTTGATCAGATAGAGCCAGGTAGCTGTCGCCTGAAAGTGGGCAAAGAAATGTTCACCTTATTTGGCCCTCAGTTGGTCAAAACGCTGCAACAACGCGGCTTTGAAATCTTCCTCGACCTGAAATTCCATGATATCCCCAATACAACGGCCCATGCGGTCGCCGCCGCCGCCGATCTTGGTGTCTGGATGGTGAATGTGCACGCCAGCGGCGGTGCGCGTATGATGAACGCCGCCCGGGAAGCGTTAGTGCCTTTTGGGCAGCAAGCGCCGTTACTGATTGCCGTCACCGTCCTGACCAGTATGAATGCAGATGACTTGCTGGGTCTGGGTATCACGCTTTCGCCGGCAGAGCAGGCCGAGCGCCTGGCGAAGCTGACCCACGATTGTGGCCTGGATGGTGTGGTTTGTTCCGCCCACGAAGCCGCCCGATTTAAACAGGTCATTGGCAGGGACTTCACGCTGGTCACGCCAGGCATCCGGCCAGCAGGCAGCGACGCCGGCGATCAGCGTCGCGTAATGACGCCGCAGCAGGCGAAGCTCGCCGGGGTGGATTATATGGTCATTGGCCGCCCGGTTACACAGTCTGCTAACCCGGCGGCGACGCTGAAAGCCATAATCAATGATCTGGAGGCGGTAAAATGAGTCGTGACAACCCACTTGTATATTCCACAGATTCAGGCCGCATTGTGCAACCCGAACAGAAAGTGGAACGTCCTAAAGGGGACGGCATTGTCCGTATCCAGCGCCAGACCAGCGGCCGGAAAGGCAAGGGCGTTTGCCTGATAACTGGTGTGGACATGGATGACGGTGCACTGAATCTGCTGGCTGCCGAGCTAAAAAAGAAATGCGGTTGCGGCGGATCGGTGAAAGACGGTGTGATTGAAATTCAGGGCGACAAACGTGATTTACTTAAAAGCCTGCTGGAAGCCAAAGGTATGAAAGTAAAACTGGCGGGCGGTTAAATAAAAAACCGGGCGACTTGTGTAGCCCGGCTTATAGTGTAGATGCGCTGCGTAGCCGTTAATTGTTTTAATTGCGGTTCTTAGTGAATCTGATGACCGATAATGCCACCTACTGCGGCGCCGCCGACTGTACCCAGCGCGCTGCCGTTGGTCAGTACTGAACCACCAATGGCACCCGCACCTGCACCAATCGCAGTATTGCGGTCACGCTTAGACCAGTTAGAACAGCCGCTTAACGCCACAACCAGGGTGGTCGCTAAAACCGCAACGGTCAATTTTTTCATTGTAATTGTCATAAACTTCTCCTTTATTGTGTTTGCAGAGGCAACACACTAAGTATAGCTTTGAAATTTTTTCAGGCCGCCTGTGCCGCATTATTACCGCATCCTTTTAGTATAAAAACGCGGACACCATGGACGATCTGTTTGTAGCGGCTGAAAAGCACCAGTAGCAGGTGGACCTGCCCGACGCCTGACAGAATTCTATTCATTTTGAAGGTTTTCCGAAGAGGGATAATTCTTAATTCTCAGCACAATTTTCCATTCACAGCTATTTTCCGCTGCTTTTTAGCCATTTGCTCCATAACGTTTTTTCTGCCTGCTCCGCAAAATGTTAAGACCTTATTCAGCAGGAGAAAAAAATGCTGGAACATCTGAAACAACAGGTTCTGGAAGCCAATCTCGATCTTCCTAAACATAACCTTGTTACCTTCACCTGGGGCAATGTCAGCGCCCTCGATCGTGAGCAGGGTTTGCTGGTGATTAAGCCTTCCGGCGTCAGTTACGATGTAATGAAAGTGGATGACATGGTAGTGGTGGATCTGGCGAGCGGAGAGGTTATCGAAGGCACAAAGCGTCCTTCCTCTGACACGGCTACGCACCGGGCGCTTTATCTGGCCTGGCCCGAAGTAGGTGGAATTGTCCATACGCACTCACGCCACGCCACCATCTGGGCGCAGGCCGGTCGTGCCATTCCGGCCTGGGGAACCACACACGCGGACGACTTCTACGGTGAAATTCCCTGTACCCGCGCCATGCGTGACGAGGAGATTCAACAGCAATACGAGTGGAATACGGGTGAAGTGATTATTGAAACCTTTGCGCAGCGTGGGCTTTCTCCCACTGCGATTCCCGCCGTGCTGGTGAATTCACATGGCCCCTTCGCGTGGGGCAAAGATGCCCATGCGGCGGTGCACAGCGCGGTGGTGCTGGAAGAGGTGGCGTATATGGGATTGTTCAGTCAGCAGCTGACGGCCGGTCTTCCCCCCATCCAGCAAACCCTGCTCGATCTGCATTACTTGCGCAAGCATGGTGAAAATGCCTGGTACGGCCAGAAATAAGGTTGAGGGCGCAGCCTGGTCTGCGTCCTGATTAGCGCGTTACGCACGGCTTACGTGGCGTGAAAGTCTCTTCAGTGCCCGTTATCGGTTGGCGCTGCTCTGCCAGCGAGTCGCGTGCTATCAAGAAATCATACTAATCAATTAAATGTCGTGCATCAGGGATCACTCTGGAATTTATCTTGTAAATCAATCTCTCATTTGGTCTGGCCTCACTCTGGATTAGGCTGATGTGGCGCAATTAGCGCATCAAAATAACAGAGGATGAGACAATGACCGTGATTAACCAACCCACATGCAGACTGTTTTCCGAAGCCGGACAAACCACGCAGTTAGTGGCTTATTACGAAGAAGGGAGACGTACCATGTGGATGATGTTACGCGCCCAACCGCGCCCCAGCTTTAATCATGAACTGATTGAAGAGATCATGAATCTCAGTTACGCGGCCCAGCGTTCTGGTTTACCCATCGACTTCTGGGTCACCGGCTCGTTAGTGCCACAAATGTTTAATGCCGGTGGTGATTTGCGCTTCTTTGTGGAGTGTATCCGCAATAATCGCCGGGAAGCGTTGCGTGCCTATGCACGCGCCTGTGTTGACTGCATTCATTCTGCCGCGCGTGGCTTTGACACCGGAGCCGTGACGCTGGCAATGATTGAGGGCAGTGCACTGGGCGGCGGTTTTGAGGCAGCGCTGGCGCATCACTTTATCCTGGCGCAAAACAACGCCCGTATGGGTTTTCCGGAGATTGCGTTTAACCTGTTTCCGGGTATGGGCGGCTATTCATTAGTCGCCCGGCGTTCGGGCATGAAGCTGGCGGAGGAGCTGATCATCGAAGGCGAATCCCACAGCGCAGAGTGGTACGAAACGCGGGGACTGGTTGACAAAGTGTTTCAGCCAGGCGACAGCTACCGTGCCACCCGGACGTTCATTGATACCTTGCGGCCCAAACTCAATGGAGTGCGCGCTATGCTGAAGGCGCGCCAGCGCGTATTGCAGCTTTCCCGCGCCGAGTTAATGGACATCACGGAAGACTGGGTCGATTACGCCTTTTCGCTTGAAGCAAAAGATATCGCCTATATGGAGCGTTTAGTCCAGTTACAAAACCGCCACACCGCATCACTGCGTAAAGCGGGTTAGGGACTTAAGCGTTTACTTGCGGGCAGGATGCTGAGCCAGCCAATGCCCAAACTGTTCGGCGGGCATTGGTTTTGCGTAGAAATAGCCTTGTCGACCATCGACGCCATTCTTCAGCACGAAGGCCTCTTCATCGGCGGTTTCTATGCCTTCGGCAATAACCTGTAAATCCAGCGCCTTGGCAACCGCAACAATTGCGCGTACCAGCGACTGGGAGACAGGGCGTTTATTCACATTGCGGATAAAACTTTGATCCAGCTTAATGGCGTTAATAGGCACTCGTGCCAGCTGTGATAACGAGGAATAACCGGTACCAAAATCATCCAGATGGACCTGGGCACCCAGCTCCTGGAACTTGTGCATTAACTTCAGCGCTTCCGCTTCGTTCTCAATCAGACAGCTCTCCGTGAGTTCGATATCGATCGGGCTTTCCGTTAAACCGGCGTCAGTCAGCGCCTGCTTCAGATCGCTGTAGATCGACTGATCCATCAACTGGCGCGCGGAGACGTTGACGGCCACGCGCAGATGAATATCCTGCTGGCGCCACGCGATAATCTGTTTCAACACATTGAGCATTACCCAGCGCCCCAGCGGCACAATCAGTCCTGAATCTTCAGCATAGGGAATAAAGTCAGCAGGCGAGACCAGTCCGCGCTCGGGTGAATGCCAGCGCACCAACGCTTCGGCACTGCGAACTTTCCCGTCCGTGTCCACCTTGGGTTGGTAGTGCACCAGTAAATGGTCCTGCTCCAGCGCTTTGCGAAGATTGGTATCAAGCCACAGATATTCAAATACCCGCCGGTTCATCTCTTCAGCAAAGACGCAATATTTACCGCGATTGTTCTCTTTGGCGTGATACATCGCCGTATCGGCATTGCGGATCAGGCATTCACGATCTTCCCCGTGCAGCGGCGCGATGGCAATGCCGATAGAGCAGCCGCTGTAAACTTCGATAAGTCCAATGCGGAAGGGCTGACGTAACCGATCCAGAATGCGCGTCGCCATCGCTTCCAGCGCCGCCTGGCTGGTCTGTTCTGCCAGCACCACAAACTCATCACCGCCGAGGCGTCCCAGCGTCTGGTTCTTACTCAGACAACTCAGAATAGCCAGCGACACCGCCTGCAGCAGTTGATCGCCAAACATATGGCCATAAGCGTCATTCACTTTTTTGAAATTATCCAGGTCCAGATAGACCACACCGGTTTCACTGCCTTCCGCCCGCTCCAGCGCCTGACTGATTTGCTGATGTATCGCGTGACGGTTGGGCAGGCCGGTAATACCATCCGTATTGGCCATGACACGCAGTCGCTCCTGAGCGCGACGTTCTTCGGTAATATCCGTTCCGGAACAGATGAGGAAAATTTCATTTTTTCCGCTGCCGCTGTGAACAAACTTATTACGAAACAGAAAGAGTCGCTGTCCCTTCATCGTTTTGATCCAGCGTTCGACTTCATAAGAGTTACCATCACGGAAGAAGCCCGCAATGTTGCGACGTGACGCTGCCGCCTCCTGCTTGGTCATAAACAGCTGAAAAACATTCCGGCCAATCACATCCTGCTCATACAGGCCGGTGTACTCTTCGCTGAGTCGGTTAAAGCGCTGAATATTTCCCCGCTGGTCAAGAATGACGATAACGGAATTGGCCTCTGAAACCACCTGTTCCGCAAAGGACAGCCCCAGCGTCAGATCGCGTGCGACCGCCGATGTATCGCCCCAGGCGGATGCGGTACCGGCCCAGACGGACTGATTGATGCGCCGTCCGACAAAATGCATGGCCACCTGCTCACCATGGATTGTTAACGTCAGGTTGATACTGGAAGTAATCACTGGCATAGCTCGCAGTAAACTGCACTGGCCAGGCGTCAGCGGCACAGCAACACTCGTATTCGATGATTCATCTAAGGCAAAAAGCAGCGCATCGCTGTCCGCGCTTAACCGCCAATGAGGGCTGGTTGTACCAAACAAGGTATACAACAATGATTGCCCTTGTTCATCGGTCATGATCACTCCCTCCGGGAAGTCCATAGCTGACGTTATCTCATTATTTTAGCAACAGTATTCATCTACTGATGTCAGCACAAGATGAAAGTGTATTTATTTTACTTTCCAGAAAAAACAGGAACAAAAAACCCCGCCGAAGCGGGGCCGGCAGGCGGTTCAGCACGGACATTTACCCAGTTTTCCAGTCTGACTGGGAAAGCGGGCGTCCAGACAATAACGATGAAAGTCACGCTCGCTCATCGGCGGCAGGTCTGGATGATGCTGCCGCATGTGCTGCAGGTATTTTTGGTAGTCCTGAACGCCCACCATCAGACGAAAGCTTTGCTGTAGCCCCTGCCAGAATGCCCGCCAGCGAAAGCCAGGGCGGACGGGAGCATAGCGTAATTCGCAGCGCACAATTTGCCACGTCCCTGTTGGCCGTGTTACACGATGAATGCTGTCAGACATGGCGAATCTCCTTCCGCAACGTGGTCGCGGACTCATGCGTGGTAGGTACCTCACTGCGCAGGGCACGACGAATCACAAAAAAAGCCGCAATGAGCATGGTGACGGCGACCAGCATAAAGAACCCGCACAGGGCCGCGTTAATCTGGTTACTGAAAACGATGGTGTGCATATCGGCGACGGTTTTCGCCGGTGCGATAATCACGCCTTCATCCAGACCTTTACGGAATTTATTGGCCTGCGCCAGAAAGCCGATGGACGGTTTTTCGTGGAAAATCTTCTGCCATCCCGCGGTCATTGAGGTAATAAACAGCCAGATCGTTGGCAGAATGGTCACCCACGCATAACGCTGCTTCTTCATTTTAAACAGCACCACGGTGCCCAGAATCAGCGCCATGGAGGCCAGCATCTGGTTACCGATGCCAAACAATGGCCATAGCGTATTGATGCCGCCCAGCGGATCAATCACGCCCTGATACACAAAGAATCCCCAGCCTGCCACCGCAACGGTCGTACCCGCAAGGTTACCCAGCCAGGAGCGGTTATTGGCCATCGACGGCACCATGGTGCCCACCAGGTCCTGCACCATAAACCGACAGGCACGCGTACCGGCATCGACGGCAGTCAGAATAAACAGGGCTTCAAACAGAATGGCAAAGTGATACCAGAAGGCCATCATGGCGCGACTGTTAACCACCTCGGTAATAATATGGGCCATACCGACGGCGAACGTCGGGGCGCCGCCAGCACGGGACAGAATGGAGGCTTCCCCTACATCCCGTGCAATTCCACTTAACATCTCCGGTGTAACGACAAAGCCCCAGCCGTTGATCACCTGGGCGGCATTTTCAACGGTGGTGCCAATCAGCGCCGCCGGGGCATTCATCGCAAAATACACGCCGGGATCCAGCACTGAGGCGCAAATCAGCGCCATTATGGCGACAAACGACTCCATCAACATCGCGCCGTAGCCAATAAAGCGAATGTGGCTTTCCCGCTCCACGAGTTTTGGCGTGGTTCCGCTGGAAACCAGCGCATGAAAGCCGGAAATCGCCCCGCAGGCAATAGTGATAAACAGGAACGGGAACAGAGCCCCTGAGAAGACCGGGCCGGTGCCGTCAATGAAGCGGGTCACGGCGGGCATCTTCATCTCTGGCATGGCGAACACAATACCTACAGCCAGACCAACGATGACGCCAATTTTCAGAAAGGTCGAGAGGTAGTCCCTCGGTGCTAACAGCAGCCACACCGGTAATACCGATGCGATAAAACCATAAATGACCAGCACCCAGGTCAGTGACGTGCCTTTCAGGGTAAAGAACGGCCCCCAGTAGGGATGTTGTGCAACATCGCCACCGTAAATAATGGCCGCCATCATCAGCACAAAACCAATCAGTGAGACTTCAGCAATTTTACCGGGGCGCAGAAAGCGCATGTAGATGCCCATAAACAGCGCGATAGGGATCGTTGCGGCAATGGTAAACAGGCCCCAGGGGCTGTTCGCCAGTGCCTTCACCACCACCAGCGCCAGCGCGGAAAGGATAATAATCATCACGCCCAGCGCACCCAGCATAGTGATGACGCCAGCGAAGGCCCCCAGCTCCTGACGGGCCATTTCGCCCAGTGAACGGCCATCGCGTCGGGTCGAGATAAACAGCACCAGGAAATCCTGAACCGCACCGGCCAGCATCACGCCGACCAGAATCCAGATCGTACCAGGTAAAAAGCCCATCTGCGCGGCCAGAATCGGACCGACCAACGGGCCCGCACCGGCGATAGCGGCAAAATGGTGACCAAACAGCACCCATTTGTTGGTGGGGACGTAGTCCAGACCGTCGCTGAGACGTTCAGCAGGCGTCAGGCGACGATCGTCGAGTTCGAAAATGTTGCGGGCGATAAAGAGGCTGTAAAAACGATAGGCAATGCTGTAACAGGCGACTGCGGCAACCACCAGCCAGACTGCGTTGACGTGTTCGCCGCGATTAAGCGCCAGCATCGCGAACGCGCCCGCGCCAGTTAACGCCACCGCTAACCAGATCACGCCGGTTTTGACGTTCTTCATAACTCACTCCTTGTAGAGACCGAATGGAAGGCGATCGAATACAACGAGCTAACGTTAATGTAATGGAATGTAAGTGAAAGTTAATAAGGAGAGAACTGTGAAGCGCAGTGCAAATTTAGCGTGTGCGGAAGCGGTACGTCAGTAATGAGCGGGACAGGCTATCCTGTCCCGCTGGATAATACTCAGGCTGCGGGGCGAGCGACGACGCTGCGGGTTTCCATACGCACTTCGGCGATGGTCACGTCGATCACATCGGTCACGCGGTAAACCACTTCACCTTTGATCTGCACTGTGCCGCTTTCCTGGCTGCACACCAGTTCGTCACGAACGGAGTGCAGGAACGGAGCAGGGATAAACGCCACTGCGCCATTCTCCAGCAAACGCACGCGCATGCCACCACGGGAAATATCGATAATTTCCGCGCTGAATTTACGATCTGTCGCCGCAAAAGGTGACAGGTAACGGGCATAAAGCCAGTCGCCCACGTCACGCTCGGCCATGCGGTTAAGACGGCGGCGCTCGCTCATGGTGACCGTGACAGCGTCATCGGGCCGGGCGATCGACTCACCACGCACGATGGCTTTCAGCAGGCGATGGTTGATCATGTCGCCAAATTTACGAATCGGTGAGGTCCAGGTCGCATAGGCTTCCAGGCCCAGACCGAAGTGCGGGCCAGGTTCGGTGGTGATTTCCGCATACGTCTGGAAACGACGAATACGGCTGTCCAGGAACTGGGTCGGCTGGGCATCCAGCTCCCGGCGCAGCACACGGAAACCGTCCAGCGTGGTAATCGCTGAAGGATCTGCCGTAATCCCATGTGTCGCCAGCACGGCGGCGGCCTGCTCGGCGTTGGCAGTATCGAAGCCTGCATGGACGTTATAGATCCCAAAGCCCAGCTTATCGCGCAGCACCTCGGCCGCACAGATGTTGGCCAGAATCATGGCTTCTTCAACGATTCGGTTGGCAATGCGACGCGGTTCAGCGACGATATCCAGCACTTCGCCTTTCTCGCCCAACAGGAAGCGGTAATCCGGGCGATCTTTAAACACCAGCGCGTGGGCCTGGCGCCATTCGCCGCGAGACAGGCACAATTGATGCAGCAGGCGGATCTGATTCGCAATCGCGTCATTCTGCGGCTGCCACTCGCCGCTGTTCTCCAGCCAGTCAGAAACCTCGTCGTAGACCAGTTTGGCTTTCGATTCGATCCAGGCCGCGAAGAAGTGCACATCAGACAGGCTGCCATCCTGCGCCACGGTGACGCGACAGGCCAGTACCGGGCGACGCACATCAGGGCGCAGGGAGCAGACATCATCGGAAAGCTCGCGCGGCAGCATCGGGATATTAAAGCCCGGCAGGTAGTTGGTGAACGCACGTTGCGCGGCAAGCTTATCCAGCTCGCTGCCTTCAGCCACGTAAGCGGTCGGATCGGCAATGGCGACCGTCAGGCGCAGGGCATTGTCTTCCAGCGCCTCAACATAGAGCGCATCGTCCATATCTTCTGTGCTGGCGCTGTCGATGGTCACTAAATCCAGCGCGGTCAGGTCTTCACGCTGCAAGTTTTCGTCCAGCATCTCGCCAAAACCCATTTCAGGTGCCTGGCGCTCCAGATTGTGACGTGACAGTGTCACCCACCACGGCGCAAGGTGGTCGTCTGCGCTGACAATAAATTCGGTCAGTTCGGCATAAAAGCCGCGGTCACCCTTTAACGGATGACGTCGCATTTCCGCGACGGCCCAGTCGCCCTGTTGGAAATCGTGGGTCAGCCCACGTACCGGACGGCACTGAATGGCCTCTTTCAGCAGGGGATGATCGGGCACGATAGAAAGACGATCGTCTTTTTTCTGCACACGGCCTACAAAACGGCTCAGGAAAGGCTCGACCAGCGTTTCTGGCTCTGCGCTTTCACGATCTTTATCGGTGTGGATGACGGCAATAATACGATCGCCGTGCATCACTTTCTTCATCTGCGGGGGCGGGATGAAATAACTTTTTTGTGCATCGACTTCCAGAAAGCCGAATCCCTTTTCGGTGCCTTTTACAACGCCTTCTGCACGCGGCGTTTGTGAATGGAGCTTCTCTTTAAGCTGCGCAAGCAGCGGATTATCCTGGAACATGATTTTTACGTTTCGTGGCCTAATAGCGGCTGACAGTTTTACGCGAATCGCGGTCCCGCGGCAAGGCAAAAAGCCGGACGAACCGGCTTTTTGCCTGGAGCAAAGCCTGAATCAGGCAATGCGTTGGGTGACCGTTGCCTGCGACAATTCCAGCTTAACCGGCACCGATTTCGAGGTTGGCGTACCGCTAATATCACCATAGCTGTTCAGCGGAACCAGCGGGTTGGTTTCTGGATAATAGGCCGCCAGGTTGCCACGCGGGATGTTGTAAGGCACCAGCTTAAAGCCGCTCACGCGACGTGTTACGCCGTCATTCCACAGGGTTTCAATGTCAACGTTCTGGCCTTCGCTGAAGCCTAATGCCGCCATATCGTCCGGGTTGATAAAGACGACTTCACGCTGACCGTAAACGCCGCGATAGCGGTCATCAAGGCCGTAAATCGTCGTGTTGTACTGATCGTGCGAACGCAGGGTTTGCAGCGTGAAGGGCACCTCCTGATCCAACTGCGGAAACAGCGAGTCAGGCAGCGCGGCAGGGCTGAACTCGGCCTTACCGGTCGGCGTGTTGAAGCGCAGTTCGGCGGCGGCATTACCCAGATAGAACCCACCAGGCTGATCGCATTTGCTGTTAAAGTCGGCAAAGCCAGGAATCGTGGCTGCGATGTGATCGCGAATCAGGTTGTAGTCCGCCGCCAGATCCAGCCACTTCACCTTTTCATCGCCCAGTACCGCATGCGCAATGCTGGCGACAATCGACGTTTCTGAACGTTGTGTATCCGCCAGCGGAATACCCACGCCTTCAGACGCGTGCACCATGCTGAAGGAATCTTCCACGGTAATATACTGATTGCCCGTCGCCTGCAAATCGCGCTCGGTGCGGCCCAGCGTAGGCAGAATCAGGCCCTCATGACCGGGAACCAGATGGCTGCGGTTCAGTTTGGTACTGATATGTACGGTCAGGCCACAACGTGACAGCGCTTCTTCGGTGCGCGGTGAATCCGGTGCCGCCGCCGCCAGGTTGCCACCCAGCGCGATAAGCACTTTGATTTCGTCACGCAGCATGGCATTCAGTGCTTCAACGGTGTTATGACCTGCCGCACGCGGTGGCTCAAAATTGAAGTGCTGACCCAGCGCATCCAGGAACGGTTTTGCCGGTTTCTCATCAATGCCCATGGTGCGGTTACCCTGCACATTACTGTGACCACGAACAGGGCACAGACCCGCACCTTTTTTACCTAACTGGCCAAACAGCAGCTGCAGGTTAGTAATTTCGCGCACGGTATCGACGGAATGTTTGTGCTGAGTGATACCCATCGCCCAGGTACAGATGACCCGATCGGCGCTCTGGTAAATCGCGGCCGCTTCACGGATCTGCGCTTCAGTCAGGCCGGATTGCGCCACAATCTGCATCCAGTCGGTGTTATCCACGGCGTCAAAGTAGGCTTCAACGCCGTGCGTTTTGGCATTCAGGAACGCCTGATCGAACAGGCCGCTTTCGCCTGCCGCAATGCGCGCGCGATGCGTTTCCAGCAGGGCTTTAACCATGCCGCGCACCGCGGCCATATCGCCACCCAGGTGCGGCTGATAATAGGCCGAGCTGATGGTACCGGCTTTCGAGGTCACAATTTCCAGCGGCTTCTGCGGATCGGCGAACCGTTCCAGACCGCGTTCGCGCAGCGTATTGAAGGTCACAATTTTTGCACCGTGATCGGCAGCGTGACGCAGGCTGTGCAACATGCGTGGATGGTTAGTGCCCGGGTTCTGTCCAAAAACAAAAATCGCATCCGCGTGGTCAAAATCATCCAGACGAATCGTGCCTTTACCCACGCCAATGCTGCGCTTCAGTCCCGCACCGCTGGCTTCGTGACACATGTTCGAGCAGTCAGGGAAGTTATTGGTGCCCAGCATGCGGCCAAACAGCTGATAAAGCCATGACGCTTCATTACTGGCGCGACCTGAGGTGTAAAGCTCCATCTGGTCTGGATTGTCCATCGCTTTGATGTGCTGCGCGATAAGCGCATAGGCGTCATCCCAACTGATGGGCTCGTAGTGATCGGTTTCACGGTTGTAGCGCAGGGGATGCGTCAGGCGGCCCTGATACTCCAGAAAGTAATCGCTTTGAGCATAGAGCGTGGTCACGCTGTGTTTCGCAAAGAAGTCGGCATCCACAACGCGGCGTGTCGCTTCCCAGGTTACCGCTTTCGCTCCGTTTTCACAAAAGCTGAAAGTACTTTTATTGTCATCGCCCCAGGCGCAGCCCGGGCAGTCAAAGCCACGCGCCTTGTTCATACGCATGAGATTGCGCAGGTTTTTCAGGGCAGCTTTACTGTCGAAAACAAAACGTGTCGTGGCTTCCAGTGAACCCCAGCCACCCGCGGCGGCGCGGTATGGTTTAATTTGGCGCTTAAATTTCATCATAGGTGCAGGCTTATTTTTTTGTTGGACGAATGTTGCAAGGATATATCCTGATAGTGAAGATTAGTGTGCGTTCGACGACATAGCTTGTCTAATTGATTGACTTAATGGTGCGATAGGTCGCGTTTATCGTGACGGCACAACAACTGTGATGCTGTTCATATTTTACCCTTTCATAACTTCTCCGTATCAGGTGTTATCGGCACATCGCGCTAATACTTGCTGTTTATGACACAAAAAGGCGCGAAACCATGAAACACCTGACCAGCCAGATTCATGCATTTGGCAAGGCGTTGATGATGCCCATTTCGGTGATCGCGGCAGCCGGTATTTTTCTGGGGCTGGCCGCGGCCATGCAGAACCCCGCAGTGACGGGGGAAGCCTTTGCGCAAATGCAGGTGGCCCAGCTCATTATCGGTTTTATTCGCAAAGTCGCAGGAGCGCTGTTTGCCAATCTGCCCCTGTTCTTTGCCGTCGCCAGTGCGATTGGTCTGGCAAAAGCCGAGAAACCGACCGCCGCCTTTGCGGCGGTGATTGGCTATATCGCCATGAACGTGGGGATTAATGCGACGCTGGCCGCAAAAGGCATAACGGCGGCCACCACGACGCCTCAGGCGCTGCAACAGGCGGGACTGGATCAAACGACCGCCATGATGACCTCGGCGGAATATATCCAGATGCTGGGGATTTTTACCTACAACATGAGCGTGCTGGGCGGCGTGGTGGCCGGCCTGCTCACCGTAATGTTGCACAATCGTTTTTATACGCAGCAACTTCCTACAGCGATCAGCTTCTTTGGCGGCCGACGTTTTGTGCCCATTGTCACCGTCGTGGTTCTGCCGCTGGTGGGTGTATTGCTGGCGCTGATCTGGCCAACCCTCGGAGAGGGCATCGCCTGGGTGGGACAGATGATTGGCCACAGTGGTCAGTACGGTGCATTTCTGCTGGGGGCGGCTGAACGCCTGCTGATTCCCACCGGGCTGCACCACATTCTCAATGAAACGGTCCGCTTTACGCCGATTGGCGGTATGGCGGTTGTGGACGGACAGACCATTGTCGGCGCATTGAATATTTTCAATGCCTCGCTGACACATCCTGGCCTCATCCCGGATGCCACGCTGCGAACGGCTACCCAGTTCCTGGCGCAGGGAAAAATACCGGTGATGATGTTTGGGCTGCCTGCTGCAGCACTGGGGATCTATCACACCGTACGTCCGGAGCATAAACAACGCGTGAAAGCGCTGGTGCTGGCCGGCGCGCTGACCTCCTTTACCACCGGGATCACCGAACCTCTGGAGTTCTGCTTTATTTTTGTGTCGCCCGTGCTCTATGTGTTGCATGCGTTTTTGACCGGCCTTTCATTTATGTTGATGTCAATGCTGCATCTGATGATTGGCAACGTGCAGGGCGGCATTATCGACCTGGTGGTCTTCGGTGTGCTGGGTGGCAGTAAAACCCACTGGTGGTGGACGCTGGTGCTTGGCGTGATCTACGCACCGATCTATTACTACGGGTTCCGTTTTGTCATTACCCGCATGAATGTCGAAACACCGGGACGGGAAACCGAGGAGGAAAAACCGCAGGTCGTTGATGGCAGTGAACGCACTCAGGTCATTATCAGTGGATTGGGTGGGGCTGCCAATATAGAGGACATCGATTGCTGCTTTACGCGCTTACGGGTGCGGGTAAAAGATATGAAAGAGGTGGTGGATCACACCCTGATGAGTACGGGCGCGAATGGCGTGAATCGCGTCAGTGAGCAGGATGTTCAGGTGATTTACGGTCCTCAGGTCGAAAAGATTGCGCAGGAAGTGAAATCGATGCTTGGCGTCGGCTGACGGCGGCCTCACTGGGCGCAGCAGGTGCGCCCTCCCTGTCTGACATATTACAGCATTCCGTTCCGTTCTAAGCTCCGTTTTTATCCGTTCCCCTCACGTTCACGATTAACACAAAAATATAAGCAATGCTTTATGTTTCATTTTGTGATCTGTGCTTGAATTTTACCGGTAACACTCTATGGTAAGAGGTGGAAAGTGCAATACACGCAATTAACAGGGGGTTATTTATGGCGAAAAACAGGTTAGTTAAAGTCGTTGAAATATCGGCAATTGTTGTTTTCACACTTGTCGTGATCTATTTACTGGCGACGGGCGTACTGTCGTCAACGGGCATTGATCACGCCTGGCCTTATCCAACGAAGTAACAACGGGCAACACCAGGGAAAACACCATAAAAAATAATAATTCTGCCAGCCTGACCTGAAAGAGTCCGGCCTGTTGCGCGCCCATTACGCCTTTCGTCTCGCCCCCAAAAGTATCTCCTGTCAGCCGGACACTCGGGCTGTATTACTGCACTCTGCCTGTAGCGGAATCCTGAACGCACGCTGACTGGCATTCTGTTGCGCCCTCGGCACATAATAGACGTTCAACTGAGCGACGTTATGGCGGGCACAAAAAATCGACATCAAGCAACTCATCTACCTCTGCAACCTCGAACGCGAACGCCATTTTGGCCGTGCCGCTGAGGCGAGTTTTGTCAGCCAGCCTACCTTATCAATGCGGTTAAAAAATCTGGAACGCGAACTGGGGTTATCCCTGATCAACCGCAGCAATAACTTTGCCGGATTCACGCCAGAAGGGGATCGGGTGCTGGCCTGGGCGCGGGAAATCGTCTCCGTTTATCAGGGGCTGAAGCTGGAAGTCGAGTCACTGAAACACGGCGTTAACGGCACATTGCGGCTGGGTGTGGTACCGCAGTGCAGCGTGTCGCTGGCCCAGCTGCTCAAAGCGGTTCAGGTGCGCTATCCACAACTCGATTACCGTATTGCCGTCCTGAGCGCCGACCAGCTGCTGGAGGCGCTGAACAGTCATACGGTCGATGTCGGGATTGGTTTTTTTGAAATGGCGACGCTGCGTGAACTGCATTTTCAGGCCGCGTTGCTGGCGGACCGTGGCGTTGAAGCGGTGTTTCATCCCGGACATTTTCAGCACTTAGGCGAGGTTGAAAGCCTGGATCTGCCAACGCTGGCCCGTCAGCCGCTGTGTCTGGCTGAACCCACGCGCTATTTTCGTCGCTATCTGGATATGGCGCTGCGGGAGATGTCGCTGATGCCGCGCGTGGTGGTAGAAAGCGCCTCCATTATGCAACTGCTGCAGTGTACGCAGGTCGGGTTGGGCGTACTGGTTTCGCCACGCGGTCATCTGCTGCCCGCGTCTTTACACGGACTGGAACAGCGACCTGTCATAATGCCAAAGATGGCGCGCCAGGCGGCCCTGGTGGTCGCTGAACCGGGTCGGGCAACGCCGCTGGCACAGCACTTCTATGACGAAGCGCGCAGTCATCTGGATCTTTAGCGCGCCTCACCACAGGCATAAAATAAACGGCTGTTCCAGTTTGCCCGCGCGATGGCCTGGATAAGCGCGAACTGATCGGCAACGGACCAGCCGGATTCTTGCAATGGCTGGAGATCGGCGGCGCAAAAACGTTCTGGCTGGCGGGTCAGCAGGGCGGTTAACGCGCTGACCGCCCGGTCAGCATCGGTCAGGTTCGCATTATCAAAGGCGCCAGCCTGGCCGCTACAGGGCGTTAACGACGGTGGACGCCAGCGATTTCCCAGCAGGCTGGCCGCTGTAGCCTCAACCCCGACGGTGAAGACCGTCTCCTCCTGATGATTCAACTTGTACCAATGCTCTAATAACGCCGGTGCGTGCGCCAGCAACCAGAGGGCGTCCTCTGGCGCAGACGATGTCTGGCATTGCGCCACAGCCTTATGCTGCGCCTCGCTGGCATAGCGGGGCTCAAGCGGTTTCAGGACTGGCTGCCAGACGCCGGGGGCATCGGTGGCTGGCGCATCCGGTGCAGGTGACATGCCGGGTATCCAGCGTACCGGCATGTTCAGCAGAGCATGAATACCGGCGATCACGCGTGCCTGGTAACAGACAAAGCCGACCAACTGATTAAGCGTGACAATATCGGCTTCGCTCAGACCTGCGGCGTGAAGGGCGCGCACACTGTCGGCAGTAATCAGAGTGGGTTGCATGGCCAGCAGTCGGGCGTACTGGGTAATTTGTGTCAGGCGGTTATTGCTCTCGCGCGACGAGTCAGGGCCAGGCAGAGGATTGAGTCTTGCAGAGTAGTGATTGCAGAGCCGCTGAATGCCCGTAACCTGCGCCACGGTCAGCGCGCTGCTTAACCGATCGTAAAGCGTCAGCGTATGGGTCAGCGTAACGTCAACCTGGTCGGGAAACAGCAGGTCAACAATCTCATGAGCAATCTGAATGGCGGGTTGTCCGGCCTGCAATAACGGCTGAACAGAAGAGGTTTCCTGCGCTAACCCCAACAAGAACCGATCGTCGATATGCGCTGCTTCAGGAAAAAGCGGGGCAGCCGGAACGGTACGCGGACAGGTCTGGCTCTCGTAAAACCAGTGATCCTGGCCAGTATAGCGGCGTTGTTGCATCATCAGTCCTTTTGCAAAATCTGATGCGGCACATGCGGGACAGAGTCAGTGAACCGGTCGCAGGCCGCAGGGCTGACTTATCCTCGCCCACGGGCAGGGCACGGCAAAAGACCGATCGGTGATAATTAATAGCAATAAGGAATAACGAGGGCGCAGGCGGGGAAGGACAGGGCGAGCAGCGCTCGCCCATGAGGAAACTTATTTCAGTTCCAGTTCGTTCATCGCGGCGATGCTGAAACCGCCGTCGACGTGAACGATCTCGCCGGTGATACCACCCGCCAGATCGGAACACAGGAAGGCCGCAGAGTTACCCACGTCTTCGATGGTCACGGTACGGCGAATCGGGGTTACCGCTTCACAGTGAGCCAGCATCTTACGGAAATCTTTGATGCCTGAAGCCGCCAGCGTACGGATTGGACCGGCAGAAACGGCGTTCACACGCACGCCTTCTGGTCCCATGGCATTGGCCATGTAACGTACGTTTGCTTCCAGAGACGCTTTTGCCAGGCCCATTACGTTGTAGTTAGGGATAGCGCGCTCTGCACCCAGGTAGGACAGCGTCAGCAGCGCTGAGTTGGGGTTCAGCATCGCACGGCACTCTTTTGCCATGGCAACAAAGCTGTAGGCACTGATGTCGTGCGCAATTTTGAAACCTTCGCGGGTTACGGCATTCACGTAATCGCCATCCAGCTGGTCGCCTGGGGCAAAACCAATTGAGTGAACGAAACCGTCAAATTTCGGCCAGGTTTTTGCCAGCTCAGCGAACAGGGACTGGATGCTTTCATCTTCTGCAACATCACATGGCAGTACGATGTCAGAACCCAAATCTTTGGCGAACTCTTCCACACGACCTTTCAGTTTGTCGTTTTGGTAGGTGAAAGCCAGTTCTGCGCCCTGTTTGTGCATCGCCTGTGCAATACCGTAGGCGATGGAAAGTTTACTGGCAACACCAGTAATCAGAATGCGCTTACCGGAAAGAAAACCCATAGCTGTAATCCTTATGGTCATGGTAGTTGGCGGTCGCGTTGTTTAAATAATAGACGACCGACGTTAATCGACGTGCGGATTCTAGCACGTCTGCCTTAAATCAGGAAAACTGCGCACAGTTTTCCACAAAACCCCGAAAAATCAACGCTCGCGTCGCCACGCTTCGGCCGTTAACGCTTCGCCGAAATGGCTGTTGATCAGACGTTTGGTCAGATCATGCAGCGGAGAAGCCAGCACGTCGGCCGTCCCGCCGCGTTCCACGACTTCGCCTTGATGCATGACCAACACTTTGTCGCTGATATGCTTCATCATCCCTAAATGTTGCGTCACGTAGATGTAGGCGATGCCGTGTTTTTCCTGCAGCTCCAGCATCAGGTTGACCAACTGTGAGCGCATGGTCATATCCAGTGAGGCTAGCGCTTCATCAGCAATAATCACTTTGGGTTGCAGAATTAATGCCCGCGCCAGGCCCAGACGCTGTTTTTGGCCTGGTGCCAGCATATGCGGATAATAACCGGCATGGTCGCGCAGTAATCCCACCTGACGCAGCGTGCCAATGATCCGTTTCTCGCGCGCCTCGGCGTCAAGATCGGTATTCAGGCGCAGCGGCAGCTCCAGAATCTGACTGACGCGCTGCCGGGGATTAAGCGACGTAGAAGGATCCTGGAAAATCATACGGATGCGCTGGCTACGGTAGCCATAATCCCCAAAGCTCAGCGCATGATCGTCAATAATGATTTCCCCCTCCGTTGGGGCAACGGTGCCGCTGAGCATTTTTGCCAGCGTTGATTTGCCGGAGCCATTTTCGCCGATGATCGCCAGCGTCTGCTTCTCCCGCAGCGTGAAGCTTACGGACTTCACCGCCTCGACATGCTGACGGCGAAACAGACCGGTGCGATAACGAAACGTTTTGCTCAGATTGCGCACTTCCAGTAGCGTTTCCATGCTATTGGCCCTCCACGTTGAGCGGAAAATGGCAGGCATAGAGATGCGAACGGGAGCCCGTCAGCCGTGGCGTTTCCACACATTTACGCTGTGCATACGGGCAGCGCGGTCCAAGACGGCAGCCAATGGGCAGGCTTTCGAGCGATGGAATCGCTCCGGATAAGGTATTCAGGCGGCTCTTGTGAGGAAGCGGTCGGCCAAAGTCTGGCATCGCACGAATCAGCGCCTGGGTATACGGATGGTGCGGCGTGGTCATCAGGTCTTCACTCTGCGCCGTTTCCACGGTTTGTCCGCAGTACATAACGTTGATCCTGTCAGCCCAGTGACTCAGGGTACGCAGGTCATGGCTGATCAGCAGAATCGTGGTGTTGTTGTTCTGATTCAGACGGCTCAACAGGCGAAAGATCTGCGCCTGCGTCGTCGGCTCCATAGCGTTGGTCGGCTCGTCGGCAATCAGCAGGCGCGGCTGATTCGCCAGTGCGATGGCAATCATCACTTTCTGACACTCGCCCTCGGTGAGTTCGTAGGGAAAGCTGCGCATGATGTCTTTGTGATCTTTAATACCGACGCGGTGCAGCAGCTCAATGGCGCGGTTTTTTCGCCAGAACCAAAAGCGCTTCATCCACGGTCCTTTGTACGTCCAGCGCGGAATCGCCTGCATCAACTGACGGCCGACACTTTCCGAGGGATCAAGACAGGACTGCGGTTCCTGGAAAATCATCGACACATTGTGACCTACGATGCGGCGACGCTCACGCGGCGACAAACGCAGCAAATCCACGTCATCAAAGACCATACGGTCTGCGGTGACGCGCCAGTTGTCGTTGGTCACGCCACAAATCGCCTTGGCAACCAGGCTTTTGCCCGAGCCCGACTCACCCACCAGACCGCGAATTTCGCCTTCAGTCAGTGATAAATTGATGCGGTCTACCGCTTTGACCGGCCCGTCAGCGGTCATAAATTCAATCGTCAGATTACGAATATCCAGTAACGGCATTATTCCACTCCTGCCTCGACGGCCCGACGAATGCCGTCACCGAGCAGATTAACCATTAACACGCTGACCATCAGCGCGGCACCGGGAAGCATGACAGTCCAGGGCGCAACATACACCAGCTCCAGCGAATCACCCAGCATCGCGCCCCACTCAGGCGAGGGCAACTGCGCGCCGAGGTCAAGAAAACCCAGTGCGGCGATATCGAGAATAGCCATCGACAGCGCGCGCGTAATTTCACTGATCAGCATAGGCAAAACGTTAGGCAAAATGGCGTGCCACAAAATATTGATGCTGGTCGCACCATCCAGGCGAGCCGCAATCACATACTCTTTTTCCAGTTCGTCATGAACGGCGCTGTAGATTTCGCGCACCAGGCGCGGCATCAGCGCCAGCCACACGGCCAGTAATGCGTGCTCCAGGCGCGGCCCCAGAAACGCCACTACGATAATGGCCAGCAAGAGTGAGGGAATGGACAGCAGCGTATCCAGGACATGATTCAGCACCGCAGAACGCACACCGTGCGTCATGCCCGCCACAATCCCCAGTACCAGCGCCCAGAAGGTGGCAAACAGCGTGACGAGAATGGCCGATCCAACCGTGGGGGCCACGCCGTTCAGCAGGCGGCTCAGTAAATCACGCCCCAGATCGTCCGTCCCGAGAAAAAAGGAAACCTCACCGTAGCGCGACCAGGAGGGCGGTAGCAGTTGATAACCCAGAAATTGCTGGTCGATGTTGTAAGGGGCCAGAAAATGGCCGAACAGACACAGTAGCAGCAGCGCGCCAAAGCCGTACAGGCCAATCATCGCCGGCATATCGCCATAAAAATGGTGCCAGCTCTGGCGAAACGCACTGGGCAGGCGTTTTTCGGCGTAGATGTTATCGGACGGCATACCATTCCTTATGTTTCAGCGGATTCAGCGCCGCGCCAACGATGTCAGCGAGCACATTCACCACAATAACCAGTCCACCGGTCACCATTACGCCTGCTGAGATGGCCGCATAGTCCTGCTGACGGATGGCGTTAATCAGCCAGCGCCCCAGGCCAGGCCAGTTAAAAACCATCTCCGTAATCATCGCCAGCGTTAACATGCTGGAGAACTGTAAACCCAGGCGCGGAATGACAGGCGGAAGGGCGTTATGCAGCACATGACGGCGAATAACGGTAAAGCGCGAGAGCCCGCGGGTCGCCGCAGCTTTAACATAGTTTTTATCGACGACATCGCTGGTGCTGATGCGCAGTAAACGCACAATCTCAGTGGTCGGGGCCATCGCCAGCACGGTCACCGGTAAAATCAGGTGCATCAGCACGCTGATCATCATTTCATGCCGCCACGGTGAGGGGCTGAGCCAGGCATCGATTAAAGCAAAACCGGTTATGTTCTGGACCGGATAGAGCAGATCATAGCGACCGGAAACCGGCAACCAGCCCAGCGTTAACGAGAAAAACAGGGTAAACAGCAGGGCGAGCCAGAAGACGGGGATCGAAAAACCCAGCAAGGCAAATGCGCTGATAACTTTGTCCTGCCATTTATGACGCAGGGCACCCGCACAAATCCCCAGCGGAATGCCGACGATTAAGGCAAGCGTAAAGGCCATCAGGCACAGCTCCATGGTGGCCGGAAAGACCTCGCGCAGTTGCAGGCCAATTTCCTGACCATTGGTGCTGGATACGCCAAAATCCAGTTGCAGCATGCCTTTAAACCAAAACCACCAGGCATCGAACAGTGAGGCGCCTTCGAGCGGGGCATTCGGTGTGAAGTAGCTCAGGCTGAAACTCACCAGCGAGAGAAAAAACAGCGTAATCACCAGTAACACCAGCCGACGCAAAATATAAATGATCACTTATCGATCCTCCCGCTCATCACGATAAACGCCAGCAAAGGAAGCGTTACCAAACGGACTCAGTACCAGGCCTCTAATATCATGCCGGTAGGCTTGCAGGCGCAAGGATGAAGCCAGCGGCAGGACGGGCAGTTCCTGAGCTAAAATTTGCTGAGCTTTATCATAGCTCTCAATGCGTCCGGACAGCTGTTGCGACAGCAGAGCATTTTTCAGCGTGCTGTCAAACGCAGGCGAGCACCAGTGCGCATAGTTGGTCTGTGAGGCAATCGCCGCGCAGCTCAGCAGGGGACGAAAGAAACTGTCAGGATCGTTACTGTCGGTTGCCCAGCCTGCCAGGGTCAGGTCGTGGTTCATCGCCATCAACTGTGCTTCCTGAAAACGGCCTTCAACCGGCACGATAGTGACGTTAACGCCAATTTGTGCCAGATCGGCCTGAATCAGTTCTGCCGTTTTCAGCGGCGCGGGGTTCCAGGACTGCGAGGCGGCAGGCACCACCAGACGCAGGTGAAGATCGGTCACGCCCGCCGCTTCCAGCGCAGCCCTGGCCTTTTTCGGATCGTAGGCGGTGATGCTGGCATCCGTATCGTAAGCCCAGGAGGCACGCGGCAAAATCGAGGCCGCAGTTTCTGCCGTGCCGTAATAAATCGACTCCATCAGGCGTTCATTATTAATGGCCAGCGCCAGCGCGTGACGCACTTTCGGTCTGTCGAGCGGGGGTTTTCGCGTGTTGAAGGCCAGATAGGCGATGTTCATACCGGGCCGCAATGTCATACGCAGCCGGGGATCGTCGCGCAGAATGGAAATCTGGCTGGCGGCAGGATAGGCCAGCACATCGCACTCACCGGTCAGCAGTTTCGATAACCGGCCGGTGCCGCCCGCGCCAAGATCAATCACCACCTGTTGCAGGCGCGGTACGCCTTTCCAGTAGTAGGGATTGCGGGCCAGGCGAATATATTGCCCACTGCGGTATTCACTCAGCTGAAACGGGCCGGTGCCCACAGGTAACCGATCCAGCGTTTCCTGATGACCTGTTTTGTCCAGGCTGTCTGCGTATTCCTTCGAGAGGATGGGCGCATAGTGGGTTGCCATGTGCCAGAGAAACGACGCATCAGGGCTGTTCAGGCGAATTTCGACCGTATAGTTATCGATCTTTTTCACGCTCTGCACGGCGTCAGCGAACTGCAGGCTGTCGAAATAGGGATAATAGCCGCCATTAACGTCATGCCAGGGATGTTTACGGTCAAACATGCGCGCAAAGCTAAAGACCACATCGTCGGCATTCAACGTGCGGGTAGGCGTAAAGTTTGAGGTGTGCTGAAACTGCACACCGTGACGCAAGTGAAAGCGATAGGTCGCGCCGTTATCACGTACATCCCAGCTGTCGGCCAGGTCAGCCTGTAAACGATAGGTATAAGGATCGACATCAAGCAGGCGGTCATAGAGCTGCGCCGCCAGTGTGTCCACCGTTAAACCACTACTGGCCATCTGCGGGTTAAACGTGTTTAGCGTCCCGTTGACGCAATAGACAAAGCCGCTTTGACGAATATCCGTGGCAGGTGCGGGCGCGGACCACACAGGTGCGCTCAACACGCTGAGACTCAGCAACAGCGAAGGCATTAGTTTTAACATAGAACTCAACGATTCTCGGGCATTGGGCAAAGTGTATCGCAAAGCGCGCGTGGTCCCAACTCTGCGTCATCGATTGCCGACGATTGGTACAGCAGGTGTAAACGATCCGCGCAAAAAGGCGCAGCGTTGGTATGGAGATGAGAAAAATTCTCAATAACACTTTACAGATGCAAACAGGAATGATTATTATTCAGTTGCACTTCGACGGGGCTCTACCGAAGAAGAGCACGACATTGCTCACATTGCTTCCAGTTGCCCGCTTCGGCGGGCCCTTTTTTTACCCGCCTGATTGCATTACAGCATGCCCCGGCACGTTGTCAGCTTCTGTACGTATATAAAAGCCCGCTAATGTTGTCCGTCGCGCGCCTGAATACCGTGTTTTTTCATGATGGCACGGAGTTGATGATAGGTGACGCCCAGTAAGCTGGCCGCCCGGCGCTGATTATACTTTGCCTGTTGCAGGCTGATTTCCACCACGTCACGTTCCTGCTGGTTCTGCCACTGGCGCAGATCAAGCGGAAGTGAAGGCAGGGCGGTTGGCGACTCGGTAGCAGGCAAGGGGGCGGCCCTGTCTGCGGCTTCACTGCGGCGGGCAAACGGGTTAATGATGATTTCATCCAGCGCGGTATCGCTGGTGTTATGGCGATAGACGGATCGTTCGACCACGTTTTTCAGCTCGCGCACGTTGCCCGGCCAGTGATGCTCAAGCAAGGTTTGCTGTGCGCGGGGCGTAAAGCCGGGAAACAACGGCAGTTTGAGCTCCCGACACATCTGTATGGCAAAATGGTCAGCCATGACCAGAATGTCGCTGCGGCGCTCCCGAAGCGGCGGCAACTGCACCACATCAAAGGCCAGGCGATCCAGCAGATCGGCCCGAAACTTACCGGCTTCGGCCAGCGCGGGTAAATCTTCATTGGTGGCGCAGATCAGGCGCACATTAACCTGAAAAACGTGGTTTCCGCCCACGCGTTCCAGTTGGCCGTATTCAATTACCCGCAACAGTTTTTCCTGAACCAGCATGGGGGCTGTCGCCAGTTCATCAAGAAACAAGGTGCCACCATCCGCGCGCTCAAAGCGGCCCAGATGACGTTTTTGCGCACCGGTAAAGGCACCTGCCTCATGGCCAAAAAGCTCAGAATCAAGCAGATTCTCGTTCAGCGCCGCACAGTTAAGAGAGACAAAAGGGCCCTGCCAGCGGTCAGAAAGGTAGTGCAGACGGCTGGCAATCAGCTCTTTACCTGTCCCGCGTTCGCCCACCACCAGCACAGGCTTCTCCAGCGGCGCGAGCTTTGACACCTGCTCCAGCACTTCCAGAAAGTTATTTGATTCGCCCAGCAAATTGTCGTTGTTCACAGACATGATGAATTTCGCCACTGATTAATCAATTTAACTATATTAGGTCAGGCAAAAAAAACTGCCAGCTTATTATCGTAATTAAAATCAATAAGATAAAAATTGGCACGCATCTTGAATTAGTCCTCGCCAACAAGCTAAAACTATGACCATCAAGAGGAGCATCATTATGGGTATTTTTTCTCGTTTCGCTGACATCGTTAATGCCAACATCAATTCACTGCTGGAACGCGCAGAGGATCCGCAGAAACTGGTGCGCCTGATGATTCAGGAGATGGAAGATACGCTGGTCGAGGTGCGTTCGACGTCAGCCCGCGCGCTGGCCGAAAAGAAACAGCTGTCACGCCGTATCGAGCAGGCTGAGCTGCAGCAGGCTGAATGGCAGGAAAAAGCAGAACTGGCGATTCGCAAAGATAAAGAAGATCTGGCCCGTTCTGCGCTTATCGAAAAACAGAAGCTGACCGATCTGATCGCCTCGCTCAAACGCGAAGTCGAACAGGTTGACGAAACGCTGACGCGCATGAAAGGTGAGATTGCTGAGCTGGAGAAAAAACTGAGCGAAACCCGCGCGCGCCAGCAGGCGTTGACGCTGCGCCATCAGGCCGCCTCGTCATCCCGTGATGTCCGCCGTCAGCTGGACAGTGGTAAAATTGATGAAGCCATGGCGCGTTTCGAATCGTTTGAACGCCGAATCGATCATATGGAAGCGGAAGCGGAGAGCCACGGTTTTGGTAAACCTAAAACCCTGGATCAGCAGTTTACTGAGCTGAAAGCCGATGACGAAATCAGTCAGCAACTGAATGCGCTGAAAGCCAAAATGAACCGCAGCGAATAAACCGCCGCTGACAGTAGGAAAGGATTAAGGAGAGTCAATGAGCGCACTATTTTTGGCGATACCTCTTACAATATTTGTGCTGTTCGTGGCCCCCGTCTGGCTGTGGTTACACTACAGTAACAAGCGCAGCGGCGGAGCGGAGCTGTCACAGAGTCAGATGCAGCGTCTGCAACAGGTGACCCGGGATGCTCAGCGCATGCGCGAACGCATTGATGCGTTAGAAGCGATCCTGGATGCAGAACATCCTAACTGGAGGCAGCCATGATAAGAGGCCGTAAATTATGGCGTAAGCCTGACGAAGGAAAGCTGATGGGCGTCTGTGCCGGGCTGGCTGAGTATCTGGATGTGCCGGTGCGGCTGCTGCGTATCATTGTGGTGTTATCGCTGTTATTTGGGCTGTTTGTGTTTACCGTGATTGCCTACTTTGCGCTGGGTTTTGTGCTGGACGTAAAACCTGCTGGCGTCGACAACGGTGAAGCTCAGCCCACAGCCAGCGAACTGCTTGACCAACTGGAAACCGCACTGCAACAGGATGAGCGTAATGTTCGCGATATAGAACGTTACGTCACCTCTGAAACGTTTAGTGTGCGCAGTCGTTTCCGTCAGATTTAATTATCGTCTGCTACGGGCCAGACCGGCCCGTCTGCTGATGACCGGGAGGTATTCATGACCGTTTCGCGCGCAGCAACGTTTCGCCATCGTGCCACACCTGCATTGAAGTCAGCCGCCAGATTCATCATTATCAATGCTGTTACTTACGGGCCTGCCGGCGTGACCGGCTGGGCCGTCAAATCGGTCGCGCGCCGTCCACTGCGCATTTTGCTTGGCCTGGCGCTTGAGCCGCTATTGAAACGCGTGATGAACCGGGTAGCGTCGCGCTTCATCAGGGAAAACGATGAAAAGACTGCAAACTGAACTGATAGCATTAATGAATCGCGGCGTCGACCGCCACCTTCGCCTGGCGGTCACCGGTCTCAGCCGCAGTGGTAAAACAGCTTTTATCACCTCGCTGGTCAACCAACTTCTTTCTGTCCACAGCGGCGCTCGTTTGCCGCTGTTTTCCGTTGTGCGTGATGAACGCCTGTTAGGGGTGAAACGCGTGCCGCAACGTGACATGGGCACGGCCCGTTTCACCTATGACGAAGGGCTGGCGCAGCTTTACGGTTCACCGCCTGCCTGGCCCACGCCCACGCGTGGCGTCAGCGAAATGCGCCTGGCGTTACGTTACCGTCCGCATGACTCGCTGCTGCGTCATCTGAAAGAGACCGCCACGCTCTATCTTGAAATCGTTGATTACCCCGGCGAATGGTTGCTTGATCTGCCGATGCTGGCACAGGATTACCTGACCTGGTCACGCCAGATGAACGGCTTGTTGCAGGGCGATCGCGCCCTGTGGGCGCAACCCTGGCGCGACCTGTGTCAGCGCCTCGATCCGCTGGCACCGGCTGACGAGAACCGTTTAGCCGACATTGCCGAGGCCTGGACTGACTACCTGCATCGCTGCAAAGCCGAAGGATTACACTTTATCCAGCCAGGCCGCTTCGTGCTGCCCGGCGATATGGCGGGCGCGCCCGCACTCCAGTTTTTTCCGTGTCCTACTGCTGACGATGCCCAGGCGGCGAAACTGGCGCAGGCGGACAAAGGCAGCAATTTCGCCATGCTGCAACAGCGGTTTCATTACTACTGCCAGCATGTAGTTAAAGGATTCTATAAAAACCATTTCGTACGCTTTGACCGCCAGATTGTGCTGGTGGACTGCCTGCAACCGCTCAACAGCGGCCCGCAGGCCTTTAACGATATGCGGTTAGCCCTTACGCAGCTTATGCAGAGTTTTCACTACGGTCAGCGCACGCTGTTTCGCCGTCTCTTTTCGCCGGTGATCGATAAGCTGCTGTTCGCCGCCACCAAAGCCGATCACATTACCCACGACCAGCACGGCAATATGGTGTCCCTGTTACAGCAACTGGTGCAGGATGCCTGGCAAAATGCCGCATTTGAAGGTATCAGCATGGACTGTACTGGTCTGGCTTCGGTACAGGCGACCCAGAGTGGACAGGTTGATCATCAGGGTGAAAAAATCCCCGCGTTGCGCGGGCACCGCTTAGCGGATGGCGAGGCACTGACGGTCTATCCGGGTGAAGTTCCCCCGCGCCTGCCGGGGGCGGCGTTCTGGCAACAACAGGGTTTTCAGTTTGAGCAGTTTCGCCCACAGCAACTGGATATCGATCGTCCTCTGCCGCATATCCGCATGGATGCGGCACTGGAGTTTTTACTGGGAGATAAATTGCGATGAGCGATCCGTTAAAGCCGCGTATTGATTTTGCAACGCCGCTGAACGACAAGCCGAATGACGTGTTGCGTCCGGCGCAAACCTTCGACGCGGAAGCCCGGAACGCGTTTTTAGCCGTTGCAGAAAGCGAGACGGCGGTGGAAGAGGAAAGCGCAGGGGAGCGCGCCGTCGAAGCGGCCCTGAAACCCAAACGCAGTTTGTGGCGCAACATGGTCGGTGCCGGGCTGGGCCTGTTTGGGATCAGCATCGTGGCGCAGGGCGTGCAGTGGATCCACAACGCCTGGCTGGCGCATGACTGGTTTGCGCTGGGCAGCGGGATGGCCGGGGGACTGATCGTGGCCGCGGGTGTCGGCGCGTTAACCGGCGAGTGGCGACGACTGTATCAGCTGCGTCAGCGTGCAGAAGAGCGCGATCTGGGTCGGGAACTGCTTAACAGCCACAGCGTGGGTAAAGGGCGAGATTTCTGCGAAAAACTGGCTCGCCAGGCCGAACTCGATCAGGCGCATCCTGCGTTACAACGCTGGCATGCTTCGCTCCATGAAACCCATAATGACGGTGAAACCGTGCGGTTGTATGCCCAACTGGTGCAGCCGGTGCTCGATCGCCAGGCCCGGCGGGAAATCAGTCGTCATGCCGCAGAATCCGCCCTGATGATTGCGGTGAGTCCGCTGGCGCTGGTCGATATGGCCTTTATTGCCTGGCGCAATATCAGGCTGGTCAACCGTATTGCCGCTATTTACGGTATTGAACTGGGCTACTTTAGCCGACTGCGCCTGTTCCGGTTGGTGCTGCTGAATATGGCATTTGCCGGCGCGTCTGAGCTGGTGCGTGAAGTGGGCATGGACTGGATGTCGCAGGATATCGCGGCGCGCCTGTCCGCCCGTGCCGCGCAGGGCATTGGCGCAGGCCTGCTGACCGCACGTCTTGGCATTAAAGCTATGGAGCTGTGTCGGCCGTTACCCTGGCTGGAAAACGACAAACCCCGCCTGGGCGACTACCGTCGTGAATTGATAGGCCAGATAAAAGAAGCGCTGCAGAAGGGCGGAGAGAAACGCCAGTAACGGTTGTGCACTGAAACGTGAGTGCAGATGCTGTGCCTTCTGTGCTTTATCTCCTGACAACGTTGAGCGAATGTCACTGTCAGGGCTCTCCCGCCATCGCCACAGCCTGCCGTTTAAAAAAAACGCGCTTGCATCAAGGCTGTCAACTTTTCCTGACAGCCCCCTTTCTGCGGCGTAGGGGTTTAGCGTATTATCGCCGGATAATAAACGGATAAGGCCCACGCAATGCGTTTAGAAGTGTTTTGTCAGGACCGAATCGGCCTGGCGCGCGAATTACTGGATCTTTTGGTGGCGCGCGGAATCGATCTTCGCGGCATCGAAGTGGCCTCATCAGGCCGCATCTATCTTAATTTCTCCACGCTTGAGTTTGAGCAGTTTAGTAACCTGATGGCAGAAATCCGTCGCACGCCGGGCGTAACGGATGTTCGCACGGTGCCCTATATGCCTTCAGAGCGTGAGCATCGGGTACTGAGCGCCTTGCTGGTTGCCATGCCCGAGCCGGTTTTTTCTGTTGATCTCAGAAGCAAGGTAGAACTGGCCAACCCGGCCGCGCAAAACCTGTTTAATCTGGATGAGAACAAGATCCGCAATGTGAATGCCGACCACCTGATCAACGGTTTTAATTTTGGCCGCTGGCTGGAAAGCGAACGTGTCCAGGCGCAGGCGCAGCATGTGGTCATTGAAGGGCGCGATTTTCTGATGGAAGCCCATCCCATCTATCTGTCTGCCGACAGCGAACAGCAGGATCAGCTGGTAGGTGCGATGGTAATGCTGAAGTCCACCGCGAGGATGGGGCGCCAGTTACAAAACCTGGTGGTGACGGACGAAACGGAGTTCGATCATATCGTCGCCGTGACGCCCAAAATGCGTCAGGTGGTGGAGCAGGCACGTAAACTGGCAATGCATGATGCGCCATTACTGATTATTGGTGATACCGGCACCGGTAAAGATATGCTGGCCCGTGCCTGCCATTTACGCAGTGCGCGTGGAAAAATGCCGTTTCTGGCACTTAACTGCGCTTCACTTCCCGATGATGTAGCGGAAAGTGAGCTGTTTGGTCACGCGGCGGGCGCGTATCCCAATGCGCTGGAAGGCAAAAAGGGCTTTTTCGAACAGGCCAATGGCGGCTCGGTGCTGTTGGATGAAATTGGCGAAATGTCGCCCACGATGCAGACCAAGCTGCTGCGCTTCCTGAATGACGGCACCTTCCGTCGCGTCGGGGAAGAGCATGAAGTGCATGTCAACGTGCGCGTCATTTGCGCCACGCAGAAGAATTTATTCGAACTGGTGCAGCGTGGCGAGTTCCGGGAAGACTTGTTCTATCGCCTTAACGTCCTGACGCTTAACCTGCCGCCGCTGCGCGAGCGTGTGCAGGACATCATGCCGCTGACGGAAATGTTTGTGGCGCGTTTTGCCGATGAACAGGGGATTCCCCGACCACGCCTTTCTTCGCAGCTCAACGCGTTTCTGGTGCGTTACAACTGGCCGGGCAATGTGCGTCAGTTGAAAAACGCGCTGTATCGGGCGCTGACCCAGCTCGAAGGCCACGAATTGCGCCCTCAGGACATCGTACTGCCGGAACAGGCGCTTGATGTGTCGCTGGGAGAAGAGGCGATGGAAGGGACGCTGGATCAGATTACCCGTCGCTTTGAACGTTCCATCCTCACGCGTTTGTATCTTTCTTATCCCAGTACGCGAAAACTGGCAAAACGGCTTGGCGTTTCGCACACGGCGATTGCCAATAAGTTGCGGGAATATGGGTTAGGGCAGAAACGCGGGGACAGCGACGGCGAATAACAACACAGCGGATAAGCGGGCGCTTATCCGCTGTGTCCCGTCTTATTTCAGTGCGGCAAGCGCGGCATCATAATCCGGCTCGGTGGTGATCTCATTCACCAGCTGGCTGTAAAGCACGTTGTCATGCTCATCCAGCACGATGACGGCACGCGCGGTCAGGCCCTGCAGGGCACCGTCAGCAATTTCCACCCCGTAATCCTGTTTGAACTCGCCACCGCGCAGCGTGGACAGCGTGACCACGTTATTCAGGTTATCTGCGCCGCAGAAGCGCGACTGAGCAAACGGCAGATCGGCTGAAATGCATAACACCACGGTATTATTCAGTTCGCCCGCCAGTTGGTTAAATTTACGTACCGAAGACGCACACACGCCAGTATCGACGCTGGGAAAAATATTCAGAATCTTGCGTTTTCCTGCATACTCAGAGAGTGAGACATTCGCGAGGTTTTTGGCCACCAGCGTAAAAGGTTTAGCGCTATCGCCGGGCTGCGGAAACTGGCCAGCAACCGCTACCGGGTTGCCCTGAAAGTGAACAGTCTGAGACATACGAATTCCTTCTAATGATGTTATCTGACAAAAAAATAGGGCATCAGTACAGATATAGCCTTTGTTTATGACATAAATTTTAAGGGTTTACGAGTGTAATTGTTGCCTGAATTTAAATGACAGTGATGAATCGCTGACAACAAGGAGCGCTAATGAGGACGGTAAAATGTTATCCCGAAGCCTGGCCGTTGCATACGCCGTTTGTCATCGCGCGCGGCAGCCGCACTGAAGCCAAAGTCGTGGTGGTGGAAATTGAAGAAAACGGAGTAAAAGGCACGGGAGAAGCCACGCCCTATACGCGCTATGGCGAAAGCGAAGCGCTGGTGCTGGAGCACATCGCGACGGTGATGCCCCAGCTTCAGCAGGGCCTGACCCGCGAGGCACTGCAAACGCTGTTGCCCGCAGGGGCCGCCCGAAATGCCATTGACTGCGCGCTGTGGGATCTGGCCGCCCGGCAGCAGCACCGCACGCTGGAACAGGTCGTCGGCATTGCACCGATCGCGTCAGTGGTCACCGCACAAACGGTCAGCATTGATACACCAGAGGCGATGGCCAGCAGTGCCCAGGCACTGTGGCAGCATGGTGCAACGCTGCTCAAAATTAAAATGGACAACAACTTTATCACCGAGCGCCTGATGGCGATCCGTGCGGCGGTGCCCGACGCCACGTTAATCGTGGATGCGAATGAGTCATGGCACGCCGAAGGGCTGGCGGCACGCTGCCAGCTGTTAGCCGATCTGGAAATCGCTATGCTGGAACAGCCGTTACCGGCTGGAGAAGACGAGGCGCTGGCAAATTTTATTCACCCTTTACCCATCTGTGCCGATGAAAGTTGCCACACGCGGGAAAGCCTGCCCGCGCTGCATGGGCGCTACGACATGGTGAATATCAAACTTGATAAAGCCGGTGGGCTGACGGAAGCGCTGGCGCTGGCACAGGCTGCGCGCGATCAGGGCTTTACGCTGATGTTGGGCTGCATGATCTGTACGTCCCGGGCGATTCGCGCCGCCTTGCCGCTGGTACCTATGGTGCGCTTTGCCGATTTGGATGGTGCCACCTGGCTGGCTGTCGATGTCGAGCCCGCCCTGAAGGTACAGAACGGAGCATTAATCACGGCTGCCAGCGCAGCAGATTAACCATCACCTCCAGCCACGTTTCCGTCGCCTCATCTACCGCAATGACGGGCATCTCTGCGGTCACGCACGGCAGACTCAGGTCGTGACACCAACTGCCAAAGGAGCCGGGCGTGGCATAGCCCACGCTGCTGACGCGCGGCAAACTCGTCTGCGCGGCCAGCCAGGCACCGACCTCGGCGTGATGCGGATCGTCGATACAGGCCAGCGGCTCATGCCAGGAAACCACCCAGGCCGGTTTTAGCTGATGAATCAGGCTGCATAACGCCTGGGTTTCCGGCTCTGAGGCGGGATGTGCCCCTGTCGAAAGCGTCACATCCCGCGCGTCTGCCGCGCTGTTCCAGCGGTACACCGTTTCACCTGACTGCCAGTTGGCCGCCGGGAAGTTACGGTTCAGGTCAACGCCATTAGCATTCGCCCGCAGCCCCAGCTGGCAGCCGTCGGGATTGACCGCCAGAACAACGTGATGACGGCGCAGGCCGTCAGGTAGGGTGCGCAGCGCCGCAGAAATGGCCGCAATCGCGGCGTTTTCATCACCGTGCGTGCCAGCCAGAATCAGTCCACTGTTGATGTCAGTCTGATTGGCGGGAAACCAGAGCAGCGGGGCACCCAGAACGGAACGCCCGTATTGCTGCCAGGAAATAGCCAGTTTTCCGCGCTGTGAGCGGGGATGCATTGACGGCATAGTGACATTCTCCAGAGGGTTTCCTTAAAAGTAGCGGAAAAGCCGCCGGGGGAAAATAGCTATTTATCAATCAGCAATTTGCGATAAAGTGGCCGGTAACAGGCTGACTCAGTGAGACGCTGATGCAGCACTTCTTTATCGTAAAGGGGTGAACATGATTATTCGCTTTTCTCCAACGCTAACCGCCCTGAGTCTGCTTAGCGCCACCTTACCCGTTTTTGCCGCAGAGGTGCCCGCAGGCGCGCAGCTCGCCGCAAAACAAGAGATTGTCCGTCACATCAAAGATGAGCCTGCGTCATTTGACCCGGCTAAAGCCGTGGGACTGCCCGAAATCCAGGTGATGCGCGATCTCTACGAAGGGCTCACCAGCCAGGATGCTCACGGGAAAATTGTGCCGGGCGTGGCACAAAGCTGGAGCAGCAGTGATAACAAAGTCTGGATTTTCACCCTGCGCAATAATGCACGCTGGTCTGATGGCGAGCCCGTCACTGCACAGGATTTTGTCTACAGCTGGCAGCGCGTAGTGGATCCTAAAACCAGTTCGTCTCAGGCCTCTTTTGTCGCGCTCAGTGGTTTAAGTGAGGCGGACGCTATCACTAAAGGGACGACAACACCGGACAAACTGGGCGTCACCGCGCTGGATAAACACCGCCTGAAAGTGACGCTCTCGCGCCCGGTGCCCTGGTTTCCGGCCATGGTGTCTAATGTGGCTTTCTATCCCGTCCCGCAACGCGTGATTGAGAAAGAGGGCGATCAGTGGACACAGCCCGGCAAGCTGGTCGGAAACGGCGCTTACCAACTTGACAGCCGAGTGGTTAACGAAAAAATCGTACTGGTGCGTAATCCACGCTACTGGGATAACGCGCACTCCGTGTTAACTAAAGTGACCTTTTTGCCCATCAACGAAGAATCCAGCGCCACCAAGCGCTACCGCGCGGGCGATGTGGACATTACCGAATCGTTTCCTAAAAACATGTATGCCCTGCTGAAAAAGACGCTGCCGGGGCAGGTTTATACGCCGGATCAACTCGGAACCTACTATTACGCGTTTAATACGCAGCAGGGCCCTACGGCCGATGCGCGCGTTCGCAAAGCGCTGTCATGGAGTATCGATCGCCAGGTTATCGCGGACAAAGTCTTGGGCACGGGTGAAAAACCGGCCTGGCACTTTACACCAGATGTGACCGCCGGATTTAAACCGCTGCCTGCCTTGCAGCAACAGCATAATCAACAAGAGATGGACGCGCAGGCCAGAGCGTTGCTGGCGGCGGCAGGATACGGGCCGGCGAAACCCCTGAAGCTGACGCTGCTGTATAATACGTCTGAAAGCCACCAGAAGATTGCCATTGCGGTTGCATCCATGTGGAAGAAGAATCTTGGCGTGGACGTGAAGCTGGAAAATCAGGAGTGGAAAACCTATATCGACAGCCGTAACTCTGGACGCTTTGACGTCATCCGCGCCTCCTGGGTGGGGGACTACAATGAGCCGTCGACCTTTTTAACTCTGTTGACATCCGGCAACAGCAGTAATATCCCGCGCTTCAAAAATGCCGAATATGATGCCGTGATCGCTAAGGCGAGCATGGAAACCAGTGACCAGGCCCGCAATGCAGATTACAACCGGGCCGAACAAATCATTGCGGAACAGGCCCCCATCGCGCCCATTTACCAGTACACCAATGGTCGCCTGATCAAGCCGTGGGTGAAAGGCTATCCGATCACCAACCCGGAAGACGTCGCCTACAGCCGTGAACTGTGGATTGAGAAACACTGATCTAAGGCGGCCTGCCTTGGGCCGCCTTCTGACATCTTTGTACACAGGCTCAGGATTGCAACTCAACACCGCCACGCTAGACTGTATCGTATTGATTTTGATAGCGGGGTAACGGTGTGGACGGTGTGAAAGGAAAATCGCTTCAGGTAACAGATGCCATCATTTCCTGCCAGTTGGATGGAAAGGGCGGCATGATACCGATTGATGAAACCCAGGTGCTGCACGATGAGCATCCCTGCTGGCTGCATCTCAATTATACCCATCCCCGCAGCGCTGAATGGCTGCAATCCACGCCTCAGATCCCGGATGCCGTGCGTGATGCGCTGGCCGGTGAAAGCATGCGGCCTCGCGTGTCCCGGTTGGGGGACGGTTTTATGATTGTCCTGCGCAGCGTGAACCATAACAGCGATGCGCGCCCTGACCAGTTAGTGGCAATGCGGGTGTTTATTAACGATCAGCTCATTGTGTCCACCCGGCGACGTAAAGTGTTTGCCGTGGATGAAGTGCTGACCGATCTCGAAAACGGTAACGGCCCGGTCAACTGTGGCAGCTGGCTGGTCGAGGTCTGCGATGCGTTAACCGGTCACACCAGCGAATTTATCGAAGACCTGCATGACAAAATCATTGAGCTCGAAGATGCCTTACTGGACCAACGCATTCCCCCGCGGGGTGAACTGGGTCTGCTGCGCAAACAGCTGATTGTGATGCGCCGTTACATGGCTCCACAGCGTGATGTTTTTGCCCGGCTCGCCAGTGAGAAACTGCCCTGGATGGACGACAGTGAGCGCCGCCGCATGCAGGAGATTGCCGACCGGCTGGGGCGCGGCCTGGACGATCTGGACGCGGGCGTAGCCAGAACGGCCGTGCTGGCCGATGAAGTCGCCTCGGTAATGGCCGAATCCATGAATCGCCGCACCTATACGATGTCGCTGATGGCGATGATTTTTCTGCCCGCTACCTTTTTAACCGGGCTGTTTGGTGTCAACCTGGGCGGCATTCCCGGCGGCGGATGGCGCTACGGCTTCAGCGTGTTCTGTATTTTACTGGTCATACTGGCGTTAGGCGTGGCGGGGTATTTACGTAAGCGGCGTTGGCTTTGACAGACAAAGCCTGTGAATTGCCTTAGTGACAGAGGGCTTAACAGAAGTAAAGCTGATCGACATCAATACCTGCCGGAGGCAACTGACGCAAACTCTCTCCCGCAGGTGAATGCAACGTCAAGCGATGGGCGTTGCGCTCCATATTGTCTTACTTCCTTTTTTTGAATAACTGCATAATACAGTTGATTCGACCTACGCCGGCCTTGTTGCCGGCTTTTTTTTACCTGCTGGCTGAAAGGCCTAATCTTTCCTAAGCTTAATGTTCATTCGCTACAGAGGAGCACGGTATGAAGGCGATACATAACAGCGAGCCGATTCCAACCGATCCGCCCCCCATTCCTCAGCCGCAACCCGATCCGCCACCGGATCCGGAGTTTCCGCCGATAATGGATCCGCCGCCTCACCGCAACGTATAAAAAAAGGGCATGCGTTTACGCGCATGCCCTTTACCTTTAATGTATTCAGCAGCGTTATTTAATCTCTAAAACATCAAGGCGTTCACTGACATCGGGTGCATCGTCTTCATCGCTGCGCCAGCCAACCGGATTCACCGGCAGGGTTTCGCGATCGAAAGCGAGATCGCCGCCATCCACCACCGCATCCCCGTGCTTAATGCCTTTGAAATCAAACAGATTCACGTCGGCCATGTGTGACGGCACGACGTTCTGCATCGCGCTGAACATGGTTTCAATCCGGCCCGGATAGCGTTTATCCCAGTCGCGCAGCATATCTGCCACCACCTGACGCTGCAGGTTAGGCTGCGAACCACACAGGTTACACGGGATAATCGGGAACTGACGCGCTTCGGAGAAACGAATGATATCTTTCTCGCGGCAGTAGGCCAGTGGACGAATGACAATGTGTTTCCCGTCATCGCTCATCAGCTTCGGTGGCATGCCTTTCATCTTGCCGCCGTAGAACATATTTAAAAACAGCGTTTGCAGGATGTCATCGCGATGGTGGCCCAGCGCAATTTTGGTACAGCCCAGCTCTGTGGCTGTGCGGTACAAAATGCCACGACGCAGACGCGAGCACAGCGAGCAGGTGGTTTTGCCCTCTGGAATCTTCTCTTTAACGATAGAGTAGGTGTCTTCCTCGACAATTTTGTACTCAACACCTTGCGCCTCAAGATATTCCGGCAGGATGTGCCCCGGAAAGCCGGGTTGCTTCTGATCAAGATTGACTGCCACCAGACTGAAACTCACCGGCGCGCTCTTCTGCAGGCTACGCAGGATCTCCAGCATGGTATAGCTGTCTTTACCACCAGACAGGCAAACCATGATGCGGTCGCCTTCTTCGATCATATTAAAATCGGCAATGGCCTCGCCTACGTGACGACGCAAACGCTTCTGGAGCTTGTTGAGGTTGTACTGTTCTTTCTTGTTAATTTCTTGATTTTGCAGCATTACGTCGCTTCTCAATAATCAAAGGGGCACATTTGAGCCTGTTGCCGTGCCCCCTGATTTGCTTTTATGACAGGTTATCACCCGCCGAAGATTGTCAGCAGGCAAAGTATGCCGCGTATGGTACGGATTACGCGTGCAATTTCCAATATCAATTATCGTTAAGCATAAACCTGATGGTGACTGACCACGATATTTTGCCTTCCGTCTTATTTTTGCCAACTGCACTGGCAAGAGAGATAAGATGAAAAGCAGAGAATAAACACGGTCAGATAAAGGCGTTATTCACGCCGACAATAAGCCGCAATGAAAGCAGAAATGAAGATCTCATGGTGAGGGTAAGGATATGTCTACTGTCGGGTGGGATTTATCCCGCCCGACAAGAACGTGCATCTACGCTTTTATCGTGCGGAAGCGGCACAACGCAGCATCCATGTCCTACATCATCTCCAGCGACTGCACGCCCTTTACTTCCATGATTTTGTCATACAGATGCGCATCGCTGGATTTCCGGGAGAGGGTAACCTGAACGCTTAATTCACATAAACCGCTTTCCTCGTCCCGGTTAATGACCGAAATATTGCCATAGCGGATGCCTTCGCGTTGCATGACCAACAGCACCAGCGGCACGCTTTTCGCCTTGAGATAAACAATTAACGTATGGTGTTTACCAATCAGTAAATGACTCAAACGGCGGAAAACCTCGAGCACCACCAGAGCCAGCACGGTGCCGTAAATGCCGATTTCATACATGCCGCTCCCGATGACCAGGCCGATTGCGGCGGTAACCCAAAGCCCGGCTGCCGTCGTCAGGCCTTTAACCACCTGTTTCTGGATCAGAATCGTTCCGGCACCCAGAAAACCCATGCCGCTGACAACCTGTGCCGCGACGCGGCTGGGATCGAGTGCAACGTGATCCTTCATCAACATGTCGGCAAAGCCATATTTAGACACCAGCATAAACATCGCACTGCCAATCCCGACCAGAATATGAGTACGTAATCCGGCTTCTTTGGCACGCATCTGACGTTCCAGGCCAATCAGACCGCCCAGAATGCCCGCCAGCGCGATACGAATCAGCATATCCATTAACATTCTTTTTCTCCGCTCGACATCATGGTTAAACTATATTCCGCCACGTGACTATGTGATAACAGGATAATTCTGCTTGTAATAGGTCAGGATATTTTTTGTAAAAAGCTATTTCTTCTCTCGACCGCGTGTCAGGGCTGACATATTCTTGCTTAGCCTTTAACTCACCTTCCCGGAGTCTGATTGATGAAAGCCGCGACTTTTCTGCTGGCTGCTGCCGCGTTGTTATTGTCTGCCTGCAGCAGTAACAGCGATGACAACGAGCCGCCACAACAAGCTACCGCCGCCCACGTTCAGCCACGTGTGGTTATGTCTGCAATGGCGGAGGCCAGTTGTGCCAATGCAGGGGGAACGCTGGCGTTTTCAAATCAACTGGACGGCTCGCGCATCGGCATGTGTCAGTTAGTCAACGGACGCCGCTGCAGCGAGCAGGCATTGCTCGGCGGTAACTGCGCCCGCTAAACGCGGAGGCCGGCTGTGACCGGCCTGCGTTATCAGGCCGTCACCCGGTTCGGACAGTCTTCTCCACGATGAAGCTGGCTGAGGTTTTCCAGCGTGGTTTCTGAAATCGCAGTCAGAGCTTCAGCGGTCAAAAAAGCCTGATGGCCTGTGAACAGCACGTTGTGGCAGGCTGACAGGCGGCGGAAAATATCATCCTGAATGACATCATTCGATTTATCTTCAAAGAACAAATCCCGCTCATTCTCATAAACATCCATGCCTAACGCGCCAATTTTTTGCTGCTTAAGTGCATCAATGGCGGCCTGAGAATCAATTAACCCACCCCGACTGGTATTAATAATCATGACGCCATCGCGCATCTGCGCAAACGCGTTAGCATTAAGCAGATGATGGTTTTCCGGCGTTAACGGGCAATGCAGTGTAATCACATGCGACTCGGCAAACAGGGTTTTCAGATCGACATATTCCGCGCCCAGCGATAACGCCTGTTCCGAAGGATAGGGATCGAAGGCCAGTAAACGCATGCCAAATCCTTTTAAGATGCGCAGGGTGGCTATGCCTATTTTGCCGGTGCCAATAATGCCGGCGGTTTTGTTATGCATATTAAAACCGGTCAGGCCGTCCAGCGAAAAATTCGCATCGCGGGTGCGTTGATAGGCGCGATGAATACGGCGATTCAATGTCATCATCAGGCCGACGGCATGTTCAGCGACGGCTTCCGGGGAATAGGCGGGCACGCGAACCACTTCCAGACCCAGTTCAGCCGCGGCTTTCAGATCGACATTATTAAATCCGGCGCAGCGCAGGGCGATAAATTTCACCCCCAATTCCGCCAGTTCCTCCAGCACCGGGCGGCTACCGTCGTCATTCACAAAAAGGCAAACCGCATCACAGTCTACGGCGGTCTTGGCCGTGCTTTCGCTCAGCAAAAAATCATAAAAGACCAGATCGAAACCATACTGTTTATTGACCTGTTCAAAATATTTCTGGTCGTAGTGTTTAGTACTGTATACGGCGATTTTCATCGTGGTGCTCCTGGAAAAGGGATGCAACAAGGATAACGTTTTCTCTTACTTTTTGCTGACACCTCTTTAACCTTGCCGGTCAAACCTTCACCTTCGGCGTGTTACGTGCCATCATTACGCCCAGGATATTGAAAAAAAAGGAGTCTTGTTTTCATGCCACGGAGTTTCCGTCGACGCCTGGCCGCGATTCTGGCGCTGATTTTATTGCTGCTGGGATTACTGCTAACCCTTACACAGTGGCTGCCGCGTCTGGTGGGCCTCTGGCTACCTGCAGGCACGCGCGTCGAACTGGAAAACAGCCCACGCTGGCATGACGGGCAACTCATTTTCCCATCTCTTCATTATTTAGCCGGTGACTGTCGCCTGGCGAGCGTCAAAAACGCGGCGCTGGGCCGGCAACAGTCGCGCTGGACGCTCAACGTACAACAGGTCACGTTGCAAAGCGAATGCCTGCAACATCTGCCCGAATCACAAACCGCCTCAACCGCACCGAAAACGCTGGCAGAGTGGCAGGCCATGCTGCCGGGCGCAGATATTCACATTGATAAGCTGACGATCTCGCCCTGGCAGGACTATGCCGGTGGCCTGGATTTGACCCTCAATAAAGCCAGCCAGCAGCTGCATTACCGGGGCGATAATTTACAGCTTGAGGCCACGCTGGAAGGTCAGCAGCTGATGGTCAGACAATTGACGATCACCCATCCGGCGCTTACCGAGCCGCTCAGCCTCAAAGGTCATTTTGAACTGCCGCAATACGCTAACGGCCTGCCGGTTAACGGCGAGATCGCGGGCGCGCTGGCCCTGGACGGGTTTCCGCAACCGCTAAAAGCGGCACTGAGCTGGCAGCATGAAAGCGGCCTGCTGAACATCACCACAGCGGATGCTGCCCGTCCCTTGCTGCGTCTTCCGTGGCAGGCCAGCCGTGACCGCATCACTATTGAGAAGGGTGAATATTACTGGCCACTCACGGCGCAACCCTTGTCGGGCTTTGTGACGCTGACGCTGGATAACTGGCAGGCCGGGCTGGATGCCACAACGGTCACTGGTCGCCTTAACCTGCTGACGCAGGGACGGGGCGGCAAAGGCAATGTCGTTCTGGGCATAGGTCCGGGTCATCTCAGCCTGACGCAAAGCCAGCTGCCGTTACAACTGACCGGCGACAGTAAATTTGCTGCCATGCAGCTGTTCGGCAGTATTCCTGGGCAACTGACCGGATCATTACTGAATCCCGAACTGATTGTTAAACCCAACGCACTGTTGCGCCTGCGCGGGCGTTTACTTTCAACGCTGAACGTGGATGAAGCGCGCTGGCCGCTGGCGGGGGTGCGCTTATCGTCCCGGGGCATTTCTGGACGCCTGCAGGCCATTCTGCGCGCGCACGATCCCAGCTTTGGTCGCTTCACCCTGCATCTGGACGGCGGGGCCCGTGACTTCTGGCCGGATACGGGTGAATGGCGCTGGCGCTACTGGGGAGAAGGCGAGATGCATCCGTTACAGGCGAAATGGGATGTCAGGGGAACCGGTGGCTGGCGCGGCACGCTTATCCATCTTGACACCTTGTCGACCGGTTTTAACCAGATGCAATACGGCAGCGTGCGGGTGGAAAAGCCGCGTTTAATCCTGACTGCCCCGGTGAACTGGCAGCGAGAGGCGGACAATCCTTCCTTTGACGGAAAATTTCAGATGCAGGCCGGTCAGACGCACTTCAGCTACGGGGGCTGGCTGGCTCACTCAACGCTGGATTTTGCCGCCCGCGGGCGCGATCCCGGTCATTTTGTCTGGGGCGGCGAACTGAAAGCCGGCAAGGTCGGCCCGGTACGGGTTAACGGGCGCTGGGATGGCGAGCGCCTGCGCGGTCAGGCCTGGTGGCCCACGCAGTCGCTGACGGTTTTTCAGCCGTTGCTCAGCCCCGATCTGAAAATGAAAATTCGCGCGGGCGAACTGCGCGCTCAGGTGGCGTTTTCTGCCGCCGCTCAGCAGGGTTTTCACGCGGGCGGACACTGGACGGTGAAAAACGGCAGCGTCTGGACGCCAGACAGCCAGATTAACGGCATCGATTTCTCGCTGCCATTCCGTCTGCAAAACCAACAGTGGCATTTTGGCTTACGTGGACCAGTTTCATTGCGCATCGCAGAAATCAAGAATCAGTTTGCCATGCAGAATATTCAGGCTGACTTACAAGGCGCCTGGCCATGGCGGGAAAACGATCCGCTCTGGTTGCAGGATGTCAGCATGGATCTGCTGGGCGGGAAAATTACGATGCCGTTTCTGCGGATGCCACAGCACAGCCCGGCGCGCGTGTCGCTTCGGGATATCAGCCTGAGTAAACTCGTCAGCGCGATTAAACCCAGGCAGTTCGCGATGTCGGGCAGGGTGAATGGCGAATTACCGCTGTGGATCACGAATGCGCGCTGGATCATCGAAAATGGCTGGATTGCCAACAGCGGGCCGCTGACCTTCCGGATGGATAAAGACATGGCCGATGCCATCACCCAAAATAATATTGCGGCAGGCGCCGCGATGGACTGGCTGCGCTATATGGAGATTTCGCGTTCCTGGGCCACGCTGAATCTGGATAATCTGGGCGAACTGACCATGGTCGCGCAGGTGCAGGGCACCAGCCGTTTCAGCAACCGCAACCAGACCGTAAATTTAAACTATCGTCATCAGGAAAACCTGTTCCAGTTGTGGCGCAGCCTGCGCTTTGGCGATAATTTGCAATCCTGGGTGGAGGAAAATGCCACTCTGCCGTCGAAAAAGGAACCCTCACCATGAGCCTCAGGGCCTTACTGCTGCTGATAGCCGGACTCCCGCTGACGGGCTGTGTACCGCGCATCGAAGTTGCCGCGCCAAAAGATCCGATTACCATCAACATGAATGTGAAAATCGAGCATGAGATCCACATTAAAGTGGACAAGGATGTGGAAGCGTTACTGAAAAATCAGAGCGACCTGTTTTGAGGAGAGCCCGCATGAAACGCATCGGCATCACATGCTTACTGGCCCTTACGATGAGCCTGCCCGCCTGGGCATTGACGCTGGATGAAGCCCGTCAGTCAGGCCGGGTGGGAGAAACACTGTCAGGATATATTGCGCCGCGCGCAGATGACAGCGACACGCTGGCACTGGTTAAACGCATTAATGACGGTCGTGCTGCACAGTATCAACGTCTGGCAGAGCAGAACAACCTGACAACGGATGAGGTGGCCAGAATCGCCGGACAGAAGCTGGTAAACCGTGCCGCAGCGGGGGAATATGTACGCGGCATCAACGGACAGTGGCTCAGGAAATAGCCGGGCGACAACGTTGTACGGCAGGCATAAAAAAACCGGGCTCAGCCCGGTTTTCCAGATAAGATCGGTGAATCAGGCCGCAACGATGTGTTTGATCGCGTCTTTTGCTTCGGCGGTGGCTTTTGTCGCGACTTCCGGGCCATAGGCAATGCCTTCGGCAAACACGAACTCGACATCAGTGATACCGATAAAGCCCAGGAACAGCTTGACGTAAGGAGTCAGCAGGTCAGAAGCGGTATCTTTGTGAATGCCACCACGGCTGGACAGAATCACGGCGCGCTTGCCTTTGACCAGGCCTTCCGGGCCGGCTTCGGTATAACGGAAGGTCACGCCAGCACGGGCGATCAGGTCGAAATAGTTCTTCAACTGCGTAGGAATGTTGAAGTTGTACATTGGGGCAGCAATCACCACCACATCATGTGCCTGCAGCTCTGCAATCAGCGCATCAGACAGTGACAAAGCTTCCTGCTGACGCGGTGACAGCGGCGCATCGGAAGGACGCAGCGCGCCCACTAACTCACCATCCAGCACCGGTACCGGGTTTTCTGCCAGGTCACGCACGGTCACCTGATCGCCTTTGGCCTTTGCCTGCTCAGCATAGAAGTCAGCCAGCTGACCAGATTGTGAATAGCCTGCAAGAATGCTTGATTTCAGAACTAATACTTTGCTCATCGTAGTTTCCTGTCTGTTACGCGGAAGGCTTCCCGCTCAATGGCTTACACTTTACAAATATTGAACGGAGCGGGAAAGCGCAATATTTCGAGAGCTATATTCGAATTAATTGAACAACCCGTCATGCGCGAGGGCCGCGCGGCACACGGGAATGTGCTATGATAGGCGCAATTATTATCGTTAATCAGCGGGTTATCTTAGCACTGTACGCTGAGTCCATACCGCCTGAGTAAGGTACGTCATTACTATGTCTTCTCCGGTTTCATCTCCCTTAACGCCGCTTTGGTCGCGGCTTGATGCCCTGATGCTGCGCGACCGGCAGCGGCTGCAACGCCGGTTGCACGGTGCCAGAAAAGTGAAAAATCCTGATGCCCAACACGGTATTGCCGCCGAACTGGAGCAGGATATTCTCGCGGCTGAACAGCGCGTGGCCCAGCGTATTGCCGCCACACCGCGCATCACGTTCCCGGATAATCTTCCGGTCAGTCAGAAACAGCAGGATATCGCGGATGCGATTCGCGCTCATCAGGTCGTGATCGTGGCAGGTGAAACCGGCTCGGGAAAAACCACCCAGTTGCCCAAAATTTGCCTGGCGCTGGGACGCGGTATCACCGGTTTAATTGGCCATACGCAACCTCGTCGTCTTGCGGCGCGCACCGTCGCGAACCGCATTGCCGAAGAGCTGGAAACGTCGCTGGGCGGCTGCGTCGGCTACAAAGTGCGCTTTAATGATCAGGTCGGTGAAACCACGCAGATTAAGCTGATGACCGACGGGATTCTGCTGGCGGAGATCCAGCAGGATCGCCTGTTGATGCAGTATGACACCATCATCATCGATGAAGCGCACGAACGCAGTCTGAATATCGACTTCCTGCTGGGCTATTTGCGTGAGCTGCTGCCGCGCCGTCCGGATCTTAAAGTCATTATCACCTCGGCGACTATCGATCCGCAGCGCTTCTCCCGCCACTTTAACAACGCGCCGGTGATTGAAGTATCGGGCCGGACTTATCCGGTGGAAGTCCGTTATCGTCCGGTCGTCGAAGAGGCGGACGATGTGGAACGCGATCAGCTTCAGGCGATCTTTGATGCGGTTGATGAGCTGAGCCAGGAGGGCCGGGGCGATATTCTGATCTTCATGAGCGGCGAGCGGGAGATTCGCGATACCGCCGATGCGCTGATGAAGCGCGATTTGCCGCATACCGAAGTGCTGCCGCTGTATGCGCGTCTGTCGAACAGTGAGCAAAATCGGGTATTTCAGTCACACAGCGGGCGACGTATCGTGCTGGCGACGAACGTTGCCGAAACCTCGCTCACCGTGCCGGGCATCAAGTACGTCATCGATCCGGGCACGGCGCGCATCAGCCGCTACAGCTACCGCACCAAAGTTCAGCGTCTGCCGATAGAGCCCATTTCTCAGGCTTCCGCGAATCAGCGTAAAGGACGTTGCGGCCGCGTATCGGAAGGGATCTGTATCCGGTTGTATTCTGAAGCGGATTTCCTGAGCCGTCCGGCCTTTACCGATCCCGAAATTCTGCGCACCAATCTGGCCTCAGTCATTCTGCAGATGACCGCGCTGGGACTGGGCGATATTGCGGCATTCCCGTTTGTGGAAGCGCCGGATAAACGCCATATCCAGGACGGCGTCAGATTGCTGGAGGAGCTGGGCGCGCTGACCCTGAGCGAAGAAGGCCATTATAAGCTCACCGGCTCCGGCCGCCAGCTGGCGCAACTGCCGGTGGATCCGCGCCTGGCACGCATGGTGCTGGCTGCCCGGCAGTACGGCTGTGTGCGCGAAGTGATGATTATCGCGGCAGGTTTGTCGATACAGGATCCGCGCGAACGCCCGGCAGAAAAGAAGCAGGCCTCCGATGAAAAACACCGGCGTTTTGCTGACAAAGAGTCTGATTTTATGGCCTTTGTTAACCTGTGGAACTACCTGGGCGAGCAGCAAAAAGCGCTGTCCGGCAATGTCTTCCGTCGCCAGTGTAAAGCCGATTTCCTTAACTACCTGCGCGTACGGGAATGGCAGGATATCTATACCCAACTGCGTCAGGTGGTCCGTGAGCTTGGTATTCCGGTGAACAGCGAACCGGCGGAGTATCGCGAGATCCACTGCGCGTTACTGACCGGTTTACTGTCGCATATCGGCCAGAAAGATGCGGAAAAGCAGGAGTTTACCGGTGCACGCAATGCGCGCTTTGCCATTTTTCCGGGCTCAGGTTTATTCAAAAAAACGCCCAAGTGGACAATGGTGGCGGAGCTGGTGGAAACCAGCCGACTCTGGGGCCGTATTGCCGCGCGTATCGATCCGGAATGGATAGAACCGCTGGCACAGCATCTGATCAAACGTAGCTACAGTGAACCGCACTGGGAGAAATCGCAGGGCGCCGTCATGGCCAGTGAGAAAGTCACCTTGTACGGCTTGCCGATTGTGGCCGCGCGCAAGGTCAACTATGGCGCGATCGATCCTACGCTGAGTCGCGAATTGTTTATTCGCCACGCGCTGGTGGAAGGCGACTGGCAAACGCGCCACGCTTTTTTCCGTGCTAATCAGAAGCTGCGCAGTGAAGTGGAAGACCTGGAACATAAATCGCGTCGCCGCGACATTCTGGTGGATGACGAAACCTTGTTTGCCTTTTACGACCAACGTGTAGGGAAAGAGGTGGTTTCCGCACGCCACTTTGATAGCTGGTGGAAACAGGTCAGCAAAACCACCCCGGAACTGCTCAATTTTGATAAGCAGATGCTGATCAAAGCGGGCGCCGATACGGTCAGCCAGCTCGACTATCCCAATGTCTGGCATCAGGGCAATCTCAAACTCAGGTTGAGTTATCAGTTTGAACCCGGTGCGGATGCCGATGGCGTGACGGTCCATATTCCGCTTCCGCTGCTGAACCAGGTCGATGAAGCCGGCTTTGAGTGGCAGATTCCCGGTGTACGGCGTGAACTGATTATTGCGCTGATTAAATCGTTACCGAAGCCGCTGCGTCGTCATCTGGTGCCCGCGCCAAACTATGCCGAGGCGTTTTTAGGCCGCGTGACCGCAATGGAAATGCCGCTGCTTGATGCCCTGTCGCGCGAGTTCCGCCGGATGACGGGCGTGACGCTGGAGCGGGACGACTGGCAATGGGAACAGGTGCCCGATCATCTGAAAATGACCTTCCGGGTGGTAGACGAACACAACCGTAAGCTGCAGGAAGGTAAAGATCTCGCGGCGCTGAAAGTGCTGCTTAAAGGCAAGGTGCAGGAAACGCTGTCCAACGTGGCGGATGATGGTCTGGAACAGCGCGGTTTACATCTCTGGAGCTTTGGCGATTTGCCTCGCAGCTACGAGCAAAAACGCGGCAACTACCAGGTAAAAGCCTGGCCCGCGCTGGTCGATGAGAAAGACAGTGTGGCCATCCGGTTATTCGACAGTGAGCATGAGCAGCAGAAAATGATGTGGCGCGGTCAGCGTCGGTTGCTGTTGCTGAATATTCCGTCGCCGGTGAAATATCTGCACGAAAAATTGCCGAATAAAGCCAAGCTGGGCCTCTATTTTAATCCCTATGGCAAAGTGATGGAGCTGATCGATGACTGTATTGCCTGCGGTATCGATAAGCTGATTGCCGAGGCGGGTGGACCGGCCTGGGAACAGGCGGCCTTCGATGCGCTGCGCGAGAAGGTCCGCGCCGAGCTGAATGATACCGTGGTGGAGATAGCAAAGCAGGTTGAGCAGATTCTGACGGCGGTCTTCAATATCAATAAGCGCCTTAAAGGTCGGGTTGATATGACACTGGCACTGGCGCTGGCCGATATTAAGGCGCAGATGAATGGGCTGGTGTACCGGGGATTTGTGACCCAAAATGGCTGGCGGCATCTGGCAGATACCTTACGTTACCTGCACGGTATTGAGCGTCGGCTGGAAAAATTGCCGGTTGATCCCCACAGCGACCGCGCCCGTATGCTCCGGGTTCAGGCCGTTGAACAGGCCTGGCAGGCCTGGCGCAACAAACTGCCGCCGCAGCATCAGAATGATGAGGATGTGCTGCATATTCGCTGGATGCTGGAAGAACTCCGCATCAGCCTGTTCGCACAGCAGCTTGGCACGCCTTATCCCATTTCAGATAAGCGCATCATGCAGGCGATGGAGCAGATCACCGCCTGACGGCGGCAAACAGGGTCTTGTAAGAATAAAAAAGCCCGCATTTAAGAATGCGGGCTTTTTTGTGTAACGGTGAGAGCTACTGCGCCAGCGCTTCCAGCCGGTCTTTAAATGACGTCACGGCAATCGCGCGGTTGTCAGCCAGATAACGGTCTTTCGCCGCCGGGGCAGAACTCTGCACCGCTATCAGTTGCCAGCCCTTATCGCCTTTCAGCAGAAGCGGAGAACCGCTGTCGCCAGGCAAGGTATCGCACTGATGCGATAAAACCGCCCGTTGCGCCCAGCCGGTAATCAGGCAGTCGCTGTGTGAATACAGGCTGTCGAGATGATCGGCGGGATAACCTGCCTGGGTCACCTTGCGGCCCGCCGCTTTCAGCGCCTCGGTTAAGTCACTACGCGAACCTTCAAACAGCGGAATCGACGTAATGGCAGAAGGGGGATTGCGCAAAATAATCAAACCGTAATCGAACGGCGCTGCATTGCTGGGGACGATCCAGCCTTCGCCATCCGCTTTCAGCTTATGCACCAGCGACGGTTCAACGCGCGCATCGATGTCATGAATTTCGTAGCGCCAGCCTTTTTTGGTAGACATAAAACGTAGCGCTACGGGTTTATCAAATTTACCTGGAGGTGTCAGTAAACAGTGGCCCGCCGTCAGGGCAAGATGGGGAGAAATTAACGTGGCGGTGCACAGATTACCGCTCTCGGTTTCCAGTTGTCCTATCGCATCCCAGGGGGCCGCGCTGACATCGGTAATGGCCTGGCGATGATCTTTGCCAAAAAACAACATTTTAATTTCGGCGGGTGTCGGTGAATCATCATTATCATCAGCATGAACAAACGCGGTGAAACTGAAAAGTCCAACGATTAACAGGGTAGCCAGGCGCATAGAACTCTCAATAGCGAGAAAAAGAAAACGTTTTTGTTATTACTAAAGTGACATAACTATAGTCAGTGAGGCGTGAAAAAGGGAGTTTTTTCAGTGAATCAGTACGCTACAGCGACTAAATAAAAAAACTGGCCGCGATAACGCCACATAAGATCATCACAATCAGAATAATTTCGAAGCGATAGCGACGGACCATATTAGCCACTCCAGTAAAGAAACACCCGGCAGAACCGGGTGTTTTTAATTATTAACGCTTACTCGGACCCTAAAGGGCGACCTTATTTTTTAGCGGCTTTTTTGTGGTGCTTTTTAGCTGCCTGGGCTTTCTGAGCTGGCTTTTTGGTGTGTTTTTTAGCGGCCTGAGCTTTCTGGGCTGCTTTTTTGTGGTGCTTTTTAGCGGCCTGAGCTTTCTGGGCAGCTTTTTTGTGGTGTTTTTTAGCAGCCTGGGCTTTCTGAGCTGGCTTTTTGGTGTGTTTCTTAGCAGCCTGCGCTTTCTGTGCAGTGTCTTTCTTCGCTACTTTCTTCTTAGCGGCCTGCGCTTTCTGGGCAGCTTTTTTGTGGTGTTTCTTAGCAGCCTGCGCTTTCTGTGCAGCTTTATGATGCTTCTTATGGACAGCAGCTTTGTGCTCAGCTTTAGCAGGTGCAGCGGTGGTGGTCGCAGCCGCTGGAGCAGCAGTTGCAGGAGCGGCAGTTGTCTCAGCAGCGAAAGCAACTGAAGACAGACCCATAGCAGCGGCGATTACCAGTGCAAATAATTTTTTCATTGCAAAATCCTCGGACTATTTTTTCATGTGTAGCCCACTGCGGGGCCGGTGAGAAGACTATATGAAAATAAAACTGGCGCGTCCGTGGGTGATTGGTATCGCTGTGTAACCGATTGTACAAAGGGGATGTACGGGAGGAAAAGGCGGCCCTCAGGCCGCCTGCTACCTTAACTGTTCAGGTAACGTTGCTCAAGATGTTTGCGGAAATAGTCTGGGTTGAGCGCTTCGCCAGTAGCATTGACAATCAACTGTTCGGTGGTGAAACGGCTGCCATGTTGCCAGATATTCTGCTGCAGCCAGTCAAATACCGGCTGCAGGTCGCCATGCTGTATCAGCTCGGCGGATTGCGGAATTGCGTTTTGTAACGCCTGGAACAGCTGCGCAGCGTACATCGCCCCGAGTGTGTATGTCGGGAAATAGCCGAAGGCGCCATCGGTCCAGTGAATATCCTGCATGCAGCCATCGCGGTAGTTGCCGCACGTATCCAGACCCAGGGATTGTTGCATCTTCTCATCCCACAGCGCCGGAATGTCTTCAACCTCAATCTCGCCTTCAATCAGCGCGCGTTCGATCTCGTAGCGCAGAATGACGTGCGCCGGATAGCTCAGTTCGTCCGCATCCACCCGAATCAGGCCCGGTTTAACCTGCTGCGTCAGCCGGACAAAGTTATCTGCCTGAAATGCGGGCTGCTCACCGAGCTGACTGATGATTTGCGGCAGGATACGCTGCAGGAAAGGCGCGCTGCGTCCCAGTTGCATTTCCATAAACAGACTTTGTGACTCATGGATCGCCGTGGATCGCGCCAGCGCAACCGGCTGACCGCGCCATTGCTCAGGCAAATTCTGTTCGTAGCGCGCGTGGCCAGTCTCATGAATGACGCCCATCATGGCGCTCAGAAACTCATCCTGATTGTAGCGGGTGGTAATACGCACATCTTCGGGCACGCCGCCGCAGAAAGGGTGCGCGCTAATGTCCAGGCGGCCATGGTTAAAATCAAACCCCAGCTCGGCCATCACGCGTAAACCCAGTTCGCGCTGTGAGGCTATCGGGAACGGTCCCTGTGGCGTGATCACCGGCTGCTGAGCCTGTTTTTCGACGACCTGCTGCAACAAGTGTGGAAGCCAGGTTTTTAACTGCCCGAAGGTATGATCCAGCGTGGCGCTGGTCATGCCCGGTTCAAACACGTCAAGCAGCGCGTCATAGCGGGAGCAGCCGTTCGCTTGCGCACGCAGTTCAGCTTCCTGACGGCTTAAGCGTACGACCTCTTTCAAATTGGTCGCAAAACCCTGCCAGTCGTTTGCCGGACGCTGTGTACGCCAGGCATGCTCACAGCGCGATCCCGCAATGGATTTGGCTTCGACCAGTTCAGCAGGCAGTAATGTTGCCTGAACATAAGCGCGGCGCATTTCGCCCAGATTGGCGCGTTCAACATCATTCAGCGATTGCTGTTCTGCCTGATCCAGCCAGTCACCAATGCGTTTATCCGTCAGAATCTGATGTTGCAGCACACTCATTTCCGCCAGCGCTTCGCCCCGTGCGGCGCTGCCACCGGCGGGCATCATGGTTTGCATGTCCCATCCGGCGATGGCGCTGAGATGACTGAAACGCTACAGGCGCTGGAAGGTCTTACAAAGGTGTTGATAGGCTGAAGTCACACAAAGCTCCTGAATGCGTTAACGTCGTGGAAGTTCCCGAAAGGGGAGATCGAGCGGCCAGCTAAAACGCAGGCTGGCACCGCCAAGCGGGCTGGTTTCAACGGAAACCCGGCCGCTGAGCGCATGGGCGATGGAGTGAACGATGGCCAGGCCAAGTCCACAGCCGCCCGTTGCGCGGTCGCGACTCGGATCGAGCCGGACAAAGGGTTCAAATACACGTTCACGTTCTTCATGGGGGATCCCCGGACCGTCATCGTCGACCTGCAAATTACCGACTGCGCCGTCAAACCATAAGCTGACCCGCAGGCGCTGGTTTGCATAGCGCAGCGCATTATTGACAAGGTTGTCCAGCACGCGCTCCATAAGCCGGGTGTCTGAAACGCCGTAATTTTCCCGCTGGGGTAAGTCCAGCTCAATCTGCGTATCCGGGTTGATGGCCTGGAAGTCTTCCATGCGTTCACGCAACCAGCTGGCCAGATCCAGCGACTGCAAATTAAGGTCGACGCGTGGACGATCCAGACGGGCATAGGTCAGCAGCTCTTCAATCAGGCTTTCCAGCTGACTCACATCACGATTCAGCGCCGCAGATTCGGCTTCGCTCAGATTATCGCTCATCTCCAGACGATAGCGCAGCCGCACAAGCGGTGTACGCAACTCGTGAGCGATACCATCAATAAGCTGTTTCTTGCTGGCGACGAGCGTATTGATATTCTCAGCCATTTGGTTAAATGCGACGCCAACGCGAAACAGGCTGGAGGTGCTGTCGAAATGAGTACGCACGTCCAGTTGCCCCTGACCAAAACGCTGAGCGGCATGTTCCAGTCGCAGCATCTCTTTCCAGTGCGGACGCAGCCAGATAAATACCGGCAGCCCAAGCGACATGCCAATAAATACGACCAGTGCCATATCCAGCAGGCGCATTTGATGCAGATAAAAAAGGTAAGGTATAGGTCCGACGGTCAGGACATAATGACTGCGCGGAATGTGTTGCAGGAAGGTGTATTTGTCGTCCAGCGCAACGATTTCGCCCGCACGCAGACGGCGTAACTCATTTTCATCCAGTTCGAACCGGCTCATGGGCTCAATATGCAGCTCAAATGACAAACCGAGATCCAGACTTTTGATCGTCTTATTCCAGTCGCGCGGCGGGATTTCACGCAGTTCACTGCGAATCAGGTAGAGCGAGCTGGCCATCAAGTCGTTCATGGACTGGCGGCCTGCGCGTTCGGCGGTAAATTTATAGACCAGCCCGACCATCAGCGACATCACCAGAAAACAGACAAACAGCAGCAGGTAGAACTGAATAAAAAGTTTTTTCATACCGAACGCGTGTCCCAGGCCTGCGGCGCAAACAAATAGCCTTTGTTGCGGATGGTTTTGATACGGAATGGCTCTGTTGCGCTGTCGTGCAGTTTTTTACGCAAACGCGAGATGGCAACATCAATACTGCGATCCATGCCATCGTAACTGACGCCGCGTAAGGTTTTCAGCAAGGCATCACGGTTAAGAATTTGTCCGGCATGGCTGGCCAGCACCCAAAGCAGATCAAAATCCGCCGTGGAAAGGGCGATATTTTCTTCAAACAGCACGACCTGGCGATTCAGGGCATCGATGGTCAGTGAGCCAAAGCGCAACATGCGTGTATTTTTCGTCGGCGCAGGGGCTTCTTCACTTTGCACCTGTTGTGACTGACGCAGGTGCAGACGCAATCGCGCCAGCAGAACGGCTGGGGGGGCCGTTTTCAGAATATAGTCCTGCGCGCCCATCTCCAGCGCGAGGATATGGTTCATATCGCTGTCAAGGGAGGTCAGCAGCACGATCGGCCCCTGCCAGTTTGCCCGTAAGTCACGGCAGATTGACATGCCATCTTTGCCGGGCAGCATGATGTCGAGCATGACCAGGTCAGGTTGCTGTTCGGCAATGGTGGCTTCAGCCCGATCGCCGCGCGTCTCAACAATCACTTCAATATCATGGCGTCCCAGGTAGGCGGCAATGAGCGAACCGACCTCCGGTTCATCTTCTACGTAAACGATTTTATGCATAATTCACACTAACGTAAAAAGGAGGGATAAAGCATAACTTTTCCTGGCGCAGAGCTCTATCCAATCACACGAAATATCCTTGAGTAACTGGTATATAATCCGCAAAATATGCAATCATTAACCCTGCGTTTAATATGAGTTCCGGATTCATTGTGATCACCTTGAGGAGCCAAAGTGTTTGATAAAGAGCTGGCATCAGCGGTATACCGTGATCGCATCCGCTTTAACTACAGTGATTTCCTGTCGGCATCCTGCAAAAAACGTTGGAGCTTTGTGGATGCCATCTATGGCGTACTGCCCATATTCGGCATGGTGACACGCAAATCTGCGCACAGTTTACAGGCAAGTGAAGATCACCTGAAAGAATTAGCCTTGCAAATCATATCAACCCAGGTCAGCGACGAAATCAACATCGCCCGCCTGATTACGTTAGCCGAGCAGCAGCACATTGCCCGCGTGGATATCCAGCTTCCGTATCCGCTGTCAGAGAAACAGCTGGAGGCGATTCATGAAGAGTACCGTAAGCCCGTGACGCTGACACAGCAGGATGACCTGCTGTGCGTGGTTCTCGGTCAGTCTCACTAAGTCAGTAGGGCCCACATCGCAGGCAGGGTTGCCACCATAATACAGACCATGGCAACCCGCTCAACGGGCCGCAGTGCCACCGCATGTCCGCCCCGACGTGCGAACATAAACAGCAAAATGCCCGGCGCATAGAGCACGACAGACATAAACAGATGCAGTGGACCGGAGGCATACAGCAACCAGATGCCGTACACGCTGGCACCGATGCCTGTCACGAGCGCCCAGGGTTTATGTTGTCCTTTGACCACCTTGATCAAATACAATCCCACCAGCAAATAGGGCACCAGAATCATTTCTGAGGCAATGGTCAACAGCATGTTGTAATCCGCACCGGTCAGGGCGATCAGGATCAGGCAAACCTGCACACTACCGTTTGTCAGCCACAGTGAGGCGGCTGGCGCATTACGGACGTTCTGGCGGGCAATACTGCGGGGGAAGGCACCTTGCTGCGCGGCAATAAACGGCACTTCTGCCGCCATAATGGTCCAGCTCAGATAGGCACCGCAGACAGAAATAATCAAGCCCACGACAATGATTGCGTTACCCCAGCTTCCCGTCAGTTGCGTCATCAGGCCCGCCATCGAAGGGTTACGCATTTCAGCCAGCGCCGCGCGCGGCACGATCCCTAACGAGAGCAGGGTGACCAGCAGATAAACCAGCAGGGCGGCCAGCACGGCCAGCAGCGTCGCCCGTCCGACATCCTTTTTATGGCGAGCACGCGACGAGACCACTACAGCACCTTCCACGCCGATAAAAACCCACAGCGTGATTAACATGGTCTGTTTGACCTGTTGCCATAACGGAACGCCGAGGCTCAGCCCGGAAAAGTCAAAATGGAAGCGGTCATAATTGAAGGCCATGACGGCCAGCACCACAAACAGCAGCAGCGGCACCAGTTTGCCCAGTGTCGCCAGCAGGTTAATGCTGGCGGCGGTCTGAACGCCCCGCAATACCAGCCAGTGAACCAGCCACAGCACTATGGATGCGCCCAGCATCGCCTGCCAGGTATTCCCGTTACCAAAAATAACCCTGTCCGGCGTATCGGTGAAGAAACTCAGGGCAGAGAAAACAATAACCAGATAGGACACGTTGGCGATAACCGCACACAGCCAGTAACCCCAGGCGGAACAAAATCCCGTCAACTCACCGAATCCAGCGCGGGCGTAGGTAAAGATACCGCCATCCAGATCGGGTTCGAGTCGCGTCAGCAGCAGCATCGCCAGCGACAGGAAAATAATCCCTGCGCCGGTGATCAGCCAGCCAGTCAGCAACGCGGCCGGACCTGCGACCGCCGCCATATTTTGTGGCAAGCTGAAAACACCCGCACCCAGCATGGAGCTGAGTACCAGCGCGGTCAGGGCACTGAGGCCTAATTTTTTCTCCAAAACATTCTTCCTGCGAGCATAAGTGGCTGGGTGACCAGCATAAACACCCTATTATATCGGTGTTGTGTTGCGTAAATCGCGTGTAATACGCTGAAAAACAGGCGGAGGATTTTACGGAGTGCGGTGAAGGATGGCAATGCGTGACTATGCAAAATTGCGCAGGGATTATGCAAACAGTTGGGCGGCTTGCGCCGCCCTTAATTGCTTATTTGAACAGATCGGCGGTCACGGTCAGGTTACCCCCGCTCTGGTTCTGCCACTGGCGTGTGATGTGGTAGAACTTCGCACCTTTGCCAGCCGCACGTTTGGCGGCTTCCTGCGAGACTTCGGTTGGTGTGCCGAAATGGCCGCTGAAGGTGACCGTATCAAACGGCTGCATCTGTGCCGCGGTGACTGCGTTCAGCTCCTGGATTTCCCGGCCGTCTGGCAGCGTCACAGAATAGCGTTTACCGGTTGAACTCTGCGTTTCAAAGAAGCGGCCCACGGCATTGCTTGGGGTTTCAGAGGAGGCAACGCCCGGAATCTCGACTTTTTTCGCCTCAGCACCGCCCGCGGCCAGCGCGGCTTTACCTGCCTGAGAATCCGCCGGAATGCTATCCGGGCTCTGCACGGCGCGCTGTTTTGCATCCGCCTTATAGATGTAAGCGGTAATGAACTGGTTGCCACCGGTATTGGCATCAACCTGACGCACAATAAAGAAGGACGCAGCGCCTTTTTCTTTCGCGGCTTTAGAAATTGCCTCGTTCACATCGGGCTGGCTGGGGAAAAAGCCGGTCACCGTCACGGTATCAAAAGGTTCAAGGCGATAGGCTTCCGCTTTCGGCAGCTCTTTCAGGCCATTAAACATCCGGTAGTCGGTTTCCTGACTCGCTTTAGGCGCATTCGCCTTATACAGATCCGCGGTTACGCGCCAGTTACCACTGTTACCGTTGCTGTCGTTAATACCTTGAATGTAATACGAATCTGCATTCAGTTCATCAGCACGTTTGGAGACGGCATCCGCCGCATCGCCAATTGCATTAAAACGACCGGTGATATTAATACGTTCGAATGGCTTCAACGCAGCCGCTTGTTCTGGCGTCAGCTCTTTAGCGGCAAACGCATTTCCCGCCAGCAGAGATAACAATGTAGATGCCAGAATAGTGTTCTTCAGCTTCATAAAAATGATCCTTCGCCTTACGCAAAATGAGTACGAAAACGTGCTGGACTCTTGATGTATAACAGAATAGCTGCTGATTATTACATGTTATAAACACGCTGTCGCAGCCAATTTTTGCGATTTCTCTCTCGTTGTGATCCGGTTTTTTTTATCACGGCATCACGAATCGGTATTTTACCTTACGCTTAAGACAGGCAGATGAATTAAACGTTCGTAACTTTATAAAAACCGTTAATGCGTTGTTAAATTTAGGTTTTTCCGAAAGGAATATTCGTATCGAAGGGCGCTTAGTTAGTTATTTATCTGCCAGTGATGCGATCAGACAGTGACGTTATGCGGCATAACGAGGCCAAAACTGGATATTACCGCAAATGTGACATTGGTGCGTCTGTGCAGTAGATCACCTGTAACATTTTCAGTAGGTTTAGACACGATTATGCCCTTGCATTTATTCACACCGCCTGAACGCGGATGACGTCAGAGCAGTCTGTACCACAAGGGTCATCATCCTTTAATCGATGAAAGGGAACACTATGTTAATTGGAATACCCAAAGAGCGGTCAGCCAATGAGTCGCGCGTGGCTGCCACGCCGAAAACCGTTGAACAACTCATCAGGCTGGGTTTTAGCGTCACGATTGAACAGGGTGCGGGTAAGCCTGCCAGTTTTGATGATGACAGCTATGTCAAGGCTGGCGCCACGCTGACCGATCGCCAGCAGGTCTGGCAAGCCGATATTGTGCTGAAAGTGAATGCACCCGGTGAAGACGACATTGCGCTGATGCGCGAGGGCAGCACGCTGGTCAGTTTTATCTGGCCTGCTCAGCACCCTGAACTGCTGGATAAACTGGCTGCGCGTAAGGTCACCGTTATGGCGATGGACGCCGTGCCCCGTATTTCCCGTGCGCAGTCGCTGGATGCGCTGAGCTCAATGGCCAATATTGCAGGTTATCGGGCCATCGTGGAGGCGGCACACGAATTTGGTCGCTTTTTCACCGGTCAGATCACCGCTGCCGGGAAAGTCCCGCCTGCCAAAGTGATGGTGATTGGTGCGGGCGTGGCGGGTCTGGCGGCAATCGGTGCCGCAGGCAGCCTGGGCGCGGTTGTTCGCGCCTTTGACACGCGTCCGGAAGTGAAGGAACAAGTGCAAAGTATGGGCGCAGAGTTCCTTGAACTGGATTTCAAAGAAGAGGCGGGCAGTGGTGATGGTTACGCCAGAGTCATGTCGGATGCTTTTATTAAAGCAGAAATGGCGCTGTTCGCTCAGCAGGCCCGGGAGGTGGATATTATTGTCACCACGGCGCTGATTCCGGGTAAACCTGCGCCGACGTTGATCACCAGGGAAATGGTGGCCAGCATGAAGCCTGGCAGCGTCATTGTTGACCTGGCGGCACAAACCGGCGGCAACTGTGCGCTTACCGTCGCCGATCGGGTCACTGTAACGGACAACGGCATAAAAATTATCGGGTATACGGATCTGCCCAGCCGGTTACCGACGCAATCATCTCAGCTCTACGGCAGCAATCTCGTCAACCTGATGAAATTGCTTTGTAAAGAGAAGAATGGCGAGATCGTCATTGACTTTGATGACGTCGTCATCCGCAGTGTCACGGTGATTCGAGACGGCGAGATCACCTGGCCTGCGCCGCCAGTTCAGGTCTCCGCCGCGCCGAAGACCGCGGCTGCCGCTGCACCGGCGCAAACGAAAAGCCCGGCGGCACCCGTTTCCCCCCGGCGTAAATATGGGCTGCTGGCAGGCGCTGTCGTACTCTTCGCCTGCCTCGCGAATGTTGCCCCCAGTGAATTCCTGTCACATTTCACCGTCTTTGCGCTGGCCTGTGTGGTGGGCTACTACGTGGTCTGGAATGTGAGTCATGCGCTGCATACGCCGCTCATGTCAGTCACCAATGCGATTTCGGGCATTATTGTGGTAGGGGCAATATTGCAAATGGGGCACGGCGGCTGGGTGAGTTTTCTTTCTTTTATTGCCGTATTGATCGCCAGCATCAATATCTTCGGTGGCTTCACCGTCACGCAGCGTATGCTGAAAATGTTTCGTAAGGGGTAAGCTATGTCTGGCGGATTAGTGACGGCAGCCTATATCGTTGCTGCAATTCTGTTCATTATGAGTCTGGCGGGTCTTTCAAAACATGAGACCTCAAGACAGGGCAATATATTTGGTATCAGCGGCATGGCGATTGCGCTGATCGCGTCTGTATTTGGTCCCGACAGCAGTCATGTTGTCTGGATTTTACTGGCGATGGTTATTGGCGGTGCCATCGGTATTCGGCTGGCGAAACGGGTAGAAATGACCGAAATGCCCGAGCTGGTGGCGATACTGCACAGCTTCGTCGGCCTGGCCGCCGTACTGGTAGGCATTAACAGCTATATCGATCATGCTCCTGGCTTGCCGGCGGTTATTGAAAACATCCATCTCAGCGAAGTCTTTATCGGCATCTTTATCGGTGCAGTCACCTTTACGGGCTCGCTGGTCGCCTTTGGCAAATTGTGTGGCAAAATCTCGTCGCGGCCCTTAATGCTGCCTCAGCGGCATAAGCTGAATCTGCTGGCGCTGGTCGTCTCGTTTTTACTGCTACTGTGGTTTGTTAACACGCAAAGTCGCGGTGCGCAGGTGTTTGCGCTGGTGATCATGCTTATCATTGCGTTGGCGTTTGGCTGGCACCTGGTGGCCTCCATCGGTGGTGCAGACATGCCGGTCGTTGTTTCGATGCTCAACTCTTATTCCGGTTGGGCGGCCGCAGCGGCAGGGTTTATGCTCAGTAACGATCTGCTTATCGTGACCGGTGCGCTGGTAGGTTCCTCGGGGGCAATTCTCTCTTACATAATGTGTAAGGCCATGAATCGCTCGTTTATCAGCGTTATTGCCGGTGGATTTGGCAGCGATGGCACAGCTTCAACGACAAGTGATGAGACCGGCGAACATCGTGAAATCAGCGCAGAAGAAACGGCAGAGATGCTCCGATCTTCCCGTTCCGTGATCATTACGCCCGGCTACGGCATGGCCGTTGCACAGGCACAGTATCCGGTAGCGGAAATCACGGAAAAACTCCGCGCCCGCGGCATCAACGTGCGTTTTGGTATTCATCCGGTCGCCGGCCGTTTGCCTGGCCATATGAACGTTCTGCTGGCAGAGGCGAAAGTGCCTTATGACGTGGTGCTGGAAATGGACGAAATCAACGACGATTTTAGCGATACCGATACGGTACTGGTTATCGGGGCCAACGACACGGTTAATCCTGCGGCGCAGGATGATCCGGGCAGCCCGATTGCCGGTATGCCGGTGCTGGAAGTGTGGAAAGCGCAAAACGTTATTGTGTTCAAACGCTCAATGAATACGGGCTATGCCGGTGTGCAAAATCCGCTGTTCTTTAAAGAAAATACTCACATGCTGTTCGGGGATGCCAAAGCCAGCGTAGAAAGTATTCTGAAAGCGCTGTAAAAGAAAAGGGCGACGATAACCGTCGCCCTTTTTACTGAAGGCCGCGTTAATCGTGCTCGTCTTCGTCGTCAAGCGTAATGGGCGAGACAAAATCATCCGGCTTAATCGCCAGCAGGTCACAGCGCAGGTGATCGATCACCTGCTCAGCCGTATTCCCCAGGAAAGCTGCCGACAGTCCGGTCCGTCCAATGGTTCCTAACACCACAATGCCCGCGCCAAGATGGGCGGACAATTCCGGGATCACTTCTTCCGGCAGGCCTTTTTCAACGTGGGTAAACTCTTCACTGATGGAGAATTTTTGTCGCAGGGCCTTCATGGCTACCAGATGCTGGCCGCGAATGGCATCGTTGTAGACGCTGGGATCAAAGTCGGGCAGTTCGATAGCAATGTTGATTGGCGTAATCGGATAGGCGCCCACCAGATGCACTTCGGTATGATTGACGCTTTCGGCCAGTTTAACGGTTTCGCGAATGAGTTTCTGATTAAGCGCATCGTGGTGCGGTTCTTCGCTGGCCAGATTGACCGCCACCAGCGCTTTGCCGCCTTCGGGCCAGGGTTGATCCTTAACCATCCACACCGGGCAAGGGCACTTACGTAACAGGTGCCAGTCTGTCGGTGTAAAAATAACGGCTTCCAGCCGGTCGTGCTGGTGCGCCATTTTCAGCACTAAATCATGTTGATGCGCCAGCACTTCCTGGATGATTGCTTCATAGGGCCGGTTGTGCCAGATGACTTTAATGTCTATATCCACACCAGCATCCAGGTAAGCCTGCGCCTGTTCACGAATCCATTCCGAGCGCTGGCTGATCACACCCTGACGCATCGCGGTGCGTTCATCTGGTGACAGCAGGGTGGTCATTTCGTATGAAAAGTCGTAGATGGGCAGAAATGCTTTGATTTTGCCGCCGATAAGCTGGTTGAGATAGACCGCACGTCGCAGCGCGGGCTGGTCATCCTGCTGAGGATCAATGGCGACCAGAATGTTTTGATACTGGGACATAGGCTACTCTCCTTAGACCAACGCGACTGGTTTAAAGATAGCCTATGTTAAGTGCACTAAGAAAGTGAAAAGATGTAGCCGGATCAACAAAATAAGATTTGTTAACCCGGCCTGAGGATTACGCCGCCTGGTGGCTCTGACCGGCCAGCGCTTCCAGCATCGCGTGGTTCTCAATGGTGATATATTTGCCTTTTACGGCCAGCATACCCGATTTCTGGAAACGCCCCAGCAGTCGGCTAATGGTTTCAACGGTTAACCCCAGATAGTTCCCGATATCGCCGCGCGTCATCGTCAAACGGAACTCACGCTGTGAGAAGCCGCGCTGGCCATAGCGGCGGGATAAGTTCCAGACGAAGGCGGCCAGGCGCTCTTCCGCGTTTTTCTTGGACAGCAGCAAAATCATGTCCTGGTCGCCTTTAATTTCACCACTCATCAGGCGCATCATCTGCTGACGCAGGGCAGGCATTTTGCCGGACAGGTCATCCAGCGTATCGAAAGGAATTTCGCAGACCATCGCCGTTTCCAGCGCCTGGGCGAAGCTGGGATGACTGGCGTTCATAATGGCGTCAAATCCCACCAGATCGCCGGCCAGGTGAAAACCGGTGATTTGTTCATCTCCCTGCTCGGTGATGGTATAGCTTTTAATGGTGCCGGAACGGATTGCGTAGAGCGACTTCAGCTCATCACCCGCTTTGAACAGCGTATGGCCTTTTTGAATGGGTTTTTTTCGCTCAATAATATTATCAAGCTGATCCAGCTCATGTTCATTAAGGGTGAAAGGGATGCATAGCTGACTGATGCTGCAATCCTGGCAGTGAATCGCACAACCGCCTGACTGAATACGTTTTTCAGGGAACATAGTAGTTTGCTCGACGATAATTGACTGGGGTCAATTTTACCATTTTCTCGGTGTAAGGGAACTCATCCGAGCAGTTTTTAGGCATACAAAAAGTGTGGTTTCCGCAATACTGCTAAAGGCTGTTATGACAGGGTTTTTTGATGTCATCTTATTAAGATCGTAAACAAATCTTTACGGATTTTTGATCTCATACAGAATTTATCTTAATCTGAAAGGCCAGAAGGGACGATAAAAACGGGATTAGCGCAGGCTTTACCGATTTTGCTACTATTTGGTTTCAAGTCAATTTTGCGTCATATCATTTACCAGGGGCGAGCCATGAACCTTGACGATGACAATCTGTTTCGTGACGCGATGAATGACGTTACGCCACTCAAAGATGCAGAAAATACGCGCTGGAATCACAGCGCCGCCAGCAAAAAAGTGCCGCCTCGGTCACCAGAACCTGAAGACGAAAACTTTTTAACCCGCGGTTACCTGGACATCATTCCTCTTGAGCAGCAACTTGAGTTTAAAGCTGAAGGCATCCAGCAGGGCGTGCTGGATAAATTACGCAAGGGGCAATATGCGCTGGATGCCAGCCTGAATCTGCTACGCCAGCCTGTTGAAACCTGCCGTCAAAATTTGTTTACCTTCATGCAGGATGTCCGTAAAGCCGGCTACAGAAACCTGCTGATTATTCACGGCAAAGGCCGGGACAATGACTCTCATGCCAACATTGTGCGCAGCTATCTTGACCGCTGGTTGCGTGAATTTGACGACGTCCAGACCTTTTGTGTCGCACAGAAGCAGCATGGCGGCTCCGGTGCGCTCTATGTCGGTCTACGCAAAACGGAAAAAGCGCGTCAGGAAAACTGGGAGCGCCATGCTAAACGCAGTCGCTAGCTGTGAAACTTACGAATGGTACTCATCAACACTTCGGCGCTCAGGCTTAAGGTGTTACCGGTGCGCGTGATTATCCCTACGGGTTCACCCGGGCCGGGAGAGGTGATGGGCAACGATATCAGGGCATTGTGGCTGAGATCTTCTTTGACGGCCCCGGAAGGCACAAACCAGATGTAGTCATAGCGCAGCGCCAGCTGACGGGCCAGCGACGTTGAAGACGTTTCGACGCAATGGGGCGGCAGACAGCACCCTTGCTCATCCAGCATCTGCTGTGCCAGGCGGCGCGGCGCGGTGCCTTCCGGGGAAATCACAACAGGCCACTGCATGGCACGTGAAAGCGTGACGTTGTCACTTAAAAGCGGATGCTCCGGTCTGACGACCAGCTTTAATGACTCCAGAAACAGCAGTTCATAGGTCAGGCCGGTCATCATCTCTTTATCCGCCATTCGGCCGATGCCCAGATCAAACTCGCCCGCTCTCAGCCCCGCCAGCAACACATTATTATGTAAGGTGGCAACCTGAATGGTCGTGTTGGGACGCAGTTGGTGAAAACGGTCAAGAATCTGTGGCAACATGCCCATCGCCGCCGTGGTTAAGGCACCAAGACGAATGACTACCGGACGCTCGTTAATCTGTTCATTAAAACTCTGGCCGGCATGATTCAGCGCTTCTAACACTTTTACCGCATGGATAAGAAACTGTTCTCCCATGGTGGTCAGTTGTGCGCCCAGCCGACCGCGTTCGAACAGGCGGACGCCGGTGAGTTCTTCAAGTTCGTTGAGGGTTTTAGAAAGCGCAGGTTGACTGAGACTTAAGGTCTCGGCTGCACGCCCCAGGGTTCCCTGCTGCGCGACGGCAACAAAGGCATGTAAATGGCGCAAGCGAATGCGCTGATTGAAAAGGATATTTTTTTCCATTTACCCAACTTAATGACATTGCCAGGTGACAGGCAACTATTTAAGCTGGATTTTGTTAACTTTGCTGCAAATTTTTATTAACAATGTGTACTTTTTGCAGCGGAGCGTTTTAAGTGGTTGATTATTAATGATGGCGTTGTTTTTTTGCCTGACAGGGCGTTTTTCACGGTTGCTGAAAAAACATCAACTTACCGCATTGCTTCTGCTTCGGCCGAAAATTTCATGCGTTTTATCGTTAACGATCAGCTATCATAAGTGCCGTTTTTTTTACCAAATCTGATAGTTGTTTAAGTCAGCCGTTGAGGAGTTTACCCGTGAGCAGTGTCGAGGCGGTAGATGTTCGCCAGTTAATTAATCAGGGTACTCTGAGTGGTGGCCAAATTCGGTTAATTGTACTCTGTTTTATCGTGGTTGCGCTCGATGGTATGGATATTGCCCTGATGGGCTTTATCGCGCCGACGCTGAAAACCGCCTGGCACGTCAGTACTCATCAGTTGGGTGTCGTGATCAGTGCAGCGCTGATTGGTCTGGCGCTGGGGGCGATGGTCGCCGGGCCGCTGGCCGACCGCTTTGGCCGCCGGTTAATGATCATTTTCAGCGTCCTGTTTTTTGGTCTGTGGACGCTGGTGACCGCATTTTCCCATAGTATCGAACAGATGATCCTGTTCCGTTTTTTGACCGGGCTGGGGCTGGGAGCGGCCATGCCCAACGTTAGTACGCTGGTGGCTGAATATGCGCCGGAGCGGCGCCGTTCATTCATTATCACCGTGGTGTTTTGTGGCTTTACCTTTGGGGCCGCCAGCGGCGGCTTTGCCGCGTCATGGTTGTTACCACGTTACGACTGGCATTCCGTTCTGTTGCTGGGCGGTATTCTTCCTTTGCTGGTCCTGCCGGTTCTGATCCGTCAGCTTCCTGAATCGGTACGTTTCCTGATTAGTCGCGGTGCGCCCGCGCAGCACATTCGCGCCATTCTTGAACGTATTCTTCCCGGCAGTACGAGCCCGGATACGCATTTCCATGCGACCGAAGCGGAAAAATCACCTGCTGAACACAGCGCCATCGCAACGGTCATTTCTCCTCGCTACCGCATCGGCAGCCTGATGCTCTGGGGCGGCTATTTTATGGGGCTGTTCCTGGTGTATCTGATCGGCAGCTGGCTGCCATCCCTGGTCAATACACAGGGAATGTCCGTGACGGAAGCGGCGATAATCACCGCGATGTACCAGGCAGGCGGCACGCTGGGATCGCTGTTTGCCGGCTGGCTGATGGATCGCTTCAATGCCAGTCTGTCGCTGGCTGTGATCTACTTCTGCGGCGGTATCGCTATTGTCGCGCTGGGTTTTTCACCGCCGCAGGTCGTTATCATGAGCGCCATTGCCTTCTGCAGCGGTTTTTGTTTTAACGGAGCGAATACCGGCATGAATGCGCTTTCCGCCAGCTACTATCCTACCCATGCCCGCGCAACCGGTTCCAGCTGGATGCACGGGGTGGGCCGAATCGGTGCCATCCTCAGTGCCTTTGTCGGGGCTGAAATGTTGTCACTCGGCTGGTCGTTCAGCGTTATTTTCTTGCTGCTCGCTATACCGGCACTGCTGACCACCGTGATGCTGGTGGTGAAAAATCGCTACGGTTTTAAGCCGATCACAAATTCATGATATTTTCCGCTGACCGCAGCGCGTTGGATTACAGTAGCTGCAACGCTCATGCTGTCAGGTGGTAAATATGGATAACTTTATCAGTGCGGATACGATTCGCACGGGCTTCTCCCAGGCCATGTCGGACATGTATCAGCAGGAAGTGCCGCTCTACGGGACGCTGATGCAGTTGGTGAAAGCGGTTAATGAGGCAACGCTTGCAGCTGATAGCGTGCTAGAGCAACGGCTGACCGAGGCCGATGAACTCAGCCGCCTCAGTCTGGAGCGCCACGGGGCCATTCGCGTCGGTAGCGCGGACGAGCTTGCCATGCTGCGCCAGATGTTTGCCGTCATGGGCATGTTTCCGGTGGGCTATTATGATCTGTCGCAGGCGGGCGTACCGGTGCACTCCACCGCGTTTCGCCCCATTGATGATGAAGCGCTGCAGCGCAATCCTTTTCGTATTTTTACCTCGCTGTTACGGCTGGAGCTGATTGCCGACCCGGCGCTTCGGGATGAAGCCGCACGGATTTTAGCCTCGCGCGATATTTTCACGCCGGAATGCCGAAACCTCATCGCGCTGCATCAACAGCAGGGCGGACTGACGGCGCCCCAGGCGCAGGCGTTTATCAACGAAGCGCTGGAAACCTTCCGCTGGCATTCACACAGCCTTGTGGAGAGCCGCACCTATCAGGCGCTGAACCAACAACATCGGTTGATCGCGGATGTGGTATGTTTTCCGGCCTGCCATATCAATCATCTTACGCCACGCACGCTGGATATTGATCGTGTCCAGGCGCTGATGCCGACGTATGGCATTGATCCCAAAACGGTGATCGAAGGTCCGCCCCGGCGTAAGGTGCCTGTTTTGTTACGCCAGACCAGCTTCAAGGCACTGGAAGAACCCGTCATTTTCACCGACGGTTTTGAGGGCACGCACACGGCGCGCTTCGGTGAGATCGAACAGCGCGGCGCGGCCTTAACGCCGCAGGGCCGCGCGCTTTACGATCGTCTGCTCAGCGAAGCCGGGAGCGGTGCGGATAATCAGCAGCACCAGCAGCAGCTCACGGCGACCTTTGCGGCTTTCCCGGATGATGAAAACGCATTACGTGAAGCCGGCTTAGCCTGGTTTACTTATCGGCTCAGCGAAAAAGGGCGAGCGGAACCGCCGCAGCGTGGGGAATCACTGGCAAGTCTGATTGAGCAGGGGCGGATTCTGGCGGATCCTGTTATTTATGAAGATTTTCTGCCTGTCAGTGCGGCAGGGATTTTTCAGTCTAATCTCGGGGACAAAACGCCGACACGTTCGGCGGGACAGGCAAGCCGGAGCAGCTTTGAAACCGCACTGGGCTGCCCCGTGCAGGATGAAATGGTGCTGTATGCAGAGAGGCAGCGGGCGTCCTTACAGCGCTGCGGCATTACCTTATAATATGAACGGGGCGGAACCGCCCCGTTTTTCCTTTACTGCAGGCGCGTATCACGGACCAGCGTAAATCTTCCCGCCCCCAGAAACATCACCACCAGAGCGCCGAACAGGTAAAGTGCTTCCGTTTCCAGTGCCCAGGCACCGACATCGGTGCGATGCCACACTGCGCCGGTTTTGACCAGCAGCGTGGCGACAACCATATTCACGGCAATGATAAACGCCGCTGGCCGGGTCATGAAGCCTGCGATCAGCATCAGCGGTGCAATTATTTCCCCTATCCAGGCACCCCAGGCGATAAAGCCCGGCAGACCGTGTTGTCGCAGTAAATGGGCAATCCAGCCCACGCCATGCACGAGCTTAAACTCACCATGAAACAGCAATAATCCCCCCAGAGTCAGACGTAGCAACAGTTTGCCGAGATCGGGATGATCGGTCATGCGCACAAAAACCTGATTGATACCGCTAAACATTGTCAGTTCCTCAAAGGCGTTTTCGTTACGCTCTCCACTAAAAACATTTTCATGACAGGGGTCAATCACGGCGACGCCTTCGGGCGATTTTTCAGCGTATTTACCGTTTTGCTTAACAACGCGTCAGAACTGGACAACATCAGATTGCCTGAAATAATGAAAAGGCACGCTAACAAGGAACACTGCATGAAAAATGACGGCCTGAAAATCGCGCTGACTGACGGAGAACTGCAGGGCACCCTTGATGACGGGATCTTTGTATTCAAGGGCATTCCGTATGCGGCACCGCCTGTCGGCGCGTATCGCTGGCGCGCGCCACAACCGGTTAAGCCCTGGCACGGTGTACGCAATGCACAGCACTTTTCTGCAGCGAGTTGGCAGAATCGTGACTACTGCCTGGCGATTGGCGGAGGCGATCCTGGTGTATTCAGTGAAGACTGCCTGTACCTCAACGTCTGGACGCCAGAGCTGCAGCCAGAGGTTCCACTCCCGGTCATGGTCTGGCTTCACGGCGGTGGCTTTACGATCGGTTCAGGTGGGCTGGCACCCTATAGTGGAAAACCCTTAGCCTCGCGGGGTGCGGTGGTGGTGACCCTTAACTACCGTTTGGGACATCTGGGTTTTTTTGCTCATCCCGCACTGGAAAAAGAGCAGGCTGACACGGGCCATATCAACAATTTCGCGCTGCTTGATCAGATCGCGGCATTACGATGGGTACAGCAGCATATCGCCGCGTTTGGCGGGAATGCCAGCAACGTGACGCTGTTTGGCGAATCGTCGGGCGCCCGCAGTGTGCTTTCGCTTTGCTGCTCACCGCTGTCCCGGGGGTTGTTCCACAAAGGGATCGTGCAAAGTGCCTATAGCCTGCCAGACGTCACCCGCGACGCGGCACGTGAAAAAGGCGTTATGGTGGCGACCGCGCTGGGTTTACCGGCGGATGCCAGCATGGCGCAGCTGCGTGAGCTGCCTGCGGACGCCTTCTGGCCGCTGGACAGCTCGCTGGGCCTCGGTCCGGTGGCCATTGCCGGTGATACGGTGCTGCCCGAGCCGGTCCTGAAAACGTTGATGGCGGGAAAACAGCACCGCCTGCCGCTGATGGCGGGCAGTAACAGCGATGAAGCGAGCGTACTGGTCTGGTTTGGCGTGGAGGCTGCCGCCGTGGTGGGACAGCTACGGCGTAATAACCATTTTCATTATCGGTTACTGCGCTGGATTTACCGTACCGGGGATGATGCGCTGCTGGGGCGGGCTGTCGCGCGGGATATGACGTTTAGCATTGTTCCCTGGCTGATCATGCGTGCGCAGGAGAAAGCGGGCATGCCGGGCTGGCGCTACTGGTTCGACTACGTTTCAGAACGATCGCGCGATCTCTACCCGCACGGCACCTGGCATGGTAATGAAATCCCTTACGTGATGAATACGCTGGCGATGATGCCGCCTGCCGACGACGATCGCACCTTTACCGCCGCAGATCATGCTTTTTCTCAACAGGTTTGCGATTACTGGTTTCGTTTCGCATGTGATGTAACCCCACACACGACGATGATTGAAGGCAAACAACGCTGGCCCGCCTGGCGCAAAAAGCATGACGTGACAATGTCACTAGGATGGCAGGGTCAAGCGGCTCTCAAACTGTTACCGGGTTTTATGCGCCGCCGCCTCGCTTTGTTCCGTTTGATGATGTCCCGCCTGGTGCGACTGTAAAGGGTGAACCAGCGCGGTGCATGCCAGACGTACGCCGGCCTGCACATTTCCACCCGCACATTATCTGTGCGGGTGGATGAAAAAAAATAACAATACCGTTACATTTTCCCGCGAGCTGCCGATAAATCTCCTGTGTCCGGTTTTACGGATTAACGTTCAAGGGATTTCTGTATGGGTATGCTTAAAAATTTCACTATTCGCACGGTTATGTTGACCATTCTGGGACTGTTTAGTCTGTTGTGGAGCGGCATTGGGCTGTTCAGCATTCATTCGCTTAACTCCCTCAGTGATGGCAATGATGTGGATCGCCATATCGTTGAGCAGATGACCGCGTTAAGTCAGGGTAACGACCAGTATTTTCGTATGATTACGCGTTTGTCGCGTGTGATGGAGAAAAAGGCCGCCGGTGTCGCCCAGGATGACACCGCCTTTGCTCCGGTACAGCAGGCGTTAGATAACATGCGTCATCAACTGGCGCTGTTTAAACAGCTGTCACCCGGACCTATGGACGCGGCCGTGACGAATGAGGTCATTGATAAATGGCAGCAACTGCTGGATCAGGGCGTCACCGTGCAGTTGCAGCGTGCCCGTCAGGATTCGCTGGATGCCTATCGTCAACAGGCGAATGACGTCACACCTGCGCTCAGCCGCGCCTTCGGTGCCAGCACCGAAGCGTTTAACAACGTGGCGAACAAGAAACTGGGACAAACCCGTGTTGAAGTGGATCGTCTGACCGCCGTGACTAAAACGATGATTTCAGCCACCGTGGTGATTGGTCTGCTGATTCTGCTGTTTACCGATCGTTATCTGGTCACAATGTTGGTCAAACCGCTGGAGAAGATTCGCGAGCATTTTGCCGTAATCGCCAAAGGGGATCTCAGTAAACCCGTTCAGGATATGGGCCGTAACTGCGTTGGTAAACTGGTTCCGCTGCTCAGTGCGATGCAGGACAGCCTGCGTGATGCGGTCAGTGCCATTCGCAGCGGCACAGAGAATATCTCGCGCGGTGCCGCCGAAATCTCTATTGGTAATAACGATCTGTCCTCCCGTACGGAAGAGCAGGCTGCCGCGCTGGAGCAAACCGCCGCCAGTATGGAACAGCTGACCGCGACCGTGAAATTTAATGCGGAAAATGCCCGTCAGGCCAGTGCACTGACCGAAGCGGCAACGCTGACGGCGAAGCAGGGCGGCAACCTGGTGGATGAAGTTGTGACCACCATGAACGGCATTTCCGACAGCTCGAAGAAAATCGCTGAGATCACCAACGTCATTAACGGCATTGCGTTTCAGACCAACATTCTGGCACTGAATGCGGCCGTAGAAGCCGCGCGTGCCGGTGAACAAGGGCGAGGCTTTGCCGTCGTCGCCAGTGAAGTGCGCAATCTGGCACAGCGCAGCGCCGGTGCGGCGAAAGAAATCGCCGGGCTGATTGCCGATTCTGTGCAGCGCGTGGAAAAGGGCGCGGAACTGGTGGGTACCACCGGCGGCACGATGAGCGGCATTTTAAAATCCGTCCAGGATGTGGATGCAATTATGAAGCAGATCGCCGCCGCCTCGGAAGAGCAGAGCAAGGGCATTTCTCAGGTTGGTACGGCCGTGACGGAAATGGACAGTGTGACGCAGCAAAACGCGGCTCTGGTTGAAGAGGTTTCTGCCGCCGCCAGCGCGCTGGCGCTGCAGACGGAAGCGCTTCAGGCTTCTGTTGCACAGTTCCGGTTATCGAGCGATGCGCCGGTAGCGCTGACACAGGACAGAAGGCCGCCAGCGGCGTCTGCAGGCCCTGCAACAGCACCGTCTCCTGTACTGCGTCCAAAAGCCGCCACGGCAGAGAACGGCGACTGGGTCACCTTCTAATCAATATGACTACCGCCTTCATCATGAAGGCGGTGATGTTTCAACTGCCTGTCTTTGACGTACTCCCCGATTGCGCCGCCAGATAACACAGTTTCTCCGCGACCTGATACGACTTAACGAACGACTTCACCGGCAGGAATTCGAAACGTGAATGGAAATTGTGCGCGCCTGTGAAAAAGTTAGGGGTGAAAATACCGCGGGCAGATAAGGCCGCGCCATCGGTACCGCCGCGCATGGGAATCACTTTGGGTGTAATGTCCAGATCGCGCATGGCAGCAAAAATCAGATCCAGCGCCCGGCGGTCGTCGCCCATGGCATTGCTGATATTGCTGTAAATATCGTGAATCGTTATCTCGACCTGTCCGGTGGGATAGCGTTCAGCAATCAGGCTGGCAACATGCTGCAATTGTTCTTTGCGCGCGGCAAAGCTCGCCAGATCGAAATCGCGAATTGATGCTTTCAGCGTCGCAACACTGGCATTGGCCTGCATTTCATTGAACCAGATATAGCCTTCACGGCCTTCCGTGTGTTCGGGCGTCGCCTGCCTGTCGAAGTGACTGATAAAGTCATGGGCCATCAGCAGCGGGTTGACCAGCACACCTTTACCGGACATCGGATGGGCGGGAACCCCGGTGAAACGCAGCCCTGCCGCCGCGCCATTGAAGTTTTCATAGACCACTTCACCCAGTTCACAACAGTCGATGGTCCAGGCAAAGTCCACATTAAAGCGGGTGTTAAGATCCAGCGCTTTGGCACCGCGCAGGCCAATCTCTTCATCGGGGACAAACGCGACGACTACATCACCGTGCTGATCCTGCAGGTTTTCCATTAACGTCATAACGACGCTGACCGCCGCTTTGTTATCGGCGCCCAGCACGCTGGTCCCGTCGCTGAAAATAATGTCCTGGCCCATATAAGGGGCAATTTCAGGATGCGCATCCCGGCGCAGCCAGATGTTCTGTTCGGGATTAAGGCACAGATCTTCGCCCTGCCAGGTCAGGATCTGCGGGTGAATATCAGGTGACAGACCGACGTCAACCGTATCAATGTGCGTAATAAACCCAATGCGTGGCGCGTCAGGGCAGTTGCCCGGTTTAACTGCCGTTACCGTCGCCTGTTCATCAACGACGACCTGTTCAAGCCCCAGTTCGCGCAATTCATCCGCCAGCAGCGCCGCCATCGCATGTTGACTCGGGGTGCTCGGTAAGGTGCTGGACTTTGCATCACTCTGACTGCTCACCGCCAGATAACGGAAAAAACGCGTGATCAACTGCGTCTGAAGTTTGTCGGTCATCACTAATCCTTATTAGTTGACTACATGCGGGGTTCGCTATGGTGAAGATTCATGCTATCAATCCACTGTTTGCACCGTTTATTTAGAGAGTCTGATTAATGGAAGTCAACATAAAGCGAGGATAATAATGAGAAACAGGTTTACAGCCCTGGGAATGATGACGGCCGGTATCGTGCTGGCAGGAAGTGTCAACGCGAAGACGCTGGTCTACTGCTCAGAAGGCTCACCGGAGAACTTTAATCCGCAACTTTACACCTCGGGAACCAGCGTGGATGCCAGTGCCGTGCCGGTGTTTAACCGCCTGGTTGATTTTAAAACCGGCACCACAGAATTAATTCCAGGCCTTGCAGAACGCTGGGAGATCAGTCCCGACGGCAAAGTCTATACGTTCCATCTGCGGCATAACGTTAAATTTCAGAGCAATAAGCTGTTTACGCCCAGTCGTGATTTTAATGCGGATGACGTCATCTTCTCTTTTATGCGCCAGATGGACAGCAACCATCCCTATCACAACGTCTCGGGCGGGCACTATTCCAACTTCGACAGTCTTGAACTGGCCACGTTAATCACCCACATTGACCGCGTTGACGATCACACCGTGCGCTTTACGCTGGCGCACCCGGAAGCGCCATTTCTGGCCGATCTGGCCTGGTATTTCGCCTCCATTCACTCGGCAGAATATGCAGACAAGATGCTGAAAGCCGGCACACCGGAAAAAGTGGATAGCGATCCCATCGGAACAGGGCCTTTCCAGTTGGTTCAGTATCAAAAAGACTCACGCATTCTGTATAAGGCGTTTCCGGACTACTGGCAGGGCAAGGCCAGACTGGATCGGCTGATTTTCAGCATCACGCCAGACGCGGCAGTGCGCTACGCCAAACTGGAAAAAAATGAATGCCAGGTGATGCCGTTCCCGAATCCTGCCGATCTCGAAAAAATGAAACAAAATCCGGACATCACGCTGAAACAGGCCGCGGGACTGAATACCGGTTTCCTGGCCTTTAACACCACCAAAGCCCCGACCGATAATGTGCAGGTTCGCCAGGCGCTGGCCATGGCGATCAACAAGTCTGCTATTATCGAGGCGATTTTTAAAGGCACTGGCGTGGTGGCGAAAAACATTCTGCCCCCCGGCGTCTGGAGTGCCGACAAAGACCTGAAGGATTACGATTACGACCCGGAAAAAGCGAAAGCGTTATTGCAACAGGCAGGCGTGAAACCAGGGACGGAAATTGCGCTCTGGGCGATGCCGGTACAGCGTCCCTATAATCCCAACGCACGCAGAATGGCGGAGATGATCCAGGCAGACTGGGCAAAAGTGGGCATCAAAGCCAATATTGTCAGTTACGAATGGGGCGAATACCTGAAACGTGTGCGCAGCGGTGAACATCAGGCGGCCCTGATGGGCTGGACGACGGCAACCGGGGATCCGGATAACTTCTTTGGTCCACTTTACAGCTGCACGTCGGCGAAAGGGGGATCGAACTCATCAAAATGGTGCTATCAGCCCTTTGAAAAGCTGATTACCGCTGCCCGTGCCGAACCCGATCAAGCCAAACGTACGGTCATGTATCTGCAGGCGCAGCAAATCATGCACGACCAGATGCCGGCCGTAATGATTGCCCATTCCACCATTTTCGAACCGATCCGCAAATCGGTGACCGGTTACGAAGTGGATCCCTTCGGCAAACATATCTTTTATCAGGTCGATATTAAGCCGTAATGTCCGTCACCGGCTTCACAGGGAGGTGAGTCGGTTTGCCTGCAAAATCCCTGATATGTTGTACAGTTAACCTGTAGAGGTAATGAAGTGGAGCATAAAAATGGCAAACGGCTGGGCAGCAGAAGGGGCAGTACAGGAGCAAATCGACAGCACCGTTAATGACGGTATCGAACGTGTGCGTCAGTCACTGGGACAGGGGGAAAGTGCCACAGAATGCGAACTGTGCGGCGAGCCGATTCCCGAAGCCCGCCGTCAGGCACTCAAGGGCGTGCGTTATTGCGTTTCCTGTCAGGAAAAGATCGATAAGCAGAAAAAAGAGAGCAGTCTCTACAACCGGCGTGGGAGTAAAGACAGCCAGCTACGCTGATCTCAGGAGCCAGGCATCGCCAGGCCGCTGCCGATGAACCAGGCGAGAAAGCCAATACCTGCCACGATGATAGCGATGGGGAACAGCAGACCAATTCTCATAATTATCCTGTGAGGTTACGCCACGTCAGGCCAGCCGCAAGGCGGCACGGTTGTTCTTCAGCAAAGTAAATAATTCAAACTGCGTGGCGTCCGTGATCTGACGCTGCACTTCACCTTGTGTATACAGCAGCAGATGAATATGCCCCAGTTGACGCCAGACGATGATCGCCGAGGCAATCAAGGCGCAGGTCGTTTCTGCCTGCACGCATTCTACTGTAGCGTAGCGAACGTCGTCTAAATCATTCGTGAAAATTTTCACCGCCTCAGCAGGTAAGATGGCCTGGAGATCCTGCAACATCACCCGGCTGACGCTACGCGACAGGTACAGCGTTAACCACTTTCTCGTCATGAACGTTGATCCTTTTTCGAGGTTAACAGATGTAATGGATGAGTCAGGTAGAAGGGCATCCTCTGACAATATAAGCGGTTATCGGGTGTGTTTAGCACCTTTCTGACGCGCTGCCCCTTCGGGCGCCGGAACAGGTCGTCTGGCCGTTCAGTGCCGCAGTGCCGCAGTGCCGCAGTGCATGATAGCAGACGAAGACGCATCGGCAGGCTTCTGCGAGGCGCAGAAGCCTGCTTCAGTTAACCATTAGAGCGTAACTGTGGGTAGCGCCGGAAAATATACACGCACCACAGCAGCGCGACCAGGCCGATCATCGCCCCCACGTTACCGACGTCAGACAGGCTCATATATACGCTCACCTGACTGCCCAGTAACGCGCCCGCACCGATGCCGATGTTATAAATGCCGGACATCAGCGACATCGCCACGTCGGTGGCATCGGGTGCCAGTGACAGGACACGGATTTGCATCGCCAGGCCAATCATCATCATCGCCATTCCCCAGACGACGCAGAGGGTGATAATCGCGCCAGGACGCACGGCGGCAAAAATTAACAGCCCCATGCATAAGGTGACCAGGGCGATGGCGCTGATCAGCAACGCTGAGGGAAAGCGTTTACCCAGCGAACTGAACAGCAGACTGCCAATAATGCCGGCAGAACCAAACAGTAACAGCAGCAGGGTGGTAAAACTTTCGCTGGCATTCGCCACCAGTTGCATAAAGGGTTCAATATAGCTGTAAGCCGTATAGTGCGCGGTCACAATGAGTGTAACCAGCAGGTACATGCCTGCCAGGGCCGGGCGGCGGAACAACAGCGGTACGCTGCTTAATGAACCGGTGTGTTCACTGGGCAGACGCGGCAAGACGCGCGCCAGCATAATCATCAGGATCAACGCTGACAGCCCGATCACGCCAAAGGTGGTGCGCCAACCCAGCGCCTGCCCCACAACGCGACCAATGGGCACCCCCAGCACCATGGCCAGTGCCGTACCGGTTGCCAGCATACTGAGCGCCTGCGTTTTTTTACCGGCAGGCGCCACACGAATAGCCAGGGAGGCGGTAATGGACCAGAACACCGCATGTGACAGCGCAATGCCAATGCGGGAAACGATTAACGAACTGAAGCTCCAGGCGAATGTCGAAAGAACATGGCTGGCTACAAAGAGGCTAAACAGTACCGTAAGCAGTAACCGCCGTTCAACATTACGCGTCAGCAGCATTAACGGCAGGGACAGCAGCGCCACCACCCAGGCATAAATCGTCAGCATAATGCCCACTTCAGCGGTTTTCATCGAAAACCCGGCAGCAATATCCGACAGTAAACCCACCGGTACGAACTCAGTGGTATTGAAAACAAAAGCGGCGATGGCCAGCAGCACCACGCGTAGCCAGGCCGTTTTACGGGAAACAGTTGTTAAAGGCATGAGAAGTTAAATCTGTCTGTGCGTCAAAAGAGGATGACAACGATCATCCCACGAAAGTGACCTGCGTCACAATTTAGTGGCTATTGTGTAGGAATCAAGCGCCGGGTGGAACCACCTGGCGCAGATTATGGTGATTTTTTTAGCCCGATGTGCAGCGTCAGGGAATCAGGGCTGGCGCGTCCCGCGTCCCGGCATCATACGCAGCAGCGCATTGTCCTTCAGCGCATAGTGATGGAACAGGGCTGCAGCGACATGTAAGCCGATGAGCCAGTAGCCCAGTGGCGCCAGGGTTTCGTGCCAGTCGACGAGCGTATCAGAGAGATCGAAATCAGGTTCCGCAGCGACCGGCATGGGAATGCCGAATAATAACCACTCGCGGCCCTTCAGGTAACGTGAGGCGATACCCAGCACCGGCAGGCTGATAAATAAGGCATAAATCAACGTGTGCGTCAGGTGTGCCAGGCCCGTTTGCCAGCGCGGTACGGGGGGCGTAATCGCGGGGCTGCGATGGCGAATTTTCAGCAGTAACCGTGAGAGCATCACCACCAGAATGGTTGCGCCCGCGCTAAAGTGTGTCACGGTCATCACAAAGCGCTGCCAGGAGCCCCGTTCCACATAACCGCGCAGCTCCATCGTGGCATAGACAATAATCAGCAGCAGCACGGTCAGCCAGTGAAGGGCAATTTGAGACGCCGCATATTTATCACGCATGTTAAATCCCTGTATGAAGAGTAAGGCCTCTAAGATAACGGAAAAAAGGCAAAATGCTTAACGAATTGGCGACTTAAAGCGGGACGGCTACAGGGGCAGGTCGGCAGCAACTGAACGGCGGGCTGGCAGGGCAGATGGCGGCGATATTCCGCCATCCTCGGGAAAAACGCGGCTGAATGGGATCGCAAAGGCATGCGCTGTGATCAGAAATCAATACCGTGCTTCAGTCCAACGCTGTCATGCAGGGGTGGGGTTTGAGCAGACATAACCGGGCAACAGTCGTCGCAGCCTAATGCGCTGGCATAATATTTTCGGGCTTGCTGTATAGCCGCTGTTGCAGAGTAAAACGTGCCCAGAAACAGTCGGTCTTCCAGACCCGGAAGGTAGCGACAGCCTTTGGCGTGTACCACGTGGTTATCGTTATAACCGGATTGTTTATTGACGTAATAGTAATGCGCCATGAGGTCTCCCCTAACAGTGAATTCAAAGATGGCATTAATCTTTGGGATTAAACCGATTATAGCGGGGAAACACCGGTAGTTAGCAATGATACTGATAATACGGACAATTCTTGTACAGCGGATTTTCCGGGCCGCATTGTGCCCGGAAAATTTGTTAAGTTTTGCTAGAGTTTGCGTTGATGCAGCCGCCACGCGACCGCCAGAGCCAGCAGCAGCAGGGTAGAGATAAACACGGTTATGCCCGGCCAGCCAAACTGATGCCAGAAAAAGCCCCCTGCCGTACCCGCCACGCTGGACCCCACATAATAACTGAACAGATACAGTGAAGACGCCTGGCCTTTTGCGCGACGCGCGCGTGGCCCAATCCAGCCGCTGGCTACGGAGTGTGCGGCAAAAAAGCCAGCACTGAACAGCATCATCCCAATAAAGATCAGAACCAAGGCATGAAAGGCGGTCAGGAGCAGGCCCGTCAGCATGATAAGCGTTGCGCCCAGCATCACCGGCCCCCGGCCATATCGACTGGTTAACGCGCCGGCTTTGGGCGAACTCCATGAACCGGTCAGGTAAACCACCGACAGCAGTCCCACCACGGCCTGGCTTAAATGCCACGGCGCACCCAGCAGGCGATAGCCGATATAGTTAAACAGGGTGACGAACGCCCCCATCAGCAGTAAGCCTTCCGCGAACAGCAAGGGCAGGCCCGCGTCGCGCCAGTGCAGGCGAAAGTTAATGGCCAGATGGCGGGGGCGCAGGGACGTCGGGTGAAAATGCCGCGAGGCGGGCAAAATTTTCCAGAACATCAGGGCGGCCGCCAGGGCAAAACAGCCAATGGCGGCAATGGCGACGCGCCAGGAGAAAAAGTCGGTTAATACGCCGCTGATCAGGCGACCGCTCATCCCGCCAATCGAATTTCCGCTGATATACAGCCCCATCGAAAAGGCGACTACGCTGGGATGGATTTCTTCACTGAGATAAGTCATCCCGACGGCCGCGACGCCGCTGAGCGACAGGCCAATAAGCGCCCGCATCAGCAGAATGCCGTGCCAGCTTGTCATGGTGGCCGAAATCAGCGTGCAGACGGAAGCCAGCATCAGCGCGGTGACCATGACAGATTTGCGACCGACAGCATCGGACAAGGGGCCGGTAATCAGTAAGCCCAGCGCCAGTGTCGCGGTGGAGACCGACAGGGAAATACTGCTGGCGGCCGGTGACACGCCAAACTGTGCAGAGAGGACCGGCAGCAGCGGCTGCACACAATACAGCAGCGCAAAGGTGGCCAGCCCGGCCGAAAACAGCGCCAGTGTCACGCGCATAAAGGGCGGAGTGCCGCGCACGATCCACGCCTGAGAAGGTGATGCAGGCTGCTGCGCCACATTTCTGTCCAGGGCGACAGCCGATGAAGAGCGATTCACAGTAATCCTTATGAGTAAAAACAACGAATAACGTAAGGCTAGGAAAAGCGGATTAGGTTGTCTAATATATTAATAATCTCAAATAATATTTTTAACCTATGAATATCGAGCTGCGTCACCTGCGTTATTTTATTGCCGTTGCAGAAGAGCTGCATTTTGGCCGCGCGGCGCAGCGGCTGCATATTTCTCAGCCGCCGCTCAGTCAGCAAATCATGCACCTTGAGGCAGAAACCGGGGCGCAGCTGTTTAACCGCACCAACCGCAGCGTGCAGCTCACGCCGGCCGGGCAACAATTTTTGCAGGATGCGCGCGCCATTCTGTTGCAGGTTGAGCAGGCGACCCAGCGTGCGGCACGACTACATCGGGGAGAAGAAGGGGAACTGCGCATTGGCTTTACCTCATCTGCCGCTTTTATTGGTGTCGTCTCGGATGCGCTCTACCTGTTTCGCCAGCGCTGGCCTGATGTTCATGTTCAGATGCAGGAAATCAATACCCGGCAGCAGCTGACGCCGCTCCATGAAGGGAAACTCGATTTGGGTGTGATGCGCAACACGCCGCTGCCTGCCGATCTGCATCATCAGCTCCTGTTACAGGAGCCGCTATGCGCGGTGGTGCACAAAGCCCATCCGCTGGCGTCCGCCGGGAAGATTTCTTTACAGGCGCTGGCCAGTGAGCCTTTTGTCTTTTTCGATCCGCAGGTGGGAACGGCGCTTTACAGCGAAATACTCGATTTACTGCAACGCTATCAGATCAAACCCTATATCACTCAGGAAGTGGGCGAGGCGATGACAATTCTCGGTCTGGTCGCGACCGGTTTAGGCGTGTCTATTTTACCGGCATCGTTCAGCCATGCCCGCCTGACGAATGTCGTCTGGCTGCCGCTTGAGGAACCGGATGCACTTTCGGAAATGTGGCTGGTCTGGTCTGCGCAACGGGAAATGAGCGCGCAGATGGCCCATATGATGGCGCTGTTGCGGCGGGAAAACGAACGCTCTCGCTAAAGGCGGAAAAATTATGTGTGATAAATCACATATCTAAGCAAATATTTGCCGCAAAAGGTGAATCTGCCGCACCATAGCGGATATTTATTTAGAAGCGCGAAAATAACCGGAGCAGGGTGTGAGTTCGGACAGCCAACCTGGCCATATTGACCAAATTAAACAAATCAATGCTGGCGTCGTTTACCGATTAATTGATCAGCATGGCCCCGTCTCGCGCATTGAATTGTCCAGGCGCGCCCAGTTAGCCCCAGCCAGTATTACCAAAATTGTCCGGGAAATGCTGGATGCCCATCTGGTTCAGGAAACCGAATTTCAGGATCCGGGCGCGCGTGGTCGTCCCGCTATCGGGTTAATTCTGGACACGGAGGCCTGGCACTACCTGGCCCTTCGCCTGCACCGTGGCACATTAACCCTGACGCTTCGCGATTTGAGCAGCAGGGCGCTGGTTGAAGACCATTTGCCCCTCCCGGATGATCCCACCCAATCCTTACTGACCACACTGACCGACCATGTTGATGCGTTTTTTATCCGCCATCAAAAGCGGCTGGAAAGGCTGACCGCCATTGCTATCACGTTGCCGGGGCTGATCAACGTCGCATCAGGCGTGGTGCACCGGTTACCCGGTTATACCTGCCATGATATGCCACTGGGCAGCACCCTGGCGGCCCGAACCGGCCTGCCGGTGTTTATCCAGCATGATATCTCGGCCTGGACATTGGCAGAATCCCTGTTTGGCGCATCGCGCGGTGCGCAGGATGTCATTCAGATTGTCATTGATGAAACCGTGGGGGCGGGCGTGATCACGGACGGACAGTTACTGCACAAAAGCGGACGTGCGCTGGTCGAAGTGGGCCATACGCAGGTCGATCCCTATGGTCAGCAATGTTACTGCGGGAATCATGGCTGCCTGGAAACGGTGGCCAGTACCGGCAGTCTGCTGGCCCTTGTTGCTCAGCGTCTGCCGGGACAGCCCGACAGCCTGTTACATCATCAAACCTTAACGCTGGAGGCGGTCTGTGAGGCGGCCCAGGCGGGTGACAGGCTGGCCCGCGATGCCATCGCCACGGTAGGGCATCATGTGGGCAGGCTGCTTGGCATGATGGTAAATATCTTCAATCCTCAACATATTCTTATCGGTTCACCGCTAAGTCAGGCGGCGGAAATCCTGTTCCCGGCGGTACAAAACACCATTCATCAGCAGTCGTTACCGGCTTACAGCGCAGGCATTCAGCTTGCACCTACTGAGTTTACTGAGCCTGGCACACTCGGTGCGGCGGCGCTCATTAAAGATTCGCTCTATAGCGGTTACCTGTTAGTGAAGTTACTACAAGGTTAAGCAACACTAACCTTGCGCTAACGCAATCTGCCTGTGCTTTTCCTTCCTTAGAATGTCTGTTCGCACGAAAGACTCATCGCCGATGAGTCGAAACCGCTGGTGAAGGAGACGTCGAGTGAAAACGCTATTTATTGCGGGAACAGATACCGAAGTGGGAAAAACCGTTGTGTCGCGCGCCCTGTTACAGAGTTTTATTCAGGCCGGTTTCAGTGCCGCAGGCTACAAGCCCGTTGCCCGTTGTGGTGTCAAAACGGAAGAGGGCCTGAGAAATAAAGATGCGTTGTTTTTACAAAGCGCCTCGTCCATGACGTTGCCTTATCAGGCTGTGAATCCCGTTATTTTCGAAAAAGAAGAAATCGGGGGTTATCCGCCTTGTGAGGTTAACTATGCGCGAATCAGTCAGGGGTTAAAGAACCTGCATCAACTGGCCGATCGCGTCGTGGTTGAGGGCACAGGAGGCTGGCGCAGCCTGATGAATGATGCCCAGCCGTTATCGGCCTGGGTGGTGGAACAACAGTTGCCGGTGATCCTGGTCGTGGGGATTAAAACGGGCTGCATCAGCCATGCGTTGCTGACGGCTGAGGCTATTCTGGGTGATGGCTTACCGCTGGCAGGCTGGGTGGCAAACCGGATCAATCCGGGGCTGGCGCACTATGCGGAGATCATTTCAGCCCTGCGTGACAAGCTTCCTGCGCCGCTGTTGGGTGAGTTGCCCTATTTGCCGCGTGTTGAGCAGCGTGATGTGTCCCGCTACCTGGATATCTCCCTGCTCAATGCCGACAAGCTGCCGGTTGCAAAGGCGAAAATAGCCTGACGCCCTTCATCTGAAAACACACGCTAATAAGAAAGACAGTGACACAGGATGCGAAACACGAAACCCGCTCGATGGAAAAGGGCCGCAACCGGGGTGCGGCCCTGATTTTTCAGGGATTCAGACGGCGACGCGTACGGCCGGAACTGAGGTAGTCCGCGATATAATCCTGCGAAATTTCCCCGCTGTAACGGCCTTCTTCATCCACAATCGGCATCCACACCGTGTTGTGTTCATACAGCTTTGACAGCACCACGCGCAGGTTCTCCTCGGCTTTGCCGGTTACCCGGAAGGTGTGCAGGATATCCTCACAGCGACCGCTGGCGCTACGCGCCTCGCGACGTTTAACAAACCCGAGCGGTTTACCATCGTCGTCCACGACGGTAATGGAACGCATATCGTTATCGTCCATAGTGCTGAACGCATCCATCAGTGGCGTCGAACGTTTCACCGTGATGGTCGGTTGCTGATCGGTCACATCACCCGCCTGCACCAGCAGCAGACGTTTCAGAGTGCGGTCCTGACCGACAAACGACCCGACAAAATCATTCGCTGGCGTCGCCAGTAATTCGTCCGGGCTGGCGCATTGCACAATTTTGCCCTGGCCAAATACGGCGATGCGATCACCGAGTTTCAGCGCCTCGTCAATATCGTGGCTGACCAGCATGACCGTTTTCTTTAACTGACGCTGCATATCCAGGAACTCATTCTGGATGACTTCACGGTTAATCGGGTCCACCGCACCAAAAGGTTCATCCATCAGCAAAACCGGCGGATCCGCCGCCAGCGCGCGAATAACGCCAATACGCTGCTGTTGCCCGCCCGACATTTCGCGCGGATAGCGATGCAGAAATTTCGTGGGATCCAGTGCCACCATGCTCATTAATTCGGTGGCCCGCTCGCGGCACTGTTTTTTGTCCCAGCCCAGCATGCGCGGCACGACGGTAATGTTTTCCTCAATCGTCATGTTAGGAAACAAACCAATTTGCTGAATAACGTAGCCAATATTGCGGCGCAGCGTGGTCGTGTCCTGGGTGCTGGTGTCCTCACCGTTGATGAGAATACGTCCGCTGGTGGCCGGAATCAGGCGGTTAATCATTTTCAGAGTGGTCGTTTTCCCACAGCCGGAAGGGCCCAGCAGTACGCACATTTCGCCCGCCGGCACCTCAAGACTTACATTGTCCACCGCTTTCATCAGCGTGCCATTTTTCTGGCTGAAGGTTTTCGTCAGATTTTCAAGTTTTATCATTATCGAATTCCCTTAGGAGTCAGCGCCAGCTGCAAACGGTGCAGCAGCCAGTCAAGAACAATCGCCAGCAGGCAAATCATCAGTGCGCCGGCAATCAGCATGCGCACGTCACTTCCGCTGATGCCATCAAGCAGGAGCAGGCCAAGTCCGCCCGCACCGATCACCGCCGCGATGGCCATAACGCCGACATTCATCACGACGGCGGTGCGGATACCGCCAAAAATGACGGGCAGGGCCATGGGGATCTCAACCCAGCGCAGACGCTGCCAGAACGTCATCCCAATGCCCCGACCGGCCTCACGCAAGCCATCCGGCAGGTTTTCCAGCGCGGTATGGGTATTACGTACAATCGGCAGCAGGGAATACAGGAACACCGCCGTGATGGCAGGCACCGCACCGATTCCCTGACCGATCAGCGAAAACAGCGGGATCATCAGACCAAACAGGGCAATGGTCGGAATGGTCAACACGATGGTGGCGATGCCCAGTACCGGCGTGGCCAGCCATTTAATGCGGACAATTAAAATGCCCAGCGGCACGCCGGCCAGAATGGCGCAGCCCACAGCGACCAGCACCAGCCAGGTATGCTGCCAGGTCAGCGTGAGCAGGTTATTCCAGTTATCAATGATGTAATGAAGGGTATCCACGATGCCTCCTTACAGCATGTTTTTGGATTGAAGGAAATCGCGCGCCACCTGTTCCGGTGACTGATGATCGATATCCACGCGCTTGTTCATCTCGGTGATGGCCTCATCCGTAATCAGCGATGAAAGCTGATTCAGCGCCGCCTCAAGGCCGGGATGGCTCTCCAGCACATCTTTGCGTACGACCGGCGTCACGTTGTAGCTGGGGAAGAAGTGCTTATCATCTTGCAGCACCTTGAGATCGAATCCTTTTACGCGCCCATCCGTGGTGTAAATCAAGCCCGCATCAACAAAACCGTCGCGGATCGCGTTGTACACCAGACCCGGGTCCATCTGACGAATTTGCGGTCTGTCCAGCGTGAGGTTGTAGGTCTTCTGCAGCGGCTTCATCCCATCCGAACGGCCATAGAACTCCAGATCCAGCCCCAGTCGCCAGTTATGTTTCGGGTCGGTTTTGCGCACCTGATCAATTTTGGCCACCAGTTGCGACAGGGTAGAAATACCTTCTTTATCCGCCCGCGCCCGCTGCATGGCAAAAGCATAGGTGTTGTTCATCGGGGCTGGATTAAGCCAGATCAGCCCCAGCCTGCCATCCAGATTTTTAACGGTCTGGTAAGCTTCCTGTGAGGACATGGGCTTGTTGATATGGTTGAAAATAATCAGTGAGGTACCGGTATATTCCCACGTCATGTCGATTTGCTTGTTAATCATGGCATTTCGACTGATTGTCGTGGCAATGTTGCGTTTTGGGATAACCTGAAACCCTTTCTTTTGCAGCCACATCACGGTCATGGCAGAAAGGATGTGTTGTTCCGTAAAACTTTTCGTCGCCAGCACCAGCGGGGCGGCAGCCTGAACGCTCTGGCTGAGCGCCAGCGTCGCCGTCAGGGCCAGCGTACAGTGCTTAATCCAACGCGTAAGCATCATCAACTCCTGTTTTATGCCGCAGCGTGCGGACTCAGATAACGGCCTAACGTCGCCAGCAACATATCCAGTATCAGGGCCACTAACGCCGTTGCCACCGCGCCCAGAATCAGGACCGGGAAGTCATTGAGGTAAATCCCCGGAAAAATCAGCTCGCCAAAGCTGCTGGCACCAATCAGGAAGGCAAGCGGGGCGGTGCCAACGTTAATGGCTGTCGCAATGCGCACCCCTGCCAGAATGACCGGCAGCGCATTCGGCAGCTCAACCTGACGCAGGCGTTGCCATTTTGTCATGCCGATACCGTTAGCGGCTTCAATCAGTGAGGGCGGAACGGCGCTCAGTCCGGCATAGGTGTTGCGGACAATGGGGAGCAGCGAGGCCAGGAACAGGGCAAACAGCGCCGGCTTATCGCCAATGCCGATCACCACCATGGCCAGCGCCAGTACGGCCAGCGGCGGCAACGTGTTGCCCACGTTAAAGATTTGCATGACATATTCTGCCCAGCGACGGGCAAAGGGACGGCTTAGCAGGATCCCACTGGGAATACCGACCAGCAGGGCAAACAGCATTGACCAGAACACTAAAAACAGGTGCTGTTGGCCAAGATAGATGAGATCAACGCGGCGGGCGACCAGTGTATCCCAGCCCAGCCCCCAAACCAGTGCGCCCAACACTGCTATCACAGCAAGCAGCGCCAGACCGGCACGTTTGGCCAGCGAAGCGTTATGCATACGGATTCTCCCTGTAGACCAATCTGTTGTTATCAAACCCTGAACCGACATGACAGACGCCACAAAAAGGGCCGCCGCGTCCAAAACCATGCCGATTGTTAAACGTGTAAAACGTTTGCGAATTTCTGCGTAATTTCGTTAATCACAGTCAACGCAGTTTTAAACCTATAGCAACGTCAAGCGAAGCGCGCCAGCTTTTATCGGTAAAATCATGGAGATAGCATGGGGGCAAAATCGCCGCAGCCCTTACTACAACTGGTTTAACAGCGAAACTACCTGATTTACCCCGATTTACGTGACAATGTCACAAAAGCGCTGAATTGATTCCTGGATGTGCAGATTTGCGCTAGCCTTAGGGAACGCAAAAAGGGAGCATCATGATCAACAGCACTTCCGCGCCGCTGCGCCGCAACTGGATTCTTTTCGCCTGCATGCTCGCCATGTTTATGGCCGCCATCGAAGTCACTATTGTGGCCACCGCGATGCCAACAATTGTCGCCGAGCTGGGGGGCTTTGCGCAGTTTGGCTGGGTATTTTCGGTTTACCTGCTGACGCAGGCCATAAGCGTACCGCTTTATGGGCGCCTGGCGGATCTGTGGGGCAGAAAGAGGATGCTGTTTCTGGGCATCACGCTTTTTTTGGCAGGGTCGGTGTTATGCGGTTTTGCGCGCAGCATGTTTTGGCTCATCGTGTTCCGCGCCTTTCAGGGCCTGGGCGCGGGAGCCATCATGCCGCTGACGTCCACGATTGTGGCCGATATCTATTCCCCCCGTGAGCGGGCCAGCGTGCAGGGCTGGCTGTCCAGCGTCTGGGGCGTGGCGGCGATTGTCGGGCCGCTCTCGGGCGCGTGGCTGGTCCAGCACTTCAACTGGTCGGTGATTTTCTGGGTCAATGTCCCGATTGGCATCATCAGTATGCTGTTGCTGGCCATCCTGCTGCCAACACATCCACAGAAACAGCCGGCCCCGTCACTGAATCTGATTGGCAGTGGCTGGCTGACGCTGTGCATCAGCGCCGTACTGATTGCCCTGTTACAGGCAGAACAACTGGGCTACTGGCTCCTGTTGTTTTTACTTGTGGGCGGGCTGGCCGGCTGGCAGTTAACCCGCCATGAACAGCAGGCACAGGCGCCCCTGTTTCCGATGCGTCTCTGGCAGAGTAAGCTGATTATTGCCGGCAATATAGGCAACCTGGTGATTGGGGCGACCATGATGGGCGTCAGCGCGTTTTTACCGACATGGATACAGGGCGTCACGGGCGGTTCGCCACTTCAGGCCGGCACCGCGCTGGCGATGATGTCCATCGGCTGGCCGCTGGCCAGTACGGTGAGTGGCCGCCTGATGCTGTTCACTTCCTATCGTTTTACCGCCCAGTTGGGCGCATTATTGTTAATTGCTGGCAGCGCCTTACTGCTGCTGTTACACAGAGAAAGTTCGCTACTGCAGGCGGGCTTCACCTCATTCCTCATCGGCACCGGCATGGGGATGACCAGCACGACGTTTCTGGTGTCTGTGCAGAATCATGCCGAATATGGCATTCGCGGTATTTGCACGGCGTCGGTAATGTTCAGCCGTATGATTGGCTCCGCGCTGGGAACGGCGGTGATGGGCGCCGTGCTAAACCTCAACCTGCAGTGGCGGTTGCCACATGCAGAGGACCCGGTGCAGCAAATTATGTCGCAGACAACCCGCGACCAGTTGGCCCCGGATGAGCTGCAGCACCTGTTACAGGCGATTGCTGCCTCACTGCACTGGGTGTTTATCGTGGCGTTGGTTATCGCGTTATCGGCGATGTGGGTCGCCGGAAAAATGCCGCGTCAGCAGCCGCAACAGGCCGACTGATACCGGGTCGTTTAGTCGTCAGGGTGCGATTCGGACGGGAACAGGAGAGAAAACGAAAAAGAGAAGGGCGACAATGTCGCCCTGAGCGTTACTGCGTTGAGGTGTCCTGCGAGCTACCCGCGCTGTCAGGGACCGCCGCCCCGTCATCGCGACCCAGCTTTTTATAAAAGATTTTCTGTGTGTCGTTATCGCAATGACCGACAACCTGTCCGCCCGCCTGGTCGGCCTGATCGTTGGGCACCACATCCAGACTAAAGCCTGATTCGGGCACACCGTTCTGGATAATTTTCTGGCTGATATCCGCTTTTACGGATTCACAGGAGGCCTGCGCCAGCAGCGGGAATGCCAAAAACGTCACTGTCAGTAATGCATGCTTCATCTTCATAACCTTTTCCTTTTGTCATGCGTCAGTCATTACTATAGCTGAAAATTACGGCAGTACCGGACGACCGGTGCGGCGATCCAGACAGCGCAACGTGTTGGGTTCCCAGTAGGCATTCAGGTTAGCGCTCTGCTCACACTTGTCACGGGTATCAAACGCGCGGTCCGCTTTATCAAACTCTTTTTCCACCCGGCGGTTCACTTTATTGCGCAGCATGTGCGTGTCATTCCACTGCTCTTTACTCTGACGGGCCGCTTCATTATTCAGCGCGCTACTGCCATTTTCAATTATCAGGCGATCGGTGTTAGCACTCACGCCAAATGCCGTGACAGAAAGCAGGGCCACCATCAGAACCGGAAGCAATTTTTTCATCGTAATATCCTTCAGTTAACACGGGCTTACCTGTGGGTAAACTTTTGCAGCCTGTGCGCAATAGTATACCATTGCCGCTCAGATGCTCACCAGCAGTGTGCATGTCGTTTACCTGCCTGAGAGATTAACGTGCTGATCAAGACTGCATTACTGTTTTTTATTACCGCCCTGGCAGAGATCACAGGCTGTTTTTTGCCCTGGCTGTGGCTGAAAAAGGGCGCGTCGGCCTGGCTGTTAGTGCCTGCCGCACTGAGTCTCGCGCTGTTTGTCTGGCTGCTGACGCTCCATCCGGCGGCAAGTGGGCGCGTATACGCGGCTTACGGCGGCGTTTATGTTCTCACGGCGCTGGTCTGGTTGCGCATCGTAGACGGGGTGAAGCTGAGTATCTGGGACTGGAGTGGTGCGCTGATTGCGTTCAGCGGCATGTTGATTATCGTGCTGGGCTGGGGCAAAGCGTAAAAAGCCAGCCCGAGGGCTGGCCTCTTAATCAGGATTTATGCACTTTAAGGCCTGCCAGCGTCTGGCTGACGGGCATCATTTCCAGGGTGTTGATGTTGACGTGTTTGGGCAGGGTTGCCACCCAGTAAACCGCTTCAGTCACATCTTCCGGCGTCAGTGCCGTCGCGCCCTCATAAACCTTATCAGCCTTGTCATCGTCGCCTTTAAAGCGCACGTTAGAGAATTCGGTGCCGCCAACCAGGCCTGGCTCAATATCCGTTACGCGCAGGGCGGTGCCGTGCAAATCGGTGCGCAGGTTCAGGCTGAACTGACGAACAAAGGCTTTGGTGGCCCCATACACGTTACCGCCCGCATAGGGCCAGCTTCCGGCAATCGACCCGATATTAATGATATGACCGACGTTACGCTCAACCATCGCAGGCAAGACGGCGCGCGTCATATACACCAGCCCCTTCGTGTTGGTGTCGATCATATTTTCCCAGTCATTCACATCTGCCCGGTGCGCCGGTTCAATGCCTAATGCCAGACCCGCGTTATTGACCAGTACATCAATGTCGCGCCATTCTGCAGGGAGGTGTGCAATTGCCTCTTCAATGGCGGCCCGGTTGCGCACATCCAGTTGCACCGTATACAGGTTGTCGCCCAACGCGTCTTTCAGCGCTTTCAGACGTTCTGCGCGACGGCCGCTTGCGATCACTTTGTGTCCTGTTTCGATGAACCGGCGGGTAATGCTCTGACCAAACCCTGCCGTTGCCCCCGTAACAAAAATAATCATCGTGTTTCCCTTATTCCGTTTCATGGTGTTCCTTTCACCTTAACACGGCATTTTTGGCGATGTCCGCTGAATTTTACGTGCACGGTCGCCCACGGTCTGCGCCGTTTTCGTGCAGCCTGCCCCGTTATTGTGCAAGCGCGTCAGACCGGCAGGACGCATTTTGGCCATCATTATGCAGGCAACCGATTGCGAAAGAATGGCAACCGTTTGCGTCGTGTATTAAGACGTTTTTTCGTTGCGCAACGAATAATTTTGATTAAGTTATTGATATATAGGTTTTAATTTTATAAACAAGGCTGGCATGACTCTTGCAAAATGTTAAGACAGAGACCAGGGTTAAGGCACAGGGCGACATTTACCCCGCCCGGCAGAGGAAACATTATGCTGACATATACGGACGCGGCGATTCGCGCCAGCTTCTTCGATTTTGCCGCAGTGGCACACGATCCCGAATCGATACTGGCGCAGGCACGCTATCTGGACGATGGCGTGCTAACGCTGCGTGAAGGGCGTGTTGTCGATCTGCGCCCCTGGCAGGAGAGCACAGACAGCCTGAATGCAGGCGGCATGATTGACCTGCGCGGTAAGCTGATCATCCCGGGCTTTGTCGATTGCCATATTCATTATCCGCAAACGGAAATGATCGGTGCCTTTGGCGAGCAACTGCTGGAGTGGCTGAATCAGTACACTTTTCCCGTGGAAGCGCAGTATCACTGCCCGGATCATGCCGCGCAGATGTCGGCATTTTTCCTGCAGCAGTTACTGGCGAACGGCACGACCAGCGCGTTGATTTTCGGCACGGTGCACCCGCAGTCGGTAGACGCGCTGTTCAGCGCAGCCGAGGCGCTCAATATGCGTATTATCGCAGGCAAAGTGATGATGGATCGCAATGCGCCGGACTACCTGACAGAAACGCCAGAAGAGAGCTATGCCCAGACGGAGGTGCTGATTGCGCGCTGGCACGAGCGCGGCCGCCTTAATTATGCGCTGACGCCGCGTTTCGCTCCGACCTCTTCTCCGGCGCTGCTGGAGAAAGTTCAGGCGCTTCGCCAGCGTTATCCGGATGTCTGGGTTCATACGCACCTTAGCGAAAACCCCCACGAAGTGGCCTGGGTGAAGCAGCTTTTTCCTGACCAGAACGGTTATCTGGATGTGTATCATCAGTATCAGCTGACCGGGCGCCGCAGCGTATTCGCGCACTGTCTGCATCTGGAAACACAGGAGTGGCAGTGCCTGCATGATACGAACTCCGCCATAGCATTTTGCCCCACCTCAAATCTGTTTCTGGGCAGCGGCCTGTTCAATATCCAGCGGAGCTGGCAGCAGGGCGTTAAGGTGGGCATCGGCACCGACGTAGGCGCCGGCACCACCTTCAATATGCTGCAAACGCTGGGAGAAGCCTACAAAGTGGGGCAACTGCAGCAGTACAAACTGAGCGCCGCAGAAGCGTTTTATCACGCCACACTGGGCGGCGCCCATGCGCTGGATCTCGACAAACACATCGGTAACTTCGCCCCGGGCAAGGAAGCGGACTTTGTGGTGCTGGATCCCGCCGTGTCCGCCTTGCAGAGGTTACGCATGGCAAACAGTAAAGATATCTGGGAAAAACTGTTTGTGCTGATGACGCTCGGCGATGACAGAAATATCGTACAAACCTGGGTTAACGGTCGCCCCGTCTGGCAATCCGCTGCAAAGGAGAACGCCGCATGATTCAGTTCCTGCTTAATGACCGTCCCGTGACAGAAGAGCAGCTCGATCCCAATCTGACGGTCCTGTCGTATTTGCGTACGCATCAGCGTCGCTGCGGCACTAAAGAGGGCTGTGCCTCCGGCGACTGCGGCGCGTGTAGCGTCACATTGGGCAGTGTCGTAGACGGGAAGCTCACCTACCAGACCGTGAACAGCTGCCTGATGCTGGTCAGTGGGTTACAGGGTAAGCAACTCATTACGGTAGAGGATCTACGCCAGGGAAAAAGCCTGCATCCGGTACAGCAGGCGATGGTGGACTGCCATGGCTCGCAGTGTGGATTCTGTACGCCGGGTTTTGTCATGTCGCTGTTCAGTCTGCAAAAAAACCAGCCTGAGTGGAATCGTCAGCAGGCCGAACATGCGCTGGCGGGTAACCTGTGCCGCTGTACCGGCTACCGTTCCATCATGGCGGCTGCCGAGCAAAGCCTGAGCGATGTTCAGCCCGACAGCTTTGATCGTCAGGCACAGCAGGTGACTGAACAGCTGATGAACCTGACACACGAGGCTATCCAGACGCTGGAAAAGAACGGTCGCACCTGTTTTATCCCGAAAACCGTGCAGCAGCTTGCCGAATGCTGTATCGCCCATCCTGATGCCGCATTGCTGGCGGGCGGCACCGATCTCAGCCTGCTGATTACCCAGCGCGACCAGCATCTCCCCAAAATGATTTCCCTGGGGCAGGTTGACGCACTGAAAGCCTGCGGCGAGGACGATAAACACTATCAACTGGGTGCCGCTGCGTCGCTGGAGCACATCGCCGATTTTATGGCGACGCGGATTCCGGGTTTTGCCGGAATGCTGACGCGCTTTGCCTCGCTACAAATTCGTCAACTCGGCACGCTGGGCGGCAACCTTGCGAACGCTTCGCCGATTGGTGATGCCTCGCCTACGCTGCTGGCGCTTAATGCATCGCTACTGCTGCAGCACGGCGACACGCAACGTACCGTGCCGCTAGATGGCTTTTTCACGGGCTACCGACAGACGGTGCTAAAGCCGGGGGAGTTTATTCACACCATTCTGATTCCTAAAGTGACGGTGTCACCGGATTTTGTGGCCTGGAAAGTCTCAAAACGACTGGATGACGACATTTCAGCGGTGTTTGCCGCCTTTAATATTCATACCGATAACGGCATCGTCACGCGTGCGCATATTGCATTCGGCGGTATGGCGGCAACGCCGCTTCGTGCGGTCGCCTGTGAACAGGCGCTGTGTGGTGCCGCCTTATCGCCGGAAACGCTGGCGAGAGCCTGTCAGGCGCTGGAAGCGACGTTTCAGCCGCTGAGCGATTTCCGGGCCAGCGCAGATTACCGTCTGCAGGTCGCCTGTAACCTGTTGCGTCGTTATGTTTACCGTTCAAACGGACTCGCCATCACAGAGGTAAGCCGCTATGTCTCATAATCGTCCGGCATTGCCTGATTCTGCGTTACCCGTCCTGTTCGCCAGCGATATGACCACGGGCGTAGGACGTAGTCAAAAACACGAAAGCGCGGAAAAACACGTCTCCGGTGAAGCGCAATATATTGATGATAAAGCAGAACAGCCGGGCTTACTGCACCTTTGTCCGCGTCTGAGCGACCACGCGCATGCGCGTATTACACGTGTCGATCTGCAACCCTGTTACGCGGTTCCGGGCGTAGTTCGCGTACTGACCTGGCAGGATGTGCCCGGCGTCAATGATATCGGGCCCCTACAGCCAGGCGATCCGCTTCTGGCAAAGGATATCGTCCACTATGTGGGCCAGATTGTGATTGCCGTACTGGCCGAAACGCCCGAAGCGGCGCGTCAGGGCGCTAACGCGGCGATGATTGAGTACGCCATTCTTCCGGCGCTGCTGGATGTCGAAGACGCGCTGAAGCAGGGCAGCTTCGTGCAGGAACCCCATATTCATCAGCGCGGTGACGTTGAGGCGGCACTGGCGCGCGCGCCGCATCGGGTTCAGGGGGCGTTCCACATTGGCGGACAAGAGCATTTCTATCTGGAAACGCAAACCGCCCTGGTGATTCCCGGCGAAGACAACGCATTGCAGGTCTTTTGTTCGACGCAGAACCCCACTGAAATTCAAAAGCTGGTGGCCGAAGTCATGGGCATCACCATGAACAAGGTCACGATTGATATGCGGCGTATGGGCGGCGGATTTGGCGGCAAGGAAACCCAGGCCGCCGGTGTTGCCTGCCTGTGTGCTGTCGCCGCCAGGCTGACCGGGCGCGCCGTGAAAATGCGCCTCGCGCGGCGTGATGACATGCGTATTACCGGCAAACGGCATCCGTTTTTTGTGCGCTACGACGTGGGGGTTGAGGATGACGGCCGCTTGTGTGGCGTGAAAATCGATCTGGCAGGTAACTGTGGTTACTCACTGGATCTCAGCGGATCGATTGTGGATCGGGCAATGTTTCATGCCGATAACGCGTACTACCTCGGCGATGCGCGGATTACCGGTTACCGCTGCCGCACCAATACCGCGTCCAATACTGCGTTTCGCGGGTTTGGCGGCCCGCAGGGCATGGTGGCGATAGAGCAGATTATGGACCATATCGCCCGCGAGCGCGGAATCGATCCGCTGACGCTGCGTAAACGGAACTACTACGGTAAACACGAGCGCAATATCACGCATTACCACCAGCAGGTGAAAGATAATCTGCTGGATGAGATCACGGAACAGCTGGAAATCAGCAGTGATTACCACGCGCGGCGGGAAGCCATCGCGGCCTTTAACGCCAGCAGTCCGCTGCTAAAACGCGGTCTTGCGCTGACGCCGGTGAAGTTTGGGATTTCTTTCACCTCAAGTTTTCTCAACCAGGCCGGTGCGCTGATTCTGATCTACACCGATGGCACAGTACAACTCAACCACGGCGGAACGGAAATGGGCCAGGGGCTCAATACCAAAGTGGCGCAGATTGTCGCGCAGGTGCTGCAAATCGATATCGATAAGATCCAGATCACCGCCACAGACACCGGCAAAGTGCCCAATACATCGCCGACCGCGGCTTCCAGTGGTACGGATCTGAACGGCAAAGCGGCGCAAAATGCGGCGGAAATCCTGCGTGAACGCATGCGCACTATGCTGTGTTCGCTGCATAACTGTCTCCCCGAGGCGGTAAGTTTCAACAACGGCGTGGTGCGCGCAGGCGATCACTATTACACGTTCGCTCAGGTCGCCCAGCTTGCCTGGCTGAATCAGGTGCCGCTCTCCGCGACGGGATATTATCGCGTGCCTGGCATCCACTACGATCGTCAGGCTGGTCGGGGCGAACCGTTTTACTATTTCGCTTACGGGGCCGCCTGTTGCGAAGTGATTGTGGATACGCTGACGGGCGAATACCGGTTATTACGGGCGGATATTCTGCATGATGTCGGGGCCTCACTGAATCCAGCCATTGACATCGGTCAGGTCGAGGGCGGCTTCGTGCAGGGGCTGGGCTGGCTGACCTGTGAGGAACTGGTCTGGAATGACAAAGGCCAGTTGATGACGAACGGTCCGGCCAGCTACAAAATTCCGGCAATCAGCGATGTGCCCGCCGATATGCGCGTCACACTGGTCGAAAACCGTAAGAATCCGGAGGATACGGTATTCCATTCCAAGGCAGTGGGCGAGCCGCCTTTCATGCTGGGGATCGCCGCCTGGTGCGCATTACAGGATGCGGTCGCCAGTCTCGCGGACTATCGCCAACATCCGGGGCTGGACGCGCCTGCTACGCCGGAGCGGGTATTCTGGGGCGCACAGCGTATGGCCGGGAGGCGAGGATGATTTTCCATGACTGGATAAGCATCCTGCACCATCTCCGTGAAACGCGCCAGCCTTGCGTACTGGTCACTGTGCTGCGCGATCGTGGCTCGGTGCCCCGGGACGGCGGCGCTAAAATGGTGGTGACGGCGAAGGAAACCTTTTTAACAATTGGCGGCGGACATATGGAATTTCAGTGTATCGCGCAGGCCCGCGCACTGCTGGAAAGCGGGCAGGCCAGCCCGCACACAGAGGATTTCAGTCTGGGGGCACGGCTGGGCCAGTGCTGCGGCGGTATGACCACCATGTTATTCGAACCCCTGTTACAGGCACAGCCGGAAATCCTGGTATTTGGCGCGGGCCATGTGGGTCAGGCGCTGGTGAATGTGCTGGCAACGTTACCCTGTCACATTAACTGGATTGACAGCCGGGAAAATATTTTTTTATCCGTGCCGCCCGGGGTGCGCATCCAGCAGCCTGACGATCCGCTGGACGCAGTGGCTGAGGCGCCCGCTGGCAGCTATTATATCGTGATGACGCACCACCATCCGTTGGATCTGGCGCTCTGTGAAGCCATTCTTAAGCGGGGAGATTTCCACTACGCGGGCGTCATTGGCTCGCAGACAAAAAGCCAGCGCTTTCGCTATCGTCTGGCCGGCAAAGGCATCGACGACGTCCGGCTGGCGCGCCTGCGCTGCCCGGTGGGCTTACCCGATGTAAAAGGGAAACTGCCTGCCGAAATCGCCGTGGCGATTGCGGGTGAGATTATTGCGGTGTACCAGCAACAACGCGGATAGGTTGTTCTGCCCGAGGCGACCTGCCACTATGAAACACTGTGTAGACTATCAGGAGCGCCTATGAACGCCCGTCAAAACCCTTTCTTTAGCGTCAGCAGTCTGCCTTATCACACGCCACCGTTTGACCAGATTCAGGAAACGGACTTTTTGCCCGCGCTGCAGGCCGGTATCGAAGAGAAACGTCAGGAAGTCCTGGCCATTGCGACATCCGCTGATGCCCCGACGTTCCAGAATACCTGTGAAGCGCTGGAGAAAAGTGGCCAGCTGCTGACCCGGGTAAGCCTGGTGTTTAATGCCATGACCTCGGCGAATACCAGCCCCTATTTACAACAGATCGATGAAGAGATTACGCCGCAACTGACCGCGCTTAATGATGAGATCATGCTGAATCGTCCGCTGTTTTCACGCATCGATCAGGTCTATGTGCAACGAAACCAGCTGGATGCCGAATCCAGACGTCTGGTAGAAATTCTCTGGCAGCGCTTTCAGCTTGCCGGTGCCAATCTGCCCGAAACGCAGAAACAGCAACTGAAAACCCTGAATCAGGAGGCGGCGCGGCTCAGTACCCAGTTCACGAATAAGCTGCTGGCGGCCACGAAGGCCGGCGGTCTGGTCGTCGAGGATGTGCAACAGTTAGCCGGTCTGAGCGCGTCCGATCTGGCCGTCGCCAGGGCCGCCGCGAAGGCGCGCGGTCTGGAAAACGCGTGGCTGTTGGTGCTGCAAAACACGACGCAACAGCCCGCGCTGCAATCGCTGACGGTGCGCGCAACGCGCCAGGCCCTGTTTCATGCGGCCCTGACGCGCAGTGAGAAAAACGATGATAACGATACCCGACAGTTAGTGCTTCGGCTGTCACAGGTGCGTGCCGAACAGGCGAGGCTGTTAGGATTCGCCAGTTTTGCGACCTGGCAACTGCAGGATCAGATGGCCAAAACGCCCGAGGCCGCTCTGGCGTTTATGCGTAATATTGTGCCTGCCGCCCGGGCAAGGGCCGAACGCGAAGCCGCGGCGATTCAGCAAACGATCGACAAGCAGCAGGGGGATTTTACCCTCAGCGCCTGGGACTGGAATTTCTACGCCGAGCAGGTCAGGCGAGCGCAGTACGATTTAGATGAGAATCAGATCAAGCCCTATTTTGAGCTCAACACGGTCCTGGAACAGGGCGTTTTCTGGGCGGCCACGCAGCTTTATGGTATTACGTTCGCGCAATGTCACGATCTGCCGGTTTACCATCCGGATGTACAGGTGTACGAAATTTTCGATGCTGACGGGAGTGGGCTTGCGCTGTTTTACACGGACTTCTTCAAACGCGACAGTAAAGGCGGTGGCGCCTGGATGAGCAACTTTGTTAATCAGTCCACGCTCCTCGACAGCAAACCCGTGATTTACAACGTCTGCAACTACACGCAACCCGCGGAGGGGGAACCCGCGCTCCTGAGCTGGGATGAGGTGATAACCCTGTTTCATGAGTTCGGGCATACGTTGCACGGCCTGTTTGCCAGCCAGCGTTATCCCAGCCTGTCCGGCACAGCAACGCCACGTGATTTTGTTGAATTCCCTTCACAAATCAACGAGCACTGGGCCAGCGAGCCACAGGTGTTTCGTCATTATGCCCGCCATCACCAGACGGGTGAGCCGATGCCCGCCGAGCTGCATGAAAAAATCATCAGGGCGGGCAAGTTTAATAAAGGCTACGAGATGAGCGAGCTGCTGGCCGCCGCGTTGCTGGACCTACACTGGCACAGCCTGGATGGCAGTCAGCCGGTACAGTCTGTTGACGGATTCGAGCAACAGGCGCTGCGCAGTGATGATCTCGATATGGCGGCCGTCCCGCCGCGCTATCGCTCCAGCTATTTCCAGCACATCTGGGGCGGTGGCTATGCCGCGGGTTATTACGCTTATATCTGGACGCAGATGCTGGCGGATGACGGCTACCAGTGGTTCGTCGAAAACGGCGGGCTGACGCGCAAAAATGGCGATATTTTCCGCCAGCAAATCCTGTCTCGCGGCAACAGCAGTGATCTCAAAGCGTTATATGAAGCCTGGCGCGGGGGCGAACCGAAGCTTGAGCCGATGTTAAAAAATCGCGGCCTGGCCGACTGAACAACAAAGGGCGGAGAATCCGCCCTTTGTTTTTTTACCCCAGCGGACCGCCTTCAATGGTCTCGCACAAGCCCGCCAGTACGCGCTCGCCGGTTTCATTTTTTAATGACTGATACCACTCCGACGTCATCACCGGATCTTTTGCATGCGTGATATCACAACGCTTGCGCGCTTTCAGAACCAGGTCTTTGACACGGTCAACGCGGCGCGCCTGATAACGCAGCAGCGCATCTTCGATGCCAAGCGAATGCGCAGCCAGGGCTGAAGCCAGTACAATGGCATCTTCCATCGCGGCACAGCCGCCCTGACCAATATCCGGCGTGGTGCTGTGCGCGGCATCGCCAAGCAGCACCACCCGGCCTTTCACGAAGCGCTGAAACGGCTCGATATCGTGAATTTCAACCCGGTTGGTGGTGTCCACATCAATGGCCGCAATCAGTTTTTGCACCGGGGCTGCCCAGCCGCTGAAATAGCGGCGCAAATCGTCACGTGCGGTAGTGCGGTCCTGTTCCAGCCCCGCAGGCAGCGGGACATCAAAGAAAAAGTAAAAGCGGTTTCCGCTTACCGGCATTAACGATACGCGCTTGCCATCCCCTACAAAGGTTGTCCACTGGTCCGCAGGCGCGATGGACTCATCAATGTTCACCAGACCGTTCCAGTTCACATAGCCCGCGTAACGGCGGGGCAGCTTTTCCCCCAGCACATAGTCCCGCACAACAGAGTGCGTGCCGTCTGCCGCGACCAGAAAATCGCCTTCAGCCTGGCTGTTGTCTTCGAAGGTGGCGACAACGCCCGTGGCGTGCTGTTCCACCTGCACGATACGTTTACCAAAATGCACTCTGTCGCGGCCGTAGGCATCCAGTAGCATGGCCTGCAACTCGGCGCGGGCAATCGGATAGGGGAATTCACCTACCTGCTGCACCAGCGGCGATAAACTGAACCGTGTCAGGGTTTCACCCGACAATGCATCCTTATAGGCCATAAAGGCCATATTACCCCCCAGCGCGCGGACTTTGTCTTTCAGGCCCAGCGAATTCAGGCATTTCACGCCATTTGGCCAGACCGAAATCGCAGCGCCGACGGGCCGAATGGTTTTTACCGCCTCATAGACTTCCGTCTGGAAACCCTGTTGCTCCAGCGCGAGGGCCGCCGTCATGCCGCCCATTCCGCCACCGATAACGATCGCTTTCATATGTTCTCTCCTTTGCATTGCGTCATATCTTGCAATTTTTGTTCCAGGCAATGAAAAGGCGGCAACCCGCATGAACAGGATGCAACTCGCTGATATTGAGGAATAATCTTTTCAGCCTGCACGCAAACCGTGCAAAAGTCCGCACCGCACCAGTGCAGGAATATTCTGTAAACCACATAAACCACGCGCTTTTAAGATGTTGCCTATGAAACATGCAATTCAGAGCGTGATATAGATCACGCCCTATGACAACGACTTCGGAATCTTTCATGAAAATTGGCATCAGCAATACGCACTATCCGGAGCAGCGCAATATCCTGGTGAATCCGGACAATCACTACATCAACCTGAAAAAGCGCAACCTGTTTTATTTCCTCAATCCGCTGCGTACACGTTTACTCAAGAAGAATAAACGCTTTGTGTTTGTCCCCGTGCCCTTCGCAATGGGGGAGAAGCCCGATATCCTGCATCTGTTTAATGAAGTCGCCATTACGCCCATGAACTGGGTCGCGACCTTCGAGACTGAGCTGCCGCGTGTTCTGCCTGTAGCGGGCGTCGCCAAGCAGGATAATCCTGAACTCAAACAACTGATTCCGTATTTGCTCAAGGATAACTGTTTTGGCCTGATCGCCATTTCCGATGCCACCTTACATATTCAGATGAAGCTGTTTAAACCCGATGTCGCCGCGAAAATTCGCGCAAAAACGTTGGTGATGCATCCACCGCAAACCCTGTTTACGCAACAGAAGCGCCCACGGCAAAGCGATAAACTCCGCCTGGTGTTTGTTGGCAACGAGTTTTACCGTAAAGGCGGCGCAGAAGTCGTGCTGGCCATCAGCGAGCTGATTGAAACGGGACAGATTGATGCTGGCCAACTCGACGTTCAGTTGATTGGTGAGCTGACGAAACGTCATAATGTTGCCCATCGTGCTTTCCAGGATAACGACGCCTTTTATCGGGACATTGAAGATCGCATCAAGCGCCATGCCTGCTTCACGCACCATTCCCGCAAGGATAATCGTGAACTGATGCAGTTGTTCCAGCAAACCGATGTGGGGTTGCTGCCGACCTGGCAGGAAACCTACGGGTTTTCCGTACTGGAAATGCAGGCCAGCGGCTGTCCGGTATTGACCAGTAACGTTCGTGCGTTGCCTGAAATTAATCCGCCCACCGCCGGTTGGCTGATTGATGGCGAACTCAACGATGACCGCGAATATCAGGTCAACAGCGAAGCCGAGAAACACCGGCTACGTCGGGCATTAATAGACGGCATTAAGACAACCCTGCTGGACATTCTTGCGCAGCCACAGCAGTTAACGGAAAAAGGCGAGGGCGCGATTCTGCGCATCAAGCAGCAGCATGATCCGCGTCAGTATTGCGCCAGACTGAACGATATTTATCGCCGTGGCGTGGTCCAGGCCGTGGAACATCCGCCCGCGCTCTCAATTTAGCAAGATTTACCAGACGTTATGCGTCAGAGTCATCATACTTGTCTGACGCATATCTCTGGAGATCGGTTATGAAAAACTTGTATGCTCTGCTGCTGACCTGCTTCATGGGCAGCAGCGCCCTGGCGCAGCCCGCTCACACGTTTCCCCCTCGCACACCGTTGCCGCAACTCACGCCCGTCGCGGCGAAATGTGATCTCTCCAGTTGTCAGACTCGCTGTTATGTTGAGCAATCTCATTGTAATACGCGAAACTCAAGTGACTGCAGTACTCAGGCACAGCTCTGTGTGCAATCCTGTGCGGCACAGTGTCAATAACCTGTCACCTGAATGAGTACTGATGAAATCTTTTCTCACTGCATTACTGATTGCGTTTACCGCCAGCGCCCAGGCGGCTGACTTGTCGTCTCAGACCATCGCCGAACGGGTGAAAAGCGTGATTGATCCGCTGATGGCGCAGCAGGGCATTCCCGGCATGTCGGTCGGCGTGCTGTATAAAGGTCGCCCTCAGTACATTAACTTTGGTGTGGCCGATACCGCGAGCGACCGGCGGGTAACAGAAAATACGCTGTTCGAACTGGGGTCCGTCAGTAAGACATTCACGGGCGTGCTGGCGGGCGTGCTGATTCGTAACGGTGCGCTGCGTCTGAACGATCCGGTCTCCCGCTACTGGCCCGCGTTAAACGGCCCGCAGTGGCAAAGCCGACGGATGGTCCATCTTGCCACCTACAGCGCAGGCGGACTGCCGTTACATCTGCCCGATGAGGTAACCAGTCAGGATGAACTACTGGCTTACGCGCAGCAGTGGCAACCGGACGCCGCGCCGGGTACACAGCGTCACTATTCTCATGTCAGTATTGGTCTGCTGGGCTATTTGATGGTGAAGGGGGAATTTGAGGAGGCGATGCAAAAGGACGTTATCACGCCGTTGCGGCTGACACGCACCTTTTATACGGTGCCCCCGTCGATGATGTTTGATTACGCCTGGGGTTATCAGGACGGTAAACCGGTACGCGTCTCGCCGGGTATGCTGTCAGCAGAGACCAGCGGCGTGAAGTCCACCGCGCGCGACATGATGGCTTTTATGCAGGCCAATGCGAATCCTAATGGATTGTCGTCCGGGAATACGGCATTGCGCAATGGCATTCTGACCGCGCAGTCTCGTTACCTGCGCGCAGGTGAACTGTATCAGGGGCTGGGGTGGGAAATTTACCCCTGGCCCATTGACAGCCAGACGATTGTTGCCGCCAGTGACAGTCAGGCCGCGCTGTCCACACAGCCCGCGACCATTCTGAGCCCGGCTCAACCCATGGATCGCGCCAGTTGGGTGCACAAAACCGGCTCCACAAAGGGCTTTGGTGCCTATATCGCGTTCGTCCCGCAACAAAACAGCGGGGTAATCCTGCTGGCCAATAAAAACTATCCCAATCCGGAGCGTATCAAAGCGGCGGTTGCCATCATGGCTATGCTGGCATCGGACTGAACTAAAAATGGCCGCACAGGGCGGCCATCATATCGACGGAGATCGATGCGTTACACTGTGCCTGTACCGCCGTCTGAACACCACACCTGGCCGGAGGCAAAACTGCACTCATCGGAAGCCAGAGTGACATAGAGCGGTGCGATTTCAACCGGTTGACCGGGACGGCCCAGCGGCGCATCAGCACCAAACTGTTCCACTTTTTCCTGCGGCTGGCCGCCACTGGGCTGCAGCGGTGTCCAGTACGGACCTGGCGCAACGGCATTCACGCGGATGCCTTCCGGCCCCAGCTGTTTTGCCAGCGCTTTAGTAAAGGCTACATTACAGGCTTTGGTCTGCGCATAATCCAGCAGGATATCGCTGGGTTTAAACGCCTGCACAGATGAGGTATTAATAATCGCTGCACCGCGCGGCAGGTGAGCCAGCGCCGCTTTTGTTAACCAGAAGGGCGCGTAAACATTCGTTTTAAAGGTGGCATCGAAATCTTCGGTGCTCAGCGTACGAATGGATTCATTAAACTGCTGGCGTCCGGCATTATTGACCAGAATATCCAGTCCGCCCAGTTTGTCGGCGGCTTCATTCACCAGTTTCTGGCAAAAGGCTTCAGAGCGCAGATCGCCGGGAATGGCGACGGCTTTACGGCCTTCGTCTTCAATCAGTTTAATCACTTCAGCCGCATCGGACTCTTCTTCTGGCAAATAGTTAATTGCCACATCTGCACCTTCACGTGCATAGGCGATGGCCACAGCGCGACCGATACCGGAATCTCCCCCTGTGATCAGTGCTTTGCGGCCAGTCAGACGACCGTGACCACGATAGCTGGTTTCACCGTGGTCGGGTGGCGGGTCCATTTCGCTCGCCAGGCCGGGTGCCTGCTGCGGCTGCTGTCTGAACGGCGGCTTCGGGAAACGATCGGGATCGAGAATAGCCTTATTTGACGTTGTCATGCGTAAGCTCCTTAAACAGTCGTGTCAGAGAACTTAAGCCTGGCACAGATGTGATTTTTGTCACATTCAAATGCTTATTATTTGTGCTCAGGCAGTTAAAAAACGGCAAAAAGACGTTTTTAATCCCCTGAATTTAACGATAAGCGCAGCGGAAACAGTGGAATATAGGGCTAGAGGGGCCGCATTCAGGGGCGCAGACCAGTCTGACAGGAAACAGAGAGGGCGTGCACGAAAGAGGAATAGCGCCTAAGTAGCTGAGAAACTAGCAGTTATTACGGGAGAAAATAAGAGATTGTATTAACAGTCATTAAGGGGGAGAATTGCTGCAGATTGAGTAACCGTGAATGTTTGTACAAATGTTTCAAAGATGTTACTATGAGTGTCCCGGCCAGCATCACTTTATATTTTGTGACGTCTGGCCGGACGTTTTCCCTGGTGTTGGCTGTTTTAGCGACCTGGCCGTACAGGTCAGGTTTTTTTTTGCCGCTAAACAACTGAAGCCATTGTAACCTCTGAATGATTCATTGTAAGTTACTCTTAAGTATCATCTTACCTGTACTATAGTGCAGGTTAAGTCCACGTTAAGTAAAAGAAGCAGCATGGAGCCTGAATGTTTTCTTTTTTCCTTGAAAATCAAACAATAACGGATACGCTTCAGACTTACATACAGAGAAAGTTATCTCCGCTGGGTAGTCCGGATTACGCTTACACTGTTGTGAGCAAAAAAAATCCTTCAAATGTTCTGATTATTTCCAGTTATCCTGACGAATGGATTAGGTTATACCGCGCTAACAACTTTCAGCTGACCGATCCGGTTATTCTCACGGCCTTTAAACGCACCTCGCCGTTTGCCTGGGATGAGAATATTACGCTGATGTCCGACCTGCGGTTCACCAAAATTTTCTCTTTATCCAAGCAATACAACATCGTTAACGGCTTTACCTATGTCCTGCATGACCACATGAACAACCTTGCTCTGTTGTCCGTGATCATTAAAGGCAACGATCAGGCTGCGCTGGAGCAACGCCTTGCTGCCGAACAGGGCACGATGCAGATGCTGCTGATTGATTTTAACGAGCAGATGTACCGCCTGGCCGGTACCGAAGGCGAGCGAGCCCCGGCGTTAAATCAGAGCGCGGACAAAACGATATTTTCCTCGCGTGAAAATGAGGTGTTGTACTGGGCGAGTATGGGCAAAACCTATGCTGAGATTGCCGCTATTACGGGCATTTCTGTGAGTACCGTGAAGTTTCACATCAAGAATGTGGTCGTGAAACTGGGCGTCAGTAACGCCCGACAGGCTATCAGACTGGGTGTAGAACTGGATCTTATCAGACCGGCAGCGTCAGCGGCCAGGTAGTGACTGCGACGGGCGGACAGCCCGTACGTGACACCACATCACCACCGAGTTGCTGCTTGTCATCCTGACCTGCTGGCAGCGTCAGCAAATAGATACGTTCCTTTTCGGTCAGGAAAGCCTCTTTAATGACTTTGATTTGCCAGCCAGAGCGAGTGAGAATTTTCAACATCGCGCGGCTGACAATCGTATAGATATTGCCGTAGGCATTATTTTGCGCCCAGTTCACCATCGCTAAAAACAGGACCTGGCTGATAGGGTAGTGCTCACCTAACAGCGCGCGTGCGCGGGCTTTGTCGACAAAAAAACGGCTGGATTCGGTACCATAGGCGGGCAGGGTGACATCACTGAAGCAGTGCTGAAAAGTGTGCGTGATCATGTTGGGACGATCGAGGCTGGTAAAACGTACGCTGCACACTAATTGTCCTTCGCAGATTCCCAGAATATAACGTGTACCGGGCCCATCAAATTCATCGGACTCCATTCCCTGACTGCAAATGACTTCCCATCCCAGACGATCGCTAAATGTTTTCTTGCGAAGTTTATAAAGTTCTTCTGAACGGGTGGTTTGCAGTTCTTCGTAACTGACGTCAAACAGTTCAAGCATTCCATTTCCTCTTAAAAGTTACTGCGGCCCTCGCGGTTATCCTGCACTGATTTTACAAGCTTTTCACTATGACGTTCAGTTAATTAACCATTATTCGAGCGAATGGCGTCGTTTTCTGTCTGTCAATGGGCAGGATAAAGCGTCTCAAGCGGTAAAACTGTCCCTGAAGGGATATTATTTGTCATAACGCGGCAGAACACAATACAAATAGTAACTAAACAATACTATTTCAAAAATGCATATTTTCCCAGTCGGTTTGTGCTAAAGGGGCATTTAACAGATTAATGCCAGATGCGCATCGCTATTTTTCATCCCCGGTTCGCGTAAAATTTTATATTAGAGAGTAATCAATATGTCCTGTATCACAAACCACAGAAAAAACTAAAAATCATAATTTGGCTGTTAATTTCGGTAATTGTTGACCTGGCGCAGTTTACTAATACTTGAGCCGGGCCTGCCTGCGCGTGGGCCAGGGATAGCTGATTAAGACAGGTAATTACCGAATTATAAGGCGAATTATAATGACTATATCCTCTGAGCTTAAAACGAAAGAAAAACTGGGTTACGGCATCGGTGATGCCGCCAGTTCGATGGTATGGCAAACCGCCACCTTATTTCTGGCCTATTTTTACACGGATGTGTTCGGCTTACCGGCCGCGATTATGGGCACCATGTTTTTAGTGGTGCGCCTGGCCGATGCGTTTGTCGATCCCTGTATTGGGGCACTGGTCGATCGTACCCGAACCCGTCATGGCCGTTTTCGCCCGTGGCTCATGTGGTTCGCGATTCCGTTCGGCGTCAGTTGCCTGATCACCTTTTACGTGCCGGATGCAGGCCCGACCGCCAAAATTGTCTATGCCTGCGTCACCTATGCAATTCTCAGTTTTATTTATTCTGCTGTCAATGTGCCTTACTGCGCGATGCCCGGAGCCTTGACCCTGGATCCACGCGAGCGCCATTCGCTGCAATCCTGGCGGTTTGCCTGTGCGTTTATCGGCGGACTGGTGGTCACGGTGATCGGCCTGCCGCTGGTCGAATTGCTGGGGCAGGGAGACAAGGCAAAGGGTTACCTTTACGCCATGGGCCTGATGGGATTTCTGGGCGTGGTGTTAATCTACTGCTGCTTCTTTATGACGCGTGAGCGTTATTTACCCCACAACGATACAGCGGGGTCAATGTGGTCGGATCTCAAGCTGCTCGCTAAAAACAATCAGTGGCGCATCATTATTATTTTTAACATCCTGCTCCTGACCGCCGTCGTGACGCGCGGCTCATCGACCCTGTATTACATGAATTATGTCTTACGGCGACCTGACCTGGTCTTTACTTTTATTGTTACGGGCATGATAGCCGCATTATGCGGTGCATTTTTATCAGAACGTATATTAGGAAAATTCGACCGCATTCGTGCTTATCAGGTCTGTCTTGTCAGTTTTGTTTTCTTTCTGACGGTCATTTATTTAATTCCACCGTCCCAGGTCTGGTTAATCATTGGGTTGAATATTGTTTTTGGCTTTGTTCAGAATCTGACCACGCCTGTTCAATGGAATATGTTTTCTGACGTCGTGGATTATGAAGAACATCGCAGCGGCAGACGTCTCGACGGCCTGGTTTTCTCAACCGCCTTATTTGCCATCAAATTTGGCCTGGCCATGGGCGGTGCCGTCGTGGGCTGGATCCTCGGTCTGGTGCACTACCAACCCGGCGTCGCTGCACAGTCACCCCAGGTCATTACCACCATCAACCTGATGCATAACATCATCCCCGGCGTGCTGTTTATCGCCATGCTGCTTCTGCTTTTTTTCTATCAACTTAACAGCCCGCGAGTCAATGCGATTGCCGAAGCGCTGGCGGCAAAACGCGCCGCAGAAGCCCGACACGATGCTGAAAACACAATTTGATCTCAGCGAAAGGAGAGAAACATGACCGAGATGTATAAGGATCCTCATCAGCCCATTGACGTACGCGTAGACGATCTGTTGTCGCGCATGACGGCCGAAGAGAAGTTCGCCCAGATGCACGCCTACTGGCTCATCCTGGATGAACAGGGCAATCATCAGCCGCGAAGCGATTTGAGCGATGACTTCACGGGCGTCAGCGAACACACCATCCTGAAGGCGCAGTTAACGCACGGCGTTGGTCAGATTACCCGTCCTTTGGGCACGCACATTGTTGATGCCGTCACTGGCGTGCGTGCCGCGAACCGTTTACAACGCGACCTGGTTGAAGGCTCGCGCCTTGGCATCCCGGCCCTGTTTCATGAGGAGTGCCTCGTGGGTTTACTCTGCAAAGGCGCTACGCTCTTTCCGTCCTCGCTTAACTACGGTTCTACCTGGGATGCCGGGCTGGTGAAACGGGCGGCACAGCATATTGGTGCCGAAGCGCGTTCCGTTGGCTGTAAGCAGGGGCTGGCTCCGGTACTGGATGTGTCACGGGATGTCCGCTGGGGCAGAACGGAAGAAACCTTTGGAGAAGATCCCTGGCTGGTGGGCGTGATGGCAACGGCCTATGTCGAAGGTTTACAGGGCGAGCGGCGCGATCTGCTGGCTACGCTCAAACACTATGCAGGCCATTCATTTAGCGAAGGTGCGCGCAATCATGCGCCTGTCCATCTCGGTTTTTGCGAACTGAACGACACGTTCCTGCTGCCGTTCGAAATGGCCGTAAAGCTGGCTAATGCCGGCTCGGTCATGCCCGCTTACCATGACATCGATAATCAACCCAGCCACAGCGATCGTTTTTTACTGACCGACGTGCTTCGGGAGCAGTGGGGATTCGATGGCCTTATCGTGGCGGACTATGGTGGCGTCAGTTTGCTACATCAGCATCACGGCATTTCGCAGGATGCGGCGGAGTCGGCGGCACTGGCGTTTAATGCCGGTCTGGATGTCGAACTGCCTAAGGATGACTGCGCGCGTCATCTGGCCGAGGCGGTATCCCGTCAACTGCTGTCGATGGAGACGATTGACCGTATTGTCAGCCGTATCCTGACAGAAAAATTTCGCCTGGGGTTATTCGACGATCCGTACATCCGTGAAGCGGACATTTGTCTTCAGCACGAGGAAACCCGTCAGGTAGCGCGTACGGTCGCCACACAGTCAATTACGCTGCTGGAAAATAACGGGATTCTGCCGCTGAAAACCGGCGCGCGCGTGGCGGTAGTCGGGCCCTGTGCTGACGATCCGCTGGCTTTGCTGAGCGGCTACAGTTTTCCGGTTCACCTGATCATCAGCGATATGCTGGAAGAAACATCGCAGGTCACCACGCCGCTGGCCGCACTGCAACACTATCTGGGTGAGCAGCAGGTCCGCTATGCCAAAGGGTGCCATATCATTGAAACCCGCACCGCCGGTGCGCCGGTTTTCCCGGGGGACAGCGGGGCGAAACCAATGCAGCAGTCGCCGGTGTCTCAGGATACCGGGTTGATTGACGAGGCGGTTGAGGTTGTCCGACAAAGCGATGTCGTGATTGCCTGCGTGGGGGATCTGGCGGGGCTGTTTCAAAGCGGCACCGTAGGCGAAGGATCGGATACCGACAGCCTGACTCTGCCCGGCGTTCAGCAGCCGCTGCTGGAGGCGCTGGCCGCCACAGGTAAGCCCCTGATTGTGGTGATGACGGGTGGGCGACCTTACAACCTGCAAGGACTGGAGGAGCGCGTCGCGGCCTTTATGCTCGCCTGGGCGCCGGGCCAGGAAGGCGGCTGGGCGATTGCCGATGTGCTGACGGGGCGGGCAGAACCGCAGGGGCGACTGGTGGTCAGTATCCCGAAAAACGTTGGCGCGATGCCGTTCTATTACAACCACAAACTGAAAAGCGGTGGAACGCCCATCGCGTTTCATTTTGGCGCACGCTATCCGTTTGGCTTCGGTCTGGGCTGGACGACGTTCGACTGGGGCGCGCCTCAGCCTGAACAGGATCAGGTCTCGATCGATGGCGAGATCCGCCTGCGGATCACCGTGACCAATCGGGGGGAACGGCAGGGCAGTGAAGTGGTCCAGCTCTATGTTCGTGACCGAATCGCCAGCCGGGTACGCCCGCTTCAGGAACTGAAAGCGTTTCAGCGCGTCACGCTGGCGCCAGGCGCGTCAGCCGAACTGTGCTTTACGCTTCCTGTCGATATGCTCAACTTTACCCGTGGCGATGGTAAACGTATTGTCGAACCGGGTGAGTTCGAGTTGCAGACAGGTTCCTCGTGCCGTGATATTCATGGCGTCAGTACCGTAACGGTAACGGGAGAAACGCGTGTGCTGCCGACACACTGGCGGATGTTAAGCACCTGCTCGGTCAACGTTGCCGACTGAGGCCTTCGCCTGCCCATTAAGCGGATGGGCAGGCGAGTTTAGGTGTGCTCGCACAACGTTTTCGTCAGGTAATGACGCTGCATACCGGCTTCGGGAAAATCCGGCAGCGACATTTTCAGGACATAGCCCTGTTTCTGGTAAAAAGGGCAGGGCCTGAAAGCTAAAGGTATCCACTTGTGCGCTGTGGCAGCCTCTGGCCACAGCCGCCTGTTCCGCAGCACGAATCAGCTCACCGCCCAGGCCCGCACCACGTTGGGCTTCACTGACCCACAGGTAATCAATACACAGCCAGCGGCCTTTAATGCTGCCAGCCAGCCCGCCTTGTAACGGCCCCTGATCGTGACGACACATGACCGACAGCGGTCCCCATAACGCCGTGTCAATAAACTGATGATTCCAGGCACGCAGCCCGGTAAAGAGATCCTGCTTGTCCTGCTCACTCAGCGTGTGAGTCACGGTCAGCGAAAAAGTGGTGTTAACGGGCCTGCGCATTTTTGTCCTTATATCCCCTGTAAGGGATAATATTGCCGTTATCAAAAGGGGCATCTACGCTATAAATATCCCCTCCAAGGGATAAATTCTGATGAATGATGGAGCGCGCAAGATGATTTATAGTCCCCGGCAGTTAGCCAATCAGCTGAAACGCCTGCGTCAGCAGCAGGGCTGGACCCAAACCGACCTGGCCAAACGCGTGGGCCTGAAACAGGCAACGCTGTCTCATTTTGAAAATTATCCTGAGTCTACCTCACTGGAAACGCTGTTTAAAATTTTGCAGGCGCTGGATATTGCTATGGCGCTGCAGATCAAAACGCCCCCGACCACGCCAGCGGAGGATGCCTGGTAATGGCAAAACTCATCGCCTGGATGAACGGTGAGCGGGTCGGAACGTTAATGCAGCATCATGACGGGACGCTGAGCTTCCAGTACGCTGCCAGCTGGCTTCAGCATCCGCTCACCCGGCCTCTCTCACTGTCACTGCCGCTGCAACGTGCCGCCCACCACTCAGTCAGGGTGAGCTATTTCTTCGAAAACCTGCTAAGACCTATCCCATTGACAGAAAAGGAAAAGAACCAGGCTTTCCAGACAAAATCCTGTGGGGTTTTCGCCGTATTGCAAAAAGTGGGATACCGGTTACCGGGTGCACTTATCATGCTGCCGGTAAACCAGCAGCCCGTTGAGCTGGATGACGAATCCATAATGTCCGATATGGCCAGCGCACATGCCGACAGCGACAACGCCTTTCTGTGTCTTGCGCTGGCGCGTGAACTGGGTCTGCCTGTACCGGATGCCAGGCCGCTTCGCCAGGAAGGCGGGGGCTGGCAATTGTGCATCACGCGTGACGACCGTCGCTGGAATGCGGACCGGACGCAGTGCTACCGCCTTCCCACCGAAAACCTGTGCCAGGCGCTGGGATTCCCGCCCGCATGCAGTCATGAACAATCGGGCGGTCCGGGCCTTGAGGCACTGATGGGATTACTGATGGGATCGCGCAGCGCGCTTACCGATCGCGAAGCGATAATGCGTTGCCTGGTATTTCAGTGGTTAACAGGCATCACCAGTCTGGATGCCCGACATATCAGATTGTTCATCGAGCGCGAGGGGAGTTTTCGGCTGGCACCGTTTCGGTGTCTGGTCTCCGCCTGGCCCGCGCGCTCTCAGCGCAAAATGGACCGCGATGACATCCAGTTACCCCTTGGTGTCACTGGCCCGGCGGGCAAGCTGCATCGCATCACGCAGATCGCGCCCTCACACTTTCTGGCCAGTGCCCGCAGCGTGCGGTTCAGTGAGGAGCATATGCACGCTATCCTGAATGGCTTTGTGTCTGCTTTACCGGCTGCGATGATCCGGGTACGTGACAGCCTGCCAGAAGAGGTTTCTCTGGTGGTGGCCGATGCGATTTTCAGCCATTCATTGCTGATGCTCGAACAGGTCCGTTCGCTGACCTGAAGGGATCATGACGTTTCCGGCTGGTAAATCAGATGTCCCGCCACGCCGCCTTTGCCCCCATCTTTGGGATGGTTCATGCCATCCGTCACGGGAACGGAGGCGAAATCAAAAGGGGAAACGCCTGTCAGGCACGCCGCGTTAACCCCGAACTGTTCGGGATTAGAGCGGCTCTGGTGGAAGGTGTAAATACCACAAACCGAGCAGAAATAATGCACCGCCTGTCCGGAATTAAAGCGGTATTCACTCAGCGCCGCTTTCCCTTTGTGGATCGTCAGCCCCGAAGCAGGGGCAAACACCACCACGGCACCGCGCATCCGGCAAAATGAACAGTTACAGCGTCGGGCCGTATTCAGTCCATCCAGCAGTTCAACAGTAAACGCAACCGCACCACAGTGGCACTGTCCTGAAGTGATTTCTGACATCGCTTGCTCCTTTTTCATCCTGTCACGTTTCGCAGCGTGACAGCGGTGAGGGGTTAATGGCATAAAGACGAAAGGGAATTCAGCCAGGATATTGTGAATGCTTAACGTAAAAGACACCAGCATGACGCCGGAAGAGTGCAGACATTTTCTCACGCAGCACATGTTTGGAACCCTGGTGAGCAGCGATCTGCAAATCAGCCATATTCCGTTTTGCTTCAACGGTGAAAACGTTCTTGAAACACATCTGGCACGCAATAATCCGCAACGGGTTGCGCTGGCGCAGCAGCCGTGCCTGCTGAGCGTTCTGGGTCCGCATGCCTTTATCAGTACGGATTACTATCTGGCGTCACCTGCCGTTCCAACCTGGAACTATGCCGCCGTCAGCGTGAAAGGCATCAGCAGGCTGATGACGCAGGCGGAACTGGGCCAGTCGCTGGACAGAATGTTAGCCGCGTTTCAACCGGGCCTGAGGCAGGATAAACAACGGCTTCCCGATGATTATCAACAAAAACTGATGCAGGGCATCACCGGTGTCAGGATAGAGATTAGCCACATCAGCGGCACGCTGAAGCTTGGGCAGCATCGCCGTCCACCCGAACAGCTTAATGTTTTCCAGCAACTGGCTGCCCAGGGCGGTGCGTATGCGGATTATGCGCGCTTTGCTCAGGACTGGCTGAGCCGCTTCCGGCCAGACGTACTGACCCGTCACCACGGTGCGTAAAGGCTGAGGAGGGAATAAACCGGGCAGCGTCACATGAAGACGCTGCCCGGGTACGTCAATCAAAACTCTTTTTGCCCACCCAGCTCAATGACGCGGTTTGGCGGGATCATAAACTGTTCATGGGCACGTAACGCATTGCGCTGGAAGAAATGGAAGATGGCACCACGGGCATGTGCCAGACCGCGTCGTTTCTTCATCACCAGCGTGTCGTGAGAGGTGAAAAACGACGCCTCATTTAACGTACAGCCAAATCCTTCCAGCCCGCACAGGTGCAACACATCTTTCATGGAAGGCCGTTCATGCCAGCCGTATTCGGCCGTCACCTGCCAGAAGGACGGCGAAAGCTGACGTAGCGCGATGCGCTTCTGGTTATGAACACGCGGCAGGTCAACCGTTTTGATATGCAGAAGAACCGTCCGCTCATGCAGCACCCGGTTGTGTTTCAGGTTATGCAGCAGCGCCTGCGGAATTTCATACTCTTTGCGGGTCAGAAAAATTGCCGTACCGCCAACCCGCATCGGGGGCGAAGCCTCCAGCGAGCTAATCAGGGCTTTTAACCTGACGGGATCGTCAGTCAGACGACGAATGAGCCTTGAACGCTCTCCGCTCCAGATCAGCATCAGCATCAGCATCGTCATCGCCAGCAACACCGGAACCCAGCCGCCCGACAGCAGTTTCATCAGGTTGGAAATAAACAACGGAACGTCGATCGCCAACATGCAGAGCAGGAAAACCAGCGCCACGGGCAGCGGCCATTTCCAGTTTTTAAAGGCGACGATACCGGCCAGGCAGGCTGTCAGAACCATGGTGCCGGTCACCACGATACCGTACGCCGAAGAGAGTGCCGAGGACTGACGGAAGGCCAGGATGACGACGGTCACCGCACCGAAAAGTAACCAGTTCACTACCGGAATGTAGATTTGTCCCGATTCGGTTGCCGAGGTGAAAATGACGCGCATCGGCGGCAAAAAGCCCTGACGAATTGCCTGATGTGTCAGGGTATAAACCCCACTAATGATCGCCTGAGCCGCAATAACGGTGGCCAGCGTCGACAGGATGATTAACGGAATCTGCGCCCAGACCGGGGCCAGGATATAAAACGGGTTTTGTATCGCGGCAGGACTGGCCAGCACCAGCGCCCCCTGACCGAAATAGTTCAGCACCAGAGCAGGCAGGGCAATGATCAGCCACGCCAGCCTGATGGGGGTTTTTCCCAAATGTCCCATGTCAGCATACAGGGCCTCCGCACCGGTCACCGCCAGTACCACCATGCCCAAAGCTGCGAAAGACAGGGCTTCATGATTCAGCAGAAATTTCAGCGCAAATGCCGGGTTGAGCGCATGAAGAACATGGGGATTCATCAGAATTCCGTGCACGCCCAGTATCGCCAGGGTGATAAACCACACCAGCATAATCGGCCCAAAGACGCGGCTGACCCGTTCAGTGCCGTGTTTTTGAATCACAAATAACAGGGTCAGAATCACCACAGCCAGCGGCACGATATAGCGATCCAGCGCGGGTGCAACAACCTCGATCCCCTCAACGGCGGACAGCACTGAGATGGCCGGCGTGATAATGCCGTCGCCGTAAAAAAAGGCGCCGCCCGTCAAACCGGCAAGCACAATGATGCGGCTGAGCGTGGCGCCAACATTTTGCCGGGCCAGCGACATTAAGGTCAGTATTCCCCCTTCGCCATCGTGATCGGCGCGCATGATGAACATGACATATTTCACCGTCACAATCAGCATCAGTCCCCAGAAGATCAGCGACAGAAAGCCCATCACGGCTTCTTCGGTGACCGCGCCAGAAGGAAGGATAGAAAGACACTCTTTTAAGGTATAAAGCGGGCTGGTACCGATATCACCAAATACGATCCCTGCTGCTGCCAGCATACCGGCTGGAAGGGATTGCTTTTCAGACTGGGCCATTTAATGTCCTGTTGTATTTCACGTCATCATAAGCTTCAAACCGACAGTTACACCGGTTGACGCTGAGCATGACATTACGCGTTTTGCTGTGAATTAGGGAGTAGCTGGTGATGTTATGTACTGCATTTTTACAGCTTTGCGCTTTATTTTTACGGCATTTTTATACAACTGTCGATTTATCCGGCAGTGAGGCCTGACGCTGACCCTTCACCGCTACCGTTTCCCCCTGACGCGTGATTCGCCTGCCAGGTCAACACACGCGGATAAGGTCTCATCTCAACGCTGCCTCCCTCGTAACAGCATGCGGACGCGTCCGTGCACGCTCAGAACAGTTCCTCAAAGTGTAATCAGCCCGTACAGGAAACACCACGCAGCCTCTGCCGTTTTAAAAAAATATTTTTTAATAGTCCTTATTTATGATTAATGCGGCAGGCGATTTTTTAAGGCTAATTAATTTCAAAAAATAAAAGACAAATACGGTGTCGTGGGCAGGGGGTGAAGACGATTTTGCGCTGTCTTTAGCCAACTTTTACTGATTAATGTCGTATGTCGTTTTAAATAAGGTTGGATAAACGATGGCTGAAAATAAATTTTGTTTATTTTTAATCATTATCACTTCTTCTTTTTAATTTTCCTTTCTGCCTTTAATAGTCAAACTCTCATTCAGCGGGCTAATCTGTTTTTATGAAAATAAACGTTTTGTCCTGATATCTTTGCGACACAGCACCATCTGACATTAATGCTAATGCCTGAAGCGTCGATATATTTATTGCTGGCGTTATTCAGCATTACTTACAGAATTACCGTCTTAATATTCGGGGTTTTAATATGACTATTACACAGCGACTTTTCCTGACGTTTTCTCTACTCTCCGCCGCTATGGTCGCGATGGTAGTGATCGTCATCATGGTGTTAGCAGGCTTTCAGTCGCGTTTTCAGTACGTGCAAGACAACACGCTACCTTCAATTGTAGACCTTGATAAAATGGTCAACGGCAGTAATCGGGTTAACGTATCGCTTTATCGCCACCAGAGTGCCAAAGATTCGGCTAAGCAGGTTGAGTTCGAAAAAGAAATCGCTGCGAAGATGGATACGCTGAAAGGCCTGACCCTGTTCTATTTAAAAAATGAAATTACCAACGATCAGGATAAGCAGTTAAGTGAACATGCGCTGGCACTGATTAAACAGATCCAGACGCGCTTACCTGCCTTCCTTGAATACTCGCGTTCGCATGATGACGCTCATTCTCTTTCCGCGTTGCAAGGCCCGGACGGTGTGGGGCAGTCTATCCGTGATCTCATTGAAAGTTATCAGAACCAACTGCAGTTTAATGTGCAGGTGGGCGCGGCTTTTCAAAAAGAGAATAACCGCGTTTATCATCAAACCTTATGGGCCTTAATCGCCGGTTCCAGCGCCATTATCCTGATATTGGGCGCGTTATCTGTTCGTACTATATTAAGCATTCGTCGCCATCTGAATGATATGCGCACAACCATGGAGCACGCCAGCGAGCGGCTTGATTTAACGCTGCGTGCCGATGACGCACGTAAAGATGAAATCGGGTTAACGGCAAAAGCATTTAATGCTTTGGTGGAGAATGTGGCGCAATCTTTGTCTGCCGTCGAACGGTCCGCCCACTCGGTCAGCACGGCCTCGTCGCAAATTTCAGCCGGTAACGAAGATCTCTCCTCACGAACCGAACAGCAGGCCGCGTCGCTTGAAGAAACGGCGGCCAGCATGTCTGAACTGAGCGAAACGGTTCGTCAGACGGCTGAAAATACCCGTCTTGCCAGCCAGTTGTCTAAAAACGCGCGTGAGATATCCAGCGACAGCTCTGACAAAGTGCACACCATGTTAGGCACCATGACCGACATAAAACAGAGTTCGGAGAAAATCACCGCCATCATCGCGCTGATTGAAGGTGTGGCGTTTCAGACCAATATCCTGGCACTCAACGCCGCCGTTGAGGCCGCCCGTGCCGGCGAGCAGGGGCGTGGCTTTGCCGTGGTGGCCGGTGAAGTGCGTAATCTTGCCCAACGCTCGTCGGCCTCCGCACGGGAGATTAAAGATCTGATCGAATCGTCGATGCGTTATGTGGCAACGGGCGTCAGCCAGGCAGAGCAGGTCGGGGAAAATATGGGGCGCATGAATGATGCAATTCGCCAGGTCACCGATCTGGTTGATGAGATTGCCATTGCGTCTCAGGAGCAGTCGCTGGGCATCAGTCAGGTCCATCAGGCTGTGCATCAGATGGATGACGTTACGCAACAGAACGCCGCGCTGGTGCAGGAAGCGTCATCAGCATCGCGCTCGCTGATGGATCAGGCAGGCGCCCTGAATGATCTTGTTGCCGCCTTCGTGCTGACCGAGGCTCCCGCTGTACAGGCGCGCACGGTGGCGCCGCTCAAACCCGCCTTCGCGATGGCGAGCGCATCGGCATCAAATCAGGACGCAAACTGGCAACATTTCTGATGTGTCGGTGACACGCAGTGACAGGACTGTCACTGCATGTCGGGCCTATATTTTACCACTGTAGAGTACGGGCCCGGTGGGTTGCCCGGTCGGTGAGCCGCCCCGCGGCTCCCGGCTGATGGCGACCACCGCGTTTTTCAGGGAATCTTGCCGTTTCAGTGCCAGTTGGGTGGCTTGTTCAGCGTTAAGTAACCCCAGCGAAATGGGACGACTGCCTGTTGGAATCAGCCATAACTGCAGGCTGGTGTGGCTGTCAGCCGTTACCGGCTGCAATGGCGTCACCCGTAACTGGGTTAAATCGTGGTCGGCGCTGACCACCCATTGGCTGTGTTGCTGAGCGTCACTCATGACGGTAAGCGGGGTAAACTCTGGCACGTAAAACATGCGCCAGGAAAAAAGGGCAAGGACCGCAATGGCCGCCGCTACCATCCAGCCCAGTGCGGTGCGGCGGGCAGGGCGGGCAGAGGGTTTTGCGGGCAGATTCAGGACAATTTTCTTCCAGACCCGATCCGGCGGGATTTCGGTTATCAGTTGACTGTCCAGCCCAGCGAGTAACGTTTGCCATTTGGCAACCTGTTCGGCCAGCTCTGGCTCGGTCAGCAGGCGCGTCTGAAAGCGTAACCGGGCGGGGCCACGCAGCGTACCAATGGCGTACTCGGCAGAGAGTGCATCGTCACGTTGTTGTCTGTTCATAGTCCGACACATTCCCGAAGGTGGGCCATGGCACGGCGGATCCAGCTTTTCACCGAACCCACCGGCTGCTGTAGCCAGTGAGCAATATCGCTGTGTGACATGCCCTGATAATAGGCCAGCGTAACGCTCTGCCGTTGCTCGCTGCTTAGGTTTTCCATACAGCGACGCAGGCGCGCAGCCTGGGCATCATCGGGCCTGCTGTCCGGTTCGTCGGTATCGACGACCAGCAGGGCATCATCATGCGGTTCTTCTGTACTGGCCATGCGCGCCTGTCCGCTACGTAACCAGTCAATACAACGATGACGAACGATCTGCGTCATCCAGGTCATCGGCGCGCTCAGCGCTGGATCATAGGTCTCCGCTTTGCTCCAGATGGTGAGAAAGCAGTCATGCAGCACTTCTTCCGCCCAGGGGCGATGGCGCAACATCCGTAAGGCAATGGCAAAAAGGTGCGGCGAGGTTTGCCGATACAGTTTTTCGAACGCCAGGCGATCGCCTTTCACGATCGCCTGCATCAGGGTTACCTGCTCCACTGCCCGCACCTTGTCCATAATCATCCTGAATGATGTGATTTTCCGTTTGAGTATAGAGAATTACTTCGGCATTAATACGGTATCAATCACATCTATCACGCCGTTTTTCTGGTTGACGTCATACGTACTGATATTGGCCACGTTACCCTGTGCATCTTTCAGCTGAATATTGTGTGGGCCATTATTCATAATCCACAACGGCTGGCCGTTAACGGTTTTCAGTTCAGCATGACCGCCGCCTTGCTTAATCTTGTTCTCCAGCGCTTTCATGTCGTATTTGCCTGCCACAACATGGTAGGTCAGGACGCTGGTCAACTGCGCTTTGTTTTCCGGCTTAAGCAGATTATCGACGGTACCGGCGGGCAGTTTCGCGAACGCGGCATTGGTCGGGGCAAAGACGGTAAACGGCCCTTTGCCCTGTAGTGTGTCAACCAGACCGGCCGCCTTCACCGCCGCCACCAGCGTGGTGTGATCTTTCGAATTCACCGCATTCTCAACGATATTTTTCTGAGGGTACATCGCAGCGCCACCGACCATCACGGAGCCCGACTCCATTGCGGCAAATGAGGCGGCAGTAAACAGGAATGCGCTTGAAACTACGGCAACAGCGAAGAACTTTTTCATCGTAAATCCTCATAAGAGAGAGTGGGTAAGTGTCTTGCAAAGAGAGATACGAGAGCAGGGTCGTCACTGGATGCAGAAAAAAATAATTTTTTTACGAAGATTTATCCGCTGGAGGCGGGCGCACGGGTACGGTCAAGCACGCCTGGCCGTTTAAGCACAATTTTTACGGGCTGTCCGGCCAGGCGATACCGTCACTAACACAAAGCGTTTGAAGCACACTCAACCCGTTTCCTGTGTGCTTCAGACCTCATGCCGTTCGCAACAGCTGGCGTGAGCGGCTGATAAGCCCTGTGGACCGCGAAGCACACCTGTCCCCCCAACAAGACCTGTGGCTTACTGTTCGTTCTGCATCCACAGCGGCGCGCTAAAGGTGGTTTTCAGTAACGTGATAAAGCCCTGAGTACGGGGCAGGCGTTTGATTTCTGGCATGCTGGTCAGCGCGGCAATGTCGGCGGGCGGCAGCATAAATTCAGGCAGGAGTGGGACTAGTCGCCCCTGTTTAATTTCACTGCTGATGTCCCAGATTGAGCGCACCATAATCCCTTTGCCTTGCAGCGCCCAGCGTTTAATCACCCGACCATCGTTACTTGCCAGACGGGGCGTAATTTTGACGGTGACCGGGTCATGCTGATGCGCAAACACCCAACGAGTCACGTCCTCAGCATTTTCACGGATAACCAGACAGTGGTGCTGCGTGAGTTCAGCGGGATGCGTGGGCACACCGTGGCGCTGCAGATAATCCGGCGAAGCGCACAGCACGCGGCGGTTAGGTGCAATTCGGGTGCTGTACAACGACGAGTCCCGCAGGTTGCCAATATAGATCGCCACGTCCCATTTATCGGCCTGCATCCAGTTCGGGTTATCTGACAGCATCAGATCCACGCTGAGATCGGGATGCTGGTCAACATAATCGGAGAGCAAGGGCGCGATATATTCCGAGCCAAATCCCAGCGGAGCCAGTACCCGCAACGTGCCGCTTATCCGGTTTCGGGTCTGGTCAATCACATCCTGTAGCTGGTCCAGCTCATGCAAAATCAGCCGCGCACGTGCTAATAACGCTTCGCCTTCGTCGGTCAGAATTATCCGTTTTGCCGGACGCAAAATAAGCTTGATGCCCATTTTTTGTTCAATGTGCTGCAGCCGCTGGGTCACGGACGGTGGTGTGATATCCAGATAGCGGGCGGCGGCGGCCAGGGTCGCGCTGGCGGAGATCACCTGAAAAAACCGCAGATCGTCACTGTTGATCATTAGGTTCAAACCTAATCATTAATTGGGTGTGTCTGCATTTTAAACTAAATGCATTGATGAGAGCATCCAGTAAACCCCTCAGGACAGACAATGATGCTTAACGATCCCTCACTGACAACGCCGTATCTGCTGCTGGACAAAGTGAAGTTCAGGCGGAATATCCGCAGGCTCTACGATCATATTGATAGCCTGCACTGTCAGATTCGCCCCCATCTGAAAACGCTACGCACGGTACAGTCGGCCCCCTGGCTACTGCGTGACCGGGCTTCACCGGCCACGGTGTCCACACTGGCTGAAGCCGAGGCGTTTGCTGCCGCAGGTTACCGCAATATCCTTTATGCCGTGGGGATTGCGCCGGACAAGCTGCCGCGCATCGCGGCCTGTCTGCGTCAGGGTGCCCAGGTGCATCTTCTGCTCGACAGTCTGACACAGGCGCAGGCCATATCTGCATACGGGCAGCAGCATCAGGTGGCCTTTAGCGTGTTTATCGAGATTGACTGCGACGGTCATCGGGGCGGCATAAAACCGGACGACAGCGCCCTGACCGACATTGGCGCGTATTTGCAGCAGAACGGAATGCATGTCGAAGGGGTGTTAACTCACGCAGGGGAATCGTATCACTGCCGTACGCAGGACGAGATTGCACAGGCGGCACGGGCGGAGTGCCAGGCCGCCATCAAAGCGGCTAAGCGCCTTCGCGCGGCTGGCGTGACCTGTCCGGTGGTGAGCGTGGGATCGACGCCCACGGCCCATGCCGTAAGGGATTTAGACGGGGTAACGGAAGTGCGCGCCGGGGTGTTTTCCACTTTCGATCTGTTTATGACCAACCTCGGCGTCTGCACCGCCGACGATATCGCGCTTTCTGTTGTCACCACGGTAATTGGCCACAATGCTGAGAAAGGCTGGCTGTTTGTCGATGCAGGCTGGATGGCGATGTCGCGCGACCGTGGCACCGCCTCGCAAAAAACCGACTATGGCTACGGTCTGGTATGTGACAGCGAAGGGCGATCCACCGGACTCCTGCTGTCGTCCACCAATCAGGAACACGGCATTATCGCCATTCCGCCCGACAGCGGTCACCAGGTCACGGATTTCTCGCTCGGGACCCGGCTGCGGATTTTGCCCAATCACGCCTGCGCCACTGCCGGGATGCACACCCGGTATCAGGTGATGGACAGCCAGAGCGGGGAACACGAAGTCTGGCATCGCGTCACCGGCTGGTGATGTCCCGATCCTTTCTTTTTTTAAGAGGCACGTATGACTGATTTCAATCCCGATGACGTTCACCTGTCCAGCGGGCACTTTATCGACGGACAATTTGTATCCGCCAGCGGTCAGGCTATGGGCATTAAACGGCCTTCTGACGGTCAGCATTATGCAGAGATCCATGAGGCGGACGCCCGTACCGTCGACGATGCCGTGACCGTGGCCGAAGCACGGCGCATCAGCAGCGGCTGGTCGGGTTGTTCGCCACGAGAACGGGGTGCAGCCCTCTCGCGCTGGGCAGACTTAATCGAAAAAGACAGTGAATACCTGGCGCAGCTGGAAGCCGTCGGATCGACCCGACCCGTCACCGATGCACGCAATATCGAAGTGCCCTTTACCGCGGCGGCCCTGCGTTTTTATGCCGAATGCGCGGACAAATACAGCGGTGACGTGTTTCCAACGCAGCACAGTAGCCTGGGCATGCTGGTGCCTGAGCCCTATGGGGTGATCGGCGCAATCACGCCGTGGAATTTTCCCCTGTCAATGGCTTCCTGGAAATGCGGCCCGGCTCTGGCGGCAGGTAACGCGGTGGTGCTGAAGCCGTCTGAACTGACGCCGTTTTCAACGGCCCGTCTGGCCGAACTGGCGGTGCAGGCGGGGATCCCATCCGGTGTGCTGAATGTGATCCAGGGCAGCGGCAAGGTCACCGGTAATGCGCTGGTAACGCATCCGCTGGTGCGCAAGGTCTCCTTTACCGGCTCCACTGCCACCGGTGCGGCGATTATGAGCCAGGCGGCCCTGCACGGCACTAAACCGGTCACGCTGGAGCTGGGCGGCAAAAGCCCGCAGCTGGTCTTTGATGACGCCGGCGACGCCGACGAGATTGCCGAGCGCCTCTTTCTGGGATTCACAGTGAATGCCGGTCAGGCCTGCGTGTCCGGAACACGTTTGATTATTCAGAAAGGCATTGCTGAACGTGTTACAGAAAAGCTGATTGCACGCTGTCAGAAACCCGTGCCCGGCATGACCTGGCACGCGTCAACACGGTATTGTCCGCTGATTGACGCACGCCAGGGTGAAAAAGTGGCCACGATTATTGCGCAGTCCGTCGCTCAGGGTGCGCGGGTGCTGGTGGGTGGAAAACGCTACGACAATACGAAAGAAGGCTGGTTCTGGCAGCCCACACTGCTGGAGAACGTCGGCCCGGATAACGTGGCGTTGCACGAAGAGATTTTTGGACCGGTGCTGACCATTCAGACCTTTACCGATGAGGAAGAAGCCCTGGCGCTGGCGCAGCATGCGGTCTTTGGCCTGTGCGCGGGCGTCCACACCTTGAACATGCCACGGGCGATGCGCTTAATGCGCGCGCTGGACAGCGGAACGGTGTGGGTTAACCGCTATCGCCGCACCTGGGATTTCATTATCCCTACCGGCGGTTTTCAGGGATCCGGCTTTGGTAAAGATCTGGGCCGCCAGGCCTTTGAGGCCTGTCAGCGCTATAAAAGCGTATTAATCGATTTTTAACCTTTCGCTGGAGAGCAGATATTATGCCCGCACCGCTCAGGCTGGTTCAGGACAGTACGCATTTTCCCGACTCGGTGGATGTAGTGATTATTGGGGCAGGCATTGTCGGCGCGGCAACCTGCTGGGCGCTCACCCAAAAAGGCTATCGGGTGGCGGTGATCGAAAAGGGCCTGGTCGGGGCTGAACAGTCAAGCCGTAACTGGGGCTGGTGCCGCCAGCTTAACCGGGATGAACGGGAGATCCCGCTGATCCTGCATGCGCTGCAACGCTGGCATGAACTGAGCAAGGAAATCGGCATGGACGTGGGGTTCCGCGCCACCGGGCTGGTCTATGCAACGTGCACGGAAAAGGACATCCGCAACTGGGATAACTGGGGGAAAATGGCGAAGCAGTACGGCATTCGTAGCCAGATTCTCAATGCCGCAGAGGCAAAAGCCATGACGCCCGGTAGCCGCACAGCGTGGAAAGGCGGCGTGCATTCACCCGATGACGGTTATGCCGATCCCGCGCTTGCCGCGCCAGGCCTGATGGAGGCGGCGGTTAAAAAGGGCGCCTTTCTGTTTCAGCGCTGTGCGGTGCGCGGGCTGGATATTTCGGCAGGTCAGGTGAGCGGGGTGATCACGGAAAGAGGTCTGATTAAAACCTCGCGCGTGGTCTGCGCCGCAGGTGCCTGGACATCGCTGTTTTGTCGCCGGCACGGCATCGATTTACCTGCGGGTAATGTCATCGGCAGTGCGTTTCGTACTTATCCCGTCGAACAGGTGATTACCCGGCCTTTCTATACGGATGCGTTTGCCTGTCGGCCACGATCGGACGGCGGTTATACCATCGCACTGTCCGGCACGGGTCGTCTTGAGCCCGGCATTCAGGGGCTGAAATATGCCCGTCAGTTCTTCCCGTTATACAAAGCACGTCGGCTCAATCTGGAAACCAAAATCCGCCTGACCTCCTTTCTACAGGGACCGGAGTCGCTGGCGCGCTGGTCAATGGAGCGCCCGTCCCCCTTTGAAAAAATTCGCATTCTGGACCCGACGGTGTCGGACGGCGTGGTGGAAAAGGGGCTGATGGCCATCGGCCGTGAGTATCCTGCGCTGGCCGGGCTGCGAGTCACGCAGGCCTGGGGCGGCGTCATCGACTGTATGCCTGACGATATACCGGTCATCTCCACCGTGCCACAGCTTCCCGGTCTGGTTCTGTCGGCGGGCTACAGTGGGCATGGCTTTGGCATCGGTCCCGGTGCCGGCCGCCTGACGGCCGATCTGGTGACCGGTGATGATCCCATCGTGGACCCCACGGCGTTCCGTTACAGCCGTTTCCGCGATGGCAGCGCCCTGAAACAACCCGGCATGATGTAAGGAGAAAATATGCTTCAGCGATTGCAGGCGCGAGATATCAATGACCAGCCGCATCCCGGTCATTACTCCCACTATTGTCTGGGGGCAGGAATGATGTTTATTTCGGGTCTGTTACCGGCCACGCCCGCAGGGGAGATGCTCAGCGCCGCGCCCTTTGCCGATCAGGTCCTGCAGGTCTTTGCCAGTCTGGATACCTGCCTGCGCCAGGAGAACCTTACCCGATCACAACTGGTGATGGTCAGAGTCTATCTGGCTGACATCGCATTATGGGATGATTTTAATGCGCTTTACGCGCAGTGGCTGGGGAGCTGGAAACCCGCCCGCGCTGTGGTGCCGGTTTCCGGACTGCATTATGGTGTCCTGTTAGAGATTGAAGCGACGGCGGTGCAGACGCGTTGAACGGCGCGCTTTGCCCGCGGCGCGTCGCCGTAAGGGATGGTAAAATGCGCATATGCTCGTCAGGAGAAGGCCGCCAGGCATGAAGCTCACCGCTGAATTCTTCAGGATACAACTCTGTTTCGCGGCCTGGGTGGCGTCAGGCACAGGCATGCCGCTGGCCAACGCGATTATGGATTACACGAACATTTTTATTCGTCTGGGGTGCGGGCGGCGGTTCGATCCTCAGCTTCCCGCCTGGTCAGACTATATTCGCGGCCTGCGGCACAACCCCGATAAAGATGCTGAGTATACGCTGGCTGTCTGGCAATCCCGGCCGCCTGTTGCCCCACCCGATATGGTGGGGCGTTCGGGCTGTTTCTCATTCAGTCTGGAAACGGATCGGTCCGCACGCATTCATTTTGAGCCCACTGACGGAACGGTTTCGCCCCTGTGTGACAGCGAGGTCGCCGCGCGTCAGCGCGAATTGTGCGGTTTACTGGCGCAGATAGTGACTCTCACGCCCGCGGTAAAAACCCTTCGTGGGCTGTCGTGGCTCTACCATCATCACCGCTATCGTCGGCTGTTTCCGCCCGCGTACCTGCGTTCGGCCATGCCGGTCAAGGACCGCTACCGTAATATGCCGCTCTGGGGACAGTTTTTGCGCTGGGACGGTAGCCTCAGAGCAGAACGTGCGTCGCACTTGTATCAGCATATTCAGGGCGAGTTTCATCCTTCCCGCCTGGCGACCGGTTTTCCGCTTCAGCCGCTGGCGGTCAGCGCACCGGTGACTGTTTTTCAAGCGTTTTACGCGCGTCGGTAAAGAGGCTGAGTCAGCATGTCCGACATGACGCGTTCAGCGCTGAAGAGGGAACCGGTGACGGGCTAGTGTGACAGAAGGAGAAGACGTCGCTTTTTACGTGACAGTGTCACCTTTATAAGCGGCTAGCGCCGTGCCATAAAATCTGGAAAGGCCGGAACAGGCAGCACAGATAACACTTTCAGCCGCTGCAACGTGCGAACCTGCGCGCGCTCCAGATGATCCTTCATGCAGGCGGCCGCCAGTTCCCAGTTCCGTTTCAGCAAAAATTCATAGACCAGGCAGTGTTCATCCAGCATGGCACTGTCGACAGGGATACGCAGCAGGTCATAGAAAATGCGCGTGACGATAAAGGGCGACTGGTGTTGTCGCAGTATCTGCATCATCAGCTTGTTACCGGCAGGCTCCAGGCAGCGAATGTGCAGATCTTCTTCCAGGGTTTCCAGTTCAATGGCCGTTAACTGCTTACCCTGCGATTTTTTCGCGTTATCCAGCCGCGACTTCAGCCAGTCGACGTCCAGCCGTTCGCCTGCTTTACGCAGCGCTGCGGGTTCAAGATTGGCCCGGATTTCAAAATGGTCGCCCAGCTCGCGCGCCGTTAACGGACCGGTAAGCCACTGGGAATAGGGTTCTTTTTCCACCAGGCCTTTATCACGCAGGCGCATTAAGCTCTCACGAATCACGCCCCGGCTGGTGGTGTAATAGTGTGCCGCGTCCTGCTCATCCACCTGATAGCAACCAAAGATCATCGCGGTCGACAGCACACCCTGGAGGTGCTCCAGCACTTTTTCACCCGTACTGCGGGTGTCGACCAGTTCCTCATGATGCGCCAGCCCCAACAGTTCGCGCGTCAGGGCAATGCGCACGGGTTCGATGTCTTCGTCGTCACGGGCCACGATAAAGCCCCGGCCTTCAAAGCGGGCAATCCAGCCTTCTTCATGCAGCATACTTAACGCCCGCCTGACCGGCACGCGGCTGGTGCCGAAGAGCTGTGCTAACGGACCTTCCAGCAACACCAGGCCTTTAGGAACAGCGTTTTGCTGCAGCACGTTAAGCAGCACCTGGCGGATGATTTCATAACGCGCAGAACCGGCGTCATCCATGTCTGCTCCATTCATTATGTTTCGCATTGTCTTTTTCCGCTCCCATCCTGCCCGCCAGATTATCACATCTGAGGAAATAACGACGGCTGCCCACGCACAGCACTGCGTTAGTGCACGGCGCTCTAAAATGGATCATAAATAAATTAGTACATTTATTACAAAGACAGGATTTTACTCCGCCTGAACAAATGTCTGTCACTACTCCCAATTTAAGCTTTTGTTATTGCTGATTTAAATTATTTAATGATCGATAAGATCACAAATATGTAACTTAACAGTCCTTTTCCTGGCATTGTTATTGCTATCTTCAAATGTACATTAAATTTCAAAATACATTTAAAGGTAAGCGTGTGCAGCCAGAAACCGTCCGTCAGTTATACATTCAGGGTCAGATCGATGCGCTGGGAATCAGTGCGCTTTATGCACAGCACCGCCTTTCCCCCCTGGCGTTTACTGAGGCCTGCCTGACCGCCGCAGAAAATGTACCTTCGGTGTTTATTTCGCTCACCCCGGCGCGCGCCCGTGAAGAGGCCGAAGCCTCAATGCAGCGCTGGCGGCAGGGCCAGCCGTTGAGTCCACTGGATGGAATTCCGGTGGCCTGGAAAGACCTGTTCGACCTTCAGGACTGCCAGACCACCGCCGGTTCAGCCACCCGTGAACACGTTTCGCCCGCCCGACAGGATGCACCCGTCGTTGCCCGGTGCGCGGCGGCGGGCATGGTCACGATCGGCAAAACCAATCTCAGCGAATTTGCGTTTTCCGGACTCGGCCTGAATCCCGCGTTTGGTACACCGGTTATCCGGTCATCAGCGGGTAGCCTGCACGCGCCGGGCGGATCGTCCAGCGGGGCTGGCAGGGCAATCGCGGAAGGCCTGGCCTGTATCGCGTTTGGCACCGATACCGGCGGATCCATTCGTATTCCGGCCGCATTCAGCGGCATTACGGGCTACCGCGCCAGCCGTGGCCGTTATGCCATGGACGCCGTATTTCCGCTGGCCCGCTCGCTGGATACACTCGGCCCGTTATGCCGCAGCGTCCGGGATGCTATCGCTCTTGATGACATCCTGTGCGGTCCGGATACCACCGCCTTTCCTGAACCCCGTTTCCGGGTTGACGACGCGCTCCTCATGACATGCCAGCCCGCCGTTCGCGATAACGGCCTGAGAATGCTGGATCGCCTCGACGCGGCCGGCTTTGCCATTGACCGCCAGCCGCTTACCGCGTTTACGCAGGCGCTTGACTGGATCGCTGAAAAAGGCTGGCCGGGTGGGCGCGAAGCCTGGTTGCTGCATCGCCTCTTATTAGCCTCACCTGACGCAGAACGCATGGATGCCAGAGTGCGCGAACGTCTGCTTGCCGCCAGCGAGCAGGACCCGGCCGTGCTCGATACCTTTCTGACCCAACGTCAGCAGTGGCAACAGGCCCTGGCGGCGGAGCTGGCGGGCGCAATACTGATCACCCCCACGGTGGCCCATACCGCACCGGAACTCGGTCCGCTGATGCAGGACAGCGCGCTGTTCGCCCAGACCAACGTGGCCACGCTGCGCCTGACCATGCCGGGCAGCCTGCTGGATATGCCGGGCATCGCCCTGCCGAGCGGTACCGATGACCGTGGGTTGCATACCAGTCTGCTTTTCTCTCTACCGGCTGGCGAAGATCGCCGGCTTCTTCACGCTGCCAGCCGACTGGCAGGTCTTTTTACCGCAGACGATTCGGTCTGCGCTTAACGCTCCAGAGGAAGAAAAGATGGCGAAAGAAATCTTATGTGCATTTGGTGTGGATGTGGATGCTGTTGCCGGCTGGCTCGGCTCTTACGGCGGGGAAGATTCCCCTGACGATATCTCTCGCGGGCTGTTCGCCGGAGAAGTGGGCGCACCGCGTTTGCTGAAAATGTTTGCTGAACATAATCTGCGCACCACCTGGTTTATTCCCGGCCACTCAATCGAAACCTTCCCGGCGCAGATGAAAGCGGTGGTTGACGCCGGCCACGAGATTGGCGTGCATGGCTACAGCCATGAAAACCCGATTGCCATGACGCCCGCGCAGGAAGAGGCGGTGCTGGATCGCAGTATTGAACTGGTGACGCAGCTTGCAGGTAAACGTCCAACCGGTTACGTCGCGCCCTGGTGGGAATTCAGCAATGTGACCAATGAGCTGCTGCTGAAAAAAGGCATCAAATACGATCACAGCCTGATGCACAACGACTTTCATCCTTACTACGTTCGCGTAGGCGACAGCTGGACCAAAATTGACTACAGCCAGCATCCGGACACCTGGATGAAGCCGCTGATGCGCGGCGAAGAGACCGACCTGGTGGAGATCCCCGCTAACTGGTATCTGGATGATCTGCCACCCATGATGTTTATCAAGAAGTCACCGAACAGCCACGGTTTTGTCAATCCGCGCCATCTGGAGGAGATCTGGCGCGATCAGTTCGACTGGGTATATCGCGAAAACGACTATGCCGTCTTTACCATGACGATTCATCCCGACGTATCAGGCCGTCCGCAGGTGCTGCTGATGCTGGAGCGCCTGATTAAGTACATCCAGAGTCACCAGGGCGTGCGTTTCGTCACTTTCGACGAAATTGCCGACGACTTCTTAGCGCGCCAACCGCGTTAAGCCTTTTTCTCTTGCAGAGTGATCACGACATGAGCATCTACAAAAAAAAATCCGTTAACGGCTGGCAGCCCCAGCAGTTAACCACCAGGGATGTCAAATTCGCTACATGGATCGCCTTCTTCGCCTGGATCTTCGCCGTCTATGACTTCATCCTTTTCGGCACCTTGCTGCCGGAGATCGGCGGTCATTTTGGCTGGAGCGAAGTCGAACAGTCTGAAATTGCTACCTGGGTCGCGTTTGGTGGGGCAGTGATCGCTCTGGCCATTGGCCCGCTGGTGGATCGCCTGGGACGGCGCATGGGTATCGTTATTACCGTGGGAGGCGCGGCCCTGTGTTCGCTGCTGACCGCAATAGGGGGATTATGGGGTAAGGGCGCATTAACCGCCATTCGCTCCGTTGCCGGTCTGGGTTATGCAGAGCAAACGGTTAACGCCACCTATTTATCAGAACTCTATACCGCGCTGGACGATCCCAAACTCAACAAACGGAAGGGATTTGTCTACAGCCTGGTGCAGGGCGGATGGCCGGTCGGTGCGCTGGTGGCCTCGGCGCTGACCGCGATTCTGCTGCCGATTATCGGCTGGCAGGGCAGCTTTATCTTCGCAGCCTTTCCGTCGCTGGTGATCGCGCTACTGGCGCTGAAGCTGAAAGAAACGCCTCAGTTTGAAGTGCAGAAGAAAATCAAAACGCTGCGGGAGCAGGGTAAAGAGAAAGATGCACGCCAGGTCGCAGCCGACTATCAGGTTCCGTATGAAGATCAGCCGAAGTCAGGTTTTGCCTCGGCATTTCGCGGCACGGCGTTGCGCTCAACCGTGGTACTGGGTGTTGCCATTTTGCTGAACTGGTTCGCCATTCAGATCTTCAGCGTTCTGGGCACCACGGTAATTACCAAAACCCACGCGGTCTCGTTCAATAACTCTTTACTGATCCTGATTCTGTCTAACCTGGTGGGCTATTGCGGCTATCTGGCACACGGCTGGCTCGGTGACCGCATCGGTCGTCGCAACACCATCGCGGCCGGCTGGATGCTGGGCGGTATCGCCTTTGCCGCGATGCTGTTCTGCCCGGACAACTTTGCCATCATCGTGGCCCTGTACAGCGTCGGTCTGTTTTTCCTGATTGGTCCGTATGCGGCCGCACTGTTCTTTATCAGTGAAAGTTTCCCGACCGCCATTCGTGCTACTGCGGGCGCATTAATTATGGCGATGGGGCCGGTGGGCGCAATTGTGGCCGGTGTCGGCACCACCTCAGTGCTGAGTCAGGGTGGACACTGGCAGGAGGCGGCACTGTGGTTTGGTGCGGTTCCGTGCTTTGTCTCGGGCATCATTATTCTGTTCGCCCGGCCGGTCACGCAACTGAATACGCACATCGCCGCCGCCTCCACTCAACCTCAGGCCTAAGGAAACCCTATGCAGAATGCAAACACAGCCCCGGTTGCCGCGATCAGCGGAGCCGCAAGTGGGATTGGACTGGCGCTGGCAACGCTGTATGCCCAGAGAGGCGTGCGGGTGATAGCGGGCTATTATCCGCAGGATCCCCACGATCCGGCCGTCGCGGCCGCGCAGATTGAAGCGGCGGGCGGTGACGCGCTCTGGCTGCCGCTTAACGTCGGATCCACCGACTCGGTGGACGCGTTTATTGCGCAAGGCGTACAGCACTTTGGACGGCTTGACGCGGTCGTCGCCAATGCGGGCATTCTGCGTCGGGCAGAGATTGAGGAGATGAGCGACGCACGCTGGGATGAGATGCTCAATGTCGATCTGACCGGCGTGATGCGCCTGTTCCGTGCCGCTGCCGCCCACCTTCAGTCGGGGGCCAGCCTGGTTGCGGTGTCGTCGATTGCGGGCGGTGTATATGGCTGGCAGGCGCACGCGCACTATGCCGCCGCGAAGGCGGCGGTGCCCGGCATTTGCCGCTCGCTGGCCGTCGAACTCGCGCCGCGCGGGGTGCGATGTAATGCCATCATCCCCGGGCTGATTGAAACGCCGCAGTCACTGGATAAGGATAATTCGCTTGGCCCGGAAGGGCTGGCGAAGGCGGCGAAGGCGATTCCGCTGGGCCGCGTCGGACGCGCCGAGGAAGTGGCGAAAGTCATCGCGTTTCTCACCAGCGACGAGAGCAGTTACCTCACCGGACAGAGTCTGATTGTCGACGGTGGACTCACCGTTCGCTGGCCGGATTAAGGATAACCCATGCAACTCAGGATGAAACGTTGTGTAATCAGCGGCGCGGCCAGCGGCATCGGGGCGGCCATCGCGATGCTGTTCGCCCGCGAAGGTGCCCATCTGATACTCACTGACCGCGACAGTACAAAGCTCAAGACTGTGGTTGATCACTGTCGCCAGTCTGGCGTGCCGTGTTTTGGCATTGTGGCCGATGTCGGCGAGGTGGAAGGCGCCACGGCGGGCGTGGATGCCTGCCTGGCGCAGTTCGACGGAATCGATATTCTGGTGAATAACGCCGGAATGCTGACCCAGGCGCGCTGTACCGATATCACGCTGCCCATGTGGGAAGAGATGATGGCTGTGGATTTACGCAGTGTCTTCCTGGCGACGCAACGGGCGTTGCCGTCCATGCTGGCGCAGCGCTGGGGCAGAGTGATCAACATCGCGTCGCAGCTCGGTATCAAAGGCGGTGCCGAACTCAGCCATTATGCGGCGGCCAAAGCCGGCGTATTAGGCTTTACCCGATCGCTGGGGCTGGAGGTGTCCGCAGATAATGTGCTGGTGAACGCCATCGCGCCCGGTCCGATTGAAACGCCGCTTATCGATGGCATCAATCAGGCATGGAAAACGGCCAAGGCAGCCGAACTGCCGCTGGGACGTTTTGGCCGGGCGGAAGAGGTCGCCCCGGTAGCGTTACTGCTGGCAAGTGAGCCCGGCGGTAACCTGTTTGTTGGCCAGACGCTTGGCCCTAATTCCGGCGATGTCATGCCCTGAGGAGAAGCAGATATGTGTGGCGTTTGTGGTTTACTGGACAGCGGTCCGCAATGGAGCGATGCGCTACAAAACGATCTGCCCCAGCGCCAGTTGCGGTTAAAGCAGCTGGCGCTGCTCAACCGAACGCTTAAACCCTGGCGGCTCACGCTGACTGAGTTTCATGCCAGTTGGGTGCTCTCCAGCCCAACCGGTCAGCAGGTGATGGTGAATTCACTGGACCTGTTGTGGAAAGAGGTCGAGAAGATCACCAAACGCCCGCTTGATCCACTGGATGAAGCCTGGCTGGCGGCGCTGTAAGGCATACAAGAGGAGCGGCTATGCTGCACGATCAAAAACTGCCGCTGCATATCCTGAGCGGTTTCCTGGGAAGCGGCAAAACCACGCTGCTGAAAGGCTGGCTGGCGCAGCAAGATCTGAACGACGTTGCATTGCTGGTTAATGAATTTGGTGAGGTGGGCATCGACCATCATCTGCTGAATGAAGTCGCGCCCGATACGGTGCTGCTGCCCAGCGGCTGCGTCTGTTGCCAGATTCGCGGCGAACTGAAAACGGCGTTACTGGATCTCTATGAACGGCGCGTGCGCGGCATGCTGCCGCCGTTCAGCCAGGTCATTCTGGAAACCACCGGCCTTGCCGATCCTGCGCCCATCCTGTCAACATTGCTGCACGATCCCCAGCTTAAACATCACTTCAGTCAGGGCACGCTGGTGACGCTGGTCGATGCCGAGCATGCCCGGCAGCAGTCGATGCATCAACCGGAATGGATAGCCCAGGTCAGCGCGGCGGATAAGCTGTTGCTCAGCAAATGCGACCGTATCGGACAGACCGAACGCGTGGCGCTTGAGGCCTGGATTGCCGGGCTGAACCCTATGGCGGAACTGAGTAACACCGTGCAGGCGCTGGCCGATCCGGACCCCTTATTTGGCCTGCGCCTGGCAAAAGGCAGTGGGCAACAGCGGTTTCGCTGGCTTGGCGCAGCCGGTGCGTCCGGTTATCGTCTTGCATCCCATGACGAGAATCCGCATCCGCTTACGCAAACCTGCGTGATCACCTTAGAGAACGCCCTGAACTGGCCCGCGTTTGCTATCTGGTTGTCAATGCTGTTACATAGCCATGGTCAGTCTGTATTGAGAATGAAAGGCATCTTACGTTTCAGCGGCAGCAGCTCACCCGTGGTGATTCATGGCGTACAGCATACGTTACATCCGCCCGTTCACCTGAATGACTGGCCCGGCGATGTCGATACCTCAAAACTGGTGTTTATTCTGCGCGGACTGGATCCCGAGCGACTGAAACAGGGATTCAGCCGTTTTCAGCAGGCGGTAAAGGATAAGTAAAACAATGAACGCTGCGGCGAAAGTTAACGATCAACTGACATTGCGCGTACTGGGCACCTCGGTCACGCTGCTTGAAATGTTGCGTGTCCGTGCGGAAAGCGATCTGGGTATTCGCATCGAATATCTACTGCACAGCGTGGAAGATGCCCAGCGCATTGCGGTCATGCATCCGGAAAGTTATGACCTTTACGATCAGTGGTTTCATAATATCGATTTTGTCTGGCCTGCCCGGGCAATCCAGCCGCTGGAAATCAAGCGACTGACATACTGGAACGAGATTACGCCGCTGGCCAAAACCGGCAGGCTACGTCCCGATCTGCCGTTAGCCGATGGCAGTGTACCTTCGGAGCGACTGTATGTTCAGCGCGATATGCATTTAGGTAGCCACGCGAGTGACCATATAAGCATGTTGCCGCTTACCCATAACGTGGACAGTTTTGCCTATCATGCCGACCGGCTGCCTGCGGTGCTGCAACAGCAGGAAGAGAGCTGGGGCTGGCTGGTACATCCTTCGTTGACGGGGCAGGTGGCGCTACAGGAAGATGCGGCCATGGGCGGTATTGATGCGGCGCTGGCCATGCAGGGGGCCGGGCTGGCACGCTTTGCGAATATCGGTAATCTGACGCTTGATGAGATCGACCTGTTAACACAACAGCTGGCGCGCCTTCACCGTAACGGCCATTTTGCGGCCTTCTGGGCATCGCAGGATGAGGCATGCGATCTGATTGCCAATCAGCAGGTTGAAGTACAAAGTCTCTGGGCACCCATCTATTTTCGTCATCATTTCCATCAGCGCGGCTATAAAATGGCGCGACCACGTGAAGGCTACCGTGCGTGGTACGGCGGCATGTCGCTTTCACGCTGTGCGACCGGCAAAATCAAAGAGGCGGCCTACGACTACCTTAACTGGTGGCAGTCTGGCTGGCCCGGTGCGGTCATGGCGCGGCAGGGTTATTACATTTCTAACGCGGAACGCAGCCGGACGCATCTGTCGGCAGCGGAATGGGATTTCTGGTACGGTGGTCAACCCGCACGCGAAGTGCTGCTGGATGCCTGGGGCGCACCGCTGATTCCCCAGGGGGAAGTGCGCGATGGCGGAAGTTACGAGCAACGGATGAGCCACATTGCCGTCTGGAACGCCGTGATGGATGAACATAACTATCTGACGCGCCGCTGGCAGGATTTTTTGCGGCCCCGTTGAAAAATCTTTATCCGTGAGCACGCCCCCAATAAAAGGAAGAGACTATGCGCACGCGCCGCTCGGCCCGGTTACTGATCCTGAATGCTTCCCATGAGGTGTTGCTGTTTCGTTTTGTGCAT